>CAZEAN010000074.1:0-29530 GCA_964510225.1 uncultured Isosphaeraceae bacterium
TCCAGATCGAAATCCCCGACGCCGACGCCATGCTCGACGCTGAAGAACTCATCCAGCAAGCACTCAACCAAGCCGGTGTCCTCGCGACCACCGAAACCTTGCAACGATGCGACACAGACGGATCACCCATCATCAAGGGGGCAAGACCTTCTGCCCACTCGACCGTGACGGATGAAATGAAAGGATCGTGGTGCTGAGACGGTATTGATCCTTCGTTGGTTGTCGTACACTTCGGGTCGCTGGGATCAATTCTGGAATCGTCTCCGTGGGGAAGGCTTCCCGTTGGCGGCTTGAAATGAAGTGAGCCACATCGTTCCGAGGTCGCACCCCTCGTGGGTCGTCAATTCCTATCGTCTCCTACTTTGCACCTGCTATCGTCTAAGGCGTGGCCCCGGTGTTCATCGCGACGTGATCCGCCAAGGGACCGAGAACCATCGATGCTCTCACCATACGGAGTCCGAACGTGTCCCTCCGAAACTTCACTTTGCTACTCGTCATTGTGTTCACCTCGACCTCGACCGCCTTCCCTCAGGATGACACGTCATTGCCCCCCCTCGCCCGCGTCATCCCAGAGAGGCTCGAGACTCACGGGGATGTGCGGATTGACGACTACTATTGGCTCCGAGAACGGGAGAACCCCGACGTCATCGCGCACCTCGAGGCCGAGAACGCCTACACGGACATGATGCTTGCTCATACAGAGCAGCTGCAGAAGTCGCTCTACGAGGAGATCGTCGCCAGGATCAAGCAGGACGATTCGACCGCACCCGTGTTCGACGACGGATATTACTATTATTCGAAATATGAGCCGGGCCAGCAGTATCGGATCCTCGTTCGCAAGAAAGCCACCCTGGAGGAGGAGGAAGTGCTTCTCGACGAAAATAAGCTCGCTGAGGGGCACGCGTACTTCTCGCTCGGGCGGACCTCGGTGAGCCCGAACTCAAACCTCCTCGCCTTCGCCACCGATACCACTGGGCGACGCATTGCCACACTGCGCGTGAAGGATCTGACCACTGGAGAGATTCTTGAAGACATACTGCCGGAGGTCACGGGAAACGTCGCTTGGGCGAATGACAACACAACCATCTTCTATTCGAAACAAGACCTTCAAACGCTCCGCTCCTACCAGATCTACCGCCATACTCTCGGCACCGATCCCGCCGAGGATACTCTTGTCTTCGAGGAGAAAGATGAGGAATTCTCCTGTTTCGTCTCGAAGACCAAGTCCGATCAATACATTCTGATTAACTCGAACCAAACCCTTAGCACCGAAGTCCGTGTCCTCGACGCGGATGATCCCAGTGGATCCTTCACCATCGTCCAGCCTCGGGAGCGGGACCTGGAATACTCGGTCGACCACCTCGGTGACCAGTTCTACATCCGGACTAACCTCGGAGCCGAGAACTTCCGGCTCATGAAGGCACTCGTAACCTCCCCAAGGAAGGAGCACTGGGAGGAAGTGGTGCCAGGCAGAGAGGACGTATTCTTGGAGGGATTGGAACTCTTCGACTCTTTTCTCGTGACAGAGGAGCGGCGAAATGGACTTGTCCAGCTAGTTGTCCGCCCCTGGGACGACGGGGCTAAACCCTTTGAGGTCGACTTCGGGGAGCCGACCTACCAGGCTCGGATCGGCCCAAACAACGAAATCGACTCCACAACACTCCGGTACGTCTACACCTCGTTGACCACTCCCCTGGCCTCAATCGATTACGATCTGGCCACACGGGAATCGACCGTTGTGAAGCAACAAGAAGTTCTTGGTGACTTTAACCCGGCCGATTACACGACTCATCGACTGCTCGCCGTCGCCAAGGACGGCACCGAGGTCCCTATTTCGATCGTCTATCGAGAGAGCGGTCCAGTGGACGGAGCCCGGCCCCTCCTACTTTACGGCTACGGCTCGTATGGCAACAGCCTGGACGCATCGTTCAACTCGGCACGCCTCTCCCTGCTCAACCGGGGCTTTGCATTCGCGATCGCCCACATCCGAGGTGGACAGGAGATGGGACGAACGTGGTACGAGGATGGCAAGTTACTCAACAAGATGAACACGTTCACCGACTTCATCGCCTGCGCCGAGCACCTCGTGGCCGAAGGCTACACATCTCCGGACCGCCTCTTCGCCCAGGGTGGCAGCGCCGGTGGACTGCTGATGGGAACAGTAATCAACCTCCGACCCGACCTCTTCCACGGTGTCATCGCCGCCGTACCATTCGTTGACGTTGTCACCACAATGCTCGACCCGAGCATCCCGCTAACCACCTTCGAGTACGACGAGTGGGGAAACCCAAACGACCCGACGTATTATGAGTACATGCTCTCGTATTCCCCGTACGATAACGTCAAGGCACTGAACTACCCGCACTTGCTGGTGACCACCTCGCTGGCCGATTCACAAGTCCAGTACTGGGAGCCGGCCAAGTGGGTCGCCAAGCTTCGAGCCAAAACGACCAGCGACAATCGACTGCTCTTGCGCACCTACATGGAGGGGAGTCACGGCGGTGTCTCCGGGCGCTATCGCCGCTACCGGGAAACCGCTTTCCAGTACGCCTTTCTTCTCGACCTCGCCGGGATCGATCAGTGAAGTTGGACCAAGTGAGGCCAGTATCCGAGACAGTACCTACGCAGCGTCCTCAGGCATTTTCAGTACCAACAAAACGGAGAAGTGGATTTCAGTCGTTTTCAACGATCGAAGTGCCACTTCGTATCCACTCTGTTCCCTGATGCAGATGCAATCCGAGGGTTCCGTCCCAGTCAACGCTGGTCGCTCCAACTGGCCTCCCCAACTTGGATGAGTACCCAGTTCGGATCAACGACACGAGATCGGGCGCACTCCTCATGGCTGCGATTGAGTTTGCGAGCCCTGAGAACAAGACCAGCCCTGACTACCCAGAGCACCGTCAGGCCTTTGCCACCAAGTGTGCCGGCCTGCTGCTGAACCAGGTTTCTGTGACGATTGCCGACCTCGTGACAACCAGTGAAGCGAACCTCTCGGAAGTGTTGCTGGAGCTTTTTGGTCAGACCACCCCCCCCTGGAGCGAGGGATATTCTCACCCGTATGCAACCACCTTCTGCAGAAGGAGGTCCGCTATTTCTCGGGCTTTGAGGACATAAATACATCCCTTGACGCTCGGCGAGCCGTTGCCTCCGCTGTTACTTTGGGTGGCCGGGAATCTAGCTGGCCCGCTTGGGGTAGGACCCAGTTACGGAGAAACCTGATCGGATCCTGCGAATCGAGTAAACTCCGTTTAATACGACGGGAAACAAGAGGCTCTGCTGGCGAGTCAGAGGTCAAGCCGAAACTTGGAGCTTCTGGAGGGATTCTTCGCAATCTGGGTACTCCTTTGGGGTAAAATTGCATCAAGGAAGGGAAGGGAGGATGCGCGATGATTGCCACGTTCCTTTCGATTCTGTTGCAAGCCTTGGGAGTCATTCTTGTTGTCGACTTCGTCTCTGGCCTAATGCATTGGCTTGAGGACTCCTATGAAAAAGAAGATTGGCCCGTGACGGGCTACGATGTGACTCGGCCCAATATCTTGCACCATCACGACCCGCGGGCATTTACACGGTGCCCAGTTTGGAAACGCAACCGAGTTACCGTCTCCCTCTCTCTCGTGATCTTTCTGATCGTCGCGGCACTCGATCGTCTGAGCTGGCATTGGTGGTTAACGCTAGCCTTGGGTGTGCTCAGCAATGAGATCCACTGTTGGGCTCATCGGACGCCGCCCGAGAACGGGCCTATCATCAGCTGGCTGCAGCGGCATCGGATCATCCAAACCCCAGCGCAGCACGCTCGACTTCACACCGGCTCTAAGAATCGGAGTTACTGCGTGCTGACGAACTGGCTCAACCCACTCCTCGATCGCGTTCATCTGTTCGACCACCTCGAAGCCATGATCTTTCGGGTTTTCCACGTTTCGCGAGGCCCAGATCCGTCCATTTCGTCACACTGAATCAAGTCTTCCAGCCAATAAGAAGGTCGCTCTGGCTCGCCTTCGATTTCTGACTCGTACGCCGAGGATAACTTCTGTATTCGACTGTCGGGGACACACGATCGCCAATGGGCCAGCTCATCGACCGCGTCGTCTGCCATCTCTGGGACGACGAGGAGGCCGATTACGGGGCGAACCGAGCCGACGACCACATCTTCATTCAACTGAACGTGGTCGCGTGTTGGCTGAAGTCACGCGATCGCTGAGCGGGCCGGCTCTTCCGTGCGTGCCACTCGATCTCCTCGCACGTTTTCTCATCCTGTATGATCGGCGGTCCGGTGGTCTCCATCCACGCCCGCACTTCGTGCAGGATAACCTCTTTTATTCTCCATAAAGCCCACGCTACACTTGCATGCATTAAGAAAAGCATACCCACGAACTGCAAACACTCCGTTCAACCACCGTTTCATGCACTGAAACACTCCCTCCACTCATCGTCGAGGCAGGTAAAGCCGCCGGTCATGCCTGGGACGACTTCTTCCACGGCACCATTGCTAACCTTTCAGTTACCCACAATTCGGCGACCGAGTTCGAAGTCCAGTTGAATGTCAATAAGCCTCGATCAGTCCATGAAGGGCTCTAATGCTGATCGTAATAGACTTGGCAAAGGTTCTGCTTCCAATCGGTCTCCTACACGCCTCATACAGGCGATCTGTTGCTCGCCTCGAGCAACCATCACCTCTGCGCGCTCATTCCTCTTCAGGTAGTAATCGAAGACTAACGTAAGCCGATTCTGTGAAATGCTACCCAGTCTCATCCGGATAATCACCTCGTCGAACGGTGCGAGTTCGCTCAAGTATTCACAAGAGCAGCGAACTGTGGCCAGACTCAAACCACTGGTGAGTTCAGGGAGGATCTGAGGAGCGTGCTCTCTTAAAAACAACTCACGGCAACGACCTTGCCAACGGAGGTGGTTTATATAGTAGACGTTCCCGACCACATTGGTTTCTTCAAACGCGACGATGTGTCGGTATTCGTATGAGGTGCCCATGATGGCCCTTCTCCGATGGCGATAACGAGCGCATGTGGCTCGCCTTGAACATTTGCGACATAGGTGGATACACTCCACTCCCCTGATCGGAGGACAAGCCAGCCGTCCTCATGGGCCTCGCCCATCACGATGGGAGAGTCGACTGTCACTCCACCTTTGACAAGGCTCTCCATCGTTGACCACACCCGAGTCGAAGCAGTGTTGATGTCCTCTTTCAATTCATCTGAGATCAGTTGGGCAAGTCCAAATCGATGCCGACCCAGTAAGTCTCTCCAGTTATCAATTGAATTTTCAACAATCTGCTCGATGTCGCAACCGACCGGCCGAGTCCCTGAAGTGGCAAGTGTGAGATTGCCTGAGTGTGAGAGTGAAAGGTCGGAAACTCCAGGTACCTCGGGTTTCCCGTCTGGCCGCTTGTGGATCACGTAATCTGGGCCGAGGAGTAACTCAGGAGCAGTTACACTCCGCTAGGTCACACTCGCTTGCGCATCTCGTGTGACGACGATTGACGTCGAGCTACCAGGGATCAGTTCTTGCCTATATCGTTGAAGATAAGGACCGAGCAACGGTACTGGCCACGGTCCTCGATAACCTGAACCCTGCATGGACCTCAACTGCAGGCCTTCCCACCGTTCTCGAACCTGCCCCATCTGATCATAAATTGCGAGATCGTAAACAAAGGTGCTTCCATCGGAGGATCTCTCAACGGCTTTGATCCACCCAGATGTCCACTTCGAAGTGAGGTCGAGCGAGATACGAGCTACACGTAGAGGGAGCAGAATTCTGTGGGGGATACAGGCTTGGATTGCATGAATCGCAGCGTCTCGGGTCGCAGGATCACCGAGCAAGAATTCCTTGGGTAGAAACTGACTAAACCAGGGGTCTGAATTGCCGTCGTTTATCTGAGCAAAGCATTCCGTAGCGGTCAGTTGTTTGTAGCTGGCGATGCGCCGGAACCTCCCACTCTGAAAGAGGACTGTACCGTAAAGATCGTTGACGGGGTCGAGAGAGATCGTGGATGAAGAACAGTAGGGATTCCCGCCCAGTGGCGCGTCGTCGGATCCGAGAAAATCACTCGAAGGGTCTACGAATCGGCATCGGGTTCGGAAGTGGTCAGCCCGGTAATTCGTTGTACTGCATCGAAGCGCAATGTCGACAGTATCGGACTCAGTTACCAAGGCAGCAAGTCGAATAGTAACACTCTCTTGCACAGGAATCGAGACTGGGCGATCAAAGTGGACATCTTCGAAGATGAGCCTTCCAGGCCTTCCCAATAGTGCCGAGGCCGCCTGAGCCATCGCTTCAAGACCCACCACAGCGGGGAGTAGTCGCTCTTTCTCGAAGACATGGTCATTAAGGTAGGGGTCTGTATCGATCGTCAGATCCGAGTCTACAACAAGTTCGACTCCTGGATAACAAACCTGAGTTTGCTCGAGGAACCTGAGGAATGGCAAGTCGGGATCGCCTAACCGAATTGTCGGAGGATCACCAAAGCGACCTGTGACGACAACTGCGCTTGATCGAGGAGGGTGTGTTATCAGATCAGTGAAGATCGAGGCTCCGGTCTCAGGGGGAATCGGCGTTATCCCCTCTCGGATCAGCGTGTCCAGACTACCCAAGCGCTCTCCCATTCCGACACCTGACCAAACAGACCACTCCAAGGAGAGACATGTGCAGGACGGATGCTCAAGTTGAAATGCCTCGGTTTGATGAGTAAGCCATTCATTCGCCAACGCGTAGTCGGCTTCGCCCCGCATCCCTACCCGAGCTATGATTGATCCAAATGTGACCAGTAGTCGCAATTGATCGTGATCAACCGCCCCAAGGAGGTTGTTTAACCCGTCGACTTTGGGAGCGAGCGTCCTCTGGATTGAGGACATGTCGAGATCAGAGAGTCGTTTCGGGAAATTGGACCCAGCTCCATGGAGGAGTGCCGTAACTGGGCCGAATCTTGTTACGGCTCGGACGATTGCTGCCTGCACCGAGGAATGCTTAGTGACATCGGCTTGGATGTAGTTGACGCTGAGCCCGAACGCCTCCATACGTCTCAGATTTTCACTGAGTTCCCGGTCTGAATCCGCAGACGAACGGCCAAGGAGTGTGAGTCGGACGCCAGTCTCTCGAGCCAGAGCGAGAGAGCATTCCGCAGCAATGCCTTTGCCTCCACCACTCACGACCAAGTGATCATTGTGATTAATCGGTGGAATCATCGATTCTACACTACCGGACCGTACAGGCTGGAGAATCGGTACTCGCCGCATCCCTTGTGAATCGTACACTGCCTCATTGTAGTGTCGTGTGGCTTGTACTTCAGACAAAAACCAATCCAATGCATGAGTTGATTTAATGGGGAGATCAACGACACAAGTTGAAACATCGGGTATCTCAAGGTGAAGTGAACGAGCAAAGGCCGCGCCACAACCTCCCTCCTTCAGGAGTCCGAAGAATCTGGGACCCTCCAGCGAGAGAATCGACCGCGCTCCCTCCAAGAGCAGACTCAGAGATTCATTGTTATGTACAGGTGGCAAGCACACGACGACACCATTAACGGTTTCTAAACGTCGGAGAGCATCCTGAAGCGGTATAGCCAATGGATGGTCACGAGGAGCGACCACGCGACACTCGCCAGGCGTGAAGTTTCTCGATACCGATGGCGGGGGACATGGATCCACTTTATGCGATACTTCAAACGCGCGGATCCAAGGACCGATTCCTGCTATTAAGTCCGCGCTGCCCTCCGCGGTTGTGGCGTTAGGATTAGCCGCCATCTCTCCAAGCGCGTCAACAACTTGGCGAATAGTCGCGTCAGCGAGTACTGTTGGGGCAACAGGAGGGGAAAGTCCGAGACGTCGAGTTGCCTCAATGACGAGTTGTCCGACAGAAATTGAGTTCAGATGGAGATCGCTGAGTAATCGATGGTCATCTTGAACCACATGCTTTGGTAATTCAGCTCGTTCAGCTACAAGTGTCCTCACGAGTTCGGGAACCGATTCTTGTAACCCGTGATCAGTACCAGTGCTGGGTTTTCCGTTAGTACCGATTGTAGAAGCGGCGAGATCCGCTTCCGTGGGTGTACTGGAACTCGCGGGGGCTAACTCACAGGGGTTTACAAAGAACGAAGGTCTTCGATCAAGAGCGATCGGACGCGTAAACCGGTCTCCGAACAAGGCATGATGATTCCAAGAAGATCCTAGAGCGAATGTCGCTCCGAGCGCTGTCAGTAGACCTCGAAGGGATGGGCCACTAGCATCGACAGAAATAGCAGTTCCCCCCATCGAGGAGACAAGCCCCGAGAGCACTTTCCCAGGACCAACTTCAATCCAGAGATCTACCTCGGATTCCGTGGATTGCCATGCTGGATAGAATTGGACCGGTGCTGTAATCTGTCGGCATAAGAGTTCCGGTAGACAAGTACTTGCACCAATCTGGCTACCTGTGACGGTTGAGATAACCTTCCGGCGTAGCAGTCCGAAGGTCTCATGCTCTAGATGTGCAGCCAAGAGTGGAACGGCATCGGCGACCAAGGGGGAGTGAAACGCATGAGAAACAGGTAGGCGTACCCCGGAATACTTCGTACCCTGGAGCCGGACCAAGAGATCTTCGATCGATCGAACCTGCCCTGAGATCACAGTTTGTTGCGGCCCATTCAGACCTGCAATCACGAAGGGCTCACCTGCGACCAAGTCCGCAACCTCACTTGGTGCTGCATGAAGGCTAGCCATGGCGCCATTGTGATCCCCATGTTCAGCCATAGCTCGACCGCGTGCTTGCGCAATCCGAAACAGCGCGGTGTCGTCAATCGCTCCACCCCAGCAAAGAGCGGACAACTCACCGAGACTATGTCCGATGGCAACCTCAGCCTCCAGACCGAGCCGATTCAGTACAAGCATGGCTGAAGCTGTAGAGGCCGCAATCGCAGGCTGAGCAATGTTGGTGGAATCAGACACATGGTCGGAAAGGAAGGGGAGTGTGGCATAGTATGAGTCAACCTGCTCGAATCGCTTGCGCCATATTCCTCCATCCAAACGCACTGGCGACCCTTGACCAGGAAACAAGAAACCGAGCCGAGGAGGCTCCACACCGAATCCTAGAAAAACTCCCTGTTGTGGATCGAGTCGGAGTTCAGGGGAACCCTCAAGCCATGCGCGAAGGAGGGTGAGTCGCCCAACGAGTTCTGCAGGAGTCGAAGCAACAATAGAGCCTCGGACCCGTGGAGTCCCGTTAAGCCTTCGAGCGAGTTCGGCAGCAAGGTCAGCGAGTTCAGCTCTCGCGAGATGTTGGCCGGTATCCAAGAGTTGATCGATCAGTGTTTGTAACTCTTGAATATTGCCTGCACCGAGTAGTAGGAGCTCTGCATCTTGCACCGAGTGAAGGAGTTTTTGGGTGTGGTTATTGATGCCTCGGTCTCGTTTTACCGAGGTCCCTTCGATCGTGATATGGGCATTGATCCCGCCGAATCCCATACCGCTTACTCCGGCACGAACAGGAATGTCGCGCGGCCACGGAGATCCATCCGTCAGGGTTCGTAAGACAGGGTTGTCTGCCAGAAGTTCGGGATGTGGATCGCTGCATCCGGCCGTTGGTGGCAACACCTGATTATCAACGGCCATGATCGCTTTGATTAGACCTGCAACTCCTGCAGCGGCTTTGGTATGGCCAATAAGTGCCTTTACCGAACCAATTGCGGCAGGGTGGGTAGAGCCTGCTTCGTGCCGAGCAACAATCAGAGCCTTTAACTCGGTCGCATCTCCGACGGCTGTTCCGGTTCCATGCCCTTCAAAGTAACCAATCGTGTCGATTCCATAGCCTGACCGCTTGTAAGCCCGTCGAAGTGCTAAGAGCTGCCCTTCGATTTTTGGCCGGGTAATCCCACCACTCCCGTCAGAAGAGATTCCCCAACCTCGGATCGTGGCGTACGAGGTGAGACTGAGGCTCCGAGCCTCCTCAGAGCGCATCAGGACAACAATGCCACACCCTTCACCGGGCCAGAATCCAGCGGAACGTGAGTCAAAGACCCGCATTTCATCGTTGGCGAGGGCATTGGTCTTGGCAAAACCAACAAGCTCGAATGGATCAAGGCTTAGGTCAACACCACCCACGATTGCGACATCAAGATCTCCTGACGCTAACGCCGAGCACCCATGAGAGACCGCCAAGAGTGATGAGGCACAGGCTCCGTCAACGGTATAGCCGCCTCCGTTCAAATCGAAATGGGCACAAATCCTTCCCGCGATTGTGTTCGAGAGTCCACCTGCGAGTGATTCCTCATCGATCGGAGGGAATGGGGCTTTGTATTGTGCTTCGAGGTTGGAGAGAAATGAAAGACGTCGATCGTGAGCCCAACCCGAGTCGGTCAAAGCGGCGTCGACTACACGACGCACATAGGGCCAGCGTAAACGCAAGATGTTTGCGCGTGAGAACTCTCCGGTCAACGTATTACCTAGAAACACCCCTGTTGATTCCTTAGGCAGTCGAGGCCCATCAAGTCCTGCACTCGCGAGCGCACGATGAGCAACATCAAGTGCCAACCAGTGGGCATAATCAGCGGATCGGAAAGTGTTTCCTGCGACCTTATACTTGACTCGATCGAACTCATAGTCCCGAATCACTGCAACCTCGGAAGCGTAGGTCCGGTCCATTGCAGCTCGATCGGTAGAATAGTAGTCTTGCAGTGAGAGACGTTCGGTGGGGATTCGACGGAATGATCTCCGACAAGCGAGTACGTTCTCCCAGAGTTCGCTTGGTGAGTGAGCATCGGGATACTCACAAGCCATTCCAACGATTGAGATGGAAACTGTCATCGGTGAGCAGCCTCCAATGAAACGGAGAGCGGTACAGGATTCGCCATCGGTTCAGGTTGACGATTCCATCGATGGATCGTGGCCTGATGTCCAGCGATCGCGAGTAACCCAAGTGTCCGGATTGCCGAAACTGTCAGTAATGCGAAGAATAATCCAAAGACTACGTGTGTTATCATTAGTATTGCATACACAATAGCGACAGAAAGACCGAAGATGAATTGGCCAAGAGGTGAACGAGGTGTAGTTCCAGGATCTGTCACCATGTAAAACGTGAACAACAGAAAAGCCATTCCCGACATCGGTAATAATGCTGCGGTGATTGGCGTTTCGAACACAAGACTTCGCAGTACAGCTTGGAGGCCAAATCCTGCCAACCAACCGATAATGAGGGCAGCACGACCGGTAAACCGAGTATTCAGGAAAGTGCCAGAAAGAATCATTATCATGGGTAAGAGCCAATCACCAAGACCTGAGAGTGATTCTGTGAACTGGTAGGGAGGTGCGATCCCTACCCAGGGAAAAAGGAGCAATGTGATGGCGATTCCCGTATTTGAAGGATTAAGGCTGTGTTTCCATCCTCTACCCCGAGGGACACGCACCAAGACCTTCGAACCAATCGCTACAGCAGATGCAAAGGCAATCGGTGCGAGCCGTGAGTTAGTGTAAAGCAACATTGAGACAGCAAGTCCAGTGATGTGGGCGGGCAATAGGAAGCTGATCAGTGCCCAGATTCCACCCTCAAACCTTCGAGGTCGCTGTTGTGCCCACGCGTTTATGGACTCCAGCAGCAACTCCATCGCATAAGCTGTTGCCAGTGCAACTGCTGGTTGCGCCCACGATTGCTCAAATCCCAGAACGGTGTGTCCAAGAATGTTGAGAATAGTAATGGCAATGGCGAAGCGCCAAAGGGCGGCGAGACGATTATCAACCGGGTGGGGTGTCATCGGGAGTCCTATCAGATTGAGTTGTCCTCAGAGATTGGCCAAGCGAGTTGGATGGTGTACCATCCTGGCTTGAGTTGGAGTTCTGTAGATTGTACTCTGCCATCTGGATCACGCCATCGAAGGTTGACCTTAAGCAACTTGCTCGGTGGGAATGCGCCGAGGCCGAAGTGAAGGTCCGAGCTTCGAACACCAGAGTGACCATTTCCACCATCTACCTGCGCGATGAAGTCGCTCGGTGTATCACCTGGAAGCGTCAGGGTTGCTTGTGCCCCTACAGCGGGCCGGCCCAGGGTATCAACATCAGGATGACCTGAGTGCGTGCTCGTCTGATGTACTCGCCCTTGGTCGAGTGGTAAGAGGAGGTGAAGTCCGAGGAACGAGCCTGGATTAGGGCAATTATTGTGATAGAAAGAGGAACTTTCCCACTGGTTCGCGACGGCAAAATCGAGTCGACCGTCACCATCTACGTCGGCAGTCGCGATCCCCCGACTCACCCCTGGTTCGTGGAGACCGAGTGCTGAGGACAGATCCACATAAGAGCCAGAATCGGATCGCACGAAGAATGGGTTCTGATCATGACCACTCAAGTCGTCTCCCGATTGGAAGATCGGCCAACTTCCCGGATCACGTAATAAGTCATCGTTCCCCATGGCGAGTTCATGTAACTCTGGCCAACGATTGATCTTGCCTCTGACAAACCCGGTTGCTTGTATTGCCTCGAGGATCCCGTCGTTATCGAAATCTGCAAGACGAGCTTCCCATCCCCAACCACTCCTTGAGAGGCCAAGCGATTCACTACTGTCAATGTAGGGAGCAATCCCTGATCTCAGTCGTTGATCAAAATCACCGGTAGAGATGAATGTAAAGTGACTTTCTTCGAGGGCGTACTCTGCTGCGATATTGCTCACGTAGATGTCGAGCCGACGATCATTATTGAGGTCACCGAAGTCGACACCCATCCCCTTGAACGAGTCTTTCCCAATCACCTTGGAACGGGGATCTAATAAGCCCCTTTGGCCTTCGAGTCGCGTAAATTTCAGCTCACCAGGAACGGAACGGTTGTGGAGTAAGCGATCCGGTCCAAAGTCGTTGGCAAAGTAGAGCTCGGGGAGGAGATCACCATCCAGATCAGCAGCACCCAAGGCCAACGTCCACGCATGGGCGACTTCTTGATCAAATACCCCTTCTGCTTCACGAAACTTAAAGGACTCACCACCGTTTGTGGCGCAATCGGACCAGAGGAAGAGTCGGTTTCGGCCCCCGTTCGTCGCCCTCGACATCGAGTGCTGCATCACGGCCGCTCCGCTTGCATTACTATCGAGAATGTGTGAATCGTCCGGGAAGTAGTTCCCAAAGACGACATCGACGTGACCATCACCATCGAAGTCTGCCGAGGTCGCAGCGTTGGTAAACCAGCGTGCCCTATGCTCGACAAGTTCGACGGGCCGATAACCAGCGTGACTCAAGTCACTTCCGTTCTGGTTGAGAAACACAATCGGGGTGCGGCCCCAGTAGTAAACCAAGAGATCGCGAGTCCCGTCCTCGTTCCAGTCACCGATCAGGCATCCCATGGGTGCCATGGTTTCAGGATCATAGTGCAACGGGGAGGGATCGAGTCCGAACGTTGGGTAACGACTTGGAGTGCCGGGAACTGGTGCGATCACGAGTCGATCGATTCGCGTATCGACATAGGCAAGATCGTTAGGTAGTCCATCCCCATCGAGATCAGCGAGTGCTACGGCAGCACCGACCGACGAGATCCACGCTGAGATTCGCTCCAGTGAAGGATGAACGGATCGAATCGACTGCCTCTCATAGCCTGCAAGTTCGGGTAGAGGATGATGGACAAAGCCGAATCGCTCGGCCAAGATCACACGTTCGTGATTGGGAAGCACAGGGATTCGTGTGAAAAAGTAGAGTACAAGAATCACGACTGCTGCGGTGAACCCAGAAGCGAGTTGTCGAATGACTGGCCGTGCGTTCATAGAGGCGTACTCTCCTGGATGAACTGTTCCTTAATTCGTGAACGCCACGTCGCAAACGAAGGGTCATCACCATCCTCGGGGAGGTTTTCGAGAGCTTGGTCGGTGAGATAAGCGGCTTCCTCAGCTGAGCAATTGCACAGAATCTGGCAAGCGAACTCCGTATGCTCAGTCGGATTCTGGGCACGTTCACGAGCCTTCGCAGCAAAGGCGGCACCTTGTGCCAATTGACTGCGGTACTCTCCTGAACTGTGAACGAGTCTCTCGATTTCAGATCGACTACGGCCACCGGCGTATGTGCAGGCTAATCCAATACCACTCCAGAGGTCAGGTTGCCGATCCCTGGCGAATGAATTGAGCCTACTGTTGATGGCATCAACGTCGCCCCCTTCGACGAACCAGAGGCTCCTCCCTAACCCTTGGTCGAAGGCATTACGTTGATAGCCTGTGAGTCGAGAGGGCCTTTCCTGTCGATCGAACGAACGGCTGACGTGGAAGTATCCCTCATGAAACCCGAAACCATCGACAGCGAGCCAACGGAGGAGTGGGTCTAAACGTGACAGCGACTTCTGAAGATTCAGATTGAGCCGTGCCATTGCCCAACCAGCACCGACATGGATCAGATACGTGTGCTGCTTGCCCTGGTCCGAGATAAATGCAGTGAGATGATTACGATGCCCAACCCAAATCGAGTCGAGCAGCGTCAGCGCCATCGCTGCACCTTCGTACGCGTAGCCACGGAACTCGAGGGTGATCTTGTTGAGCTCTTGAGCGAGGGTCACGGGAGAACACTCTTTTAGTGCGAGTCGATAGCCTCGTATGAAGGTTCTCCCGACGTATTCCAAGTGTTGTTGGATGGAAGGATCGCTAGTCCGAAATCCTCGGCGCTTGAAGGAGGCCTCTTCCTCCGATATCCCAAAAAGACCTCGTCGTAGAACTCCGATGAATCCCGCCACGTTACTCGTCCTCCCTTTTGCCAGACTTGACCTACCAGTCGATCCACTCAAGCGACTCGGTCTTAAAGTCTTGTTCCGCATCACAAGAGAACATCCGAAGTTGTAGAATTTAAAAGATGTGTGGATAACTGCTGGCTGTTTGTGGGAGTGAGCCAGCCAGTCTAATGTGGAATTGCGACAGCTTGATTACTCAAGCCAGAGTCCCAAGTCGATGAAGAAGAACACTGTGACGAGGATCACATCGTAAAGCAGAATCGATGTGATCACTCGCCCGAGAACCCAAAGAGCGACGGGACTCTATGACCATTCGTCACCAATGCAATGATCGCCAGGGTTTCTTGGTGACCCCAGGTGGGGACCAATTGGTGAGTGCAGAGTCTTGCCCCGACTCACCTTCTGAAGTAGTTGTTCGAGGTTCGAACAGCTACGGTGATTAAGCCCAACGTTTCCGTACTTGTCGAAAACCAACAATGCCAATCCCACCGAGTCCGACGAGTATGATCGTCGATGGTTCCGGATTCGCCGTGATAGTTCGGTGAACGTGATCTGGGCCGTGTCTCGCAATCCCAGTAAAGAAGTCGTGAGTGGTGTCGATTCCGTTGAGCAAGTGATTCACGCCCATGATCAAGGGTGTTCCAGGTCGTGGTTCACGAGTCCACGTACTGCCGAACGATTCAAGGCGAATCGGGATCCCCTCAATCATGATCCCAGAGTCTTCCCCTTCGAAAACAATTGAAAAGTCGAGCACTGAATCAAATAATCCTACGTTCATATCATCAAAACTAATCGTCATGTTACTGTTCCCTGAATCTTGGTCCAGAGAAACAAGAACACGTTCGTTGGTCGAACCACCGATACTCGAAAGATCGAGAGCAGACTCACTACGCAACGACAAAGCTACCATCTCGAGCGGGATAGTGACCGATGGTAAAGCGTTTCCAGGGTTATTTGCTTCTTGGAGTCGTCGGACGATTGCACTCGTCGTACCTAAGCCGTGAACAACACCCGTTGTGCCACCGAAATCAAAACTATCAATCCGAACGCCTCGGAATGGCTGAAGCCCCAGATTCTGGAGTTCAGGAGGCGCATTGGTCAGCTCGCCAAAATCGAAGATCGCGCTGCGAGTGTCGAGGAGGTCGAATCCGGGAGCCACAATGAAGTCAGCTCGACAGTGTGTTGTAAGGGAAAGAACCAGCGCAACGATAAATGTGGGAGCAAGAGAGTGGGCGGCTCTCATGGAGAAGTTCCTTGGAAAAGGTCCTGGGGTGATCTGTTCCTCGAAATCTTTGGAGGATTTTGGGATCAGACGTGAATGTTGTTGTACAAAATGACTGCATCAAGAAGTCATTCAGCACAAACAAACATTCGATCGGCCGCTGATGCCGCGGTCAACTAAAATCTATCGATTCAAGTGTTGAAAAATTGCAACGTCTAATGAATATGGATAACAGCATGGACATTTCTTCGGCGAGTTTGTTAGCTGTCTAAGATGTGTTCGAATTATCTCTTACGTGACTGAATGTTGATGCTAATCTGAATACTGGCCTTGTAGCATAGGATCGATAATCTGGTGCCACGTCACGGAGGAGGCAGAATAGTACGCCAAGCCAATACTGGTCAGAAAGAGGTCGAGCCTGGGCCTCTTCTCTTTATAAGTCGGGTCGAGGAACAGATCCTGATATTCCGTCGGGAAGAGTGATCGCTGGTCGACGACCAGACCGGCTCCACACGCGAGTGCAGTCAATGAATGCTGGTCAACGACTCCAAAACGTCTCCATGCGGTGCGACTCGTCGAAGAGCTGTTGGAACGCCAGATTCGGCTGCATCCGCTGGTGCGGGAGTTTTCCGCTTCCCTAACTCCTGGCGAGGAGACCGCGGCCTTCCGCCAGGACTGTGCTCGCCGCGTCGCCGCTTCCCTCGACATCTTCGCCCACATCGAGAGGGCGGTTCAACGGGACGGTGCCGACGGCTTCCATCATTGTCTCACGATGGCCCTGTCTCACGATGGCCCTGGCCTTTGCATCGGAGTCGGATGACGATGAGGGGCCACGGGAGGGCCTCGGTTCGCTGCTCCGTCTCTTCCAACGGGAGAGTCATCAGCTCCAAGACTGGGACGCGACATGCCAACCGAGTGCGTTTGCCCAGCATGTCTCCTTCCGTGCTCGGACCCTGCGGTTCACGACCCTTGCCGCCGATGCCGAAGAGCGTCTGGTGGCACACGCGAGTCCTTGGTTCGTTCTGCTCTGGCGAACCCACCGTGAATCTCCCAATCTCGTACGAGTGCTGAGCGGCCATCAGGGTGTGGTGAATTCGGTGGCGTTGAGCCCGGACGGACGTCGGCTGGCCACGGGGTCTGATGACAGGACCGTGGCGTTGTGGGATGTCCAGTCGGGAAAACGTCTGGCGACTCTAGCAGTCGACGGTGCGATTGGAAGCGTGGCCTGGCACCCGCACGGTGATTTCCTCATCGTAGGAGATGCCGGGGGAAATCTGTATTACCTCGAATACCGTGAGCCATCACCCCGAGATTGAGCGTCAAACGGAGACATCATCCCGATTCACGAGAATAGGCATTCTCGTGCACTAGCGACTCCCCGACTCCGCTGCTGTATCCTGCCACTCTGACTCGTCCATGGGCCGAGTTCTCGGCCCGTAAGGGTCACGGTTCCACTCAGAGCCAAGGTCGCGAAGCTCCATCTCCACGCTCTCAAGTTCCTCCCTGAGCCAGGCCCGCTCGTTGTCGACCTCGGTGAGTCGCTCTTGAAGCATCTCCTCCTGGTCGAGCAACTCATACCGAGTCCGCTCCGCTTCCACTTGAGCGACCATGGCCCTCCGGTGCTGGACAAACAGGGCAAGGACAAGGGCCAAAATTACGATAACGAGCAATAAGTCACGGGTGCCGAACCGTGGTATTCTCATCGGCTCATCCCTCTCCGTTTCCAACAGCCGATAGCTTCAACAACTTCAACAACGAGTCTCTCGCCGCGAGCACGTCCCGACTGTCTCCCACTGAGAGTAGACGTTGCATATGCTCTCCCACTGACGAATACGTCACCCCTTCGCAGGCACGAATGAGGGGCTCATCATGTTGACTGATGGCATGCTGTCCATGCTGTTGCTCGCGTTCATGCTGAGAAATCCCTGCAGTTCGGGCCAGGCGATGAAACTCGATTTCATGACGAAAGAGCGAATTGAGTGCTTCGGTGCAAGTCATGGAGATGGCGTCCCTAGGAGTCGAGGAATCCTAGGGTCTTATACTATAAGTTTGTTCACAGAATGCGAAGTATCCACCGCCTTTACGAGTTCCTTTGCAGAGGAAGAAAATCAGAAGCACGCAATGAAGGTTTAAAACTCCTCGACCTCCATGAGAAGTAGTCTGAGTTTCACCTGGTCTGCATCATTGATATTGAGCACGTCCACGGTGGTCCGACCAACAGCAGTCTTGCCTGACAAAAAGGAACCGTCCCAGGTGAAATGAGAACTCCACCTCGACCGCACGGCTAAGCAGAACAACTGATGCGTTTAGAGTGGGGCGTTGGCGGCGTGACGCTTTGCTTCCAAGAACTGAGAAAACTACAAGTCCCACTTGCCAATCATGTGTTCGTACCTTGCGGACGAGACTCACAAGCCGATGGCGTAGCCGCCGAAGAGTTAGAGTTCACTTTCGAACATGCCCAAGCCGACTTCGTGGGTGTTCTGGAAGTTGAAACGCCGCTGGCTGACAATCGTCCGCCGCCAGACGCAGGATTGTGATGCACAAGTGCGGCCACTAGACTGGTGGCGCAATCAGGCTCCCTTTCGCTTTTCCCACCTCCCTCCGGTGTCATCAGGATTCGCACGCAATCCCCCGACCACAGAGAGTTCGTTTCATGAATGCATTGATCAACTCACGGCACATTCAGTTTCTCACATGGTTGTGCGTCGTTTTCCTATGCTTTCTCCCTGCCTCGCTCAGGGCAGATACTTGGAAGGCGGGGACTGCACGGGTCGACATCACCCCACAGGAGCCGATCTGGATGGCTGGCTACGGTGGTCGCAACAAACCGAGTGAAGGGAAGATTCATTCTCTCTGGGCGAAAGCTATTGCCCTCGAAGACGCCGCAGGCAATCGCGCAGTCATCATCGGCACCGACACACTCGGTATGACCAGGTCGATTTACGGAACGATCAAGGAACGCCTGAAGTCATCACACAAGCTCGCAGACGACCAGATCATGATTAACGCCTCGCACACTCATACCGGTCCGGTGTTGCGCGGCGGTCTTTACGATATCTATCCGCTGACCGAATCGCACCTTCAGGTGATCAACGCGTACTCGGCCAGGCTTGAAGACCAGATCTGCACAATCGTGGCAGAAGCTTTCGAGAAACTGGAACCGGTCGAACTCCGACATGGCATCGGCATTTCCCGTTTCGGTGCGAACCGCCGCGAGAATCGCCCCGAGGGGCTGGTTCCCGAGCTTCGCCTCGCGAACACTCTGAAGGGTCCGGTCGATCACGATGTGCCTGTGCTTGCCGCGTACAGCGGGACCGAACTGAAGGCGGTCGTGTTTGGCTACGCCTGTCACAGCACGGTGCTGCCGATCTACCAATTTACCGGCGACTATTCCGGCTGGGCGCAAATCGATCTCGAGAAAGCCCACCCAGGTGCGACTGCAGTTTTCAGCGCCGGCTGCGGCGGTGACATCAATCCTCTTCCACGCCGCGAAATCCGCTACGCCGAGCAATACGGTCACATGCTTGCCGCTGCGGTCGAGGAAACGTTGATGCAGAAGACCGAGGTGCTCGCGGCGACGCTGACCACAAAACTAAAAACGGTTCATCTGGAAATAGACTCACTTCCTTCAGACCAGGAACTGGCAACCCTCGCTGGCAATACGAACAACTATCGTGGCCGTTGGGCGGCGCGCATGATCAAACTCAAGTCCGCTGGCAAGCTCGACACGACTTATCCGTATCCACTGCAGGCATGGCGTCTCGGGGATCTGCTCTGGATCACGATGGGCGGCGAAGTCGTTGTCGACTTTTCCATCAAGTTCAAGAAGCAATACGGTGCGAAGACCTGGGTGACGGCGTATTGCAACGACGTGATGGCCTACATCCCTTCACTGCGTGTGTTGGAGGAAGGCGGTTACGAAGGCCGCACATCGATGGCGGTTTACGGTATCACCGGTGACCGCTGGAAACCGAACGTCGAGGATCTGGTTACGGAAGGTGTGGAAGAACTGGTGGAACAGGTCCGTTAGCCCAAGCGACTTTTTTCATTGGTCACCGCCGAGTCGTGCTGGTCTCGGAGCTATCTATTCGAAGCCGATTCATTCGGGGTTACTGACTTGGTCGAATGCTATGCCGCTTCTCGATTTCTTGCCGTAGAAAAACTTGTCGGATCTGAGCGCGTGCATTTCCTTCTTCGACAAGGGACTTTTCCGCAGCGACGGCGAGAGTCGCAGACGTTTGAAATAACAATCCGCACAAGAGAGGAAGCAGGAAGCGACGCGATCACTTTGAGTTCTTCATCCTCGTTCCTTATCGGTTTTGGTGACAGAGGTGTTGCTTCTTGGCAAGCCTTACAACTTTATTTTCGCGCCGCCTCGTTTCAAGACTAGGCAGTGAGACTTCAGGATTGAAACACACAAAGGATAAAGATATGCGTCAATTCTTTCTTATTATCACATTCGCAGTTTCTGCATTGACCAACGTCACGTTCGCACAGCAGCCGCAACGCTTGCGGGCTGGAGCCGCGGCCGTTGACATCACGCCGAAAGAATTTCCGCTGAACATGCCGGGGGGTGCGACCTCGGAACGATGTGGCTCACTTCATTTCAAGCCACCAACGGGAAGCCTTCCCCACGGAGACGATTCCAGTATTGATCCCAGCGACCCGAAGTGTACGACAACCAACGAAGGACCAATACCGTCTCTGCACCACGATCCTTCCATTTCATCCGTCACGGTCGAGTGGGCAGAAGGTCTTGCCCCCCTTGGAGGACTGGTAGACATGTCGGTCGATGGTGGCGACACCGTAAGGTGTCTGATACTGCTTGGTGAGCTTGCCCTTGGTGGTGAGTTTGGTTTCCCCCTTGATGATGGGTGATCCGTCGGTGTCGCATCGTTGCAAGGTTTCGGTGGTGGCCGCGACGCCGGCTTGGTTGAGTGCTTGTTGGATGAGTTCTTCAGCGTCGAGCATGGCGTCGGCGTCGGGGATTTCGATCTGGAGGGTGAATCCGTGTTCGGAGCGTTGGACGATCTGTGCGTTCCTGGTTGGGCCTCCTGGGTTGCGGAGCCCCAGGATAATCGTCAGAATCGAACGAGGATACATCCTTCCGAGGTCACACCCGTTGTAACACCCTCGGGTATTTGTGGAGCCCGAGGGGGATTACGTTGTTGTGCCATCGATGGGGAGGCGGGCACAACTAAGAGAACTGAAACCAAAGAGTCGCTGATTGGGATCATGGCTGCCTTAAGATAGTGGACGAGTCTGTGGCTGCAACTGAGTCCAGCAAGGTGATTGCTGAGTGGCTCGGTTATTCTGATCAACTAAGGTGCTTCTTGAAGAATGCGACCGTCCGTTCCCAGGCCAGGTCTGCAGCTTCTTGGTCGAACCGTGGTGTGGTGTCGTTGTGGAAGCCGTGATTCACACCAGGATAGATGTAGGCTTCATAGTCTTTTTCAAATGCTTGCAAGGCATTTTCGAAGGCGGGCCATCCAGCGTTGATTCGACCATCTAGCTCGGCGTAGTGGATCAGGAGCGGGGCCTTGATCTTGTCGACATCCTCCGTGGCCGGTTGGCGGCCGTAGAATGCTACTGCAGCGGTGATCGTCTCTGGGATCCTGACCGCCAGTGTGAAGACCTGAGAAAAAACTTGACACGAGCTTCATTGAGCCTGAACATGTAGGTGCTTTCGTGAATTATGAGAGATCGGTCTTAACGTACTTCGAAGAACAACAGAGGACAATTCGCAATGAAGACCAAACTGGTCGGTCTTTTCATCTTCGTGGGGTCGCTGATTCTAGTGCTCTCTCCCTTGCCCGGACTCGCTAGAGTAGGAGCCGACAACCATAATCTCGAAATTGATGACCCCCCAGTGTCATTTCGCGTTCGAACCAACACATACAGTATCGAATACTACGGACCTCAGAAACCACTGCAGTTAGTTCCTGGAATCTTGAGAGAACTGGAGAAGTTTCCTGAAGCTTTCCAGTTCGGCAGTAGCGAAACCTCTCCTGAGCGGGCTCGTGGAGGGAGGGAATCCGAATTGCCTCGAGTGGACCTTAGAATCGATACGAATAGAGGAGCATCGCTTGAGTACGAAGGGCCTGCGGATTCTCTCAAAGAGCTTCCCGAGTTTCTCGCCGAACTGAGGGAGTCCTCGGAAGGGGACTGACGTTCCGAAGGGTCTGAGTAGTGATCAACTACCTTCTCAGATTATGGCCACATCAGAGGTCTAGGTAAAACAGCTAGCCTAAGGCGGGCTTGAGGAGTTGAACCATCAATCAACCGGTGACTCAATTCCTACCTCCAAACGATGCCGAGCAGTTTGGGCCAGAGTGATCCAGATGATCCACTCTGGCCCAGTTCGATTATGATCCTACACAGAGCAGAATTTCTTAAACTTAGGGTACTACCACAGGAACGGGCGACCTCAAATTGTCTGTATTAGGGAAGTCCCAAGCCAAGCCGATTCAAAGGCCGCTGCAATCGGGCACTTCCAGGGTGCCCGTTTAACGTGGAAGAGAGGTTGATGAGCCTCTTGCTCAGGGTGTCTGTTAGGTTCGGTAGATCGTCGAATCCAGCTCCCTTAAAAAGATCAGTCTGACGAGAAGGGGCAGTTACAACCGATCCTTCATGGAGGACTATGTTTTTGTATAAACCCTTGGAATTCGGTAAGGCGAAGATGTGAGTGTTGCCGAGGAGTCCCTGATTCTCGGCGACACGTCGGATGACGAGGACCAGAGGTTCAGTACCCACGACGCTCTCGAATTTGACCTGGATCGGACCAGAGACAGCGAGACTTCCGTCTCCGTCTCGTTGCTGCTCAGCAGATTCTGGAATTGCCTCTTCGCCTGATTGTTCATGAGGAGGGGGAGGATCTACTAATAGGCGTTGTCCCCCGCCACCGTTAATTGGGGAGTTTTGGGAGAGTTCCAGTCCGAGAGGTGTGGACTGCCAGGGCACCACACGAATTGCATCGCCGTCGTCCACACCAGTGAGGCTAATAGGTGTGCCTTCGAGCATCAAGAGTGGGTAATAGTAAGTGATCCCTAGAGGATTCCGTCGCCGAGCGGGCTTCCAGGCGACTAAGATATCTCGAGGATCGATGGTTTGACTGGGATCATCGACATGGAATCCTCCGACAGCTTGCACCGCTTCGGAGAGAGTTAGACCTTGATCGGTTAACGTGATTGGACCGGGAGTAAGTACTAGGCCCCCGACCAACACGGTCCCGGGTACAGGGGGTGACATGTGTTTCTTGCGATGCTCAGTGATCCTTCCTGGCCCGACCAGGTCGGGGACGAATCCCGTGCAACCCACAAGTGAGGAAAGAAGCACGAGGGCCCCCCAAGATCGCGGGGAGAAGACAGAGTCCTTTATCTTCATTCAAACCTCCCGTTCATTACCTTGAGGGGACCGCTTCACTCTAGCGGCTCGTTTCAAGACTTAATGGACCATCTTTGGGTTAGAATCAGGGTGCACCCGGATCACTGGGGGTGGCACGTGCATGGGATCACTTGTGTCGACAATGGCTGAATGGACGATTGGAGGGTGCCCGTTGATGACAGAGTTAAGAAATTCCATGATGTTGTGTTCCAGCATCGGGTCGTCAACATCGAACACCGCCGATGCGAGAATGATGTCGATTAACTTATTGCCCGTTATATCTTGAGCACTCTCTCCTGCACCATCCCCTCCACCAGGGAGGAAGCCACCAATAATGGTCGAAAGAGCGCTATTGAGTTCGCTTGCGAGTACCTCAACGAGTTGGTCATCGATATCACTATTGTAACCTGTGATGCCACCTCGATCACTGAACGTTAGGCCCAGCTTGAGAGTACCTGCAGCGGGACGCTTGGGATCGACCAAAAAGATTTTGTCATCATAGATAATTTCGTGATCCACGGCGGTTACCATAGGTTTGCCGTGGTTGTTGATCAGCGGTTTTGACAACCCGGTATCTGCGTCAAGCCACGTTGTTCCCTTGATGACGATCTTGATTTGACTGGGGACCCGGAGTGTGGTGGGAATTCCCTTTGCCTTCTGCTTCATCCAAGTGAAACCGTCGACTGTTTCCAAACTTGTCGAATGCACTGACGTACAACCGACCAAGGACGCCACAATGCACCCCATTCCAAGGTGCACCCCGATCCTTTTCAGAAAACCGTTCATGCGCTGAGCCTCCATGCTCTTGGCAATAGTTTCGCAACGATCGGTACGTTTGCTGGGTTCCTGATCTCTGCAACCTTCCCCATTGTCGGCACTCTACCGGTAATCGCTCCAGTAGTTACATGTAGGGCCTCATAATTCGTTCACCCTAAATAAGTCGACTCAATTCTGATTCTTCTGTGTTTACAGTGGTGGATGATGCGGATTGAGAGGAATGGCCTGCTTGGAGGGAAAGAGTTGACTGGGAGTGGTTAGGTGGCATAATTAGAATAGGTTCTATATGATGCGTATCACCCAGTTCGAATCAGGATCAATCAGGAGGTTCGTCAGATGTCTACATCCAAATCTGTAAGAACTAAGAGAGACAGCCAGAAGGAAGAAATGATTGAAGAAGGGTCTCAGGGAGAGACGGAGGCGCAACTGCAGGCTGGGTATCTGGAAGCTGGTTCTACGGGTGGGATCTCGACTGAAGAACATGGAGCAGATCATAACGAACCTGATCATCACCCTTGTTCTAACGAGGACTCCGATAGTCTTGTGGAGTTGGCCGAAAGAGAGAAGGACGATAGCTTTCTGCACGGAATCTACGAGATTGAACCCGAGAGTACAAGTTTCGACGATCGTTCAGAAGGATCATTGGCCGAACCCATCTTGGATTCATGGTATGCTGAATATGGTACTCCTGAACAGATTAAATCTACCATAAACAGCATCGATCGATCCTCTTCGATTGCGGAGAAAATCCGGGGTTATGACAACAGAGTACAGATTGAACCGGACAGGGCGCGAAAATCTCCTTGGTGTGAAATCTGCTCGTTACGGATCGTCGCGGCCGATGGATCCGTTTGGAAAGGAACAGGTTGGATTGTTGGGAGACGAACAGTAATTACCGCAGGGCACAATATCTACATCCACAGACGCGGTGGTTGGGTGCGTTACGTGGACGTGATGCCAGGTAGAACTGGTCCGGATGCTGGGCCGTTCGGGAAGCACCGTGCCAAAATATTCAAAACCGTTAGGGGTTGGAGGTTGGGAAAGAGGCAGGGTGAGGACTACGGGGCGATCCTTCTCGACGAGGGCGATTCCTTTCACCAGTCTCTGGGTGCCTTCGCAATCGCTAGCTATCCAGACTCCAGCTTAAAGGGCCTTCTTACCAACGTGGCTGGCTACCCAGACGACAAGAGGCCGGGGACATTGTGGTATCACGGGCTCCCGTTGAAGAGAGTCACCTCGCAGTTCCTTTACTATGACATTGACACCTATGGCGGACAGAGCGGTGCTCCTGTTTTCCTGCGTATCTCTGGAGATCCAGTACGACGAGTTGTTGGAATCCATTCTTATGGGCCTGCGGACAAGAACGATCCAAGGGGGAATTGGGGAACAAGGATTACTCCAGGAGTTTTTTGGAACCTCAAGACATGGAAGGACGAGGGGAATGGCTGAGGAGGCTTGGAAGATTGTACGATCATCAATGCGACCCCAAGCAAATAGTGAAGAGACGTGAAAAGCTCCGAGACTGATCCATCGTGTCCCTTCGGGAACACTGTTCCTCGGGAACACTGTACCCAAGCAACATATGCTTTAAGATTCACATGATGGCATTGGCTTCGGGGTCACTATAGATCAGGGTTGTTTGTCCAGGAAGCGAGCGCCGTAATCGTTGGTTGGGTTGCGATACATCGCGTGGGTGTGGTTGGTGAGGTCACCCTCGAGGCGCTGGGGAGAGTACTCGATGATCAACGTCGGGCCCTGAATCCGGAACGTTGCCGCACTGCCAGGTTTAGTCGGACCAAACCAAGCAAACCAGGTTTCTTCGAGATCATCTCGAAGGCCTTGTCTCCCTCATCGGTGAGCTGTCTGACTTGCTTGCCGTTGAGGATGTAGTCATCTGGCTGTCCTCCGGTGAGGCTCGGTGTGAGGGTGATCTGATCCCCCACAATCGTTGCGTTGATTCCTAAGTGATGTCCCCCGAATTGCTACATCCAAGGGGTCCCTACGGACGTTTGGCCGAGAATTGAGATATGAGTATCCACTCTCACCGAACCTCGCCCGACCGCGTCCTGATCGTTGACTCCCAAGGATCTCATCACCGGCCATGTTTTCCATCACTTGTTGGTAACCGAGGTCGCTCAGAGTGGCCTTGAGCAATTACTGGACGGTAGCACGTTTCGTTTCGTTGAGATCGCCCCAGCCGAGCCCTCTGCGCTCGAAGATCTCTTCGGGCAGGTTGGACCAACCGAGCCTCTGCTCTTGGTCATCGAAGTCGAACAAGAGCTGATCCGGTTGCGATTCATCGAGTGTATTGAGGAACTTTTAAGCAGCCTCCGTGATGTTGGAAACGATGGCGGCAGGAGTTTTTCTCGGCTCTTGCCCGAACGTTGATACCGATAACCTGATCCTTCGAAGGATCAGGCCGGGGGCCTAAGTTGGATCAAGAGCCTGGAGTCGAACTTGATCGATCAAGCCTATATCTGCGAGTGAGTTTGAGCATTCTTACCCGAGTCTCTGGTTCGCAAGGGACGATTGTTGGCTCAGTAGAACCGGAGTTGCCTCATTTGAAGGATCCACGTAGATTTCAAAAGCCGGGGTCCAATTCCTGAAACTGGATTTCGGAGAGTGATGTTCATTTGTTCTCTCGAGATGGGTGAGGAGCACCCTGAGATGGCGCATTATCGAGAGATTCCCGCATCTCATCCGTTACATCGGTTCTTCCGAGCCCTCACCGAGTCGACCTTCCTGAGTGAACTCGGGATCGGCGATCCGGGCTTGGTAGGGTACGTCGCGACGCTCTTGGCCGAGTTTGTGCCCTCCGACTCGGTCTACCGGATCCGGGACGCCGATGGAAAGCGGCTGACTCAGATTACCGAAATGATCGCCGAGGCTGAGTCGACCTCGGACGAAAATCGAAGGCGCGATTGCCACCGTCACGTCGGTGATTTTACTTTGTTCTGGACCGGCGTGTTCCCTGAATCGATTCCGAAACTTCAACACTGGGCTTCAGCCGACCACCTGGTCAATTACCAGGTACAAGGCAAGCGATCCTATTACCTGGCCAGCACTTACGAAGGGGATCAGGCGGAGGTTCTCCGCCGCTTGAGCGTCGAGTTCGAGCTCTGCGCCTTTGGCCTTTCTCGCGTCCGGCAAGAGTGGGAACGGACCGAAGGCCACGATCTCATCGTCGGTCCCTGATCACGTTTGGGCGTCTTTGGATCTGATCCTCAGGAGGCGATCGCTAGGCTCGCTACCGGACAGATGTTAGATTCTCGGAGGAGCAAGCGATGGGTGAGCTTCGGCTCGGCCTATCCAATGACCAAGGGTTCCCCGACGATTCTGTAAGGAGTGGCACCGGCGTGGCTTCGTCTCGACGGTATCGGATCGATGATCTCCGAAGGCTGGCAACGGAACTGCTTGCTCATGCTGGACTAAAGCGCGAACGAGCGTCGTCGTACGCACGATGGTTACTTTGGTATGACGAAGCGGAGTTAGTGCAGTTTGGCCTCTCTGGGCTCTCAGACTGGCTTGATCAGCTCCGGAAGCAGCAGTTTGACCCCGACCAAGAGGGGAAGATCGGCCTTGAACAGGCGTCAACCGCCGTTATTGACTCAGCTAACGGTCTCCCCTTGTTGGTTGCCGCCCGTGCTGCGGAGGTCGCCGGCCAGAAAGCGCGCGATACTGGGACAGGGATTGTTCGAGTTCAGGGAATCAGCCCGCTGGTTGGATCTTTGAGCGTGGTTGCCTCAGAACTTGCCGTGGGCCCCTACATTGCGGCGATTTTTGGCCCAGGTCACCAGGCAACCGTGGCGCTGCCGTCACCAGAAGGACTACCGATCGTCTTTGATTCGTCGGTTGCGGCTTCTCCGACAAATCAGGGGGAGACTCAGGAGGCGATCGGTCCGTTGCTTGCCTCAATTGCTCCTTGGACAATCTTCCAAGAACCGACAGACCTCTTGGTGGCCGCGATCCGAGTCACCGGATTTGGTTCACTTGAATCGTTCCACTCTCAGGTTTCGAAAAACCTCGGAACTCGTCTCCGCGAACAAGGCTGGCTTGTCCCCTCCCGACTGAATCAGCATCGGGAGAAACTTCGGGTACAGGGGATAGAGCTCCCTGAATCGGTCGAATTGAGACTTAGGAATGAAGCCGAGGCAGCTCAACGACCGTTTCCAGCCCTAATTACTTAGGAACTGCTCACTTCCGCTTAATTTTGTGGAGCGTGTGGCGTCGGAGTCGTGGGGAATACTTCTTGAGGCCACCCTGGAGACCTTCCGGGATCCCACCTTTAACGTTGACCGAGACTCGGTAGTTCAGGTCATTCGTTTCGGTACATTGAAGCCAGACATGTTCACGGCCGGCTGCTTTTTTCGCCATCGGTTCAATCCTTTCGGCCGACCGGGCCGAGTTTCGTGCGCTGCTTTGATTCTGCTACTGCTGTCGTAGCCCCTAGGATCAATGATCCAAAATAACAGTCTATCGGTAGAAAACCCAGCAGAGCAAGATCAGTATTGAGCATCGAGCGAACGCAAACGACCTCGTTCGCGTCTCTGTCAAGCTTGCGGTTACTCGGGGCTTTGGGCGACAACAGTATGATAATTCACCGTGGCTGGCCTAGATCTCGATGCTGCTTAGTAGTAGTAGTTCAGCTCCGCATATGTCGGGTGGGTCCGCGACCTGTCAGTGCTGCCTTGAGCAAGAACTACTCCGGCACGTTGATGAAGGTCAACAGCCTAGAATGCCACCCGGCCGCCGGGCGCTCCGTCCTGAACAGTTCGGCCTCCTCGGTGGCGGCGTCCCGCTGCGTCACCTCAGGACCGAACTGACAGGACCACGCTACGTGCCTGCCTGCTTGCGTGCGTGCACGCCCGCACTGCTCACGACTACTCCTGAACCTGGGCGCCACGAAAGCCGAGGCCGCCGTCGCGGCGCGATGGAGCGATGCGGGCGCGGAGCGCCGCCCGCACGTACCGCGCGTGGCCCCAAGAGCCGCCACGGATCACCCGATAGGCGGACGTGGCTGGACCAACTGGATCCATGCCTCCATCCAAGACATACGCGTACCAATCCAAACACCACTCACACACATTCCCGTGCATATCATAAAACCCCCAACGGTTGGGGGAATAACTGCCGACTGTGGTGGGACGCCGCAAATACGGACCCTTCGCAGCGCCGTTATACGGATAGTTTCCATTGATGTTTGCCTGGTTGCTACCCAAGGAATCGCCAAAGGCCGTCGCGGTCGTGGTCCCCGCACGACACGCATATTCCCACTGTGCTTCCGTGGGCAACGTGTACTTCCACCCTGCAGGCAACCGACCCGCAGCACGCTCCTGTTCCGTCAACTTACGGAAAAACTCCATCGCATCTTCCCAAGACACGCTTTCCACCGGAAACCGACTCGTATCAAGACCCAACACCTCGTCACTATCGTCTCCGCTGGAGGAAAAATCGCTCGGATTCTCACCCATCACCCGCTGATACTCTT
>CAZEAN010000075.1:0-27125 GCA_964510225.1 uncultured Isosphaeraceae bacterium
CGGGATCCGGCAGCGTCGACAATACCTTAGCGAGTAATCGGATCGGGACCGACTTCAATGGTACGGTGGCGTTGCCGAACGAGTTTGTCGGGATCTATCTTCTCAACGCATCGAATAACACAATCGGCGGTGGTCATCTCGCAGCCAACCTTGTTTCGGGGAATCCGGTCTCGATCCAAATCACAGGAGTGAACGCCACCAACAATGCGATTCAAGGCAACCTCTTCGGGACTGAAATTAGTGGCACCGCCATCCTCGGCGAGTCTTTAACCGGGCTCTTCATCGAAGGTGCACCGCGTAACGTGATCGGTGGTCCGCGTGACGATGAGGGGAACGTTTTTGCCGGGTTCTCCGAGACCGCCATTCACATTGTTGGACCAGAGGCAATCGAGAACCGTCTCGAAGGGAACTTGATCGGTACTGATCGTTTCGGGATCTCGGGGTTGGGCAACACAAATGGGATCACGCTTGACAATGCCCCTGAAACCATCATTGGGAGTACCGAGGCCGCACGTGGCAACCTGATTTCAGGAAATGGTGTTGGGGTAGTCCTTGCGAATTCAGGAACCTTCGGGACAGTACTCCAAGGAAACCTGATTGGTACCGCGATCAATGGTACTAGCCCACTCCCGAACAGTTCGGTTGGTGTCTTTATCAACAACGCACCAGGTAATGTGATCGGTGGCTCTGCTCCAGGTGCAGGAAACCTGATCGCAGGAAACCTGGGAGGCGGTCTCCAGGTTTTCGGACCGGGGGCGTCGGGCAATCAGGTCCTCGGGAATTCCATCGGGATTAGTCTCGATCAGGCAACACCGATCCCCAACGGAGTCGCTGGTCTCTTTATCAACAATGCCCCCGAAACGTTTATCGGTGGTGCGGCTGGCAACGTGATCTCCGCCAATGAGGGCTCGGGTTTGGTGATCTCGGGTCTCTCCGCGTTGAATACGATAGTCCTCAATAACGTCATTGGGACTCCCAATCCGAGCGACGCTCCAATCGACTTCGGGAACGAATTCGGTGTCTTTATCAACAGTACCGAAGAGGCTGGTTTTACCGAGGACTCGTTGACACTCACGAACTTGATCCAAGGTAATCTGATCAGTGATGTTGTCATCAGTACAATAGTCAGCCCCACGACTGGCTCGTCGATTGCATCGACGTCAGCGAGGCGATCGGCTCAACGGCGTGCGTTATGGGGCTAACTTGATTGCATCAGAGCAGCTCAGCCTATTGTGGTGTTCGCGGAATCAGCAGTACTGACGTGATCCCACCGTTTCCCTTGGGACCACTGTTCAAAGAGGCTCAGGCAAGCAGGGAGCAAGACGAGGTTTCCTAAAGAACTCCCTGCGGTGGCGATCGCCACCATCAATCCGAATGTGATGAAGGGAACGAATTCACTGACAGTCAGTACGGAAAAACCAAGTGCGACAGCGAGGCTTGACAACAAGACTCCTGGTCCAGTCACTTTGTAACTCTCAAACAACGCCTCGCGGAAGCCCGCCTGTCGACGGACTCGACGGAATTGCAAGAGGCAGTGGAAGGTGTCATCGACCGAAAGCCCCAACGCCACACTTGCGACCAGGGCGGTTGCAATATCAAGTTTGACACCGGTGAATCCCATCAGCCCCAGCACGAACCCAACTGCGAGAAGTGTTGGAAGGATTGCGAGGACGGCTAAGAGAGGATTCCGAAATGCAATCGTGAGCATCACCAAGATCGAAATCGCAGCAACCGTGAAGGTCGTCCATTGTGTCTCAATGACACCTCGGGTTGTTTGTGTCAGGAGGTGGGAGAGTCCGGTCAGGAAAATGCTCTCTGGTTCACTTGCAGCAGCGAACGCATTGCCTCCAAGTGTTCCGACCTCCTCAAAGGTCCTCATCTTCTCAAGCGCAGGCTGACTCTCTGAAAGCCGGACCATGATCCGGGTCCGGCCCGCTGAAGCGTTCCAGAAGTTCCTTAACAAACCGGCTTGAGGCGATGCATCGATGAGTCGGAGTTTCGTATCAATAAACCACTTCTGAGATTCTGGGTCTAGCTTTTCAAGCCGACGGTCGGGGTCGAGGACAGTTGCGAGTGAGGTTGTCAGGCTGACACTCGCAATTTCCGGATCATCAAGACCGAGGTTCAAAATACTGTCGTCTAGAGCCTGGAGACGAGTGATTAGCTCTGGTGTGACTTCACCGTCAACGGGTAAGACGACCCCGACAAGTCCGATTCCACCCAACCGATTCTCTACGAACCGATAATCTTGAACGACCTGTGCTGAAGGCTTGAAGGCTTTGATGTAGTCTGATTCATAATTCAAAAAGCCGATCCCGACGGAGAGGCTCAATGAAACCACCAGCGTGACGAAAACAATTGGTCTCGGGTACTGCAGAACGAGCTCGGTGAGCCGGGTCATCAGTCGACCGATTCTCGAAGTACTTCCTGCCTTGACGGGGAGTTCCAGTCGAATTGGCGGGAGCATCGCGAACGGAGCGATCATTAGGGTCCAGATCGACGCAATAGCGGTCGCGATACCGAGAACGGTACCGAACTGGCGGATGGGCACCACATTGCTCGTCGCGAGTGCACCGTAGCCAATCGTCGCCGTCACCGCACACCAAAAGATAGGGACCCGTACAGCGCGGATTGTCTCGATCGCTGCCTGTCGTCGGTCATTCAACCGACGGAGATCATCACGGAAATGCAGCGCGAGGTGACTTGCCGCTGGCATCGTGAGAACGATGATCTGAGCGACGAGCGGTCCGCTAGAAAGAGAAAGCCGGAGGCCGAGTATGGCCAAGATTGTTTCTGTCGCCAGCCAGACTGTCCAGCCGGCGAGAATCGGTACCAAGGACCACCAGAGGCTCCGGGTCGCGGAGAGGGTTACCAAGCCAATTAACAACATTCCGACCGTCGCAAGCCGACGGCCGTCTACCTCGATCGCCTTAAAGCCATCGGCAAGGAGGACAGGTGGACCAACCACGGCAGGCTGACGACCGAACCCATGGTCCTCTTGAAAGCTGAGGGCGATTGACCGGAGATTCTCGATCGATTGCTTAGCGTCAAAGGATCCGGCAGGTTCAAGTCGAACGAGCAACGAGGTTGTTGTCCCCTTCTGATCGACAAATGTTCCGCTCAGAAGCGGGTGACTCGTAACTCGCGCTTGGAGTTCGGACAACGCTTCTGGATTATCTCCAGCAACTCGAATGGCGCTATCAATCGTCGGGATACCTCGTGAACCGGCGATCCCCGTTTGGAGGCTCAACTCGATCGCCCGCAACATTCCACGACGGAGGAGTGGATTAAGGCGCTCCATCAAGAAGAGTGAGTCATCGAGTCTCCAGAAGACTGGAAGTTCGTCGAGCGACTGTACGGAGACCACTCCCTCAATGTTGGCCTCCCGAATGTCCTCCGCGAGCTGAGCGACGCGAGCGATTCCGTCTGGAGTTAGGAGATCAGGATCTTCATAGGCGACAAAGACAAATTGATCGTCGACAAAAAGATCGGACGCCTCACGATAGGCGACTACAGCGGGGTCATTGTCAGCAAAGAATGATTCGAGTGATTGGTCGTACTGGACCTCTCTGCCGAATAAGACCAGGAGTCCGAGTGTGACCAGGGTAAGGATGAAGAGTACGAGCCGGAGCCTCAAGAGCGTGGCGATCACGGTGCCGTTCCAGCGCTGTCGTTGGGAGGATCAGCCGTTGTCGTTGATGGCTCCGAAACGATTCTCGATAGCTCATCATCTGAACGGACTTCACCGTTGTAGGCCTCGGAGGGCTCATTCGTCGAGGGAGGCGGTTCCTCGTTGGAAGATGGGCTCGAATTGATCACCTTCAGACCAGAATAAAGGCCGGCCGCGATCAGCCCAACCATAGAGAGCCAGAGGAAGAAGTCCCAGATCCTCCGAGGTCGAAGTCGCTGATCGGTTCTCCGGTATCTGAGGAAAACGGTAGCGATCGCGATGAGAGGAAGGGTGACCGCCTGCATCATCCCGCCGATCAGGACCATCGTTACTGGCTTTTCGATGGTGATGTAGAGCAAGAAACCAAGAACTGGCAATCCGATACAGAAAACCCGATTCCACTGCCGACGTGTTCTATCCGGGTTTCCCTTCGAGAGCCCTTTGACCACAACCAAGTCTGCGAGAAGTCTCCCTGTACCAGCAGTCGCGGCAAAGAGGGTGGAGTAGAGGACAGCAAAGGTACCGATTACGAGAAACCATTGTGCGAGTTCGGGGCCTAGTGCGGGCTCATACATCCTGATCAACGTCTGGAGGAGCTCCGCAACGCCGTCGGGCAAGCCCTGGTTACCTTCACGTGTGGGGTCAAAAAGAACAGCAGCACCCAGCAGGAAGAAGGCGAGAGTTGCGATCGTATAAATGAACATGCTGACCCAGGCGTCGAGCTGCATCACTCGGAGCCATCCTCGGGCGCGTCGGAGCCATTCGTTCGATTCTGTCCGAGGGCCAGCCGATCGTGCATAACCTTTTTCGATACACCAATAGGGATACGCGAGCAGTTCGTTAGCGCCGACTCCTGTGATTCCGAGCATCGCTAGAGCAGCAGCGATCGCACCTCCTGGAATCCTGAACTGCATCCCTTCGGCGAGATCAGCGCCCTGGATTGCGACCTCTCGAGGGAGTAGTGCAACAGACATGACGGTCACCATGGTGAACCCAACAACGAAGACCGTCATCAGCCGTTCGATCAGTCGGTAGCTCCCGGTAGCGAGTAATGCAGCGGTGACGATCGTAACGAAGAATCCCCAGGGAACCGCAACCCGAGACTCTAGGCCGACCAACCTCGCCATCGCTTCGGAGATCCCCGGCAAGACGATCGAGGCTGCCTGGCCGATTCCGCCGATCATTGCACCAATCTGAAGCTGAGTGACTAAGAGCATAATCGAGCACCACCAGACGAGGAGCTTGCCTGGTGCCGCGAGCCCTTGAAAGGCGCCAAAAGTCGCCTGCCCAGAAGACAAGGCATAGCGACCGAGCTCTACCTGTACAAAAACCTTGATTACACAACTGACGACGACCAGCCAGAGCAGCGCGAACCCAGCCTGGGCACCGAGGTTGGTAGTCGCGATTAATTCCCCAGTCCCGACAATCGCCGCGGCCAGAATGAGCCCCGGGCCCACCTGACGGAGCCCAGCAAAGAAGGTTGATGGCGGCTCTTGAGTCGCCTCGGGATGATCCGCTCGGGGATCATCTAACGGCCCGGGATCGGACTTGATCGACATCAGAGAGGCTCGCTTCGCGGCAAGGTTGAACGCTCCGCACGAAGAGATCTGTTCGTGCAGGCCGGTGATGGTCATCCCCCCGATGACCTAACGACCATCGATCGAATCGCGAGAGCGGATAGTAACCTCTCACCACTGCAGGAGCAACCGTCTTGAAGTTAAGCTAGTGGGTTCGGCTCTCGATCAAGTTGGGTCGGGTCTTGGAATTGGGTCCGGCTCATCGACAGGAACGCAATCAACCCGATACGTTGATTGATTGGCGAGAGTGAGTCCGTCGGGCATTACGTCCACATTTCTTCCTATGATTCGATAGAAGTCGTTCACCATGTTTCGAAATTGAGCATGGGCAACTTGCCCTTTGTTCTGTTGGCCACATATATGTCCATCGTTGCAGTTTGATTCAATCACTGTCCATGAGCCATGATTGTATTGCCAGATGCAGTAGCCCGGATCAGGATGTGACATTGGAATGAGTTCTCCTAGATGGATTATACAAGGTGTTTAATCACTATCAGTGTGACGAATCGTTTCATTGTTGGGGTTTGATGGTCCGCACGATCCGGAAACCATATTCGTTCGTGCCGGGTGTAAAATCAACAGTTGTTTCCGGTGACCGATAGTCGGATCTAATGAGGTTCTCAAGTACGATCACGGAGCCACCCGCGCCTTTGACCTGATACCAGGGACCTCTCTTTGGATTGAGCACCTGGCAAAGCTCTGAAACGTTCCCGAGGACATCGAAGAGTCCCAAATCGTTTGGCTTAAGTCGTCCCACGGGATTCGTACGGAGTGTCGGTAATGGCCCATAATGGGCGTACTTGCGGAGTAACGTGCTTGAATCGCCGGAGTAACGCGCTGTGATTGTCCCCGCGCGGCAGAATTGCTCGAATTCATCTTCAGTAGGCAATCGATAGCCAAGCCGATCAAGTTGTTGATCAACGGGAATGTAAGGCGGTAGTCCCGAGTCTTTGGGCATCGCTTGGTAGGCAAATTCTTCAGGAGCGATTCCATCGAGTGCACTGAGCCAATTGAGATACTCCGCGGCGATCAGGTAAGTGATCCCATTGATCGGATAGTCTGGCCCTGGACTAACATCGCGCAAAAAATCGACTTCCTGCCACACAAGGATTTGGGAGACGGTGACTTCAGTGTCGGCGATCTCGATGACTCGGCCTGTTGTTGGATCCGTCAAACGGACGAACGTCAGATGGAGTGGTGTGCCGATCCGCCACTCGTAGTTGTTGCCACGATCAGTAATCGAGACGAGTTCCGGATCGATTGCGGCCAATTTGTCATGTAGATTCCACTGACCGAGGATCCATTTCGCAGCGCCGTGGACTCCGGAATCGGTATGATCGCTGTAGAGCGTGAGAATCAGGTCTTCAGTTTCGCCTCGGAGGGGATCTTCCCAGACGGCTTCCTCGGGGAGTTCACCAAGTGCAAGGATCAGTGCACGTTGGATCGTCTCGTCCTTCTCCCTTCGGAGCCGATCGACAATTACGCGAGGATCCAGCCCCGATGGTCCGAGCCGGTGGATTAAGATGGAGCGCGCCCGAGGATCCTCTTGATATTTGAGGAGATCCCAACGAAGAGGACCAACGTTGAGATGAATCAGTGCCAAAGCTGCATTAGCGCGGTGTTGGTCGCGCAACTCCTGATCCGTTGATGGTTTCCCAGGTTTCAAAACGGACTGGAGCCGTTCAACCAAGCCGGGGACGTCTTTGAGCGTCTCAGCAAGGTGGCCTGCATCAGCGGCTCCGGCGTTTAATAGTTCTTCGATCGCATACTCAAGATAGGGCGAGCCCAACGGTGCTAGCACCACCGCAGCATTACGCTTCTTCACACTGTTGGTTGACTCGAAAAAGCTCAGAAGATCTGCATTGACAAGGGGGTCATCGGGTCCTCGTCGCTCGATGATTAACCGAAGCTGCTCAGCACTCGCGTTTTCGACCTGCTGCAGCCAGAACTGAGCCTCTTGGGCATCTCTCCGCCTCGCGTAGTCATTCCAGATCGCTGCGCTGCTGATTAGCGCGAACCCGGTCAAACTGGAGAGCAAGAGCTTTTGAGGATGACGTCGGCGAAGATGCCGGATCTGCCGGATCCCGAAGGATGAGCGTCCCCTAATTGGCCTTTCCTTTTGAATCCTTCGAAGATCTTCGGCGAGTTCTCCGACAGACTGGTAGCGATCACGCGGTGATTTTTCCAAACAAATCCGACAAATTCGCTCAAGCGAAGCGGGGATACTGGGGACGATCTTTCGGACTGGAATTGGGTCCTGGTTTAAGATTTCACCGATGGCATCGCTCCCACTAAATGGTCGGCGACCTGTGAGGAGTTCGTAGAGAATCACTCCAATCGCATAAATGTCCACTCCAACCGAAAGTGGCTTTTTGCCTCGACGAACTTGCTCGGGGGCCATGTACGGGAGCGTACCGCCCAAGTCTTCGCTCTTAGTCTTGGTCAGTTCGACCTCTTCGAAGAACCTAGCCAGACCGAAGACGGCGATCTTCAATCGGAACAGATCGAGATCGAGCAAGGCCTCCGGTTGTGCGGTCGTAGTTGAAGAGGCCAGCAGAATATTGCTCGGCTTCAAGTCGCGGTGGAGGATCCCACCCATTCCTGTGGGATTGTGGGCGTGCGCCATCCCGTCACATATCTGCAGCACAATTTCGATGACTTGATCTGGAGGTACCGGCTTGTGGCGATAGTGTGCTTGCAGCCAATCGCGAAGCGAACCAGCCGAACAATGCTCCATCACGAGGTACCAAACCGGCCCGACTCGATCGGTCTCAAAAACTCGGACCATGTTCGGGTGGTCGAGTCTCGCCATCGCTTTCGACTCGGCCAAGATCCGCTTCAGATGGCGCTCGGAAAGGAGATTACTTAAACGCTGGACCTTGATTGCCCGGGTTTGACCGAGGTACGGATCGAAGGCCTTGAAGACGACCCCGTAGGCGCCATGCCCTAACTCCTCAGCGATCTCAAAACGACCGATTCGGTTCTCTCCATCATTGAAGGTGTCTGAGATCGTAGGGATTTCAGACCAAATCCTCTTCAGATCGGCATGGAGCTTGGCGTCGGTCGAGTCGGAAAAGTCAGAGTCGCCTCTTACTCCCGTCGAGTCGGGGAATGCACTCACTGACGACAGTGACGGGTTTGCTGGGCCAGAGTCTGAAAACTCCTCCGATTCCACGCCATTCTTTGATTGCTTCATCACGTCGCCTCCCGGTGATTACCGGAAAGCGGGCCTCCGAGGTTCTCAAAGACGACTCGGAATCGTCGGGCTGCTCGGAGATAGGCTTGCTTTGCCCCTTGGAGGCTGATGCCAAGACGTTCGCCGATCTCCCGGAACTTGAGTCCGTCCGATTGCCGCCAAAGGAGGAGTTGCCTGTCCCGAGGCTCAAGACGCTCCAGTGCTTGTCGAACTAGGCTCCTCTCCTCAGATTTTTCAACGAGCGCCGCAGCCGATTGGGCCGTATCGGGAATATCATCTATCAAGTCAGATCTCTGATGCTTGAATGCCGCGCGTTGGGCGTCACGATATTTATTAATCAGGATCGCACGAACCCAAGCTCGTGTTTCTCGACTACTTGAAGCCTGACACTTACCCTCTCGGATGTTCATTAGTGCTGATTTAAGTGCCCGATGAACAATATCAGAAGGGCTCTCGAAATCACGGGCCGACTCGAATCGGAGTTGGTTAGCGACTTTCAGGAGATAAGTTCGGAGGGATGCAACTTCTCGTGTGAGTGCTTCAAGTTGTGGATCAGATGACATAAAAAATCTCAAGAACAGGCTGAATAACTTTACTTTCGAGACTAGCGATCGATTAGTGTCCAAAAGGCAGAAACAGAAGTCCAGGGAGAGCTTTCGCAATAGTATTCAATTTTTCTTATGTTCAATTTTCTGGATATATTATTAATGAGGAATCTCAGATTTAATTGAGTGAAGGATTTCGATGCTATAGGCAGAACTTGCACGCAACCAGATCGAATTTCAGGCGCGAACTGACGACGTCATTATTCCGTATCTTTCAAAAAACCATTCGCGGATCCACGGAAACGAATTTAGTTTCCAGATCGAAGCCTTTACTTCCGTGGTGCTCCTTTATCCAAGCCTCGGAGAATCAGTTCGGTAGTAGAGCTGAGCGATAGAATCACTATGCCCTCAGTTTTTTGTCCATCGTGTGACCGAACGATCGAATACTCCGGCGAGTCGCCACGGTTTTGCGCCTATTGTGGCAAACCTCTGGTGGGGGTTGATCTCGAGGCAACAATCGACTTTCATCCTTCCATCGCGGAATGGGAGTTTCGGATTGATGGTTACCGATTAATCCGCAAGCTCGGGCAGGGCGGTGTCGGAACGGTCTTCGAGGCTGAAGAACTGAGCCACGATCGACGGGTTGCGGTCAAAGTCCTCTCAGGACAACTTGATCGAGGTCCGGAGTCTTTAGCGCGGTTTCGTCAAGAAGGAAGACTCGCGAGTACGATCTCGCATCCGCGTTGCGTCTTCGTCTTGGGTGCCGACGAAGCCGACGGACGTCCTTACATCGTGATGGAACTAATGACGGGCCAGACGCTTCAGTCATTGGTTGAAGAGAAGGGACGACTCCCGATCGATCTTGCAGTCGCTAAGATTCTGGACGTCATCGAAGGCCTTATGGAATCTCATCGACTCGGCGTCATTCACCGCGACGTCAAGCCATCGAATTGCTTCTTAGAAGAAGACGGCCGCGTCAAAGTCGGTGATTTTGGACTCTCCAAGTCGCTCAGGAGCAATGCTTCATTAACACGGACAGGGACGTTTATCGGAACGCCGCTCTTTGCTTCACCCGAGCAAATCAAGCGTGATGAGGTTGATGTCAGGACCGATGTTTATTCGACGGCGGCGACGCTCTATTACCTCTTGACGGGACACCCACCATTCCAGGCCGAGGAAGCTACGGCTGTATTGGCAAAGATCGTTTCCGAGGCTCCAAAGCCAATCCGGGAAGAGGTCAGAGAGATCCCGAGCGGATTAGAGTCAGCGATTATCCGAGGGATGGAACGTGACCGCGCGCGTCGTTGGCCTTCGCTCCGCGAATTTCACGAGGCGTTACTCCCGTTTGCCCCTAACCCGATCCCCGATGCTGGACTTGCCGCCCGACTCGGCGCCTTCATCCTTGATCAAGTGATTATCTTGGTCCTCGCCGCAATTTCATATTTGGTATTCTTTCAGTTCTTAGGGCCGTTGATGGGTGGGATCGACCTTTCATATCCATCAGCATTTTTGACTTATTTTGCGATTACCGAAGGGATCTGGGCGGGTTCACTGGGAAAGCAGCTCTTCCGACTCCGAGTCTTCCGGGCGGATCGTCGTGCTGAGCCTGGATTGATCCGTGCCCTCCTTCGGGCGGCTGTCCTCTATGGAGTCCTCTTGGGACCCATTGAGTTGACATCGCTCGCGTTCCAACCTTTCTTAGGCGCCGTTGGCGATGTCTCGCCGGCGCTCCGGATCTTATTTGAGTATGTCCTTCCAAGCCTCTTAGGACTCGCCATTGTCGTGGGACCGATCCGTCGACGAAACGGTTATCGAGCGTTCCACGAGTGGATGAGCGGGACGCGGACAGTCCAGTTGCCTCGGTCACGAGTCCAGTCAACTGCTCATCGCCGTCGGTTCCGCCCCGAGCGCCCCGGAACCCAAAAACCGGTTGGCGTTCTCGATCGCGTCGGGCCCTTTAAAGTCCGAGGCGCCGTTCGTTGGGATCTGCAGCGGAAGGTCCTTACCGCTGAAGACAGTGTGCTTGGACGGGAGGTTTGGGTCGAACTTCGATCCCAAGAGAGTGGCCCACCCGAAGATGTTCGGCGTTCGCTGAGTCGGCCGACCCGACCGCGCTGGATCTCTGGCGGCACCAGTAGTGCGGGTCGTTGGGATGCCTACACAGCTCCGAGTGGAACACCGTTAGTTGATCTGGCAGGGCCGTTTGGTCTGACCTGGGGGGACGCTCGACCCATCCTCAGCGAGTTGACTGATGAACTCGTGGCGGCAAAACTTGATGGAACACTCCCGGATACGCTTAGTATCGAACAGATTTGGGTCGAGCCAGATGGTCGGATCCAGCTTGTCGATCCCCTTGCGGTATCGAGCAGCACGGGATCACCTCAGTTAGGTCCACACGCGGATCCCAAAGAAGAGGATCGGGAAGTCAGAGGCCTCCAACTGATTGCCAAGACCGCTGCGGTTGTGCTCCAAGGTGGAAGGACGATTCTTTCGGGACCAGTCGATCAAACGATCCGTGGCCGTGTACCGATCCATGCGCGACGACTTTTGGACCGACTCGTCGGAGATCCATCACCCTTTCGGAAGATCCACGAATTCCAGGTAGGGTTGCAGAGAACGGCGAATGAGCCTGTGGAGTTAGGTCTTCTCCCTCGGCTCTTGCGCGGAAGTGTTCACCTGGCTTTGCGACTCTTCCAATTGCTTCTGGCACTCTTAGCTGCGCTAGCTATAATCTCGTTCGAGGTTGCCAGCAAAATCAGCTTCCTGAACATAGAGACGGCGATTGTTTTGTTCATGCTTGTACTGTCGTTTCTCTTCTGGCCGGTTGCCGCGGCGATTACACGATCGAATCGGTTGGCGAAGTTACTTGGAGGCACATTGGTTCAACAGGATGGTTTACGTGTATCACGCTTCCGTTGTGCCGTACGGGAAGTCTGCTTCTGGCTCCCACTCTTCGCTTTTGGACTCCTTGCGGTTTTCCTCCTGACAGCGGTGACAACGAACACGCCGGAGCATGTGCGCTTATCAATCGGATTGCTACCACTGGTCTGGTTTGCGTTAGATATGGCCCATGAGATTACATTTCCAGGTCAGATGTTCCATGATCGACTGGCCCGAACCTGTGTTGTGCCGTTGTAATCGATTATGCTTCGTGGCCAAACCACCTAAGATTAGGTTCCGAGCCCGAGACGTCGGCGATGATAAGTTAATCGCTGCTCTACGGACATCCTCCCGAAGTCAGGGCTGCCAGTGGGAAGAGTAGGGATGCTCTCGATGGAGTGATTGTTCGAGTTCTTGGGCCTTATCACTTTACCGTGTTGTTCTCGAATTTCCGACTTACAGGTGCAGGAGGAATCGGACGCGTTAACTCTTGACGTTCCGTTTGAACTTACTCCGATCTTAGTCTCCGGCACTGTGACCGATGCGGACGTACCGGCGTAGCTCATTACGCTCGACTGTTGTTGCGAGTCTTCGTCAAGAGGGCGGTGTGGTTTGATTCCGAGCACTTTAAGGACACTGTGGTATGCTCGGACGGCCTCAGCAGCACGAATCTCTCCATCCGCAATCAGCCGGAGGAATTGGATGAAGGCCAACTGATTCTCGGCATTGTTAATCTTCCGACCGTAGAGCGCGACTCGAGCCCCATACTTCCGTGCTTCTTCGAGCATGCCAAAGGCATCAAACGTAGTACCGGCCGAGCCTCCGAGAATCCCCACGATTAAGTGTGGATCGTAGGCAACGAGTTCTTCAAGTGCTGCAGGACCATGGTAAACCATCTTAAGAAAGAGGGGACGACCAGGACCTGCCACTCCGGCAAGCATTCGCGCGATCATGTCGTTGATGAAGTGAGGGAGGTTCGCAGGATCGAGAACTCCCGCTAGATTGGGGTCAAAGACTTCCAGGAAGTAGCGAAAACCCTTCTGCTCGGCTTCCTCGCGAAACTCGTGAAACCGTTCCAACGTCAGGAGGTCAAGATCAGGATCATTGTTGAACGTGACACTGTAGAGCCCGAGATTGGCCCCAAGTGTCCGTTCTTCAGGAGTACAGTCGGTGTGACCACACATACCGTGGTCAAGTAGTGCGGAGCGATGCGGCCTTGCCGGCGATTCATGGTAACGTGCACCACGAGCAAGGTGGACATCCGTAGTGTCATTCGCTCGGATCGCGGGTGTCACAGTCGAGCGATCAAAGAATCGTTCTTGGATTGTCAACTGGTAATTGGTACTGACTGACATCAGCATGATATCGATGAGCGACTGCTGTGTGTTGAGGACGATCTGCTCTCGATATTCGGCCAAGGTCCGGAAGCGGACTTCTCCAGTGTGAGTCTCAGGTGACTTACCTGGTGCACCGATCCCGAACGCCATGTCGGCGTCCTTCGCATCTGCGAGGATGAACTCGCGCGAGCCGCCTGGGTTTGCGTGGATCGCCTCGAGTTTTTGATCGAGCGACTTACGCACCGTTTCGACCTCCACCATAGGAGAGCCCGGAGATCGTAACCCGAGGACGCCCGCTATTTGATCCAGGATTGCTCATTGTGACACGACTGCCTGATGGGGAGAAACTGCCGTTCGACATCGATGCAGCATAGCGATTCGAAGTTGAGGAGGGTGAAGAGGTCGTTGCTGCTGCATCAGGATTCGACTGATAAACTTGCTCGATCGTTTCCCGGAGGACTCGACCAGATTGCTGGAGTCCTGAAGTCTCTTTCGGCCAGAGTTCAACTTCGAGTCGTGCCTCAGCTCCACCTCGACCAACAACGGTTGGAACCGATAGTGCCACATCACGGATTCCATATTCTCCTTGGATCAAGGAGGACACGGGCAGAATCCTTTTTGAATCGAGAGCGACAGCGTGGATGACCTCCCGAATCGAGATACCGACCGCGAATCCTGCTCCACCTTTGAGCTTAATCACTTCAGCACCACTCCCCTTCGTTCTCTTGAAGATCGCTTCACCTTTGGCCGTCGTCCAACCTGGATAGCGATCTAAGGGGAGGCCTGCTGCTTGGGCTACCGACCAAGCAGGAACCATGCTATCCCCATGTTCCCCAAGAATCAGGGCGGTAACCTGAGTTGGAGGGAGACTAAGCTCTTGGGCGAGCAGACCACGGAATCGAGAGGAATCGAGCTGGGTTCCCAAACCGATCACTTGGTTTGGTGGTAAGCCCGTTTTCTTAAGTGCCAGATATGTTAAGACATCTACTGGGTTGGAGACGACGAAGATGATTGTGTCATCACGGAGCCCCGCCTTCTGGATGTTCTCCAAGATCGTCAGAAAAAGGGCTACATTTCGATTGATTAGATCGAGTCTGCTCTCGTCAGGCTTCCGACGGAGTCCAGCAGTGATGCAGATCAAATCGGAGTGGGGGATCACGTCGTAATCCGCAGATTGGATCCGCTGATCAGCGACGAGTGCTGCCCCATGAATCAAGTCGAGTGCTTGCCCTTTGCAGAGATCTCCATTGACGTCGATGAGATCGATTGCACTTACGACACCGCCACACTGCAGTGCGAATCCAGTGCAGGAACCGACGAGACCGCCGCCACCGATGATGCTGACTCGCATAGAGAAGATCCCGTCAATCAGGAATAAGGGAGAAGTTGAGGCTGTTATCCGTGTGAGACCGCATACATCCGACAGTTCAGCAGGCTCCAGCAGTACCGTTCGATGAAGTTCCGGGTTGTGCCGTACCGTTCATCGCCTTTATGACTTGATCCGTCACTCGTTGGACAATCGACTCGAAATCGAGATTGCTTGGTGTTGCAGCAAGATTCGAGACCATAGCCTCTGTGGCTCCTCGAAGTTTGTCGGGGATAAAAGCGTTTGGCTCAGGACTAAAGGACTCGTGGTATCCCTCGCGGAAGAGGCTATTGCCGCAGAGGTCACAGTTTTCCAGCCCTTTCTCCAAGCGGACGTCCCGGACATTGAGGTTTGGCTTAAGACGGATCAGCTCGGCCGCTTTCTCATCAGTGTAGTACTTCGGTCCTCCGAGCTGCCGAGTCAGAATGAGGATCCGACAATACGCATCGATGATCTCCGTCTTGAAGTAAGCATCCATGAGGTCGGTTCCGGCAGTCACGGTACCGTGATTTGCCAGGAGAATCGTATCCGTATCTTTCGCGTAGGGAATGACAGTGTCGGCGAATGACTGTCCTCCGGGTGTTTCATAAGGCGAGATCGCCACTTCGCCAAGGAAGACTTCGAACTCGGGCATTGTGCATTTCGGAACCGGTTCATGGGCTACGGCAAAGGCAGTCGCATGGGGGGGATGACAGTGCACCACCGATCGGACGTCTGGCCGTGTCTTCATGATCGTCAAGTGAAGTAGTATCTCACTCGATCGCTTTCGCTTCCCTGAGACCTGGTTGCCATCAAGGTCCACAATGCAGAGATCATCTGGTTTCATAAACCCCTTCGAGACACGCGTCGGTGTGCAGAGCACACGGTCTTCAGACAACCGATAGCTAATGTTACCGTCGTTGGCAGCTGCAAAGCCCTTGTTATAAACCCGACGTCCGACCTCACACATCTCTTCCCGGAGCTTCCACTCGTTGACAAAGCCGTTTCCAAGGCCCTGCCCATTACTAACAAAGCCGACGTTCCCGCCGACTGCACCGTTGCCACCGTAAGCCATCGGATTGTCCTTTCGAAGTTCGGAGTCGGTCCAGTTGGTTAGACGTTGAGCTGATCGAGGAGACAGGCACAGTAGGCATCGATCGGGGTCTTTTGCTTGCCAAATGGGTTGGCTGCTTCACGTCCTTCACTGATCCCGATGAGAGCCCCCAGCCCCGCTCCTAGTTCATCGAAGACGACGAGTGGTTCGCCGCGCGACGCCGAGCCCTCGACGATTGCCGTACGAGACATCGGTGCCACGATCAAGAACTTGGAAGTTTTCAGACTCGGGTGAAGTTTGGAGCAGGTCAACCGACCGATCACTTCGCCAATCCGCATAAGGAACTGGACCGGAGACCGGCCCCTCCATCGAGTCGAGCCATGCAGGAGGTGCAGGCGCTCCTGTTCGTCGGAATACCTTACAGCTGTGGAGCAAAGCCGGGATGGTCTGGTACCTGGTTTCGAGGACCAAGAGGTTCACCCCGAGTGCAGTCACTGCACGGCCGACCGCTTCGGGATCACTTGGTGCGGCAGCGCGGACTCCAGGGACTTGGTTTGACCGCCAACACGCCACTGATGACTCTTCCGTAAAAGCGACAAGACCGCGATAAAGCGCCTGACTCACCCACTCTGCGGCATCTTGGATGTCACCCTCGATCTCGGTCCATCGATTTTGTGTGGAGAGTAATGCCCGTCGGAATGCGTCAAGATGCCTCGCACTCGATTCCAGGTGGAAACCCCATTCTCCTTCAACACCTCGAGCGAATGCGTCTGCGGCCGAAACGATCCGGACGAGAATCCGACGCTGCTTCAAGAGATCCCGTGCCATCGGAGTGACGACAGTCTCGGGATGAATTAACAGCTCTTGCTGATCAGCCCGAAGAGCCTGAACGTGGCGCTCTGCCAGTAATCTTCCAGTGAAGAGAGATCCACCAAGCGAGTTATCAATCGCCCGCGATCCCGTAGTGGCTCTCAGCCCTCGGATGGCGACTTCAACCGCTTCATGAACTTGTTGAATTGTCGGTGAGGTCATCCGTCCGGTATCCCCATGACACTCCAACGACCTGGCGTGGTACGTCCGATCGCCTCCTGAAGCGCTCTCCCGTCATTCGTCAACAAGACTCGATCGCCTCGCCTAGCTCCGAGACGATCGAACGCAAGCACAGGATCTCCATCATCGCGACCTCCTTGGCCTTGAAGTTGGACAATCAAGAGCCGCTCTCGATCGAAGGTAGCGTGCTTGATTGTGGAGGTTGCTGTACCGATGACAATGCCGAGCTGCACGAGAGGCCCCGCTTACATTGGTAGTGCCCAACGTTCTCAGATGAATCGCATGCTACCGACGATTGCTGTCCGACGTTGCCGCGTGAAGGTCAGGGGTGTAGTCACTCCCTCTCCGGTTGGTCCGGCGATCGAGTAGGAACCGATTCCTTCGCCACCCGTACCGAGTCCAGCGACGCTTGGTCCATTAATGACGAAGATGGTGCATTCCATCGCTCTTCCCATCTTCTCCATCACACCAGTGTCGCGCGAGTGTAAGATCGCTGTATGTCCGAAGCCATGCTCTGAGAGTTTTGCAAGTTCAATCGCGCGGTCGACATTTGGAACGCGGACGAACGGGACAAACGGCATCATCTGCTCGTGATCAACAAAGGGATGGTCGAATCCGGTTTCACCGAACAAGAGTTCTGTTCCACCAGGGATCGATGCCCCAGCGTATTGAGCGAGCAGGTCTGGATCCTTTCCGATCAACTCTTTATTGACGACCGTCTTACCGGTCTCCATCTTCTTGAAGGCTGCCTGGGTGAGCGTATCAACTTGCTTCGGATCGAGGCGGAACGCTCCGAAGCGAGTCATCGTTTCCATCAAGCGGTCGAAGATCTCGGCCGTGGCAAAGACTTGCTTCTCACCGATGCAAAGGAGATTGTTATCAAACGCTCCACCTGTCACGATCGACTTTGCTGCGCCTTCCAAGCAGGCAGTCCCATCGACCACGACAGGTGGGTTTCCGGGTCCCGCGACGATCGCACGCTTATTACTCGCGAGAGCAGCACGAGCAACAGCCGTACCTCCGGTAACGACAAGTAGCCTCACCCCTCGGTGTTCGAACAGTGCTGTCGCCGATTCAATAGAAGGTGGGTCGATAATCGTGAGAAGATTATCGATTCCAATGACATTCCGAATAGCTCGATTAAAGCGTCGGACCCCCTCCGCAGCGATCTTTGCACCTGAGGGGTGAGCGTTGAAGACCACAGTGTTTCCTGCGGCAAGCATGCTAATCCCGTTACAAGCAAGGGTCGGCAGACTGTGGGTCACTGGAGTGATAGCGCCAATCACTCCGAAGGGAGCACCTTGCGTTAGTGTAAGGCCCTTATCACCAGCGTTGTTTTCGGTTCGAAGGTACTCTACACCTGGGATCGGAGGGATCGCATCTCGGAGTTTGGCAATCTTGTGATCGCGTCGACCAATCTGCGTTTCCGCTAACTCGGCGGGTCCGAGTTCATCGGCTTGTTCCACACAGATTCGCTTAATTTCTCGGATCGCAGCATCTCGATCTGAGATCGGGCGTCTCCGAAACAACTGATACGCTTCCTCTGCAGCAGCAACAGCAGCATCTGCAGTGGGAAAGACTCCGTCGGTACCGCTGTGGCTTGATGCAAAGCCATTACTACTGGCGGGACTCCCCATCTGCGTCAGCACTTGCTGGACCACATTACGGATGAGGTCTTCTGTCATCGGTTGCATGGCGAGAACCCCAGGCTGTGAAGCGACGATTGTTTTTCGCGAACTTGGAAACAGGGATAGTTCTTAGAGTTCTTGGTTCGACTGGCTACAGAAGAAAACCGCGTATCGTGTTCTTCGGTTTCCCCTTATGCCTCAAGAGAGTTGATTTCGATTCGAAAAAACGACTTTCCCACCGAGGTCGACGGTATCAACGAGACCGATAATGACCGCATCAATCGGAAGCTTCTCAGTCTCGGGGGTGAGCCGAGCACTCGAACCCTGGCAGATCAGTACCATCTCTTCGATCCCCGCACCGAGGGTATCGACAACGACGAAGGTCCGCCCGGTCGGCACAAGGCGATCCCCGGTTTCCGGATCAACCCGGTATGGTTCGACAGTCAGAAGTTTGTGGCCTGTCATTGACGCCACCTTTTGAGTGGCTACCACGTGACCGGTCACTCGGGCGACAAACATCCGACGCTCCTTACTGAGTCGAAGCACTCAAAAGGTCACGGGTCTGTCGAGCGACAATAATTTCTTCGTTTGTTGGCATCACCCAGACCTCGATCCGGCTCTCTGCTGCACTGATTTTGCGCTCACCAGAGCCGTTTTCGTTGTTCCACTCATCCAACTTGATGCCGTAGAACCCAAGATTCTGACAAACAGCAGCCCTGATTTGGCTTGAGTTTTCGCCTATCCCCGCCGTGAAAATAATGGCGTCCACGTCACCAAGCTCCACCATGTAAGCACCGAGATAGTGTCGGATTGAGCTGACGAACATCTCGATTGCAAGTCGAGCTTTCGGATCACCTGCGTCTGCTGCTTCCTCAACATCGCGGAGGTCGTTTGACCCTGTGAGGCCCAAGAGCCCAGAGCCGCTCGCAAGAGTATTGAGTAATTCTTCAAGATTCATCCCAGTGGCACGGATGAGGGCAGGAAGGGCAAAGGGGTCGAAGTCACCAACGCGGTTATTGTGGAATAGGCCCGTCTGAGGACTCATTCCCATGCTGGTCGCTACTGACCGCCCCTCCTTAATCGCGCAGAGGGAGGAGCTACCACCAAGGTGACAGGAGATGACGGACAAGTTGGGCCGGTTGAGAATTGTCGCGGAGCGTTCTGCGATATAACGATGACTAGCACCGTGGAAGCCCCACCGAAGAATACCGTGATCTAAAGCCCACGCCTCCGGTACAGCGTACCGGCGATTACGGTCAGGGATGGTCTGATGGAACCCAGTTTCAAATGCTGCAACTAAGGGGAGATCTGGAAATCGGGATCGAAGCATCCGCATCGCCGCAACATAGGGAGGATTATGTGCTGGGGTGACGTCGTTATAGTCCTCCATTGCTTGGAGGACACGATCATCAACTTGTTGGACGCCAGAGAGTCCTCGGGCATGTACTGCCTTAAACCCAATGGCAGCAACCTCAGCAGGATCATTGATTACACCGACATTGCTGTCGGTTAATTGAACGAGACAACGCTGAACAGCTTCGCCGTGATCAGGGACCGCTCCTTCCTCTTCTAACTGCTGGTTCTTTGAGCGGTAGACAATCTTTGACGAGCTTGAGCCAATCCGGTCGATCGCTCCTCGCGCTAGGAGCGGCTCTGCTGGATCACCGAGATCAAACAATCGGTACTTGAAACTGGTGCTCCCCAGATTCGCCACCAAGACCTTCATTGCGAGGACTCTCCCGGTGCATGATTCTTAGCGGTTCAAGAAGGACTGCTCTACAGCTTCAGAAGGTCGAGGAATGACATGAGCGGCGAGTAATTCACCAACCCTTGCTGCTGCCTCAGCACCTGCTTCCACTGCAGCGCGGACACTGCTGACGTCACCTTGGATAATGCCACTTACAACACCACCGTCGAGCTTAATCACTGGCGTGGCAACCTCGACATTGGCCGCTTTGAGCATCGCATCATAGGCGTTGATGAGACCTATGAGCCCTCTGGTTTCGATGAGCCCCAACGCGGAGCCGTTCATGGTGGTCAAGCCTCAGAGTTAAGGGTGGTAGCGGTTGGATGTTCGGACAGCGAGATCAGACACCGGCCAACTTGATGCACCGGTGTTCGACCGATTCTAGGAGACCTCGGAGGCTCCTAGTTAGCTACCAAAGTAAGTCTCGAGTACGGCCGGATCAGGTCTCGGAATGACATGGGCGGAAACGAGGTCGCCAACGCGGCTTGCAGACTCCGCACCAGATTCCACTGCAGCGCGGACACTGCCAACGTCACCCCGAACGATTGTTGTAATGTATGTCCCACCAACCGCAACGCGCCCCAAGTGAGCAACGTTGGCGGCTTTGAGCATGGCGTCGGTTGCTTCAATGATCCCCACAAGACCTTTGCACTCGATCATCCCAAGAGCTTCACCGTTAGCACCGTTGGTTGAGTACCGTGAAGCTGCTGTGTGCTGTGTTGCAACTGCCATGGGCTCAGGCTCCGTCGTTCTTGGATGTAGTGCTTGTACTAGCCGTAGTGGAACTCGGCCGGTTTGCCTTGTTGAAGGTGAGGACACCACCTAGTTCGTTGTGAGGTCGAGGAATTACTTGAACACTCAGGACTTCACCGATCCTACTTGCCGCCGCTGCGCCCGCATCGACGGCAGCCTTCACTGCGGCAACATCGCCCACCACAAACGCGGTCACGAGGCCACTCCCGACCTTGTCCCAGCCTGCAAGCTCGACGTTAGCCGCCTTGAGCATTGCGTCTGATGCTTCTACGAGTGCGACGAAGCCTTTGGTCTCGATCATCCCGAGGGCTTCTTGTAGTGATCCGTTCGCCATCGATACTCTCCAGGAGTTAAGTGCTGGTTGCGTTGGGTCCTGAACTTGAGTCGCCCAGCACAATCGCCAGGTGTCTCAATCGGCCTCTAGAAGAAGCGGTCAGTAGGATTGAAAAGGATTCGAACGTCTCAAGGTTTGGTCAATTCAACTTTGGTGGCATTGGGAAGATCACAGGCGTTCCCCTCGTCGGTGTCGATATGAACCTCCAGCTTCCAATCAGGGTTCACCCTGACGAGCAAGCCTTCGAGGGTTGTGGGGCAAGTCCCGTACACTCTCAGGTTCATCCTGTCCTTGTGCTGGACGCCGTAGTACTGCGCGTCCTTGTCACTCATGTGGATGTGTCGCTCAGCCCTGATGACACCCTCAGGTAATTCAACCCGTCCTTTAGGGCCGACCAGAAGACAGCCTGGAGTCCCTCCGATGTCACCAGAGAGCCGGACAGGAAGATCTAGTCCAAGACTGATTGCGTCAGTGAAGGCGAGTTCGACTTGACTGAACTTGCGGCAAGGTCCAAGGATCCGAACGTTTGGGATCATCCGCTGCCGTGGACCGACAATTGCCAAGGTTTCGTTCGCCGCGAAGTCCGTGTCTTGATAGAGACTCTTCATCGGGGTAAGTTCATAGCCCGGACCAAAAAGAGCGCTGACATGTTCTTCAGTCAAGTGTATGTGTCTTGCCGAGATGTTAACCACCAGGTTTGGTCGATGAGATGTCCTGGCAGAACCAGCTTGGCCATTGAATCGATCGCGGAGAATCGACCGCACAAGTGTTTCGACGTCATCGCGGGCAATCATGGTGCTCATGAGTTTTCGGACCTCGGGCTGGGGGCACCTTTGTGAAGATGGCCGTTGACAGTGGGACGGCTACGCTCCGGGCTGGTCTCAGCGAGGAGGAGCGGAACACCGAGTTCTCGGAAGAATTCCTGATCGTGAAGACCGAGACTTGAATCACTAACAATCTGGTGGACTTCGTCGAGACCACAGAGCTTTGATAAGGACTGGCGGCCAAACTTGGAGTGATCTGCCACGATGATCACTTCTTGACTACACGTGATCATTTGTCGCTCAGTGTCGACTAAAAGGCTGTTGGAATTGAAGACACCGTCTCGAGTGATTCCACCCGCACCTAAGATTGCACGTCGAGCCCTGATTCCTTGGAGTGTGGCCGAAGCGAGTGGCCCCATCGCAACTCCAGTTCTTGGATAGATGTAACCACCGATGAGGATCAAATCAGTTTCTTGGCTCGTCGCGAGAAGCGTGGCGATCGGAAGGCTATTGGTTACGATCTGGAGTGGGCGGCCGATCAAACTGCGGGCGACTTCGAGCGTCGTCGTGCCACCATCGAGGACGACCGTTTCACCATCTTCAATCAACTCAGCAACGACACTGCCGATCGCTTGCTTCTCGGATACTGCACTCCCTGCGCGATCGTCCAACGCAGGCATGCCCCGAACATCCCCAACACAAACTGCACCTCCGTGAGTCCGCTTAATCGCTCCCGACTGATCGAGGAACTCTAAGTCGCGCCGGATTGTACTCTCGGAGGCACCAGTCATTCGGATCAACTCATCAAGTGTGGCGAATCCTTGGCGACGAATCTGGTCTAATAAGGCGTGACGCCGCGGTTCGGGATGCATGTCAACGGTTCCGGCGGGCTTTGCTTCCTTTCACTCAAGATGATGAGTGTTGGCGGTCAGGTTGTCAATGGTCTTGCGCGATTCTGGTCGATTTTGTTAATGATCGTGAGCTTTGATGAAGGATTGCGGCCAAGGTAGCTGAGGACTGCTCGACTATCGCGGTTGATCGGTACAATTGCCGGTAAAAGGAGGAACGCAATTATGCCGGAGTTACCGGAAGTGGAGACGATGGTGCGGGGGCTGAGACCGGTCATCGAAGGGCACCGGATCGAATCAATCAAAATCAATGACGAAACGCTCCTTGAGAACTGCTCGGCTGCAGACCTCGAGAGTGAGGTTGTCTCGGAAGTAGTGGAGTCGGTAGATCGTCGTGGAAAGTGGGTGTTGCTGCGCCTGAAAGAATCTAGCGGCATCATCGTCATCCAGCCCCGGATGACTGGTGCTTTTTATCTCGTCGAATCGGCTCAAGCCCGTCATATTCGACTAACGTTCAAAGTCAGTGAACCCGACCCTCGATTTCCCTTGGTCCACTTCAATGATCCGAGACGACTTGGAAGACTCTATTGGCACCAGAGTCTGGAACAAGCGGAGGTTGCATTCCGAGGCACTCATGGACCAGACGCCTTGGAAATCACTAGCAGCGAACTTGCGGGACGATTGGCCAAGACAAATCGAGCAATCAAGCCTTCATTGATGGATCAAAAGGTCTTGGCCGGAATTGGTAACATTTATGCTGATGAGTTACTTCATCGCGCCGGGGTCCACCCAGAGCGGATTGCTTCCAGTCTCGATCAAGAGACTGTCGATCGCTTACATCGGGCTATGGTCGAAATCCTTGAAATCGCGATCGCTGCCGAGGGATCCAGCTTCGATCAGCATTACCGGACGGTTTTGGGAACCGAGGGTGGCTTTCTTGCAATCAACCACGTTTACCGACGCACGGGGCAACCTTGTAATACTTGCGGGACGTCGATAGCGCGGGCAAACATTAAGGGGTTGATTGGACGCTCAACACATTACTGCATCCGGTGCCAGCCCCTCGATTCTCCGTCGTAATTTCCAAGAGAATCGAAGAATCTGGGCTCAGGTCGGATCCACTGGCCGGTAGACCGTGATTCGGCTATGATCCGGACCGTCGACTCCGACGATCGGTTCCGATTCTCGGCCCAGATGATCTTCGGTGCCCAGTTTGACGAGTGACGAAGCGATCAGACCGAGTAGGGTAGGGGGGCGAATCGTGTCCTATCGAACCTTCAAGCATCTGCTCGGGGAAACCAGCCTCGAACGCAAGTGCCGCATTATTTTTGGGGGCGGAATCCTTGCGCTCATTACCTTGAGTTTCTATCTCTACGGTCGCAAGACGGAAAGCCTCGTCATTGGCCAAAGTCGGCAAGCTGCAAGAATGCAAGTTGAACCGATCTTAGAGCGAATCCATCTCTTAGGGATTTCACTTGTAAATGATGATCTTGGCCCACTCGCCAACGATATGAAATCAAAGTTTAGTACCCAAAAAAACGAGTCTGATTCTCATGTAGTCAAGCCTTTTGACGATAATCCGGAGTATCAGCCGAGGACTGATTTCGAGCGGGCGGCACTTAAGCGGTTCATCAAGGCGGCGGCACGACAGCGTGAGGAAGGTCATACGGCACCGTCGATGGAACCCTACCAATTTCCCGATGGCACGCCGACCGAACACGATGAGCTTCGACCCGAGACGACGGAATACGCTTATGTCCAGGCGGTACTTTTCCGTCCCGAGTGCTTCACCTCATGTCACCCAGGACCCTCCATTGAATCCGAAATTCCTTCGATGACGCCGTTTCGTAAGACTCTGGTCGGGACGGAGACTCTCGAAGCAGGAACTCTAGAGTCGGCATCAATTCCGCTCCCGACACTCTCCGGTTCGATCGATGGTCATCACACGATGATCCGGCTTGACGATGGCCCGAAGTGGACGCGAGCTAAGCCGGGCGATCTCGCTGGGGTGGTCTTTGTGAACTTACCGATGGAGCAGACCGATCGCGCCATCAATCGAAACCGGGCGATCCTGATCGCAACAGCACTCGTGACCGCGATTCTCGCGATGTTTGCGTCTTGGACGATCGTCCGCTACATCATCGTCCGACCGGTCAAGCACCTTCGTGACGTTTCCGACGCGATTGCCGCCGGAAAGCTAACGATCCGGAGTCGGATTCAAACCGGTGACGAATTTGAAGAACTTTCGCATGCGTTTAATCGGATGTTGCACAACCTCGTGGCGATGCAGCAGGAACTGCGGAACGTCAATGGTGATCTGGATCGCAAGGTCGACGAACTCGCTCAAGCCAATATGGCACTCTATGAAATGAACCGGATCAAGAGCGACTTCCTTGCCACCATGAGTCATGAGCTGCGGACCCCATTGAACTCCATTATCGGATTCTCGGAAGTCCTTGCAGGGAGTGATCAGCTCGAGGAAAAGCAGCGACGTTATGCGTCAAATATTCAGACAAGTGGCAAGATGTTGCTGAATATGATCAACGATATTCTTGATCTCGCCAAGATCGAGAGCGGGAAGATGGAAGTTCGCGCCGAGGATTTTTCTGTCCGCGATATCTGTGAGTCACTGACAGCACAAATGCGACCCCTCGCTGAACGAAAAGGGGTCGATCTGATGAGCAGGCTCGACGAGGCGATTCCGCTGGTCCGACAGGATCAAGGGAAGTTTCGCCAGATCATCTATAACCTGCTCTCAAACGCGATCAAGTTCACTCCAGAGTCTGGTCGGATTACAGTGACCGCCTGGCCAGACGGGCGATTCGTGAAAGTCTCGGTCTCCGATAACGGCATCGGGATCGCCTCGAAAGATCAGGAGGCTATTTTTGAGAAGTTCCGCCAAGCGGGAGGTCCAGACGGTCCCGGCAGTGTCCTCACCCGAGCCCATGAAGGAACGGGTCTTGGACTCTCGATTGTCCGCGAATTCTGCCGGATGCTCGGTGGTGAGATCGAACTCGACAGCGAACTCGGTCGGGGGAGCACCTTTACGATCCGGATCCCCCAGCGACTTCCAGGCGACCGCAAACAGGAAGTTGCCATTGCGCATCAGGGTGTCGATTTAAGTAAGGCCCGAAGGATCGAGCATCACCCGATGTCGACCGATCCCGCTGGCCCGCCAAATCACCATGTCGCGGGGCCACCTCGACGGAGCGATCGAACATCGTCCGACCCGGTACAGACATCTAGATCAGACTAAATTCATCGCTTGATTCTCGCACTATGAGTCAAGGAACTGGGCCGACGAGCGAACTGTACAATAGGTCTCGAGGCGAAACAAGCGTTGCCTCGGGTCCTCACAAATCGGTGGGATGAAAATTCAGATTCGGAGGCAACGTCGATGATCACAGTCACCGAGTTCGTAAGTGTGTTACCGTGGTATGCCTGGGTTGCGATCATCGCGATTGTATTCGGCGTCGGATCTGGCGTAATCCAGACGATCCTCAAACATCGTGAACGGATGGAGATGATCCGGCAGGGGATCCATCCCGATCGACCCGAATCAGAGAGCAGCTCAAAATCGAGCATTGGCGAGCTCTAAGCTTTCGCTCGTAGACCTTATGCACGCGAAGCACGTAAGACCGATGCTTGTCTATGCGGGGGTTTTGGACCTCCGGCACACGTCAAAGTTCTCATGTTGATTGGCTGAATTCCAGAGGTCGAGAATACTCTGATCGAAAGGGATCTGGGGAGACCAACCGGTCTCTGACTTGATTTTATGGATCGATCCGCAGGAATGATCTGACTGTCGGTGGGCGGCCATTAACGGTTTGGGACCCTCGACTTCCACCGACCTCCCACTTACCTTAATCAGCAGTTCAAGCCCTTCACTGATCGTCCTCGGGATTCCTGAACCAACGTTGTAAAGCGACCCTGCTCTGCCGTTGAGCGCTAGAGAAAGGACGGCACGAGCGACATCACGGAGATCAACGAAGTCTCGAATAGCATCGAGATTCCTGACACTCAGCTTTAAAGGGTCGCTCACTGATGATGCAAGTTGGGAGGCGAACCGACCGAAGGCGAGAGAGCGGGGCATTCCTGGACCGATCGGGTTGAAGATCCGCGCTACGACTGCTTCGGTTGGTGCACTGTAGTGTTGTGCATAGTACGAGCCAAACCACTTGCTGAGGCCATAGGCGCCGATCGGTCGACAAATGGTCGACTCCGTCGCGGGGAGTTGGCCGATGGGCATCGTCCCGAGTTCGGCAGCCGAACCCGCGACGACCAGGCGGACCGGGCCTGTTCTCACTTTCAAAGCCTCAACTATCCGGATCGTGGCGGCGGTATTGATCCGGAAGAAGCCTTCCGAGGGGCCCGGCGGTGGCAGACCTCCGAGATGA
>CAZEAN010000076.1:0-27070 GCA_964510225.1 uncultured Isosphaeraceae bacterium
CCAGCGCCACCTCCTTAGCCATCGCGACCACCGTATCCGCCGCCTCCGCCACCTCTACGGTCTTCACGGGGTCTTGCTTCGTTAACTGTAAGATTACGACCTTCGTAATCGCGTCCGTTTAGCTCTTGAATCGCGGTATCGGCTTCAGACTCCGTACTCATTTCCACGAATCCGAAACCCTTGCTACGGCCGGTCTCACGATCCTGGACTACTTGGGCACTCTGGACCGTACCGAACTCGGAGAACAAGCTCTCCAGCTCAGAACTACTGATCTGATACGGTAGGTTGCCCACATACAATCGCTTGCCCATCACTGATCTCCCGACGAACGATCAAACGACGACCCTCTAATCTCTTTCCGGGTCGAGAGGAAAGGGGCTTCGAACCAAAGCCCTGCGGGTGGGGAACGAGACGAGGGAGATGAGCAACCACAGATCTGGAAAAGGGTCGCGGTGCTACGTACTCGATCGTCAAACCAACCGGTACAAGCATAACAAGAATTGAAAAAAACAAACCTGCAATTTGTGGCTCTCTGTGATTTTTTCAAAATCTAATCGGCAATCGACACAACTCCGATCGGATTTGTCACGAGGCTTTGGTCCAGTCTCCACTGATCGGAAAGCGTCGGACCGTCGCTTGACCACCTGATTTGAGGGCCAGCAATTGTTCGGGATTCGATTGCGCAACGCGGACATAACCGAGCGCGATCGGGTTACCGGTCCGCTCAGAGATCGCAATCGAGGTCAGCCAACCGACCTCCTTCGATCCCTCTGCATTCTGGAGCGTTTCACCGACCTCCGGGAGATTGGGGGCTTCGAGTGAGAAACCTCGGAAGACCCGATTAACATGGCCCAGAGCGTCGAGTCGCGCAACGGTCTCCTGACCGAGATAGCATCCCTTCACGAAGCTGATGGCACGCTTATCGCGTTCCAATTCCTGTGGAAGATTCTTTTCGGAGAGATCCTGACCCGAAACCGGAGTCCCTGCATCGATCCGGAGCGCCTCGACCGCCCTCGATGACGCCACCTCCAGGTCAAACGATTTCCCCTCAGCGTCAAGAACCATCAAAACAGCTTCGGCATCATTCCGTTCCATCAAGAGGGTGAGACCATGAACTCCAAAGGGGTCTTCTCGAACGATGCGGACTGGTTTCCCTGCGATTTCGACAAGTTGATGGTCAAGAGGGGTGCTCGGGAGTGGTTCAACTCCGATTGATTGACAAAACTGTTCGAGTCGAGCGCCGACAAGATGGGTCTCATATGTCATCTCAGTGATCTCGACGAGTTCGATCTCTTCCAAGGCCCCATATTTCCGGAGGTGGGGAAGCAAGGTCTCCAAGGCTGGGGACTCGGTATGGATCAGGATGGCATCGTCCGTCGTCAAGGTCGTGACGAGAGCCATCGTCTTACCTTGTGGGCTGGTGACGAACGCTTCCCGTCCGCTCCCAATCTCAACCCGCTTCATCTCGTTAGTAGTCAGATTTTGCAAGAACGCCGCGCGGTCGGGGCCAGTCACTCGGATTCGGACTCGATCGGTTCGATCAGCGCGGAGCAGACTTCGCTCGATCGCCTGAATCGCGGAGGATGGGAATTCGGCCATCGTGCGTGATCATCCTCGGTGATTTCTAAAGTTGGTTGAGGCGCTCAGTTCACCTCTAAGTCTACCCGAGTCCAGTCGGCGTGACTCATGATTATTGTACTCGGGCTGATTGCTGCCAACCGCTCCACCTCAATCGCGTTGTCAAGCCGGATCATGGTAAGCCTCTCAACCTCCTCGGCATCGAGCAAGCTGTGGAGGTAGATATCTGCGCGGGCGAGTGCGTTAGCGATCCGGATTGCGGCTGGATAATCAGGCTCATCCTCAGCCCCCCGGAGGGCGGCGAGAGCGTCACGGCTTGGATCCTGAAGTGAACCGAGTCGTCGGACCGCAGTTCCGATCGGTCCTTCGACTTGGGACAAGATAGCGAGACGACCACCGGGACGTACGAACCGAACCGCTGTCTCTAATCCCCGAGCCAAATCGTCGATCGTCGAAGGAAAGCCAGCGGATCCGAGACCGGCGATCACCAAGTCAGCCTGATCGTGGGGACGAAATGTCCAATGCTCATCGATTGCAGCGAGACCAGCAGAACGGACAGCTTCCGTGGCGCCTGCAATGACTTGAGCGGGACCACAACGAGCTGGCATCACACCGATCTGAAAGAATGACCCAAGTAACCAAGAGACCTCGATCGACTCCTCAAGGAGTTGACCGCTGGCCGTTGCGTTTCCTGGATGCCGAACGCTCAACGACCGGACGCTGGCGTCGGTTTCTTGATCACTACAAGCTGGAAAAATCGTCCTCCAAGGACCTCGATACCCAAAGATGGGGTCAAAGGCTAGGAGACCCACCGGAACGACAACATCTGCCTCTGCAATGGCTCGATTCAGATAGATCCGCCTACCTTCCGCGGTACTCGCGAGGTAAGCCATTGCTTGAGTCGGATCTTCCGGGTTTGGATCATGACGGATTAGCGCAACTCTCTCAGGCCAATCATCGCGGATTGAAGGAGGGATTGGCCCGTGGGTAATTGCTTGGATTTCGACCGGTTGTCGCTCTTCCACTAATCCAGCGATCAACGCGATTATTCGGCCGATTTTGGGCACGTCGGGATCAAAGGGAATCAGGAGCCGATCCCCAGGAACAATCGCTTCTTTGAGCGCGGGGAATGATCGAGGAGTCTGAAGTTCCCGAAGTAATTGTTCATCGAAGACATCATCGGAGAGAGTTTCGGGGCCGTTCCAGATCCCAACGGTTCGATCGTCCTCAATATATAATTCGAGTCGGTTTCCCTGAAACTCAAGCAGCACTCTCATAATCGATGAAGCCTTCACCAAACCAGAGGCCCAACTCGATCCGATGAAGGAAAAATGAGCGGGCTCAGGACTTAGGTAATCAAGCTCTGTCTTACTTGATTACGACTTCGGTTGCTTGGATCGGCGACGGAGAATCGTTGTTGAACCAATGAGGCCGATCATCCCCATTCCAATCATCGTAAAGGTTTGGGGTTCAGGAACGCTTGCTCCTAAGGAGATCTCGATGAGCCCCAACCGTCTCCGATTGACGAGGTAGTCTTCGGGGAGGTCTTCGATCGGTACATCAAACCACTGTTGTTGGCGATTGTCGAATGTTCTCGAATCCCAGTCACCATGGAACATCAATCCGTACTCTTCCTTTCCGTGGAAATCCGGATTGTGCCGACGCCAATTGGTGTACTCGAACGCCTCGTCGGTAACCCACTGCCAGTCGAAGTCATCGACGCCGTTTGATACATCTACCAGCCCGAGCCAGAAAATGTTCGAACCGGTGGGGCCCGCCAGTTCCCTGCTGAAGTTTTCCCAGATCCAATCTTGTTCGGCCTGACTGGTGATCGTTGCAAGGTGGCCACCTGCAGCGATTGCCATATCGTTCACCTCAAACCAGTTACCAGGAAGTTCAGTGAAGCCGTAGAGATGTCCGTTATTGGGATTCTCGATGAATTCCCCACGGACGATCGAAATTCCAGAGGACATCAACAGGATTGCAAGAGAGAAACCGAGGAGTCTGGAGAGGTTCTGATTTTGATTGGAGTGAGTTGCATGCATTGAGATGTGATCCGATCGCTTGCGAATGGAAGTGCGGATTCTCAACAGATCGTAAGTTTCAAGGCTCGTGGAAGTCAACCGTTAGGGATAGTAACTGGCATTTGTATTTATTCCGGGCAACACCAAGTCTTTTTTAAATAAAGAAGCGATCAAATGAAAAGAGTTCCTATTTGATAGGCTACCAAGGCACCCAGATATGCGAGGATCGTCATATAGGCGAAGCTAAAAAGCGGCCACAACCAGTTGTTTGTCTCACGATAGATCACGGCCAGTGTTGAAACACACTGGGCACAGAGTGCGAAGAAGACAAGGATCGAGAGTGCCACCGGCAGGTTAAAGAGGGGCCGCCCATCAGGCCATTCTGCAGCCTGGATAGCGGTCTGGAGACGCTGGGTCCCTGCCTCATCTTCTACCTCTTCACCGACATCAAAGATCACTCCGAGTGTCGCGACCACGACTTCACGCGCCGGAAAGGAGGCGATCGAGGCCGCTCCGATCCGCCAATCCCAACCCAGTGGTTTGACGACAGGCTCGATCAATCGACCCGCACGACCGAGCAGACTCTGACGTTTTTGTTCACCATCGAGACGGGCTGCAAGCCTCTGTTCCATCGCCCCGATCGTTGCGTCGAGTTGAGCGACTTCTTCAGGATCGTTCTCAGCAACTGCCGTCGACCTTGCTTCCTCCAACCGTTCTAGCTCGGTTTGAACGCTTCCCTGGACCGCCTCTGCAGTCGAATCGGGCAATCTGGGGTAATAGAGGAGTGCCCACATCAGAATCGAGACCGCAACAATCATCGTTCCTGCTCGTTTGATGAAGCCCCACCCTCGGTCGACCATCCGATAAAGGACAACCCGCGCTGACGGCCACTTGAACGGCGAAAGCTCCATGACAAACGGTGGCGTGGGACCACGGAATGCTGTCCGCTTCAGGACGAGGGCCACCAGCGCTGCGGTGACGACCCCAAGAACGTAAAGGCTGACCATCGTGATCGCTTGTACGCTGAGAACGCCAGCAAGGCTAATCGGCGGCACAAAAGCGGCAATCAAGAGAGTATAGACCGGTAGCCTCGCACTACAGCTCATGAGGGGGGCCACCAGAATTGTTGTCATCCGGTCTCGACGGTTTTCGATCACGCGAGCTGCCATAATCCCGGGAATTGCACAGGCAAACGAAGAAAGCAAGGGGATAAACGACTTTCCCGAGAGCCCTACGCGCGACATCAGGCGATCCATCAGATAGGCTGCTCTCGAGAGATAACCACAGTCTTCCAGGATCCCGATGAAGAAAAAGAGGATGAAGATCTGCGGGAGGAAAATAACCACTCCTCCGACTCCGGCGATAACCCCATTAACTACCAGCCCCTGAAGGGGTCCTTCGGGGAGCAGTCGTCCAAAGAATTCAGCAACCCAGCCAACTCCCTGATCGATGAGGTCCATTGCTGGGGTCGCTCCAGCAAACACGGCTTGAAAGATCAGGACCATCAACGCCACGAGGACAAGAGTACCCACAACGCGATCTGTCAGAATCCGGTCAAGTCGGTCGCTGAGGGTCCTCTGGTTAGGATCCGCCTCACAAGTGATAACATCTTTAACCGTTGAAGACGCCCAGCTATATCGTGCAATCGCTTCAACTGCAGGAACGGGATAGCCAGATTCCTGGAGTCGCTTGCGGGATTCCTGGAGTCGTTCATTGAGGCCAGCATACTGCCTGGTCGAATTGATCCGATGCTCCAGATAACCATTGACATCGAGCAAAAGCCGTTCAATCAGATAGATTGGAACCTCTTCTGCCGGAGTTCTCGGATCCGAAGCCGCAAGCTCCTCGAAACTCGCGCGGATCGTTTCCACCTCGTCCTGGAATGCCTCGGGAAAGGGACTGGATGGCTTCGAGGGAGTAGTGTCAGCTGCCCCGGCGATCGACTGTTTAAGTGCGTCGATCCCTCTACCACGATGGGCGAGAACCGGGATCACGGGAACCCCTAAGCGTTTGGCGAGTTTCTCGACGTCAACCCTGTTCCCCCGGGACTCGGCCACGTCAGTCATCGTCAGGGCAACCACGACCGCCACGCCAAGCTCGCGGACTTGACTAAAGAGATAGAGGTTTCGTTCCAGATTGTTGGCGTCAATGACACAGAGAACAACGTCAGGTCTTGGTGTCTCCTTTTGTCGCCCCAGGAGGACGTCGACCGTGACCATCTCATCCGGTGACCGGGGCGCAAGACTGTACGTTCCAGGGAGATCAAGAACGTCCCAACGTGCCGTATTAATCCGAGTCGTCCCGAGTTTCTTCTCAACAGTGACGCCAGGATAGTTCCCGACTCGTTGTCGGAGGCCCGAGAGGGCGGAGAAGAGGGTTGACTTGCCAGTATTCGGATTCCCGAGTAACGCGATTGAACGAACTCTCGTTTCTGAGGCAGTTGCCATGGGCCGAACCGTTTCTAATCACCATCGAGGGATTGGCGACGACAAGGAGGATTGGGTAGGTGGGCTCAGCCTTCGATGGCTGCTTCTCGAGCAACCTCAATGCCCTCGGCTTCCGACCTCCGGAGGCTCAGCTGAAAGCCTCGGACTTGAATCACAAGTGGGTCCCCGAGTGGTGCCTGCCCGACTAGGGTCAAAGTCGTCCCAGGGATTATCCCCATTTCCATCAGGCGACTACCTACTTCACCGACGGGATCAAGAACTTGGAGGACTCGAGCTGACTCACCGATTGAGAGCATCGAGAGGGTCATCATCGGGAGGAGTTCCGCGTCCGGACTAAGACATGGTCCAACTCCTCAGACCGGAGCCCGAGTTTTTGGCCATCGAGTTTGATCATGCAGGGTGATCCCGATCGGATCATCTCCACTTGCGAGCCATCCCGGAGCCCGAGTTCAACGAGCCGAGCGACGACCTCCCCAATCCCAACAACCTGATCGACTTCGGCCAATTCTCCAGGACGCAGGAGCGTAAGTGGAAGCACGATTTGGTCAGTCTCGTTGATCTCAGAAATGACCTGAGTCATCCACCACTCCTTGTTAGTATTGAAACCGAGCCATTGAATCAAAGGTAGCCATCACCGACTGGGTGCTGGAATTGAGATTCGATCTCAACAACCAGATTATAGAGCTGCTCATCAAGCGCCGTCAAACGCCTTCTTACGGTTCTTGTGCGAGGTTACTGAGGTCCCCAATGGAGGCACCCGATGACAAATCTCAACACGGCACAGGATTCACGCTCGACGTTGATCTCAGTCGCCGGCCAGTCGATCCGCCTGATCCATCCGGAGGCCCCTGAGGACCTATTAGATGACCCAAGCGTCCAGGCCCGCAATCTCCTCGATGATTACATGCCTTATTGGGCCTTTCTCTGGCCTGGTGCGTTCCTCCTCGCTGAAGCCGTTGCGCAAGAGAAGTGGCCGGAACAACTTACCGCGCTCGAGATCGGTTGTGGACTCGGACTCACGGGATTCGTCGCGCTCTACTCGGGGATCAGCCGAGTGGTCTTCACCGACCACGATCACGAGGCACTCGACTACGTCCGACGGACTGGCGAGTCAAACGGCTTCGGTCCCGATCGATTTGAAACTGCGTTGTTGGACTGGCGCGATCTTCCCGACCAAAGCTTTCCGGTAATTCTGGGAGCAGACATCCTTTATGAAGATCGCCTCGTCCCCCTAGTCGTCGGTCTCCTTGAGCGGATGCTTGATCCTGGAGGCCTTGCTTTAGTCTCTGGGCCGGAGCGGGCACCCACCGCAGCATTTAGTCCCGCCCTCATCGCGGCTGGCTTCGAATTCGAGACTAAACCGATCCAAACCATCGACGAACGGGGTAGGAAAATCCGGGGAACACTCCACCGGATCCGAAAATAAGCGATCGCTCTCATCAAATCCTGGTCTGCACAACTCAGAGTTCGTCAGAGAACAAGTTCGTCAGAGAACAAAACGGAATCAACGAACATTCCTGGTTACTTCCGTTGACGTTGTGACTCAGGACTTTTATTTTGCTAGGAGTGAATTTGCGCTAACAGTACAATACCAATACTTATTCTATATAAAATATTTTTTCGAGAGCACGTTGTTTATAACACAGTGTTGGCTCGGGTATAACGTGACTTATGCCGTCGAATGCCCAGCGATTTCAAGCGTTCGGAAATCGACCACTTGCCGACAGGTTTGTAAAGCGTAAAAATCAGGTGGATCAACGTTCCGGAATATTGTCAAGGGATTCACCAAGTATTAGATCTCCTAAAGAGGATGGATTCTGGATCACATTCCTCTTTCAAACCCTGGAGTCACTGAGATGAGCACCACACTTACCGACACGAAGACCTGGCCTGATCTTGGAATCGCACTTTACGACCGACTCACTGGTCGTAACGCTGAAATCACCTACGATTTTGACAACTTTGAGCTTGAAATCCCTAGCAGTGCATCTCCTGATGCAACACACGCCAAGTGGCGTTTCAACGGGTCGATCAGGATCAAGACTCGCAACCAAGATGGGTCGGCATGACGTCTGCAAGACAAGCACTCGAGGTGATCGGCCGTCTTGAGGTCGATTTGAAATCTCAAGGCGAACATCACCTCGCAATTGAGATGAGGGGAGACACCATCGTGATCGTATTGGACAAATTGTCCGCTGCGTTCGCGTTGCTCCAAAACTCTCCCCTCCGAGGCAATCGCGTTAAGCTGCTCGACAACGAACTGCGAAATACTGGACTTTCACTTGTCGTGCAAATCGATCAGTTGATCGTTGGAAAACTTGGGAGAGAAAGTCGAGCTGGGCTCTTCGAAAAGCTTTTTCGACTCGCGCCACTCCAAGTGTTTCTTGGTTCAGTACTTCGCCTCATGGCAAGAGAGCCTTGAGCAGTTTTCATCAGCGCCAACGAATCAATGAGGATCAAGCCGCCAGAGTCACTGGCCTCAACAACCGAGTCGTTGGCTGGGGTGAAAAGTTTTTAGGCAAAATGAGGGTCCGCTCAGGGATCGGTTAGAAGGATGATCGAAGGCGCGAACTAGCGGGATGCTAGGTATATTGTGTACGGTTTTCTTTTAGCAGTCTCCGAGACGTTAACACTCCTTCAGCAGACCCTCGGCAGTCTGAACCGGCCTATCTCACGTTTCTCCTCGGATTAGTTGTGGTAAATAAAAACTATGCCTGATTTGCAACCTCGGTTGCAGCCAGTGGATCAAGTAGAAGACCAGACTAGGCTCCCGAAAATCGTTGTACAGTTCCTCCGCCCCGGGTGGGAACGTCGACAGTCGCTGATTGCAATTCTAACGCTTCTCTGCATCGCAGGTTATCTACTAACACGCTTCCTTTTTGGGTTGGAAGAAGATAGCACTCGGTGGTTTTTGTGGGTCGCGTTGGGCCTTGGTGGAGGTCCGCTCGTTGCCGAACTACTTGTCGGGCTCTATCAGCGCAAGTTCGGGTCGGATCTCCTGGCCGGTATCTCGATTATCACGGCAGTGTTACTGGGTGAATACCTTGCTGGAACGCTGGTTGTGCTGATGCTCTCAGGTGGCGAAGCGTTGGAATCGCTTGCCGTCCGAAGGGCATCCTCGGTCCTTGACGCACTTGCTGGCCGGATGCCTGCCATCGCGCACCGCAAAAGTGAATCCGGAATTACCAATATTCCCCTGAATGAAGTAAAAATCGGCGACGTCATTGTCGTGCTCCCGCACGAAGTTTGTCCTGTCGATGGACTGGTCATCGAGGGACACGGAAGTATGGATGAAGCCTATCTGACTGGGGAGCCCTACCGGGTCTCAAAATCAATCGGCTCTGACGTGCTTTCTGGGGCAATTAATGGGGAAGCCGCCATCACCATTCGTGCGGTCCGACTGCCGATCGATTCCCGATACGCTCGGATCATGCAGGTGATGCGGGAATCGCAGCAGCAGCGTCCCCAACTCCGGAGGCTCGGCGATCAGCTAGGCGCATTCTATACACCGCTCGCGGTGAGTATTGCCTTGGGGGCTTGGCTGATCAGTGGTGAAGTGATCCGCTTCCTGGCCGTCTTGGTAATTGCCACACCCTGTCCCTTGCTGATTGCGATCCCAGTGGCGATCATCGGTTCGATCTCTTTGGCGGCACGACAGAGCATTCTGATCCGAGATCCCGCAGTCCTGGAACAAATTGGCCGCTGCCGGACAATGATCTTCGACAAAACAGGAACGCTCACCTATGGAGAGCCAACCTTAGTCGAGCAGCATGTTGGGTCCGCCTTCGAGCCGAGCGAAGTGCTGCAATTGACGGCGAGCCTCGAGAAATACTCGAAGCACCCCCTAGCAAGCGCCGTCATCGACGGAGCGAAGCAAATGGAACTCAAACTCGTTCCGGCTGACCGTGTACAAGAGTTGCCTGGCGAAGGCTTGCTGGGGACCGTCGCTGGTCATTCGATCCACGTCACAAGCACCAAGCAACTGCTGACCGAACAACCGGAGTTGCGGTCCGAGCTTCCTCTGCGGGCGGCTGGGCTAGAGTGCGTTGTCTTGATCGACGGTTCTTATGCAGCGACTTATCGGTTTCGCGATGAGCCCCGTAGCGAAGGGGCCGCCTTTGTTGGACACCTGGCACCGCGGCACGGATTCGAGAAGGTAATGCTCGTTTCCGGCGATCGTTTGGAGGAGGTCGAGTACCTTGGCCAACGGGTGGGGATTACCGAGCTTTATGCCGGGAAGAGCCCTGAACAAAAGCTTGAGATTGTCCGTGAGGAGACGTCTCGAAAGCCAACCGTTTACGTTGGCGATGGAATTAATGATGCCCCAGCCATGGTAGCCGCCACCATCGGGCTTGCGATGGGCCAGCGAAGCGAGGTAACTACCGAAGCTGCCGGTGCTGTGTTGATGGATAACGCACTCAGAAGCGTTGATGAGTTGCTCCATATTGGTCACCGGATGCGCCGGATTGCCTTGCAAAGTGCGATCGGCGGGATGATTCTAAGCCTAGCAGGAATGTTTTTGGCGGCCTTGGGGTACCTTTCTCCAGTAGCAGGAGCAATCTTGCAAGAAGTAATCGACGTCGCAGCAGTCCTGAATGCCTTGCGCGTTGCCTGGCCGCAGAAAACGTTGACAGATTATTAACAGAGCGAATAGTGCCAATGCAAAGACTGCGATTAGGGATTTCATATTCCCCAACCGCAGTCTTATGCTATGACCAATCCTCGGAATCTAGAGGAAGACTAAGGAGTCACCCTGAGTAGAACTTCTTACTCGGAAGGTCTCTCGGGGTTTTCTTCTGCTTCGCCACCTTCAGTCGTAGCACCAGCAGCGACGGTTTCTTCTACCGGTTTGGTGGAGGCTTCGAAGGTCAACTTGCGACCTTCATCGCCTTCGCCGACCGCAACGGTCAAGACGTCCTTGCCCTTGTACTCGCCTCGAAGAATCGATTCGGAGAGTGGGTCTTCGATCATGTTCTCGATCGCGCGTCGGAGCGGTCGAGCACCATAGTCGGGGTTGTACCCCTTCTCGATGATGAACTCTTTCGACTCGTCCGTCATCACCAACTCAAGTCCGCGATCGGCAAGCCGCTGGCGGACCTTAAGCAGTTCGATGTCGATGATCTGCTTGAGGTCTTGCTTGGTGAGTTGATGGAAGACGATCGTGTCGTCGAGCCGGTTCAAGAATTCGGGCCGGAAGTACTTCTCGATGACGCCAAGGAGTCGTTGCTTCATCTCCTCGTAAGTCGCCGATTCGTCAAGTTCCAGGCCGCGTTCGAATCCAAAGCCGGCACTGGTGCTTGTGGCTTCGGCACCGGCGTTGGTGGTCATGATAATGATCGTGTTCTTAAAGTCCACGACCCGACCGACGTTATCAGTGAGTCGGCCTTCCTCCATGATCTGGAGGAGCATGTTGAACACATCAGGGTGAGCTTTCTCGATCTCGTCGAGGAGGACGACCGCGTACGGACGTCGACGGATCTTTTCGGTCAGTTGCCCGCCCTCTTCATAACCAACATAGCCCGGAGGAGCACCGATTAATCGGCTAACGTTGTGCTTCTCCATGTACTCGGACATGTCGATCTGAATCAGAGCTTCCGCTTCGCCGAACATGAACTCGGCTAGGCTTTTCGCAAGCAACGTCTTACCAACACCGGTTGGGCCAGCGAAGATGAAACAACCGATCGGTCGCTTCGGATCCTTCAAACCGGCACGACTCCGACGGACAGCTTGGCTAATCCGCTTGACGGCCTCACGCTGGCTGATGACCTTCTTCTGAAGCTCCTCTTCCATCCGGACCAGTCGTTCAGTTTCCTCGGCTTCGAGCCGGGTCAACGGAATACCGGTCATTTTGGAGACAACTTCAGCGATCACTTCTTCATCGACCGTACCGTCAATCTCCTTGGACTTATCACGCCATTCGCGGGTGATTTGGTCCTTCTTCTTCTTCAGCTTATCAGCCTGATCACGGAGGGCTGCGGCTCGTTCGAAATCCTGATTGGCGACGGCCTCTTCCTTGTCCTGGTTCAGTTGCTCGATCTGTCCGTCGAGGTCCTTCAGGTCAGGGGGACGCGTCATCGCCTTGAGTCGGACTCGAGCACCGGCCTCGTCGATGACGTCAATCGCCTTATCGGGAAGGCATCGACCGGTGATGTAGCGATCAGACATCTCGATGGAGGCTTCCATCGCCTCGTCCGTGATCTGGACGCGGTGGTGGCTCTCGTAGCGATCGCGGAGTCCTCGGAGGATTTCGAGGGCTTCGGCTTTCGACGGCGGATTGACAACGACCATTTGGAAGCGTCGTGCCAGTGCGCTATCCTTCTCGATGTACTTGCGATACTCGTCGAGTGTCGTCGCCCCGATGCACTGCACCTCGCCCCGAGAGAGTGCCGGCTTGAGAACATTCGAGGCATCGATCGCGCCTTCCGCACCGCCAGCACCGACCAGTGTGTGGAGTTCGTCGATGAAGAGGACCGTGTTCTTCGCACGGCGGACCTCATTCATAACGGCCTTGATCCGTTCTTCGAACTGACCACGGTACTTCGTTCCCGCGACCATCATGGCGAGGTCGAGGACGACAATCCGACGGTCGCGGAGAAGTTCGGGGACATTTTTGTCCTCGATCAGTTGAGCAAGCCCCTCAACGATCGCAGTTTTTCCGACCCCTGCTTCACCGAGGAGAACGGGGTTGTTTTTTTGGCGTCGTGACAGAATCTGAATCACGCGCTCAATTTCATTCTGGCGTCCGATGACCGGATCAAGCTTGCCCTGACGTGCAAGCTCGGTCAGGTCACGCCCAAAACTGTCGAGTGCCGGGGTCTTGGATTTGCCCCCTTTTGAGGACGACGAGCCACTGCTGCCGGAGCTCCCGCGTTCGGCCTCGCCGCCTGCGTCCATCCCATGACCGAGCAAGTTGAGCACCTCCTCGCGGACTTCCTCAAGCTTTAAGCCTAAGTTCATCAAGACTTGAGCGGCGACCCCTTCTTGTTCTCGGAGCAGGCCGAGGAGCAAGTGTTCGGTGCCGACATAATTGTGGTTGAGGTTCCTGGCTTCTTCGATGGCGTATTCAAGAACCTTCTTGGCCCTTGGGGTCTGGGGAAGTTTCCCCATCGTCACCATGTCAGGGCCTGATTGGACGATCTTTTCAACTTCGACCCGGATTTTCCGGAGATCGACGTCGAGGTTTTTCAGCACGTTGGCCGCAACGCCACTGCCTTCCTTGACCAATCCCAGCAGCACGTGCTCAGTCCCGACGTACTCATGGTTGAAGCGCTGGGCTTCCTGATTGCCCAGTTGCATCACCTTCCGAGCACGATCGGTGAAACGTTCGTACATTAGCAGTCGGCTCCAACGGCTCTCCTCGCAACCGGCCTCAGAGACCGGAGCCGAGGCGTGGTTGGTGTCGGATGGGTCATCAACGATGCGCCGGGGATGCGGAACATTTAAGTTGATTCTCAGAATCTGATAGACCAGCCCGGCGGTCGCTGAGACGTCTGATCTATCTTAGGTCTGACAATCATCCCGATGAAGAATTGTCGGTCTCAACTCTCCGTATTTCAACCTCCAGAATGATCTACCCACGATCTTAACGACATCTGACCTTCATTTTCGAGTCCTTTGTCTGACGGATCAACGGTCGCCTAACTTACTTAGAGCTTGGCCGATCTCCCAGCGCCACTTCGCACCATTCTCCAATTCGAGGCATTGCCGGAACGCTCTTCGTGCTTGTTCCGGCTGATCGATCCTCATGAGGAGGGTCCCTAGATGCATGAGCGCGTCGACATCGGTCTCATCCATCGCGAGAATTCGCTCAAGTCGACGTCGCGATTCGACCCACCGACCTTGAAGATAGAGAACACTGGCTTCGTGGTAAAGCTGATCGATCTCGATCTTATGGCGTTCCGGGTGACAGCGCCAGACCCACCAGAGGGTGTAAGCAAAGGCAGCGACCCAGGTTCCCACCGCCAGCGCGGTGAGAAACGTCGACAGCCCATGACTCACTAGGTCGATCCAAATCAATCGCGTGATGATTGCAAGATTAACGGTCGCGGCAAAGACAGTCGCCAGAATCAAGCCCATCACTTCTTGACCAGACCAGATTTGCGGCAAGCCCGGCCAAATACTCAGTGCTGAGATCCACCAACGCCCCGGCATCGTCCGGCTCCTTCCGAACGGGTCAGCCCCGATTCTGCACGGGGCTCTGTTAACACAGTGAGGGATCCTACGATGGTTGATTTGTTTGATCAAGTCGAACTCAAAGCGTAGGACCCAACAATTAAGCCGATCGAACCCAAGTCGAAGAGATCAGCGCGCGAGAGCGGCCTTCGCCTGGATCTTTCGGTACTCTCTTAACTGCTCTTCTGTGAGATTTCGTTCCGTAATCTGAATCGTGACCTGCTCAAGTTCTCCGGTAAACTTAAATGGAACCATGTAGTCTTCGCTCACAGGCGTACCGGTGTCCTCACCGATATCAAGGGTCTCGTCGAGAGACATCCGATAGCCAATTGATCTTGAAAGACGCTCGGAAACAACCTCTGTACCGTCAATGGAGAGCGTCGCGGTTCCACCTGCCCCAATCCCGCCATCGTAGTCGAAATCAACGGTGATGAGGTGCTCACCCGGAGCCAATTCCTCTTCGGCAGCGACTGTGTAGCGTTCAACACCGCAAAGGTTGTAGTGAAAGACCGGCTTGCCCTCGAGGAGGTAAAGCCCGAGACCCGAGAATCGCCCTCCTTGCGTCATCAAGACCCCTTCAGCGCCAGATACCGGAATGTTAACGACCGCATTGACTGCGAAGGTCTTGTTTTTGAGGTCGGGAGCAGAGCCCTCAGGGATCCGGGTCATGCCATCATAATAGGTAAATGTCGTCCGTCCTTCGGTGAGGCTGGGTCGGTTGCTCACATCAAGACGCTCTACTTTGCTATTGTCCAATGGTAGGACATCATGCTTGACGGCTTCGATGTAAAACAGGCGTTGCAGCTCGCGAAGTTTCTCTGGGTTTTGGTGGGTGAGATTCTCCGACTCGGAGAAATCCTCCGCGACGTTGTACAGCTCCCAGTCGTAACCGTCAATGACGTCGGATGGCTCGGGGACACTGACCCATGGAGGACTGTTGGGGGTGGTGCACGCAACCCAACCATCATGGTAAATCGCTCGGTTTGCGAACATCTCGAAGTATTGAGTGGTTCGCTTCGACGGGGCCTCGGCATCATCCCACGAGTATGCCATGCTCACGCCATCGATCGGTTCCTGAGTGAGTCCATCAATCGAGGCTGGGGCGGGTAGACCGGTTGCTTCCAGGATTGTCGGCATAATATCGATGACGTGATGGAACTGGGAGCGGATCTCACCCGAATCCTTGATTCGCTTTGGCCAGGAGATGACGAGGCCGTTTCGGGTACCGCCGAAGTGGGAAGCGACTTGCTTGGTCCACTGGAAAGGTGTATCCATCGCATGGGCCCAGCCGATCGGATAATGGTTAAACGTCATCGGCCCACCCAGTTCGTTCCGACGTCGATAGACTTCTTCAAAATCCTCCTTAATGTTGTTAAAGAAGGTCATCTCGTTCAGGAGCCCTTGGGAACTTCCCTCAGCACTGGCGCCGTTGTCTCCTTGGATGTAGATCACCAAGGTGTTGTCTAACTCACCCATTTGATCGATCGCGTCGATTAGTCGGCCAAACTGATGGTCAGCATGTGATAACGCACCAGCGTAAACCTCCATCATCCGTGCATAGAGTTCTTTTTCTCGATCGTTGAGTGAGTCCCACGCTTGGATTCCCTTCGAACGAGTCGTCAGCCGCGTGTCTTCGGGGACAATTCCGAGTTCCTTCTGACGCGCAAGTGTTTCCTCACGGACCTGATCCCAACCTTGGTCAAACTTGCCGTCGAACTTCTCAATCCACTCTTTCGGTGCGTGATGTGGCGCGTGTGCTGTCCCGGTCGCGTAATAGCAAAAGAAGGGCTTATCAGGAGCAACAGCATGCTGCATCTGCATCCATGCGATTGCTCTGTTGGCCATATCCTCATCGAAGTTGTAGTCAGGATCCTCGTCCGGTGGTTCGACGGGTCGAGTATTCTCCACGATCGCAGGATTCCATTGGTTTGTGTCGCCACCGACGAAGCCATAAAAGTATTCAAAGCCTAGTCCAGTTGGCCAGAGGTCGAATGGACCCGCCTGGCTGGTGTGCCAGTCAGGCACATTGTGATTCTTTCCGAACCATGATGTGTTATATCCATTGTACTTCAGAATCTGCCCAATGGTACCGCACGATTTTCGGACCAACGTGTTGTAACCGGGGTAGCCAACTCCAATCTCCATGATGCCGCCGGTTGAAACAGTGTGGTGGTTTCGCCCCGTAATCAAGGCTGCTCGGGTCGGCGAGCAAAGGGCGGTGGTGTGGAACTGGTTGTACCGCAAGCCGGACTTGGCGAGGCGATCAAATGTCGGGGTCGGAATGGGTCCCCCAAACGTGCTCGAAGCGCCAAATCCAACGTCATCCGTAAGGATCAGGAGAACATTCGGGGCGCCTTGAGGTGCCTTGACCTCGGCGGGAAAATCCTTGACGGAATCTGAGGCCCTGAGCCCAACCATTCCCTGGAATTCCAGCTGTGGAATCGGGAGCGACGTCCGGTTGAAGTCGTCGCCAACTGCGATCGGGGCGAATGCAAGAAAGCCCACAAGGCAAACAGACTTGGAGAGGTGCATGGAGTCCTCGGAGTTCGATGAGTAGACCTGAAATGTGGTACTCTGGGCACTCGTGTAGCAAAGTGACCACATAGAGATGAAACTAGCCCCCCCGATCCACCTCCGCAATACATCGGTTTCGGTTCCCGAGAAGGCTTGAAGAGTCGATGGTGAGTTGAGCATGTCGTTGCAGCACTTCGGAGAATTCGTCGCAGGGATCGCAACTTACGTCGGGCGATCAATTGGTCGGAAACTTCCAGGGTGGAAGATGGAAACAGAGGCAGAGGTCTGGGAATGGTGGATCCGTGGATTTGAACGTCGAGATCGGAAGAATCCGCCTACAAAAGGCGGGATCGTCTTCGTTGGGAGCTCGTCGATTGCGCGTTGGAGCACGCTCGGAGAAGAGATGGCTCCCTTACCTGTGCTCAACCGAGGCTTCGGCGGATCAAACATCACCGATGTGCTGTATTATCTCGATCGGATCGTCCTCAAACACTCACCGAGAATCGTCGTGCTGTATGCGGGTGAGAATGACCTCGGATCGGGCGGTTCGGTTCAAGGAGTGATCGAAGCCCACCAACAGATCGACGCTCAATTAGCACAAGCGTTGCCAGAGTGCAAACTCGTCGTTGGTTCGGTCAAACCGTCTCCAGCACGTTGGGGGTTAAGGGAAACCTTCCACGAAACGAATCGCCAATTGAGTACCTTTGTGGCAGTGGATCGGCGACGGTCTTTTGTCGATCTGGCAACACCACTCCTCAATCCCACGACCACGCTGCCCGACCCTCCCTGTTATGGATGGGATCAACTCCACTTGAGCGCCGAAGGATATCAGCGTTGGACTGCTCGTCTCAAACCGCTGCTCCTCAATCTCTGGAACGATCGACTGTCCCATGACAATTCAGGTATAAGTTGATAGACTCAGTCTGCAGTAGACGTGCAGGGTTCAATAGCGTTGGATTCCCCTGAGAAGCTCATATGACCACATTACTGGCCGAGGATTCCGCACAAGAAGTTCCGAGCGCTGCAACGACTTCACACCGGTACCACGCCTTAGATGCCTTGCGCGGGGTCATGATGACCTTAGGGATTCTGACCCATGTGCTCCAAAGCTATGTCCCATACCTAGAGGACATATTCTTCGTCGATGCAACCGGCTCTCCAGTGTTCTTCGTCGTCGCTGTATTCCTGCACACATTTCGAATGCCAATTTTCTTCGTGATGGCTGGTTTCTTCAGCGCTCTGCTCTATCACCGCCGGGGCGCTTGGGCGATGGCACGGAATCGATTTGATAGGATCGTCGTTCCGTTTGTCCTTGCCTGGATTGTATTTATCCCCTTGACGCATAACTCAATGAGATGGGGCGAAATAGTCTCCGATCGTTACACCGTTACCGAGTTGAAGGAGGATTGGCAAACGGGCACAATCTACGAAACCCACTTCGAGGATCCGACTCAAAGTGGCGAGCCCGAACCGTACCTTCTCGGGTATCTTTGGTTCCTGTACTATCTTGCCATGTACTGTGCCTCAGCACTCGTCCTCGTTCCGCTCATCAACCTTCTTGGGCAGGGCGTTGGTGCCGCGATTTCCCAATTGACCCGCCAGTTTCTCCAATCGTGGTGGCGAGTGCCGGTCTTTGGTGTCATCGTAGGGCTCACACTACTTTGGACCGGACCGCTTCTCCCTGCACCACTTTCGTTTGTTCCGTCGCCGTCAGCTTATCTCGCGTTTGTCATCTACTTCGGACTAGGTTGGCTCGTGTACCGTGAGCGCAATTTACTCAACCAATTCAATCGGCATGTTTGGATTCAGATCGGTCTCGCAATTCCGTTGTTTGTGGGCTACCTGCTGCTGTTCGGTCAGATGATGGAAGGGATGCTGGCAGGAGAATCGGCCTTCAGTAAGAATCCCGGTCAATACACTCTAACCTGCCTTCTGAGCGGCCTCGTGACAACACTCCTGACCTTTGGTTTTACCGGGCTCTTCCTCCGACACTTTGGTCACCCGAAACCTTGGTTACGTTATCTCTCAGATGCTTCCTACTGGATCTACCTCGGACACATGCCCTTAGCCGTTGGAATGCCAATCTTGATCCGTAACTTGCCGATCCCGGGAGTCGCCAAAGTCGCGCTTGCGACACTCTCGTCCTTCGTGATCCTCGTGGCTACTTACCATTTTTTTGTCCGGTCGACAATCATCGGTAGAATACTGAATGGCCGGACCTGTCCGTTTCGATTGCTCCCCTTTGGTCCCGGGGAGAAGCAGTAGAAGTCTGCTGAATCAAGCGCCCAGAGAGTTGAGAGATGAATTGGATCACAGCGCAAGATCTCGGAGCACTTACGATCGTTGGCATTGCTGCTGTTTATCTCCTCCGGACAACATCTAAGTCACTCTTGAGTTCGAAAACCAATGAGTCTGGGTGTGCCTCTGGCTGCAACTCTTGCGCAGCAAATAGCACCGGGCGATCCGAGGAAGAGCCGGTTCAGCTCGTTACACTCAGACCGCCCGGTTAATCTGCCTTCCAAGTTGATCGTTGACCATCGTCGGACTTGCGAGAATCAGCGGTTAGGTCAATGAGCACTTGATTTGCTCGCAGAGTCGGGCGATCAACCGAACACGTTCGATGTTCGGCCCAGTTCGTCCGCAAGCAACCCGTTCGACCCGTCGGACTAAGCGGCAGCATGCGGCATCAACTGGTTGGAAGAGCTTCCATGGATTGCAACCAGAGATGGCGGCTGCCTCTCGGAATCGGCAGAGTTCTTGACGCAAGATAAGAGCGTCTCGATAGATCGCCCGGCCATCGGGTACATAGCAGATCGTCGGCTTGAACGCACAGAGGAAAGCGTCAACTTGTGCAATCAGCGCGTCGGTCTGGCAAAGATAGGGAGGTAGTACCACGGGAGGTTGAGGGATCCCGCAACCACCACTGACGACTGGAGGTTGGAATCCTGGAACTGCGATCCCGAAGTCAGGCTCGATGAGGCCATGACCACCGTGGCCGAATCCGGGGTCGAGGTGACCCGGTTGGATCGGCTGGACTGGGACTTCGATTGGGAGCGCAGGTTGCACAGGTCGGATCCCGTTACCGAAACCTTGCTGTCGGACCGCCGGCTGCCGGTACCGAGTCGGGATCAAGCGATGCTGCCGGACTTGATTCCGCTGGATCTGTCGAGTGGCTGGGTTGGATCGACCGCCGAATTGATTGACTCGGGACCGGTACGATTGAGCCTCAGCTACGCTAGCTAGGAGTGTCAAGCCGGTGACGATACCGATTGACAGCCATGTCTTTAAGTTCTGCATTGGTGTACTCCTGAGGTTATCGGTCAGACTGTCCTTCAGCCAATTGAATCCCGGCACACTCCGGGACGAATAACGCTGATTGTTCCCAAATGACTGAGTGGTTCTTGGCGGTTCCGGAAGCCTTGGCGGACCACTAAAGCGTCCGCCTTGGATCCCCACAGTGCCGGTCACTTCTTTGGGCTCTCGGTCGAGAAAACATCAATTACAACGATCGTGCCAAAGCCCAAGAAATCCGGAATTACACGACGCAAATCCATTAACAGCAAAGAGATAATTCGCCCTGTTTTCTCATGCAACGAACTCGGAGAAAGTTACTGCAGTCGGAGCGAACGTCAGATTTCTGTGGCCGATCACACAGAAGTCTTGCTTCTCAGATCCAATCGATGACCAACATCTCTCTGTGCTGGATTGCATGAGACACTTCGAAAAGCCGTGCGATGAGCGTGCCTTCGACGCACCAGGGTTCAGGGACTTCGGCTAGCCTTTACGCGGTGTTCTCTCGTACAATCCGAGTGTGGTCACGCTGTCGGCCGCCTTCAACTCATGATCGTCGATCAGCGCAATCGAAGTGACCTCCGAGGAGAGCGACTTAATATGGACGCAGAACTAAAGCGTGACGTCAAAAACGTGATCGATCAAATCATCAAACTGCGAGACTCTCTTTGACTTTGGCAGCAAGCAGTCCCGTCGTGACGAGTTAGAGGCAAAGATGGGGGCGTCCGATTTCTGGAACGACCAGGACAAGGCGCAGGAAGTCATTCAGGAACTCAAGACGCTCAACAGCGTTCTCAAGCCTTTCGAAGAGCTGGTCGGCCAAGGGGATGACCTCGATGCGATGATCGAACTCGCTGACGAAGTCGGTGATGACTCGATGGATGATGACATTCGGCAATCGATGGAGAAGGCTCGGTCGGATTTCGAAGGGTTTGAACTCCGTTCAATGCTTTCAGGGCCTAACGATCATCGGAGTGCCTTCGTCAATATTCACGCCGGGGCCGGTGGCACTGAGGCCTGTGACTGGGCTGAGATGGTCTTGCGGATGTACTCGATGTGGGGAGAATCACACGGTTACAAGATCACCATCACCGACCGTGAAGATGGCGGTGCGGCAGGGATCTCGACCGCTACTCTCCACGTTGCGGGTGAACTCGCCTATGGTTACCTGAAGTGTGAATCAGGCGTCCATCGTCTCGTCCGGATTAGTCCCTTTGACTCTCAAGCGCGTCGTCAGACGTCATTTGCTTCGGTCGATGTCCTTCCCGAGGTTGATGATTCGATCGAGATTGAAATCAATCCCACCGATCTCGAGCGTGAAGTCTTCCGTTGTGGAGGCCCGGGCGGTCAGCACCAGAACAAGACCGAGTCTGGCGTCCGCTATCGACACGTTCCCACTGGGATCACCGCAGAATCTCGGTCGGAACGTTCGCAGCACAAGAACGATGCCAACGCGATGGCGTTACTGAAGTCTAAAATGATCAAAATGGAAGAAATGAAACGCGAGGCAGAGTACGCCAAGCTCTACGACGAGAAAGGGGAGATTAGTTTCGGGAGCCAGATCCGCAACTATGTACTTCAGCCATATCAACTCGTCAAAGATCTCCGGACCGGCCACGAGGTCGGTAATCCGCAGGCGGTCCTTGACGGAAGCCTTGACGACTTCATCAACGCCTACCTTCGAATGAAGCTTGAGCAAGGCGAAACGACCACTGCGTAAGTCCTCGCGCGGCTTAAGGACCCTTGCAGGGATAAGCAGTCGAATTCCCTGCAAGGGACCCAATCATGTTGAAGTGTACCCGCTCGGAAACCGAGACCGTTCTTGAATCAACCAGGGATCGCTTGGTGATCCGTTGGATTAACGATCGTTGGAATCATTGGATTGAGCGATCTGTGGCGGGTCGCTGGACCATTCTCGTTCGGAGCCTTGATCGATCAGGTCCCGGTACAGAAAGACCGCCCTCACCTGTTTTTCAGCAACTCCATCTCCAAGAGAGCGCAGAAGACACGATCCAGGTACTTTTGGTCGGACAGGACGACAAGCATCATTATTCAGGTGTCCTCACCGTCTCGGAAACCGGATCTGAGTTCCGAGTCGATTCCGAGATTGCCGATCGCTGCCCAATCGCAGAGTCGCCGGTAGCGTCTACCTTTATTGTCGACTTGCCGATCACGGCGCTATCCGAGGCGTCCGATACTGAAGGCACCTGGGAACTCAAGTCTGTGCTACCCGTGTACGACGAAGATCCCCTCGAGGCAGCCCTTGTCATCGAAGCCCAATCAAATGGTCGGATCGACGTCCGTGAGGCCACCTACCGCTCATTGTATGTCCAAGTGACTCCGCCTCGACAACAACTGAGCGCGCCGACACGGAGCTGGGCGTTTTCTTGGAGGGTGGTCGAGCGAGCGATCCGCTGATCGTTGATCGAAGAATCAATCAGGAGAAGATATCGATGAGTATTCTTAGTGAACAGGATCCCGACGTTTTCCATGCAATCGTCGCAGAAGAGAACCGCCAGCGCGACGAGCTGGAACTGATCGCCTCTGAGAACTACACCAGCAGGGCCGTGATGGAAGCCGTCGGTTCTGTTCTCACCAACAAATACGCAGAGGGACTCCCTGGCCGACGTTACTACGGTGGCTGTGAGCATGTTGACACTACGGAGCGGTTGGCGATCGAACGCGCCAAAGAACTTTTTGGTGCCGAACATGCAAACGTCCAGCCTCACGCCGGTGCAACCGCGAACATGGCAGTGTTCTTTGCCGCACTTGAGATCGGCGACACCATCCTTGCGATGGATCTTGCCCACGGTGGCCACCTCACTCATGGGATGCCGCTCAACTTTTCTGGCCGCTGGTATAACGCGATTGGGTACGGACTCAACCGTGAAACGGAGCGGATTGACTACGATAACCTCGCTCAACTCGGACGTGAACACAAGCCAAAGCTGATCCTCGCGGGCGCTTCTGCGTACAGTCGCACAATCGACTTTGACCGGATCGCGGAAGTCGCCCGCGAAGTCGGTGCGTTGTTCATGGTCGACATGGCACACATTGCGGGACTCGTTGCCGGTGGTGCCCATCCGAGCCCCGTCCCCGTCGCAGATTTTGTGACGACGACCGTGCACAAGACACTCCGAGGCCCACGCGGTGGGATCATTCTCTGCAGAGCTGATTGGACGAAGAAGATCGATATGGCGGTCTTCCCCGGCCTTCAAGGAGGTCCACTCGAACATGTGATCGCTGGCAAAGCCGTCTGTTTCGGTGAAGCACTCAAGCCAGACTTCAAGCTCTATGCAGCGCAAGTTGTCGCTAATGCTAAGACGCTCGCTGATGAGCTTGCACGCTCTGGGTTCCGGATCATCTCAGGTGGCACTGATAATCATCTGGTGCTCATCGACATGTCGTCAAAGAATTTGACAGGGAAAGTCGCCGAGGCGGCGCTTGGTCGTGCCGGGATCACGGTAAACAAAAATCTGATTCCGTTCGATCCTCGGAAGCCACTCGATCCGAGTGGGATCCGGATGGGGACCCCTGCCCTCACCACTCGTGGCATGAAGGAAGAGGCAATCCGGCAGGTCGCCGACTGGATCACGAGGATCTGTGCAGCCCCCAACGATCAAGCCCTCGCCGACCGAACCCGCGCTGAGGTCGCCGAGTTTACGCGCGATTACCCGGTCCCGGCCGACTTGCTCCTCACCGCAACACAGTAGCCAGAAGATTCCGAGCCAGGCAATTCCGTATGCAATAAGGTCGCCGACCAAGCGGTCAAGCAGCCGATTAAACCGGGCGATTCGTGTCGAGTTTCGGACGAGAGGGACCAATCGTGGACCCTCTTGCCCGTGAGTCAACTACCTGAAGTCAAGTCGCTTGCTGCTTGGTTACTTACTCCCACCGCTCTCCATCATCTTCGTCATCACTTCGTCGAGATTGAAACTCGAGGCCTTTTGGCGGGGGGGATACTCAACAAAGGTCTCGAGAAACTGTCCGACGTAATCCTGCGCAGGGACAAGTAGGAATGTGTGGTCAAGGAGCCAGTCGTAGTAAGTATTCGAAGTGACGTCAGCTCGTTCGTAGGGATCGGTCCTCAGATTGAATATCTTCGGGATTCTGAGGCTGACGAAGGGCTCAGCCCAAATCTGAAGGGTCCCGTTCACTCGCTGCTCCAGGAAGACGATTTTCCAATTGTCAAAACGTAGTGCCGTCAGCTCCTGATCGTCATTGCAGTAGAGGAACGACTCGCGTGGTCCCTTCTCGGTTTCTCCCGTGAGGTAAGGGACCAGATTATAGCCATCAAGGTGAACCTTAAAAGTCTTCTCGCCGACCGTATACCCCTCAAGCAGATTCTCGGCGACGTCCGAATCACCCGCAAGGGCAAGAAAAGTGGGGAGCCAGTCGAGGTGCGATACAATCTCGTTTGAGACCGTCCCTGGTTCAATCTTGCCCGGCCAACGGACCATGGCTGGGATCCGGTACGCCCCTTCCCAGTTGGAGTTCTTTTCGTTGCGGAACGGGGTCATGGCCGCGTCGGGCCACGTGTTCATATGAGGGCCGTTGTCTGTACTGTAAAAAACGATGGTGTCGTCAGTGAGTTCGAGTCGATCGAGAGCATCGAGGACCGACCCCACGTTTTTGTCATGGTCGATCATGACGTCGGCATATTCACTCAACCAACGGCCAGATTGACCAATGCTCTCCGGCTTCGGATGGGTCCGAAAGTGCATATGAGTAAAGTTGACCCAGACGAAGAACGGATCATCAGCTTCAGCCTTCCGCTCAATAAAGTCGATTGCCCGCTCCGCAATATCGTCGTCGACGGTTTCCATCCGTTTCCGAGTCAATGGTCCGGTGTCTTCGATGACCTGCTTCCCGACTTTTCCAAACCGAGGATCGACGGTGGGATCATCAACGTCGGTTGCTTTGGTATCGAGGACGCCGCGTGGGCCGTACTTTGCTCGGAACGCAGGGTCTTTGGGGTAGTCCGGAAGTTCCGGCTCTTCTTCAGCATTGAGGTGGTAGAGATTTCCGTAGAATTCGTCGAAGCCGTGAACGGTGGGCAAGAATTCGTTGCGGTCACCCAAGTGATTCTTGCCGAACTGGCCGGTCGCATAGCCTTCAGCCTTTAGAAGCTCCGCGATCGTTGGATCTTCTGCCCTCAAGCCTAACGTTGCACCAGGTAGCCCAACCTTGGTGAGTCCGGTTCGGAGGCCATGCTGCCCGGTCAAGAAGGAAGCCCGACCAGCGGTGCAACTTTGCTCACCGTAATAGTCCGTAAAGAGCATCCCTTCCCGCGCGATCCGATCGATGTTGGGAGTCCGATAGCCCATCATGCCTTGAGTGTAGGCGCTGATGTTTGAACGCCCGATATCATCGCCCCAGATGACAACGATATTGGGCTTCTTGTCTTGTCGAGCTGGCTCGGCATTGGCGGGGGTTACAAGCGGGACGACTACAGCGATCGCCACCCACAGAGATTTCGTGCGAAGGATTAAACGATGACGCATCAGTTAGTTAGCTCCGTTGAAGTGTTCGTGATGCTCTGGTTCGTCGCAGAGACTGGGAGAGGTGAGAGTAAAGCAGTCACTGAATCACTCTCGCCAGGGATGGGTAAATCCCAGGCAGAAAAAATAAGGGACGCACCCGTGGAAATCTAGGGGGGCCGAGAAAATCGCCCACCGATTCACAGATGTCCTCTATGAGCTGTTGCTCACACCATCCGAGCCACTTCAAATCGTTACCGCAGACGTCAAAACAAACCATCAAACGCTAATTTGAGAATACAATCATTAATCCCAAGCGACTCAACAATGTAGAAGCCGATCGATCGCAGCCGATTCGAATTGTCGTAGCTAGATAGGATCCTCGGCGATCCATTCCCCTCGGATCTCGAAACGAGAATAATCGCACCTGATTTACAATGTCTGTATTAATAGAGCAACAAATCTTACGGAATTCCGGCCAGATGATGAATGGAGATGAGGGGGATCGAACCCCTAACCTCCGGCTTGCAAAGCCGGCGCTCTCCCAGTTGAGCTACATCCCCGCTGGTTGGTTGCATCAGAGAGACAACCAGACTCAGTTGTCGAGTTAGCTGGATTATATCCAAAGCGTTCCCCAACTGCGAGAGGTTCCTCCACCGTTTTCGATCCGCCGTTTTCTAATCGCGGATCGAAGGACGATGACGTCTGGAATTGGACTCTTTACAAAGTTATCAGGGTGATCTCGATGACGCTGCTTTATCTTCTATCCCGAAGCACCGAAATTTCCCGCTCAAGCAGAACGGCCCAACTTACCGAATGAGTGGGATGAGTGGTGCGGATCGTATCGAAAGTTGATGTGGTAGTCACGGAGGAGGTTTGAAGACTCATGGAGGAGGATCCACCACGACCAACCCGTCAGAGTCAGCCAAAGCGGTCGATTCCCTTTGTCGAGTGCTTGGTTCTCGCGCTCCTGCTCGGTTGTACTGCTGGGATCCTTGCGCTGGTGATCGCGACATACCAGCAAGCGAGACGGTCGCGCTCCGAAATTCCGACGATAGCGCCGATCTTGGCCATTCAGCAACCGAAGGAACCCGAGAGCCCGCCAGGTGCTTCGGGGGACCAAGTTCGGGCCGAGGCGACCGAAATCACTGAGATTGCTCCCGACTCATCTCCCTCATTACCTCCACCGATCGATCTCACTGCCGAAGCACTGAATGCCTTTGCGTCCTCGAGGAAGGCGATCCTTGACGATCTCGCTGTAATCGACGAGCGGGTCGAGTCACTGCGGTCGCAATCGGAAGCGACTGAAAACCGAGTTCGTGAACAGGCGATGTTGGCTGAGCTGGCGTCGGATCAAATCAGAGAACTTACAGGTGAGTTAGCACATCTCCAGACTCGAGCCGAGACTGCCATTTACCAGCGCGATCTCTTGGAAAAGCACCGCGACGAAGCATTGAGAAAACGGCAAGACGCAATTGAGAATCCCGGTACCGCAATCCTCCCCTACCGCCGACCGCCCGGAACATCGAAGCGACAGCACCCAATCAAATGAGTCAATAAAATG
>CAZEAN010000077.1:0-26532 GCA_964510225.1 uncultured Isosphaeraceae bacterium
CGGGCAAGACGTCAATGCCACCCATCAACGTGCCGGAGTAGTTCTTGCGCAGGGGAGCACTGGCAGGGTGCAGGCCCACCCGATATCTGCTGCGGTGAACTTTTATCGGGCAGCATCGAGATCTAGGTCAGCCACAGGGCATCATCATTCCCGAGACACCCAAAGCCCCGGGTGACCGCAAGCTTGACAGGCACCCTCGACACACTCATTTAGAGACCGGAGTCTGATCTGACCTTGCGAAGAATCGATGCAATCGGCATAATTGCGTGATGCGCTCGACAGAAGATTTGACATCCGATGAGATGGAAAGATTCCGAACGAGTGCTGAGTTCAAAAATTAAGGCGAGCCCGACGAGTAAGTCGAGAGAGAACGATGGCGGATACGGTCACGATAGAGGTTCAACCACGCGATCCCAAGAAAAACAAGGGAACCGGAAGCCGAGCATCATCGAAGCTCCGTGACCAAGGTCGAGTGCCGGCAATCATTTACGGCCATAAGAAAGACAGCATCACGATCTCGCTCGCGAACGAAGATATCGCGATGATGCTCAAGAAGCAGGTCCACCTGGCACGATTGTCATGGAACGGTACGTCGGAACTCGCCGTGGTCCGCGACGTGCAGTGGGATTATCTCGGAAAGAGTATCATCCACCTCGATTTTCAGCGTGTCGATGATGAAGAGATGGTTTCCGCCGAAGTCGCTCTTGAGCTCTACGGTGATCCGGTCGGTGTGAGCCAAGGGGGTCGGCTGGAACAATCGATGCGGAGCATCACGATCGTTGCCAAGCCTGCCGACATCCCGAAGGTCATCATCGTTGAAGTCTCCCATTTGGGGCTTGGTCAGGCAATCCATGTTAAGGATCTTCGCAAAGGCTTGCTTCCAGAAGGGGTCGATACTGAACTCGATGAAAGCATGCTGATCGTGCACATTATCGAGAAAAAGGGACGCAAAGCAGCCGCCACTTCCGATGATGATGAGGCGAAGGATGAAGCGCAATGAGGATGAGTTCAGGCGGCCACAGGTGACCTCGTCAGTCGCCGCTCCTCAGGCCTTCGACGAATTGGTGCCGCTGTTCTTTAAAACACCCGCACAATTATGAGCAACCGTAAGTTGGTCGTTGGGCTGGGTAATCCGGGACCACGTTATGACGGTACCAGGCACAATGTTGGTTTCGATCTGATCGATCGCCTCGCATCCAGTAGCCCTGAAGCCGGCTTCGCCAAGAAATTCGACGGACTCTTGGCTGACTCAGAAATCGATTACCATCGCGTCTTACTCCTCAAACCACTGACCTTCATGAATCTCAGTGGTCGATCCGTTCGGCAGGTGATTCAATTTTACAAGATCGACCCAACCCAAGACCTCATTGTAGTTTGCGACGACATCAGCCTTCCACTTGGCAAGCTCCGAATCCGCAAGAAAGGCTCCGACGGTGGCCAAAAAGGTCTCCGCGATATCATCGCTCAGCTTGGTACAGAGGAAATCCCCCGTCTTCGTCTTGGAGTCGGTGATCCTGGTCAACTCGACGCCGCTGACTTCGTCCTGAGCCGATTCCGAAACACTGAACAACCCTTGATCGACGATGCACTGATCGACGCCTCACAAGCTGTTGCTGTTTGGGTCTGTCAAGGAATCGAACCTGCGATGAATCGATTTAACGTTTCCAGCTAACTCCGAGATCAACACCATCATTCAATCGATCGAATAACCTTATCGACGAAATTCAAGGAGAACGCGACGTTGCCCGTTAATGTCTACGAAGGGATGTTCCTGCTCGACAGCAACAAAGCGGCCACTTCCTGGGAAGAGGCCGAGCAGCAGACACATGACCTCTTGCGCAAACACGGTTCCGAGATTGTCGCCAGCCGGCTTTGGGTCGAACGTCGTCTCGCCTACCCGATCAAGGTCCATAAGAAAGGGACCTATCTCCTGACCTACTTTAAGGCAGAAAGCTCGGCAATTACACCGATCGTGGGTGACTGTCGGATCAGTGAACTGATCGTCCGTGAATTGATCCTCAAGGTCCATCCGAAGCTCAGCGAGCCACTGGTCGCCCAAGCGATGTCGTTCACTCCGACCGATGAGTCCGTCGGAGGACCGAATGAAGAGGGTGGGGAACGTCGACGTCGGCGAGACCGTGACGACTAAGCTCAAAACCTCGGACAGAATCACGCTTGTCTCTTCGCAAAACCGGTGTTATCCTAACTTGGGTAACAATTGTTCACTGGGATAACGCCAAGTCTCCTTGATCCCCCGGCCAATGCCGGAGAGGTAATTGCCGATGGCCGACTTCAATAAGGTCTTCCTCATCGGACGCCTCACCCAGAAGCCTGAATTGCGCTACACACCAAGCTCCGCCCCGGTTTCCGACCTCCGATTGGCCACCAGCCGCTCCTTTTCGACGAAAGACGGCCAACGTCGCGAGGAAACGCTCTACATCGACGTTACCGTTTGGAATCGACAAGCAGAGAATTGTTGCCAATACCTCGACAAAGGGAGTCAGGTCCACGTCGAGGGCCACCTTCGGATGGATAGCTGGGAAGATCGTAATACCGGAGAAAAGCGGACAAAATACAAGGTCGAAGGTGAGCGCGTCCAGTTTCTTGATTCACGACGTTCTGACGACTCCGGTCAGGGTCCGAGCTCTCGAGACGACGTCGAATACGATGCACCTCCTCCCCGACGTCATCCGCGGAGTTCACGAGGATCCGTGGATTTCGATCCCCAAGACAACGACCACGGCCGACCACCCCAACACAGTTCGGAACGCAACTCGTTCCCAGCTGGGGGTGATTCGCAGGAAGAAGATATTCCGTTCTGACCAAATCAAGTTCGGATCGTGCCGTTTCCTGATGCAACAGATTCGCAGACTTTCACTTTAAATCAACTGTTTGAATCCCTTATTCAACGCGGCTTTCGGAGATTCTGAGGACTCGACATCGATGGCAAAAGCAACCAGTAAAAGCAAGCAGGCTAAGGCTGCTGCCAAGGCCGCGCGTGCGAAGGCACATTCCGAAACACAACAGAAAGCCGCCCGCGAAATCATCGGCCCCACCCGACGTCCTGGTTGGGAACGTCGTCATAGCCATCCAACTCGCCCCAAGGATGGCTACATGCACATTCTCTTGACCGAAAAAGTCGCGAAGCTCGGTGAAGCGGGTGATCTCGTAAAAGTGAAGCCCGGTTACGCACGGAACTACCTGCTTCCGCGCGGGATGGCAACGTTTGCGACACCGCACAACCTCCGGATCGTCGAGAAGCACCGCGCTCGGCTCCAGGCACTCGAAGAAGCTAAGCGATCCGACCTGCAGAGTCTCGCTGCCCAGCTTACCCAACGATCGATTACGATCGAGGCCAACGCCAACGAAGAAGGTCACCTCTACGGATCAGTCACTGCACTCCAGATCGCCCAGAGTTTGCAAGCTGACGGTCTCCCCATCGAAGCGGATAACGTACAAATCGAAGGTCCGCTCAAGGAACTTGGGATCTACGCGATCCCCATCGATCTCGGCATGGAAATCATTGGCGAGATCAAACTTTGGGTCGTCCCGACAGACGTTGAAGGTGAAGTCGCCGAGGGTTGATCGGCTATTCGGGGTTCCGGTCAGACCAACGATCGGGGTTTCATCAAGCAATCACGTCGATCGGACACCCCGCGACCCCTTTGCCCACGATTCAGTCCACTTGGGTTTCGGATCACGTCGATATTAGCTGCGTATTGGTAACCGATCCGAGGAGTGGTCTCCAGCGGTACTACCTCGTTGAGGGTTCCCATGGTGATTCGTTGAAAGAGGTCTGAAGTTTCGGTGACGTTACCGGTAACTTCTCTGTTCCGCAAAGCAGATGAGACCTCTGGTGCCACGATTCGGTCGGAGCCCGCCCGATGCTCCCTACTAGTACCAACGGTAATGGAAATACGAACGGTAACGGCCATTACAAGAAGAAGGTGGCACGGATTGATCCCTTCCAAGATCGCTTACCGCCCCAAAACCTTGATGCGGAACGCGGGGTCATCGGCTCCATCCTGCTCGACAATAGCGTCTTCCATGAAGTAGTCACGATCCTGAAGCCAGAGGACTTCTTTCGAGAGCCACATCAGATCCTCTTTCGGGTGATCTCTGAGCTCTACGACGACAACCGTCCGATCGACACATTAACACTTTCCGAAGAACTTCGTCGGAGAGACTCCTTCGAAGCCGTCGGTGGCGACGAACTCATTGAGTCGATCGTGCTCAGCGTCCCGCATGCAGCAAATGCCAACTTCTACGCAGTCATCGTCCGCGAGAAATCAGTCCTCCGTCAATTGATCACCGGCGCCTCCGAAATCCTTCAGGATAGCTACACCAACCTCAAAACGGCTGACGAAGTTCTTCATGCAGCGGAGCGAAAGATTTTCCAGATCGCTGAAGAACAAGCGACTGGCGAAACGGCTGCCCTGATTAATGTGCTCGAAGATGCGATGGATCGAATCGCCGCTCGTTCTGTGGATGGTCACGGGGTGAACGGTGTTCCAAGCGGACTGATCGACCTTGATGACATCACTACTGGATTCCAACCTGAACAACTTGTGATCCTCGCCGCGCGACCGAGCATGGGGAAAACCGCACTCGCGCTCAACATCGCCGACTATGCTGCAGTGGCGATGGGACAGGCGGTCCTTATAGTCAGTCTGGAAATGGGCAAGCTCGAACTTGCGGAACGGTTGCTCTGCAGCCGATCACGAATCGACGGCCACAAGATGCGGACAGGGAAAGTCACGACCCCCGAACTGGCGAAACTCGGCAGCGTCTACAACGAGCTTCAACACGCTCCGATCTTTATCGATGATACCTCGACGCGGAACATGCTCCAGATTACGGCCAATGCGCGACGGATCAAACTGAAACAAGCTATAGGAGAGCATCCCCTCGGCCTGATCCTTGTCGACTACATTCAGCTGATCGAGCCAGAATCCGGGGATAATCGTGACAGTAGGCAAGAGCAAATCGCTAAGATTAGCCGACGGCTCAAGACCCTTGCTCGTGAGTTGAAAGTTCCCGTGATTGCGCTTTCACAACTGAACCGAGCGGTTGAGAGCCGCGAAGATCGACGTCCTCGGATGGCTGACCTCCGTGAATCAGGAGCCATTGAGCAAGACGCTGACCTAGTCCTCCTGCTGCATCGCCCCGAATACTACGACGCGAATGATCAGCCGGGGATCGCCGAACTCATTGTCGCAAAGAACCGAAATGGACGGACGGACAGTGTCAAACTCACTTTCCTGAAGAACATCATGAGATTTGAGAATCTCCGGGTCGAAGACGAACCGATCAACGCAGGGACTTTTTAGGAAGAAGCCACGCCACGTGCACTCCCCGGACAAGCTGAGTATCAGCGTAGGACTTGTTGCGAGGTCTCAGTGTGGGCTGCGATCTCTGGCTCCGGCCATACTCCTGCAACGGTGGCGGCAACCCGAAGGCTGTATGGCTGCCCATCCTCAGCGGTCGCTCGCTGCTGTGAACTCTGAGGGAGTGATTCATGATCGCTCACCAATGTGAGTATCTGAATCCCTTCCCGGAGGCGGAAGGCGGGACTGTAGAGGCTTTCGAAACCACCGACTGGTAACTCATGTGCTGCTGGAACTTCCCAGCGTCCAATCTCGCGCTGCCCTGGCCCGAACAATCGGACGGTCCGTCGGATTTGTAGTGACTTCGCCTCTAACACGAAAATGAGATCTTGCGACGCTTCGGGATTGAAGATAGCTACCCGAGCTTGGCGTTCAGCGACACGGATCGGTGACCATTCCATGGAGGTCCGCCAACCGTCGAGCGGCATGATCGTCACTTTAACTGGACGAGGCATCCGTGCATGATCAATCACGATGCATTCTTCGTCTTCAAAAATTGTAGCATTCTTAAGCCGTGCGCGGAGTTGAGCTAACCCTGGTTTATCCGCGATCGCTGCGTCCGTCTTATGGACAACAAGATAGTCGTATCCGAACACCTTCATGTAGAGAAAAAGGTAATCATCAAAACCATACGTGAACGGACCTGCCGCATGGACGATGTCCGTCGCTTGGTTTCCCTGAACATTCAAGAGCTTCGGATTGAGAAAATCGTCTGGGTCATCAAGGTAGAATTCGCTTCCGATTGTTGTGAACAAAAATGGTGAGTTGATCATCACCTGGCGGTCATAGACGATATTGCTCTGGCCACTATAACCGGCGGAAGTAGTAAGCCGATGCTTGGTCTGCCAATAACTGCACTTTGTCGTCAAGAGTGCCCCGCCAGACGGGTATTGAGGGACTTCAAGGATCGAGGCATCGGGATCTCTTTCTTTAATGAACGCGTAACAGGACGGGAGAGGTGGAACCTCGACCGTTGGAAATGGCACGATTGAGAGGTCGAATATCGTTACTAAGGTTGCACCCACAAAGACTACCTTGCCCCACGTTTGCCCTACTCGTTTCTTGATCTGTAGAAATCCAGCAGCAGCGATTACCGATGCGAGAACTGCGACGAGCAGATTAAAACGGGACGGCACCCGGATCGGCTTGAAAACAGCACAGTACTTCTTCAGCCAGAGTGCCGGTAATCCGATCTCTGTCGATTCGATGGTCCAATACGCTCCGAACGCCAAGATCGCCATCAGGACCAACGTGGACCACCAAAAACGGCCTTGCGGTAAGCTGGTCCGGCGCAATGCAGCATAATTCAGCAAGAAAAGAGTGACGATGCCGAGATAAGAACCACATTCATGAATGGTCCATTCGTAGATCCCTGCTGCGTGATAAGGATCAAACGGCATCAAGTAGCGACTAAGTCGGTGAGACGCTGTCGGCATAAAATATGACCATATTGGCGCACTATATTCAGCGTAACCACCAAGCCCTCGTTCCCCAGTATAACCAGCGACAAAAGCCCAGATATGATTACTGTAAATCAATACAACAAGCGGCACCGATAAGAGCAGAAAGCGAAGGAGCCAATGAACTCCTGTAATAATCGACTTCTGATTGTGAGATCGCCAGGATCCGAACCAATGCCAGCCGAAGTAGAGTGCGGCAGGAACCGTGACGAAGACAAGATGATAGGGATGGCAGGCAGCGACCAGTCCATAGGCACCGACTGCTGAAAGTAACCGAGAGCGTCGCGGTTGCTCGAACAATCGGATCCAGGTCGTCAAGAAGAGTGGCATCGATCCTGCGAAGATAATGTCCAGGTGATCCCGTGCATGGAGCAGGAGCGGCCCGCTGAGCATCGCCAGTAATCCACCGAGGGTAGCGGATGTCCGATCACGCAGAATCTGCCAGATCAAAACGTACGTACCAAGACCGGTTCCGATTAGCCCTAAGAACCAGGCGATGTTGTAACCGAGTACTTCATTGCCCGAAATCAAGACCACCGGTAGCTGTAGGGCGGTCTGTACAAACAACGGTGAGAAATTACCCAGAGGTGCACCGATCGGCGCCTGGATCTCAGTGCTGAGAATCGGTGACTGTCCCTCCGTCAAACAAGCTTTCCACCAATGCATGATCCAGATGTGATGAAGTGGATCGACCAATGACGGCAAATGGCTTTCAATCTTGGCAACTCTTGGATAGGTTGCAGCGACCACTGCAACGGCATAGAACAGGGTGAGCAGAAGGAACCACTTCCAACCCGGCCGAAAAGCAGGAAACACGAGCGGATCCTCCTTGAACAACACCTGACGTTTCGTGTCGAGAGGGCACCCTACTTATCATTGACGCGCAAGTAGCGGTAATAGACTTCCAGGGAGAGGGTGGCAAGTGCCGTTGTGTAGATACGCCCACCGAGTCTTCCATAACGGGTTCGGTCAGGGCCCCAGCTCCCACGTGCGTGGCCATCCCGGCGTTGCAGCTTCAGGAGTTCCTTGCGAAGAGCCGCATTCCATTGTTCCCAAGCAGGGCCACCCTCCCGGTACATTGCAATCGTGGCGTAGTACCAATAGTAAATATTGAACTCTTCGGTCCCAGGGAGATGCTGCAAGAGTAATGCCGTTGCTTCATTGGTCGCTGAGCGTCGCGTCACGCCGAGAAACTGTCGGCATACGAGTGCTTCAGCGGTCATGACGGGATCACGATTCCGACGACTGTCGTATCGGAGACTCGGCTGGTACACAGCGAGCCCCCCTGAGGATCCAGTGGAGACCTGATCCAGCCATTGCGCGGCCGCCCGTTTGGTTTCGACCGGGATCTGGATCCCAGACTCCTCCGCTGTTTTCAATACCAACACAACCCAACCTAAAATGCTGGTGTCACCGATCGGCGGATGCGGTCGATAGATCGGATCCTGACTCCGCTGCGCACGGGTCCGGCTAATCTCGGCGGCCGGTGTGTATCGCCAGCCTTGTGCTCGAGGGTACTGTGCTTGATCTAGGAACTGGACAGCGAGACACGCCGGGGCTAAGAGTCGCTCGTCGCGGGTGATTGCATACGCCTCGACCAGCGCCAACGTCGCCATCGTGTGGCAGTACATCCCGATGGAACGACTCCCACCCCGAAGGTCACCATTCGACAACTGCTCTCTGAGCAGAAACTCGAGTCCTCGATGGACAACCGATTGGTAGGCTCCCTCTTGGTGGGTCTGTCGGGCTCCCAAGTAGGCGAGTAAGGCGAGCGCCGTCATCGCAGTATCGGCTTCCCAGTAGTAGCACTCCCCTCGACAGGGGTCACCCGGAGGACAGTGTGCCAAGAAGCTCTGTTGTCCAATGATCGGTGTCCCATCACGTTGCTTCGCGGCCCCGCCATCCCAACGGCCGTCGTCATTCTGGTGGATCGCGAGCCATTCTAAGGCCAATCCCACGGCTTCTTCAGTTGCGTCCGTCGCCCCGGCTCGTCGCGCACGTTCGTCTCGCGTTGGCTGATACCGACGCCGACTCATGATCGGGACCTGGTCGAGTCGACGCGACTCTCGTGGAGCGATTCGGTTCAAGTCAGGGAGTGAGTCGGGAACAACCCTGGTGAGTGCTGCCGAAGGATTGTCCGTCGCACGTTGGAACTGAGGCGGAATCAGATTGATAGCAGTCGGTGTCGAGGTGCTGATCCGGAGTACCGGTTCCGGCAACACCGGTTCCATTACAGTTGACTCAGGTTCGATTGTTATTGGAGTCGGTACCGTCTCAGGAAGTGGAGATTGGGAAGTTAAGGGGGCAACGGGCTCAAGGAGACCTTCCAATCCAGGGTCGTATTGTGCGAGTGTACGACCTTCTGGAAGGATTAACCCAGAATCCACAGAGGACGGTTCGGGAGTCGGCAATTCGATTGGTACAGTCGATCGACGTCGCGAAGGGAGCGGTAGTTCACTGAACTCCGGTTCGCGACCGATCCGATTGGTGACGGAGAGGTCGGGCATCACGGGATCCGGTTGACCTGGGTCAGGGCTCGGGATGCTTTCCAATGGGTTCGCACTCGAGAGCGTCGCCTCAACAAGATCGATCGGTTCTGGTGCAGGGGTCAAACGCTCTTGAGGGAGGCTCAGATCTGAGCGTGTCGGAGGCTCGGGGAGCGAGTGCTGCAAGCCCGCTGTCTCGTTCTCGCCTGTCCCGAGTTGAAGTCGTCGGGGCGTTGGTCGCGTAATCGGTAGTGGAGGCGGTTGATCAAGGCTTCTTGGCTCGGGGAACGCCATTGCAAGCTGAGACTCGCCTCCCTCGTCGACCAACGACTCCCGCGGTGGTGGAAATAGACTGTCGTCAACTTCGACGGGCTCGATACCTGCTAGCGGGTCAAACGGTCCTCCGTGTTCCTGAAACTCTGGTGTTGGAACATTCAGTGACGTCAACGTCGAAGGTTCGATTGATCGTGTCCCGCTGTCGAGTCGGACCGGCTCACGATCTGAGGGCACAAAGGGACGTGCCAAGTTCGGTTCCAAGCTGAATGATCGATCCGGAAATTCTGCCGCTGGGGATTCTGGGAGTGTTGTCGATTGTGTATCGAGGCGATCCCAAAACGGTACTGATCCCGGGTCAGCGTTCTCGGACGATCCTCGTGTCGAGTCCTCGTTGGACGGGTTCCCGGTAACGACTTCGATCGTTTTGATTCCCGGCACATTGGGTTCGAGCCGGGGCTCGATCGATCGATTCATCCAGCCGACGAGATCAGTACTCCCAAAGCAGACGATCCCAAAGTGCGCGACGATGGAGAGCACCAAGCACTTGCGGAGCAACTTCCGTGAGCCGGACGCGGCCCAGATTAAGAGCCCGGCAAATCCAATCAGAAAGGCTAAGGCCGCCACAGTCATCGGGTCGGCATCGAGGAGTCGGAGCAAGCGATCGAGTCTTAGGCCGTCCATGACAGCTCACTCCGATTGAGGACGCGCGACATTAGCGACTCGCGACGATACACCATTCCGCCTGAGCTAGAAGGACTCGATCTAGTTTAATAGTCGCGGAAGCTGTTCGGAATCTCGACACGGATTGGCCGGTTCTCTGACTCGCCGGCCCTCCCCGATCGTTGGTAGTGTGGTCGGTTCGGGATTGGTGAAGAACCTCGACCTTCCTGCCGGGCTCGACTCGGTGTCGACGGAGGAGCGGCTTTTGGCGGTCGTTTGGCCTCCGCTTCATCTCTCCTCGGGGAGTCGGGAGTGTTGAGGTTTGCCTGAGGGCGTGGAACGGGATCCCCCTGCGGCTTGGCCTCACTCTGTAGAGCAATGCCGTCGATCACCTCGGCCCCAAAGCGACCAAGTGCTCTGGTCAAGAAGTCGACCTTCGACGTCAAGGAATCGAAGGCAAGGAGGCTGAGGATCGCAATGGCAACACCGGCGGTCAAGGGAGCGAGTGAGGTTGCCAACGCGGGACCCCAGGCACCTTCAGCTGCACTAGGACCTAGTGCAGCGAGTGCACGGCCGGCAGCAAAGAGCGAGCCGAGGAGTCCGATCAAAGGTGCGAGTGCGGCAATCCTTCGGAGCGTCCCGACATTTCGTCGGAGCTTCTCCTCTTCCAGTTCTTTGGCAAGCACAACCGCACGATCAAGATCCGCCGGAGAACGCCCCCGACGTCGGAGTGCCGCTAATGCAATCCGCGCAGCGGGGCTCGGGTTCATTTCGCAGAGGTCGACTCCCTTGCTCGACTCAAGCTGATTCTCTCGGAGTCGTTCGAGGAAGCGTCCGACAAATCGGTCGGGGAGAACGCGTCCACGTCGGAGTTGGAGCGAACGCCCCACGACGACACTGAGGCCGAGGAGACTCGAAGCGACGAGCCCGCCCCAACAGATCCGATCGGGGGCCGGAGTCCGCCGATACCAGGCAATCCCCTCTTGAATCAATGCTTGGGCCTGGTGCGTGATCGCTTGAGAAGCACGCTCCCAATTTGATTGGGACCCCGCACCGGTCGCAGTGATGCACAACAGGAGCGCGATCAGGATCGAAATCGAACGTCGAGCGTTTCGAGAAGGATATTGGCGGGAATGACTCATGAGCGAAGATCCTCTTCGCGATCGGCTAGACAAAAAAGTGCTGCCGATCGTTCTCCGTTCGAGCATCGAGGCCGATCCTTCAGCCTCGCCGATTCGATCAAGGATTCAGGGCACGTTCGCGAGCGACTCCGAGACGGCTCTCAGCATCAGCCGATGCTGGTTGATCCGGGAAACTGTTGAGCAAATCCTCGTAAAGGTCGACCGCCTTAGACCACTCCTCAAGGCGTTCATACGCTTTACCGGCTTCCAAGATTCCGAGCGACTCCCATTGGGGGGCGTCGTAGACGAAATCGATCCGCAAGAACTCGCGGACTGCGTCCTCAAAGGCTTGCTGGAGGAAGTAAGTCTCCCCTTTCATGAACTGCGCGCGTGCTGCTAACTCTGAGCCCGGTCGACGCGCGATCACTTCGTCGAACGACGCTCTTGCCTGGTCAAATCGTGGCGGTGGAATCATCTGGAGAGCACGACCTCGGGCGAATTCAACCTCGGCACGCTGCGGGCTCTCAGGTGATCCGGCAATGAACCCATCGGTGGCGGCGAGGAGTTCATCCCAGCGTTGCAGCTCAAGCAAGCACTGAACCCGACGGAGCCGGACGGTTCCAAGCCAAGGTTCCCTCGACTCTTGATCAACAACACTTTGGTCAAGGATCGATTCAAAAAAGCCGAGCGCGGTCTCGAGTTCCCCGATCCGATAGGCGACTTCAGCGTTCCAAAACGTTGCCTCGCGGATGTAGAGACCTTCAGGAAACTCCTCAACCAGTCTCTTGAAGGTCTCTAACGCCGTATCAAGGTTATCTTGATCGACCAGCGTACGACCCGCGCGATAGAGCGCAGCTTGACGGATCTCCACGGATCCCAAAGAGTCGGACGCAATCAGGGGCTGAAGAAGGCGGAGGACCTCGGCTGGTTGATTCTCGATCGCGGCTTGCTCGGCAAGGATTAATCGTGCCCGATGAGCTTCAGGTGATTCCGGTTCCTCAACAATCAATCGCTGATAAATAGCCGTCATCTCGTCGAGACGCCCCATCGCATCGAGGACTCCCGCAAATTCAGCGAGGCGCTCTGCGCTGGTTGCCTGGCCGTCAGAATCCGGATCATCGATCAAGGCTTGGTAGGCGTTGATCGCTTCGTCGGAGCGTCCGAGATCAGCGAGAAGCCGGGCGACTACCCGTCGGGAGACCGCTGCGGCTTCGGACTCGGGCTTGGTGTTCTGGAGTAAGCGGAACGTTTCCAGTGCTTCTTCCGACCGACCCAGATCCATCAACGTGCGTCCCTTGGCAAAGGCAACCTCGGGGAAGTCAGGATGATCGACCGGTGCTTCTCTGAGAAAAATATCAAATGTCTGAATCGCTTGATCGGTTCGCCCCGAACCGAGCTGGGCCCATCCTAAGTTGACGAGTGATCGGATCCGGAGCGAACTCTCCACGGACAGCTCGTCCACCACAGCCATGGAGAGGGTCTCTCCGAGATCCCATTGCTCTTGGTCAATTGCGAGTTCGGCAAGCTGGATTCTTGAGGGGACCAGTGTGGTGCTTTGCGGGTATCCGGTCGTGAGTCGGTCGCTCGCGTTCAGAGCGTCGACCCAATTCCCCAGGATCCCGTGCGCGAGGGCAATCCGAGCGAGTGCATGGTCGGCGGCCTCAGCTTGGCTCCCCTCGTCGAGACTACTAGCTCCCGTCAGATAGGCTTCGAGGGCCTCGATTGCTTCCTCGAAGCGGCCTGATTCATAGAGCCTTTGCCCGACGAGATACTTGGCATCGCTCGAGAAGGGTTCCTCCGGAGTGCTTGCGAGTGACTGGAGGAGTTCCGTCGATTGTTGATCATCACCCGAGCGTTGGTAGGCGATCCCCAGATAGTAGCGGGCAGCACCGGTTGTCGCGCGATCGATCTCGGGATCTTCTGCGATCGATTCCAACAATTCGATCGCTTCGGCTTGCTGATCAAGGGCTAAGGCGGCTCGGGCTTCGATCAACTTCGAGGCTCCGATCCGGTTGCTCTCGGGCGCCGACTGCAACGTCCTCGCGAGTTGCGCAAGGGCTCGAGCTTGTTCGAACTGATCGAGTTTCAAGGCCAGGGATGACGCCCTGAGCGCTGCGTCTGGAGCCCAAAGATCGTCGGGATAGCCACGAGCGAGCGCTTCAAAACGCCGGAAGGCCGACTCCTGATCCCCAAGCGACTCCGCTTGCTCCGCTAACTGGAAGAGCATCACCGGTACAATCGTCGCATCTGGGTAACGTCCGATCGCGCGATCGAAGGTACTGATTGCGTCCTGGATTCGACCGAGTGCCAACTCTCCGCGACCAACCAAGTAGGACGCCCGCGCGGCGACCTCCGCCGATTCAGCTTGCTGGAGGGGTCCGGCAATGGTGATCGCGTCCTCGGGGCGATCGAGACTGAGGAGTGCATCGGCACGTCCAAGCGTTGCCCGAGGGATCAGGTCGCTCTGAGGGACTTCGGTCATCAATCGTCCGAAGGCCTCTTCAGCAGCCTCAATGTTCCCGTCTTGAAACTCGAGCCGACCGATCTGGTCGAGTGCCCGGTCCAATCCTGCTGGATCCGGACGTTGGACCAACGATCGGAATTGCTGGAGTGCCGCGTCAGGTTCCCCGAGTTCAACTAAAAGGGTCCCTAAATGAAGCAGGACCCGGTCCAACAGTCGACCATCCGGCGCTTCTTCTAGTGATTGTTGATAAGCGGCACGAGCCAACTCCAAGGCCCCGGACCGATAATGAAGATCTCCCAGATAGGGCCATGCGAGTTCCCGATACGGGTGACTCGGATTCTGATCGAGAAAGCTCTCAAGCGCCTCGATGGCGGCATCGACATCGCCGAGGAGATAAGAAAGCTCACCGACCCGAAAGAGTGCAATGTTCCGGTTGGGATGATCAGACGCGGCTTCTTTCAGGAAGGTCACGAAGGCTGTCCGTGCGTCCTGGTGCTCTTGGAGCGAGAGTAAGGCATGAGCGAAGCCATAGATCGCTTCGACCCGATACTCCGAGGGGAGATTCTCTCGGAGCAAGAGTTTGCGGTACTCCTGAGCAGCAAGCTCGAATCTCCCCTTCCGGAAGAGTCCGTGTGCAAAACTCAGATCAGCGGCGAGCGCTCTTAAGGCATTGTTCGATTGCCCTTGAGGAGCACGGCGGATTGGGGCTCCTAAAGCTTCGTGATGGGCTCGGAAGCCGATCATTAACACAAAAATGAGGAGAAAAATTTGAGTCCACTTAATCTTGGTCGCCCTCGTCCACCAAGGATAGTCGGCCTCCGATGCCACTCGTTCCATCGTTCGAAACCACACGGGAACCCCTCCCGGAGCCGAGTTGATCCGTCGAGAACCTCCTAGCCTCTTCTAACTTATTGACGGATCGAGTCCTCTTCAAAGATCAACGAGTCCGCAATGTTCCCAAGTTACGAGAGCTTTTCCTATCACATTGCTGCGATTCTTGACAAGGCGGGTCGGTTTCTGCGAACTTTCTTTTTGAAACGGCTCCTCACTTCTGTTCAATTGAGAAATAACAAAAGAGAGCCATAGCGATCTTCATTCCAGTTTCATCCCTGATCGCTAAGATCTCGGGTCAGTTTCAGTTCTCGGACCTTCAGCGATCCCCCAGGACGAACGGTTAGGGGTCAGCGATCCCGTTCCATCAATGGGAGTCAACAGATGAAACAACTACGGACCTCAAAAAGCTTCGACAGAATCGCCACCGTTTTGCTCCTGGCGATGGTCATGAGCGTGATCGGTGTTAGTTGTGGTGGACAACCGAAGGTGGTTGTTGTCGATGGATCCAGCACCGTTTTCCCGATCACGGTCGCCGCTCAAGAGGCATATGGCGAGACCCTCGGCACTGCACCTCGGATCACGGTCTCCCAGTCAGGGACAGGTGGCGGATTTGGGAAGTACGCTGAAGGAGAGGTTGACATCGTTGACGCCTCTCGCCCCGCGAAACCCTCAGAGGAAGAGTCTGCAAAGTCCAAGGGGCTCGATTGGACTCAGTACATCGTCGGTCACGACGGCATCACCGTCGTCGTCAACCCCGAGAATACCTTCGTCGAGGAACTCTCGGTCGCGCAGTTGAAAGAGATCTTCGAGCCTGGCAGCAGCATCAAGAATTGGAGCGATCTCAACCCGGAATGGCCGGAAGAAGAGATCATCCTCTACACCCCCGATGACGACTCCGGTACGTACGACTTCTTCCTCGAAGCCCTCGGTTTGGAAACCCAGCGGAAGGAAGGGGTGACACCGAGCACAGATGACAATGTCCTTGTCCGAGGTATCGAGGGAGATGAGTCGGCACTCGGCTACTTCGGATTCGCGTATTACATTGAGAATACGGACCGACTTCGCGCCATCAAGATCAAGGCCGACGATGAGAGCGAGGCGATCGAACCCACTCCGGAGACGATCTACGACGGTTCCTACAGTCCACTCTCGCGACCCCTCTTCATTTACGTCAAGGATGCGTCGATGGCACTCGATGCGGTCGACGACTTTGTCACCTTCTACTTGGAAAACGCCAAAGATCTTGCAGAGAAAGTCGGTTACGTTGGTCCCGACGCCGAGGAGTCAGCAGACAATCAAGCGAAACTGACGGAGCAGAAAAGCAAGGCTGCCGCTGCCGAATGACCGAACCGATCGAGAGGAGCGGGGATTCTTCTCTATCTACTACGACCGCTCCTCCCCACATCCTTACTAAAAAGAAAAGAAAACCCTTCACGTGAGTCAATTCGAACCAACGAGTGAATCGCCGAGGACTCCAGCTCCGGCGGAACGCCCCACAACTTGGCGCGGGATGTCTTGGTTTCAGAGGTCGCAAGAGTCTACGATCCCTCCGCTAATCGTCCTCTGCGCGTTGATCACAATCCTGACGACGGTCGGAATCGTCGTCATCCTGGCATGGGAATCGATTCGGTTCTTCCAGAAGGCCGAAACTAACCTCTTCGACTTCCTGACAGGAACCGAGCTCAATGCCGATGTTGAGCCTGAGCAGTACGGGATCCTCCCCTTGATCTGGGGAACCGGGATGATCGCGGTCGGCTCGTCTCTGATTGCCCTACCGATCGGTCTCTTAAGCGCAATCTTCCTCAGTGAGTACGCACCACGTTGGGACCGCAATTGCTTGTAGCCGACCATTGAACTGCTCGCGGTGATCCCCACGATCGTCTACGGATATCTCGCGCTTCTGCTTGTTACACCGGCCTTGAAGGCAGTCCTTGAGCCGGGCGTCCGTGTCGAGACGTTCAACGCACTCAGTGGTTGCATCGTCGTTGGGATTATGATCATCCCGATGGTCTCTTCCCTCTCCGAAGACGTCCTGTCGGCAGTCCCGCGCGGTCTCCGTGAAGCAGCGTACGGGTTGGGGGCGACAAAGTCGGAAGTCGCGCTCCGTGTGGTCCTCCCCGCGGGCCTCTCTGGGGTGATGGCCTCGTTCATCCTCGCGATTAGCCGCGCTGTCGGTGAAACAATGGCGGTTGTGCTGGCCGCGGGTGCCAAGCCTCAGATCCTCCTTGATCCGTTGAAGTCCATCGAAACGATGACGGCCTATATCGTGGGTGTGATGACAGGCGAGGCCGAAGATGGCTCGGCAGAGAAACTCTCCCTCTACGCGGTCGGGTTGGTTCTCTTCGCGATCACATTGACGATGAACTTTCTTTCTGGCTTGATCTTACGACGATTCCGAGAGGTCTACGAGTGAGTACTCCTGAGACACCTCGTGCTTCGCTCTATCGGTCTCGACTCGGTCGTCGGCGATTGACAGGGCGACTTTTCGCGACGGTCTGCTTGCTCGCAACACTCACGGGCGTGGTCGTCCTTGCCGTCTTGCTGGGCTCGGTGATTGTGACGGCGTTGGCGATGCCGCCAAACCCACCCTGGTACAACCTCTTCGCTCATGTTCAAGAATTGGGTTCCTTCCTCTATCGACTCGTCCAGCAGACCTTTAGCATGACTCCCGAAAAGAGTGGCTATCGTGCGGGGATCGCTGGGAGCCTCTGGTTGATGGGTCTCGTTTCCCTGATCTCGCTACCCATCGGGGTTGGGGCGGGAATCTTCCTTGAGGAATATGCTCCGCCGGGCCGACTTCGGGACGCGATTCAGACCAACATCTCAAACCTTGCGGGAGTTCCGTCGATTGTCTACGGAATCCTTGGGCTTGTCGTCTTCGGTCGGGCGTTCGGGATCAAGTCATTGGCCTTCGGCCAGGCGCTCTGGGCTGGCGCATTCACGCTTTCACTCCTTGTCCTCCCAATCGTCGTGATCGCAACTCGGGAAGCGATCCGAGCCGTGCCAGACTCCCTCCGACAAGCCGGACTCGCGTTGGGGGCAACACGCTGGCAGATGATCCGCGACCATGTACTCCCTTCTGCGCTGCCGGGGATCGTGACCGGGGCAATTCTTGCACTCTCGCGGGCGATCGGTGAAACCGCGCCCATCTTGATGGTGGGTGCCGCGGACGCCGTCCCGTTCGTACCCCGAGGCCCCAGCGATGCCTACACCGCACTGACGGTCGAGATTTACAGCTACGCCAAATTGAGCTTTCAATCGTCATTCCAACCCGTGGCCGCCGGTGGCATCCTCTTGCTTCTCTTAATCTTACTGCCGATGAATCTGGCGGCGATCTTGAGCAGGACTGAGCAAGGTAAGAAGTGGGCGCCCCTGGTTATCGGCATCGTCATCGGTCTCTGGATTACGACCCTCCTGATGACTTGACCGAGCTTCGGCTTATTCTGTGATCTCAATCCGCTCGGATCGGGTCGAAACGGGATTATTAGATCCAACTTCAGCCATCACAGCCTTTTCCAGAATCCACTGTCAAAACGCTCGGGGTTCTCAGGACAAGCTAGAGTTCGAGAAAGGATCGCTTCAATCTCATGAACCTCGATGCCACGAAATCCGTCGAATCTGCCCCCAAGGAGACGGTCGCTACCCTCGTTGCCAAAGATCTCTCCGTCTGGTACGGCGAAACCCTAGCGCTCCGGGAAATTAACATCGAGATTCCAAGGAATCGGATCACAGCGCTCATCGGTCCTTCAGGGTGCGGGAAAAGCACGCTTCTTCGCTGCTTCAATCGGATGAATGACCTGATTGTCGGGTTTCGGATGGAGGGAGGACTCAAGTTTGAAGGGAGAGAGATCGGCGGTGATCAAACTGACCCCGTCTCTCTCCGCCGTCGCGTCGGGATGGTCTTCCAGAAGCCTAACCCGTTTCCCAAGACGGTCTACCAGAACGTTGCCTGGGGGGCTCGGATCAACGGTTATCAGGGCAATATGGACGAGTTAGTCGAACAATCGCTGCAACGAGCCGCCCTCTGGGATGAAGTGAAGGATAAGCTCCATCGATCTGGGCTCGCCCTCTCCGGTGGTCAACAGCAACGACTCTGCATTGCCCGCACACTTGCAGTCGAGCCGGAAGTGATCCTGATGGATGAACCTTGCTCCGCTCTCGATCCCATTTCGACAGCACGGGTCGAGGAATTGATGGAAGACCTCAAATCCGACTACACGATCGTCATCGTGACCCACAACATGCAGCAGGCGCGGCGGGTCAGTGATCTAACAGCCTGCCTAATGCTCGATAAGAATGAAGGGCGAGGACATCGCCCCGGCGTTCTGGCCGAATTCAGCCCCACTGAGCAACTCTTTATGAATCCAAGAGATCCCAGAACGGAAGCTTATATCACCGGCAGGATCGGTTAACCGATGACCGACCGTGCTCTCTGCCAAAATACGACAATACAGCAACCGGGAGGCAGTGTGGAGGATCGGTTAACCGATGACCGACCGTGCTCTCTGCCACGCCTTCATCATTTCTTACGCGCATCTTCATCAAGATAAACTTCTAATATCTTAAGATGGAACTGAGTTCTTGTCCGAGGTCAATATCAGATCACAACTTGGCGATGCTCCCTCCCATGCCCAAATCAAAGATCTTGATCATCGAAGATGAGCGACACCTCGCAGACACTCTTGCCCTGAATCTTCGTCGCGAGGGATACGAAGTTTTAACCGCATACGACGGTCAGGACGGATTAAACCAAGCGCAATTGCGTTTACCTGATCTGATCGTTCTCGACCTGATGCTCCCTGTCAAAGCCGGCCTCGATGTCTGTCGAGAGCTTCGCGCCGGGTCCCGAACTCGTGAAATCCCGATCGTGATGGTCACGGCGAAGGCGGAGGAAAGTGACGAGCTGATCGGCTTGGCCGTTGGTGCCGATGATTATGTGACCAAACCATACAGCCTCAAAGTCTTGGTCCAGCGGGTCAAGAATGTCCTCAGACGTCGGAGTGGCGGAGAAATCGTCACGACAGGGACGGTGATCGAGGTCCAAGGTGTCGTGGTCGACAAACATCGCCACCGAGCCCTGTATCATGGAATCGAACTCTCACTCACCCCGACTGAGTTTCGACTTCTCGAAGTCCTTCTCCGCCAAGCAGGACGCGCTTTCACCCGTCATGAGTTGATGGACGCAGCGATCGGGGAAGATGCGATGGTGCTTGAGCGCACCATCGATGTTCACATCAAGAGCCTTCGCAAGAAACTGATCGGAGGTTCCGACTTAATCGAAACCGTCCGAGGTGTTGGCTATCGGTTCCGAGAGCCCGATCTGGTCGAGCAATCGTGATCGGGGGTTGTCCCTCCTCGCTCCGAGCACTGGACAGTCGCACGGCTTCGGAGCGTTGGCCTTATTCTGCCCGTCACTCCTAACGGGTTCAGTGTGGATCGAATCGGCTTCCGCATGGGAGTCCGTCCGAGTCCAGCATGGATTTCATCGGTCTGAGATCCCTTTTTGCGATCGCGGTTTCTAAGTTCCGCGCGAATCACTGGTATCTCTCGGGGTGCCTCGATCCCGAGTCGGACCTGATTTCCTTCGAGACGGACTACGGTTATGCAGATTTCTCCACCAATGTAGACCTTTTCCGAGAGTTTTCGCGTCAGCACGAGCATGATGCTCGGACTCCTTGCAACTTCCTCGACGGGGTCGGCAACGGAGCCAACTCTCGTGTTGGCTCTACTGAAGGCAACCAACCTTTCTGAGGAGAAGGTTAGTCCATCAGTGACCACCATGGGTGTTGACTTTTTCCAACACCAATTCGAGATCGGGACTTAACCGAGCCAAACTGGGCTGAGTCTTGCCAGCCTGATGCCGGTTCGTAGGATTCGGATTACACTGTTCCGATCTAAGCTTCGTAATACGGTGTACGTTGGATTCGTCGCAGTATTCGGAGTTGCGAAGCTGTTCCGGCTGAAGGCATAGAATCGTTCATCAAGACAATTGCGGTGCGACCATTCTTGGGTCGCAACTATCGAGAGAGTCGAGGCTACGATGTCGCAACCACAACATGCTCCCGTCATTATCATTGGGTCGGGCTCGGCAGGCCTGACCGCCGCGCTGTACGCAGCCCGTGCAAATTTAGAGCCGCTTGTTTTCGAAGGGAAAGAACCCGGTGGCCAACTTACGCTGACGACTGATGTTGAGAATTTTCCGGGATTCCCAGAGTCGATCAACGGTCCCGAATTGATGGATCGGATGCGTGAGCAGGCAAAACGATTCGGTGCTGATGCGCGTTGGGAGACCGCCGTCGAAGTCGATCTTTCGGAACGGCCCTTCCGAGTCAAAACAACCGATGACCCCAGTGGTGATCCTGGGAGCGGGACAATCCGTGACTACACCGCAGACGGTCTGATTGTCGCCACCGGAGCCGCGGCACGATGGCTCGGCAACGAAGGCCCCTTCCGAGGTGCTGGTGTCAGCACTTGTGCGACCTGTGATGGCCACTTCTACCGAGGCAAGGAAATCGCCGTTGTCGGCGGGGGCGACTCCGCAGCCGAAGAAGCGAACTTCTTGACTCGATTCGCCAACAAAGTGACCCTGATTCACCGTCGAGACAAGCTCCGTGCATCGAAAGCGATGCAGGAGAAGGTCTTTGCCAACCCCAAGATCGATTATGCTTGGAACTCGGTTGTAACCGAGGTCTATGGCCAGACTACCCCCAACCCCAAGCTGGAGGGCGTCAAGCTTCAATCGACTGAGAATGGCCAGGAATTAACCGATCTCAAGATTTCCGGGTTGTTTGTGGCGATCGGCCACATCCCCAACACAAAGATCTTCCAAGACAAACTCGCAATGACACCAGAAGGTTACCTTCTGACCCGTGCGGCACTCGCATGGGAAGGGATCGAAGCGCCGGCGGGCCTTCGATCATCGATGGCAAACTACAGCACGGCAACCAGTGTTGAGGGTGTCTTTGCCTGTGGCGATGTCGTGGACACCCACTATCGGCAGGCAATCACTGCAGCTGGCTCTGGTTGTGCAGCAGCAATGGACACCGAAAAGTGGCTTGAATCACAAGGAATTAGCCATTAACGGCTCGAAGCTTGCATCGATGTTCGCTGATCCGATGGAGTCTTGAATCGAGTCTCAGTGCTCGATGGTCGACCTTGAGGCCGCTCTGGGCCTAGAATAACGAGATCACTTGTATCAGATCATCTCTGCCTCGATCAAGCGATCGAGGCTGTCGATCTTGGTTTCGACAATTGCCCTGACGATGGAAGAATGAATTTATGGAGACGCCGAATTCCTCCCGAGGATCAAATGATCGCGACGACCAAAAGAATACCGATCGGAAGCGGTCGTCGACGGGTTCCTCGGGCTCCCCAGCACCGTTGTGGTCTCCACTCTGGACACCCGTCATCTTCCTTGTAGCAGCAGCGTTTCTTCTTTTCTTTTTGAAGCCGTTCAAATCGGAGATCCGGATCCGCTACGCGCCCGAGTTCTCCGAACAGGTCCGGAATAACAACATCGAATCCATCACGATCCAGGGCGGCGAAGCCAGAGGGGTCCTCCGGGAGCCGATCGATTACAAAGTCACTCCCAATAGCAATGCCCGCGAAGTCAAAGAGTTTGCGACCCGGTTTCCTTCGGAAGAAGCTCTGGAGGAAGTCCGGACCCAGTTGATGGCAATGGATCTAGGTGGAACCGCCGACCCTGAGAATCTTGGACAAGGATCAACCTCACCTCCACCAGCGATCACGGTCCTTGAGCCGGAGGGCTCGATGGGGGTTGTCTGGCTGACCGTTCTCTTGCCCGTTCTGCTGGTCGGTGGCCTGATCTTTTTTATGATGCGTCGGGCTCGAGACCAATTTGACGGTGGGATCTTGGGGAACTTCGTCAAGAGTCCTGCGAAGCGTCACGACAAGACCAAGCAGCGGACCACTTTCGATGAAGTCGCGGGACTCGAAAACGCCAAGGGTGAACTTCAAGAAATTGTCGAGTTCCTCAAGAATCCCGAGAAGTTTCAGCGACTCGGAGGACGGATTCCGAAGGGTGTCCTCCTTAATGGGCCACCGGGCTCCGGAAAGACGCTCCTGGCGCGGGCGGTCGCCGGTGAGGCAGGCGTGCCGTTCTTCTCGATCTCCGGCTCTGAGTTCATTCAGATGTTTGTAGGTGTCGGGGCGAGCCGAGTCCGTGACATGTTCAAAACTGCCAAAGAAAATAGCCCTTGCATCTTGTTTATCGACGAGATTGACGCCGTTGGTCGGATGCGTGGCGCTGGCTTGGGCGGTGGTCATGACGAACGGGAACAAACGCTCAACCAGATCTTGACCGAGATGGACGGTTTTACCCCGAATGAAACGGTGATCGTCCTCGCTGCAACAAACCGTCCTGATGTCTTAGACCCTGCCCTGCTCCGTCCTGGTCGTTTTGATCGCCATATCACGGTCGAACGGCCGACCAAGAAGGGCCGACTCGCTATTCTGAAGGTTCACAGCCGGAATATCCCGCTCGACGATCAAGTTGACCTGGAAGCGATTGCGAAACGAACCGTCGGATTCTCCGGTGCCGATCTGGCTAATCTTGTGAACGAAGCTGCCCTGATCGCGACCCGAGAAGACAAAGAAACGGTCGATATGAAGGACTTCGATGCCGCCCGCGACAAGGTCTTGATGGGTCCTCGACGTGAAGAAGTGATTACAGAAAAGGATAAGAGAGCGACAGCGTACCACGAAGTGGGCCACGCGTTGGTCGCCTGGAAAACTGTGAAGAGTGACCCCGTCGACAAGGTAACGATCATCCCTCGAGGTCGTGCGCTCGGTGTGACGCAGTACTTACCTGAGGAAGACAAGGTTAGCATTAATCGATCAGAGGTCCTGGCGCAGCTCGATGGGATCCTCGGCGGTCGCGCTGCCGAACGTCTTGTTTACGGTGACCTCTCCGCAGGGGCGGCCAACGATCTGAAGCAAGCAACTCGGCTCGCCCGAATGATGGTGACCCAATGGGGCATGAGTGATCGGATTGGCCCGATCTATGTGCAAGGATCAGAAGAACACCCCTTCCTGGGTCGCGAGATCGCCGAACCGCGGGATCACTCGGAACGAACGCAACAGATTATTGACGAAGAAGTTTCGAGGATCCTCCGTGAGGCTGACAACCGGGCGTTCCATGTCCTCGAATCCAATCGTGATGACCTCGAACGCCTGACCGAAGCGTTGATCGAGCGTGAGGTCTTGAGTAACACCGAAATTGAGGAATTGATCGGAGAACGGGCGAGTGCACCTAAGGTTGCCCAAGTCACCTCAGAAGTCGGATCGAGCACGGTCTCTCCAACAGACGCAAACGGAGCCTCAACAGATGTCGCCAACGGGGCGAAACATTTGTGATCAAGTTCCGTCCCTCTGAGAGTTGGGAAACGCGCCAGAATTCCAGCGAGACAAGAGACTAATGGCTTGGCTCGCTTGTATCCTCTCAGTACGCTTCCTAGCGTTTGGGCCTCCGATCTTGAGGGGATCAACCCAGAGATGGTTGTCGCCCCAAGAGGGTGAACTTATCTGGAGCAAGCTGACCTATGAACTGGACCACCATTGATGTGGAAGCCCTTCCAGTCATCTGTGCAGGGGTCATCGTCGCCGATCACCTGACACCACCGATCGCCCAGATACCCTCGCCTGGGGGACTGGTACAGTCAGATGACTTGGTGCTTAACATTGGCGGGCTGGCCGCGAATGTCTCCGTCATCCTCGCTAAGCTCGGTGTTGGGTGTCGGATCTGTGGAAAGGTAGGAGATGATTTCTTCGGGAGATTCGCGACCGAGACGCTTGAAAACGCTGGGGTCGACGTCTCCGCCCTTGGGGTCGATCCTAATCGGGCGACCAGCCAGACGGTGATCCTGAACGTCCAAGGAGAAGATCGACGGTTCATCCACAGCTTTGGTGCAAATGCCGGGCTCACGGTTGACGACATTGATTCGAGCGTCTTTCCGGGAGCCAAGGTCCTCTACCTCGGTGGTTATCTAATCCTCCCTGGGCTTGATCCGGAACTCGTCGCTGATCGCTTTAGTAAGCTCCGCGAGATGGGGTTCAAAACCGTCTTGGATGTGGCCTGCCCTGGACCCGACGACTACTTGAGTCAGCTCAAACCAGTTCTGCCGCACACGGACGTATTCCTCCCAAACAGTGACGAAGCGTCCTTGATCCTTGGCGGAGAATCTGACCCGATTCATCAAGCTCAGGCGTTCCGGGACCTCGGTGCCTCTCGGGTGATCATCACTCGAGGCGAACGTGGCGTCGTTTCCTGCTCTGAAGATGCCTGCTACCGGATTGGTGCCTATCCGGTCAAGCTTCTCGATAGTACTGGAGGGGGCGATTCGTTCGACGCTGGCTACATCGCCGGGTTAGTGGACGGACTGGATGAGCTTGAGTGCCTAAAGCTCGCAAGCGCCATCGGTGCTAGTTGTGTGAGGAGGATCGGGACGACAGCAGGTATCTTTAGTCGAGCCGAAGCCGATCAATTCATTCAAGAACATTCACTTCTTGTAGAGCAGCTCTGACTCAACTTCGGTCAAAGTTAGGGTAGAATTGCGCAGGGCCCTGTCTATCAGCAGTAACAAGCCTCGCTGTCTTGACTTAACGAGACTAAACGCGTGCTGATTGAAGTGAGCAGTTTACTCCTGTTGGGTCCTGCACAAGTCCAGCGGATTGCGTATGGTGCCCTTGAGCTCAATCCAGTCGCTCTTGTCTTCTTTGGTGCCAGCATCTGTAGCTGCTTCCTCTTTGCCAAAGCTTGGGCCCGCCGTCATAAACCAACCGCAGCACCGTTTGTCGTCATTGTCCTCTGTGAGTTGGTCTGGTCCTGCTGCGAGGGTCTCGAAGCGATCCTGACCGATCCCAATGCTCAAGCGTACTACTACTGCTTCAAGCTGATCGCGGTGGCTTTCATTGCCCCTTCACTGGTGATTTTCGTTCTTGAGTACATTGGCCACCGAGGCAAATTCACGAACTGGTCGGCTGGAATGCTGTATTTGATACCTCTCCTGAATGTCTCCTTGATTATCACAAACGCAACTCACCATCTGGTCATCAAGGAATTTGAAGAAAATCCTACCTTTGGTTTTAGCTTGATCAAGCCGGTATACAACACCGGTTTCTGGTTACACGCCTCGTATAGCTACGCGTTACTTGCGTTTTCGGTTGGATTGCTCGCTCATGCGGCGATGCGGTTGCAGCAGATTTACCGAGTCCAAGTGACACTACTGATGCTTGGTGTCCTCCTACCTCTCTTGATGAATCTGATTGATCTTCTCGGTTTCATCCCTTCGCCATGGGAGACCTATGATTGGACTGCCGCGGTCTTTCTCATTACTGGAGGGATCGGAACCTTGGGACTCTATCGCTATCACCTACTCGACTACGTGCCAGTCGGTTATTCACAGATTGTGCAGGATATGGACGACGCCATCCTTGTCCTTGACTCGGAAAAAAAAATCGCGGGAGCCAACCAAGCGGCGCTCAAACTACTTGGATTCCGTGACCTGGATCTGATTGGAGAGCCGATCCAGAAACTGCCCCCCTGGCTCCACCTCAAAGAATCCTTCTTTCAGGTCGGCGGAGAGCCCATCAGTTCTTACACGATCCAAAGGCAGTCCACCAATGCTGAGAGAGCGCTCGAGGTCCGGATCATCCGGCCTCGATCACCTGGAATGAGCGGTTGGTTGCTGGTGATCCGCGATGTAACCGAAAAACTCCGGGCAGAGGAGGATCGAAGTGCCCGGATCGCTGCCGAAGCTTCCAGCAAGGCCAAGGAAGCGCTGCTCGAGCAGACAGCAGACGTTGACGGCGCCGCTCTCGACAAAG
>CAZEAN010000078.1:0-26015 GCA_964510225.1 uncultured Isosphaeraceae bacterium
TGGCAAGTTGCCGCCCCTGCCAAGGCCGATCGCTGAAATCGGCTGAAGGATTACCAAAATTGTAGGTATCTGATGTCTGCGTTTGTTCCAAAAATGGCGCGATCTGGACGAAGACACTTGGACCCCACCAGTAGCCACCAAAGACGACGTCAGAGCTATTTATATTACCTGGAGGCAATGAGCCGAACGCAGATTCATAATTCAATGCTCCTAACGCCAACTGCTTGAGATTGTTAGTACACTGCGCACGACGTGCTGCTTCACGAGCGGACTGTACCGCCGGTAAGAGGAGGGCGATTAAGACTCCGATGATGGCAATAACAACCAAGAGTTCAATCAATGTGAAACCGAAACGTCTCCGAATCATGAGACTGCTCCTTTCAATGAGATTGATAGCGGATCATCTTGGGCGAGGAGGAGAAGATGACGTACCTTCGAATGCTGCGTCGTTTTGTAAGTCACTTCCAAAACGACGAACTGATTGAATGAGTCAAATGAAAGCCGAGCGAGTTTCAGCGACCTTTTGGGGAGTACAGCTGAATCGGAACACTCAACCACGAGTGTTGGGGGAACTAGCGCCCCCCTCGGCCACCACGTCCTTCCGCTTCGTCTCGGAGCATCTGGCCTCGACCACCAACCGGAGTTTCAGTCTGTCCTTCCGGTGCAGGAACCACCAGAGGTTCGTTGCTCGAGTCATCACCGGGAGTATTGCAGCCAGGCAACAGCGACAAACTTAGGGCTGGAAGAAGCATAAGCAGGGATGAATTAGCCCAGTAGCGATTCAACGAATACACGTGTGTCGAACCTCCCTAAGATGTCTACGCACCGAAGTGCTGAATGGAACTCAGAGACTTGCTTCGGCCCCACTGGGATCCTACCGTCGATGCGACCAACTGGAGACTGGAACAAGTGGCTAGGGAGAGACTGGACCCATACACTGATGATCAACTGCGCTAGTGGTCTTCCGGTGGTTCAAGACGTAGGTGGTTGTACAGTTGATTGGGGTGTAGCGGACGTAGAATCCTCGCCGGCTCCGTTTCGGCGTTGAGATCGTGGGACCTTGAGTTGTTACCCGAATAGGCACCAATGTGGTCCGATTCGGGTCACCCAAAAGCCAGAAAAAAACAGACTTAGGCTGCGATTGTGCTGTCGTTAGGCGACGGTGGCGGACGTCGCTGCTTGCTTGAGAGCCTCAGCCTTGTCCGTCTTCTCCCAGGTGAAGTCGGGATCATTGCGACCGAAATGGCCACCTGCTGCGGTCTTCCGGAAGATCGGACGTCGGAGTTGGAGGTGGTCAATAATCCCTGCAGGAGTCAGTGGAAAGTGTTCCCGGATCAGTGCCTCGAGTTGGTGGTCGGGAACTTGGCTAGTTCCATGAGTATCAACCCGGATGCTCACCGGTTCACTAACCCCGATTGCATAGGCGAGTTGTACCTCACATTGGTGCGCGAGTCCTGCCGCTACGATGTTCTTCGCGACGTAGCGCGCCATGTAAGCAGCCGAGCGGTCGACCTTCGTCGAATCTTTACCGCTGAATGCACCACCACCGTGTCGACCTCGGCCACCATAGGTATCGACAATGATTTTACGACCAGTCAACCCGGCGTCGCCGTGTGGGCCACCCACGACAAACTTCCCTGTGGGGTTGATGTGATATACGATCTCTCCGCTTACCATCTCGGCCGGGAGTACCGGCTTAATCACCTGCTCGATCACTGCCTGCCGGATCGTCGACTGATCAATATCTGGCTCATGTTGTGTCGATACAACAACCGTGTGGACCTTTGTTGGCCGGTCACCTTCATACTCAACCGTCACCTGACTCTTACTGTCGGGTCGGAGCCAGGGGAGTGTACCATCGCGTCGGAGGTCGGTGATTCGATTGATAACCCGGTGTGCGAGTGCGATGGGGAGTGGCATTAGTTCAGGCGTTTCATCGCAGGCGAAACCAAACATCAGCCCTTGGTCGCCTGCGCCGACATCCTTGCCCGATGTGCTGTCCGAATCAACACCCATTGCGATGTCGGGAGACTGCTTGTCAAGGCTGATCAGCACCGAGCAGGTATCGGCGTCAAGTCCCATTTTGCCATCGGTGTAGCCAATTTCACGGACGACCGACCGGACAACATCCTGGTAATCAACGACTGCAGTTGTGGTGATTTCTCCAGCGAGCACCACGAGGCCAGTGGTTGTCAACGTTTCACAGGCAACTCGAGCGTTCGGGTCTTGCGTTAGAATCGCGTCGAGGATGCCATCGGAAATCTGATCAGCCATCTTGTCGGGATGGCCCATGGAGACGGATTCACTGGTGAAAAGGTATTTGTGTGTTTCTGACACGAGTAGTGCGCTCCAAGCAATCGAATCTGTGTTGGTTGAGGTCGTGGATTACGGAAATGTACGTGAGTTAAGGGGTCGACGGTGGTTCCGAGATAACTCTTCTGATGCTAAAGAAATCATTAGATCAGAATGGTTTTACTGCACCGCAAACGTCAGACGGAGGAGGAGAGTGTTATTTTCAGGATAATATCGTCACCGATAAGAAGAGTGAGTATACGGCTCAAGGCGATTTGAGTAAAGCATTTGAACCGTCGAGCGAGGACCACCCGGGCCAACTCTCGTTGGTCTTTTTATGTTGATGATCCAAAATAGCTCTAGACAGATACGGTTCGTTTGTTCATGATTCGAGTGTTCGGTCGTGCCTGATCGAACGTTTACTATCCTTCAACTCAAACCATGATTCAATCAACACGGAGGCAACGAATGACCTCAATCGCCCTGACTGTCATTCTGCTATGCGGATCTCTTCAGACGGATTATTCATTAGATGCAACTCACCAAGAGGTAGAAGATTTCAGTGAGTTTGTGGTAGCACCCTCACCGGAACACCAACTACTTCGGGACGATGTTGGTGCGTGGGAGGCAACAATCCGGTCCTACTCGCCGGGTATTGCGGAACCGATGACATCGAAGGGGGTCGAGCATTGTCGGATGTTCGGCGAGCTCTGGCTCACCAGCGAGTTTGAGGGAACATTCGCTGGATTCCCCTTCTCTGGCCGAGGGCAAACTGGCTTTGATCCCACATCAGGCAAATATGTTTCGACATGGATTGATACCATCTCTCCTTCGATGTTGACCATGGAAGGGACCTTTGATAAGGAGAGTAAGACTTTGACCTTTGTCGGAAAGTCAGTCGATCCCGAGACTGGTCAAAAGGTTAGCACAAAGGTCGTCCAGCGTTACATCGATGAGAACCACAAGTCCTTCAAGATGCTGATGGAAGTACCCGGATCTACGGATGGGTTTGCCACGTTCATGGAAATTGACTACGTCCGAAAGTCGGACGCTCAATCCAGCGAAAAGTGATCGCTTGGATCGATTACTCGATGCTTTGGGACATCTCGGTGTTGCTCATCTGCCAACATCGAGATGTCTTCCTACTCTCCCTGTGCCTTAGTGTTCAGCCGTGGCATTCGTGTCGGCGTCACGATCACGGCGATACCAAGCGCGGAGGAGTTGAAGAGTGGAATTGTCGAGCATCGTGCGGGAGGTGGGGAAGAGGTCAGGTTCTTGATCGTTGGGCTCTTTAAGCACCAGTTGTGCTGATGGAGTGATGTAGGCGTTTCGGGCACGCTTCACAATGTCACCCAGAAAAATCGGGAAGTTCTCGACGGTTGATTGTGCGAGTCGGTCTTCGAGGTAACTGTAGTTCATTTGATCAGTAACCACTCGGAAGGCGATCAAGGGTTCGTTGCGGACCAAGTGGAGTTCCGTTGTTGGTTCCTTAGGAGTCCGGGAAGGTCGACGAAGCCGAGGGGACCCTGGTTTTCTCAGAACCATCGCGTTTAAGGCGGCAGCAACGGCACCATCGCCCTTCCCTCGGATCGCCGCAGTCGGCTGATCCTCTTCGGGCATGATTCGCCCGACATGAACTAACTCCAGATGCTCCCAAGGGATCCAGTGAGCCGGCTCTCCATAGAGTCCACCGATCCGGAGACCTTGTTCCAGGCAGTCTGCCTTGTGGACGGACCGCGCAGGAAAGAGCTTGGGAACCGAATCGATCCGTCGGGCCTCAGCAGGAACTCGTTGTTCGTAAAGTGCATCCAAGAGTTCTCGGACTTCACCCTCCGGTAGTGGGTAAGGGAGAATTCCTGGCGCCCGTCGAATCCACTGCATCGCCTCGGTTGGGTGCAAACCGAGGACGCTCCGGAAGACCTCTCGGAGTGGTTGAACATCGTCTGGGAGATCAAAAATGATTAAACGATAGGTATTATCAGCCATGGCTGTACACTCGATTACGCTGCTGCGTCACCACTCTCTTGAGCTTAACGCGATTTTGTTGAAGTTGAACAGTGCTCCGAGAACCGAAGCGCTCGGTCGAACGAGCGCTGCCCTGGTCTAGCCCTCAAGAGTCTCTACCGAGTATGGTGAATTCAAGAAGCCTTCGGTTGGGTTGTAACCGATCTCGTTCCGTTGAAAGACCAGACGACTGTCTGGAAGCAGAGGCGTCGATGCGCACCAGGTTAACGATCGGAATCGTCTGTACCCTTCTTGTGACCTTCTCCGTTGACCTCCATGCAGACGAGTATGACGAGGCACGTCGCGAGTGGCAATCGGGGCGGTACGCAAGGGCACTGGAGGGTTTCGAAGCTATCCAAGAGATGGAGGGCGAAGCAGGAGATCGGATTGCCATCGGTCGCGCTGAGGCGCTCGAAAGCATGGGGCGGATCGACGAAGCAGTCGATGTCTTGATCAATGCCACTGAGACCGACTCGCCATCGGCCGAGGTGTTGGCCAAACGTGCTGAACTCGAGTTCAACCGAGGTAACCATGACGCAGCGGAGTCCCTCGCATCGGAGGCGATTGAAATCGATCGATTGTGTCGGAAGGCTCGTTGGGTCATGGCAGAGTTACTCGACGTCAAGGGCCAACGTGACGAAGCAATCGAGGCCTATCGATGGTTTGTCCGCGATTACAATGCCCGAGCCGATGAGGCCCGTAGCGATGCCGAAGACCTCTGCTTGATTGGTCAAGCGGCAGAGCGGTACTATCGCGCCATCGCCCGAGGCGAAGAGCTTGCCGAGACGCTCAACGATATTATTAACGACATTTATGAACGAGCGCTGCAGGTTGATCCGCAATGTTGGCAAGCGGCCTGGTTGCAGGGTCGGCTCTTCTTCGAAGGTTATCGCCAAGGGGATGCGCGCCGTGAGTTGAGCCGAGCGTTGCTGATTAATCCCAGCGCCACTGAAGTGATCGTGACGCTCGGGGAGATCGATCTTGAAAACTACGCTCTGAATGATGGCCGCAAGAAAGCCGAAACCGCGATTGAAATTAATCCGTCTTACGCTCCGGCGTATGTTTTGCTGGCAGATCTGAACATTGCTGATGAGCGATTCCCTGAAGCGCTGGAAGCTGCAGAGCAGGGGGTGACGTGCTCGCCTCGGGATCTCGGAGCCTTGGCGCGGCTCGGAGCTTCCTACCATCTGCTGGGCGAACCCTTGGGGGTTGCTACTACCGAAGCGATCGCACGGGCGAACACCCCCAATCCTTCGGAATACTATACTGCCTTGGGCCAGCGCCTCTCCGATCGCCGGAAGTATCCTCCCGCAGAACGAGCCTTGTTGGAAGCGATCAAGACCGCCCCGGAATTGCCACGTCCGAAGATTGCATTGGCGATGCTTTATATGCAGATTGGTCGCGAGGCCGAAGCACGGACGCTCTTCGAACTCGCCTACGATGCCGATCCGTTTAACGTCCGTGCCGACAACATGCTGAAGGTCTTGGAGCGGATGGAGTCCTACGAAGAGATCGAAACGGAACACTACACTGTCTTGATCAAACCCCCCACGGATCGGCTTCTCGGTCGTTACATGGCCGATTTCTTGGAATCGATTCATCCTGAAATGGTCGCGCGTTTTGGGTTTGAGCCTCCCGGCAAGACTTCGATCCAGATCCTTGAAGATCAAGAGACCTTCAGTGGCCGAACGACTGCACAGCGGTTTATTCCGACCGTCGGGGCTTGTACGGGCACCGTGGTTGCGTTGACGAGCCCGACTTCCACGGGAGGACGATTTAACTGGTCCCGTGTCCTGACTCATGAGGTTGCTCACGTTATAACGCTGCAGCAGACCAACTTTAATATCCCTCATTGGTATACCGAAGCTCTCGCGGTTGAGAGCGAGAAGCAAGTCCGTCCCCAAGCCTGGAACAAGTTGCTCGTTGATCGCGTCCCTGACCGGAACTTGTTGAATCTGGAAACGATCAACCTGGGCTTTATCCGCCCTGAAGACCCCGATCAGCGCCAGTTGGCGTACTGTCAGGCGCAACTTTACGCGCGGTACATGGTCGAACGATTCGGCGAAGATGCATTGGCTCGGCTGCTCGACGCTTATCGACGGGGCCGGGCTACTCCAGATGCGGTCGTCGATACCTTCGAGGTCACCGTTGAGGACTTTGAAGCCGGATACCTTAAGTACCTCGATCGAGTCGTCTCCACCATCAGGACCCGAGTTGAGGATGAGGAGCCCGTTTCCTTCTCCCGGCTCTTGCTCGATCTCCGGAAGAAACCAGACGACGCAGACTTGAACGCTCGGGTCGCCTACGAGTTTTTTGCCCGACGGGAGTACAAGGAAGCACGGCCCTATGCTGAGAAAGCCTTGGAGCTGGAACCACACCAAGCGTTGGCATCGTACGTGAAGGCCCGGATCTTGATGTTCATCGGTGAGGAATCGACGGCGTTGGAACTCCTCAAACCAGCGCTTGATGAAGAGCGGCCGAATGAACGTGTCTTGGATCTGCTCGCGGAACTGACGATGAAAGACAACGATCTCGGCGAGGCAGAACGTCTCTACGAGTTGGCCCGTCGTGACGACCCCCTGAACTCGAAGTGGATTGCGGGGCTCGCTCGGGTCCACCTCCGCCAAGGGAAGACCGATGCCTTCCTCGACGACCTCGCGATCCTTGCAAACAATGACGCTGATGATCGTGCCATCCGCCAGGCACTCGCCGAACGCCATCTCGCTCTTGAGGAATACGAGGAGGCCGCCCGATGGGCTCAAGAATGTCTCTATATCAAGGTTGATGAAGTCAAGCCGCATGTAGTGTTGGCCGATGCACTGGCGGGTCTTGGTCGCTTCGAAGAGGCGGTCCGCGAATATGAGGTCGCCCTCGGACTGAAGCCGGAGAATCCTCAAGCGATCCAAGAGAAGCTGCAGGAAGCGCGCGCTTCCTTGGAACCGACAGCCTCCGAAAATCAGAAGTAAACCTGGAATCGGAACCAGAAGAGGTCGCTGGTGAGTTGAAGGCGGTCTGGATTTACGTCAAACAACACGGGATCGCCAAAAACCGCGTGCTGCCAGCCGGTATAGATCCGGACGTATTGGTTCAGGTACCAGTTCATCCCCAGATCGATGGTTTCGACTCGGTTCGTCCAGAGTGATCGGTCTGCAAGACCACTCGTGAAGATTTCATCGCCGAGATTGAGGAGGTCGAACCGAAAGGCGAGTTCCCAGGCCCCTGGACCTCGTCTTCCACGACGCGGATCGAAGGGTCGGCGTGGTTCCACACGGCCTCGGTCTGTCACGGTCTCACCGGTGAGGAAGTAACCGACTGCGACGTAAAAGCTATCAACCGGGACACGGGTCCGAGCCTGCGGCGCATCACGCGGTGCGATCTCTGAGCCCCCACTGAGCCATTCGCCATAGATGGAGAGTTGCTTGTAGTAGAGCGCTGAATGTAACGACCAGTAGGCGCGGGTTCCGGACTCAAGAGTCCCAGGCTCAAATGTGAGAAATGGCACGCCAGTTGCGCCCGCTCGAGCGGCGGTCGGTACATTCAATTGAAGGACCGGAGGGATCTGCGTCGAAAATTGATTTCCAAAATCGAGCGATCCACCAATATGAAAATTTGCCAGCTTTTCAGAACCAAGAAGCTTAAATGGAAGGACATCTACAAGAGCAGTGACATTCTTAGCGTCGTTGTCATCAAGAGCCGCGTTGGAAGATCCGTTATGAATGCCAACTGCGTAGCTCGCACCGCCGTCGAAGAGGTTACCTAAAGCCATCACACCGACGCTTCGATTGAGTGCAAAATTGTTGAAGAATTGCGAACGTTCCGGAGTAAGCAGACCACCTGCAGGCAAGTTGTAAAATTCGTACATGAAGGGAGTTTTATAGCGCCCGATCCGAAACTGAAGCCGTTCGTCGTAGTTAATATTTAAGTAGGCATCAAGCAGCGCAAAGTTATCAAATCCTTGGTTAAGAGCTAAGTAATATTCAAAAGGTCGAGTGATGTGCCCGTTGAAGACAAACCATTGTCGTGGAAGACCGAAGATATCCCGGGTGAATTGCTGGCCACCCTGTTCGTAAAACCGCCCGTCAACTTGAGTGAGGGTGTGAAACTCGACGGTGAACTCATCATTTTCCGATCGAGCTTTTAACCCAGGACCGACTTGGATCGATCCCGGAAGGTTCAACGCTGGGGCAGGCATCGACGCCGCACTCGATTCGAGTCCATGGTGAGCGTGGACCCAAGGAGAGGGCGGCATTCCTGATTCCTGGGTTGAAGGAGCCACGTCTGGGTTTAAGTTGGTCGTGGACTCGGTTTCGGACTCTCTACTACTTTCAAGTTCCTCGAGCCGACGTTCCAAGGTCTGCTGCCGTTCCAGACTTGTCTTCACTAACTCCTGCAATTGCTTGATCTGCTCTTGGAGTGCTTCCACAGACGGTTCGTCGCTTTCGGTCTGATCTCCGATCGACGCTCCACGAGTCTGAGTCGATCCTAGCCAAACTATCGCTCCGAGTATGACGATCAGGCAGAGGGACTTCACTCGAATCATCCCATGCTTCGGGAGTTGGCACATGCAAGAATTGCCCCCACGGATCTGGCGACTCCCAATCGTCTGACCACAACAAATCTCAATCAACAGCATCGGCTCTCAAGGAGATCAACATCGCGAAAAAATTGCGATTAAGTTGATTGTAAGGCGTTTAGGGAAGGAGGATTTCGTGGTCCGGATGAAGCATACGACCGATTGGTTGAACGGTCAGTAGCTCGGGTTGACCGCTTCACAACCCAGTTCTATGATCCCGCTTCCTGAAGGTTCGTTGCGAGGCAGACAGGGAGGTCTGGGGACCATGAGGATTGTGATCACCGGAGTTCTGACGCTGGTCGCCGGTGCCGTTGCGACTTGGTTGACGATCGAGATCCAGAGCAACCGACTCGTCTGGGATCATTTCGATGTCGTGACTCCTGGTGTTTTGTACCGGAGCGGCCAGCTTCTGCCCGAACAGCTTGCTGAGGTTATCGAAACCTACCAACTCAAGACAATCGTCAACTTTCAACTTCCCGGTGACGAGGTCGAGCAAGAGCGTCAACTGGTGGAATCACGCGGCCTTGAATTCCTGCATCTTCCGATGCCTGGTGATGGGTTCGGAAGAGAGTCACAGTTCCGAGAGGTCTTAGAGGTTCTGCAAGATCCAAGCCGTCGACCGATCCTGGTCCACTGTGCACGGGGGACCTGTCGGACTGGCTCGTTAGTCGCCCTCTATCGGATGGAGGTCCAAGGTTGGACCCCGGATGATGTCGCTGCTGAACTGGAACGCCAAGGCTATCACGACGGTTGGATCTGCGGTTATGTCCGAGGGATGGTCGAGCCTTGGCCTTCAGACAATTATCCCGGTATCCCGCCACGTTCTGATTCAATCAACAATGCGACACTGCCACCGCTAGAGTTCATTGAAGATAGCGCCTTCCGGGAGGATCCCGCCTTTGAGTTCCGGGCTGATGATCAGATCTTCCCCACTGAAATCACGACGACCGTGCCTAACGAATCGGGAGGATCAGAATGACGATGATCTCGACACCCAAGGCTACAACCCGTGCGCGAGCGGTCCGCCACGATGGTCCCGCCCCCGATCGTTCGGTGGGGAGTGATCATCTCTTCAAACTGCTCTCCTTGGTAGCGATTATCTCACTGACCTTGATCGGTGCTGGGAACCTCGACGTTGGGGCTACGGAAGCTCGGCTCGGGCTCGCCGCCGGGGAACGGATCGGCCCACTTGGAATTGTCTACGGCCTCTGGGAGCCAGGATTACTCGCAGGACGGGTGATCCCAAGTCGCCTCTGGGCACTTGGCTTTGGTGAGATCACTGCGACTACCGCTGCCGTTCGATGGCCGGAGGCGATTGCCGGAGGCCTGATCGGGCTCGTTCTGACGATCCGGCTCGGGCAACTCTTCGGGGCCAAAGGGTCGTTGATTGCTGCCCTTGCCTTCTGCGGAACCATTGCCGTAATCGACCGCTCCGGAGTCAACCTCGCACTCTTTGATAGTACGATTGCCTGGCTCTTGTATCAGACCACCGGCTCTTATGACTTGCTCTTGAAGCCAATCCTGCCCGATCCCAACTGGATTGCTGCCCTCTTTACGATGATCGCGCTCGAACGGATCCGATCAAGAGGAATGGACACCGTCGGGGGCATTCTTGCCGGTCTAGGCTTCCTGGTCGGCGGTTGGCCGGTTCTCGCTACGATCGGGTTACCGGCGATCGTGTTACCACGTCGTGAATCAGGCAGACCGGTTCGGATGATCGCGGCGATCTTAGTTGCCGTGATCGGTTGGACAGCCTGGACGATCTCGGCTGCAGGTCTGGAGTCGTGGGCATCGGCGATCGCGCTTCCATTGACGAAGGGTCCGGCGTGGACCTTAATTCCCTGGGTCTTGATTTATGCGCTGCCGTGGTCGCCGTTCGCCGGACTCGTCGGCTTCAAGTCACTCCGAGCGGGTTGGTCGGACGAGCAGAGATCGGTTGTCTTCGATTGGGCCAAGATCATCGCTGCACTCGCTTTGGGCGGCACTCTGATTCCTGGGTTGGGTGATCCGGCTCGGATCCCGATGATCGCTGGCTTGGTGATCATCACGGTTGGACTCTGTGATCGCCTCCTCGTGAGCAGGAGTCGATCGCATTCCTCGAAAGCCTCGTCGCGAATCTTCGGAGGATTGGTCATCAGTGTGAGTACGCTCTGGGCGGTCCTGATTGTTTCGCTCCTGGGATATGTAGCGGCAGCGATCGGGGCTTATCGACAACCATCGCTACTCCTTATTGCGATAGCAGTCAGCACGTTGGCGGTCTCGATCACGGGCTTGGTCAGGAAAAAACACCTCATCAGCCTCGGAGCACTTGTGCTGATTGCATTCTCGATGAAGTACGCGTCGTGGAGTATCGTCAATCCGGAGTGGAATTACCGCGCGAGCCAAGGCCCATGGGGACGAGCCATTCAACAATGGATGCCCCGAACCTCGACTCTTTACTTCACCAACAACACAACGTTCGATCCGCAGATCCCGAATCGGGATCGGTGGCCGGTAGACCTGGCATTTCATGTCGGGCGTCGAGTTCGCGAGATACCGGCTCCTGAATCGCTGAGCTTCCTGGACGGAGGCAATTCTTCACCTCACTTTGTCTTGCTTCATCCCGAAGAATTTGAGCAATGGCCAAAAGCAGCTCCTCCCTTGGTCCTCATCCGTGAGCTGCAGGATCACCGGGGGATCCCTCGGATACTCGCCCGGACGGAAGGGCCGCTCTACCCGGTTCCGGCTGAGATCCCTGAGTGAAGAACCGAATTTCCACGGCTGCTGGTTCAAGGTCAGAGACGCCGATCGACCCAGGAAAGAGTCAGCGCCGGCTTGATCGTGAACCACGATCGATCTCTTGTTCAACCTTGGCGAGATCTTCGTCCTTGCCTGCGATCAGGATTGTGTCGGAGTCTTTAAGAGGAGCGTCGGGGTCGGGAATGGCGATCATCTCGTCCCGGAGCATGTCGTGGACTGCAATCACCGAGATCCGGTATCGCCTCGGAAGTTCGAGTTCGCGGAGTGATCGGCCGATCCAGCTCGTCGGGACTGCGAGTTCCTGGATCCCGAGGGTTGTTCCCATCCTGATGTAGTTGAGGATCCCTCGACTCGCGATTCGGGTCGCCAAGCGGAGCGCGCTTTCGCGTTCTGGGAAAATTGATTCAGTAACTCCGATTTTATCCATAACTCGGGCGTGATTGATTGAGATGACTTTCACGAAGATCTCGCTTACCTTGAGATCTTTAAGCGCCATTGTCGCCAAGATGCTTGCCGTAATGTCATCACCGGTCGAGACCACACCAACGTCGGCTTGTTCCGCTCCCAGTTGCTTCAAGGTTTCGAGTTGCCGGCCATCACCGGTCGCCGCTGAGTTGACAAACGGGGCAATCTGATCCACTGCCTCGTCATCGACATCAACCGCGATGACCTCGTGGCCCTGCTCGTGGAGCTTCGCCGCGATCGCGTGACCGAAGTTTCCGAGCCCGACCACCACGAATCGTTTCTTCTCCATCGCTCTGCGGTCTCCAGGCGACTCGATGGCATCGGAACGAATCCGGTGCGCTTCGATCTAGCTTAATCTCAGGCACGAGGGTTCAGCCTGATCGGAAGGATCTCTAGGATCGGATCTCGCGACCCGACTCCTTCGGCTGATCGTCCCTCGAAGGTTGATTCTAATCGTTTGGACTGTGCATGGTGACGCTGGATTGGCGGATCGTTTCTCCGGCCTCTAGCATGTAGGATCAGCCCATTGTAGAGTCGGGTCAGACACTCCAACGAGAGGCCGGACTGTCTCACTTTTGACCGAGCACAGTGGTCGTTGTCTGGTCTGGCTCCCGTCGAGATTTCGCAACGCAGAACAACCTCAAACTCAACACAACTAGACGGAAAGTGGGTCTAGAATGCAATCCGTGGCACTCCTTTCAGGTCTCTTGATCAGGTTGAGTTTTCCATCGGCCGAAGCATTCCCTCCGTTCGAGACCCTGGAACTTGATCCTAAGGCGGGGAAGGTCGTTTATGCAGTTGCTGTCGACGATGTCAACGGTGACGGCCGCCCCGACGTTTGTGGACTCACGGAAAGCGCAGTGGTCTGGTATGAGAATCCAACTTGGGAACGTCATTCGATTCTAGAAGGAGCGACGCAAGAACTTCACAACACGCAGCGTGATAATGTCTGCTTTCAACCCTTGGATATTGACCAAGACGGTGATCTCGATTTCGTCATTGGGGCAGATTGGAGACCTACTGACACCGAAAATGGCGGAACGCTGCAGTGGGCTCGTCAGGAAGATGACGGCACTTGGACATTATTCCCGATCGGTGCCGAACCAACCTTACACCGGATCCGCTGGGCCAATGTCAAAGGAGACGAGCGTCCTGAACTAATCGCCGTACCCCTCCAAGGACGAGGCACCAGCCCTCCTGATTGGGGGCAAGGGAATGGGGTCCGTATTCTCGTCTACTCGATCCCAGATCAACCTGATCAAGCCTCGTGGCCGGTCGAGGTTGCCGACGACTCATTGCACACAACACATAACTTCTGGCCGTACGATTGGGACGATGATGGCGTCGAGGAGCTGATCGTTGCCGCTTGGGAAGGGGTTTTTCTACTCGATCGTGGTCAAGAGGGGACTTGGGAACGTCGACAGTTGGGGACTGGTGACCAGGAGTCAACCTCAAGTAAAGGTTCGAGCGAAGTTAAGCTTGGACGACTCGGTGGGGGAGGTGGGTACATTGCGACGATCGAACCATGGCACGGTCATCAGGTGGTTATTTATTCCTACCCTTCCGAAGGGAAAGGGCTCTGGAATCGTGCAGTCATTGACCAACCGCTGACCAGCGGTCATGCCCTCTGGACGATTGATCTGGATGGCGACATTGAGCACGAACTCATCGTCGGGCACCGGAATCCGAATCCCGACGAAAGCAATGCGCCTCGAGGCCCTGGGCTCTTTGTCTACGACCCGATCCCAGGTACCAATCCACCTGAGTTCCAGAAGCACGTGATCGATAATGGAGGCGTCGCCGTCGAGGACGCGATGGCTGCGGATCTCGACGCCGATGGGGATCCTGAGCTGATTGCGGGTGGTCGTGCCACCCACAACATCCGGATCTACTGGAACCGCACTGTTGAGCAAGCGAAGCGTTCACCACGCTAATCGATTCGGGAGAATGAGCCTGGTCAATGGGAGGTTGCTACCGATCATGAACGGTTCAACCGGAGCCCCTTTCCATTGACCTGGTTTCCTGAGTTGCTTAATCCTCTGCCCTAAGAACGATCGGGATCTCGATGTCCTGTCGGAGGTAGAGACAGACTCCGCCAACATCCTCACAGACGTAATAGAGAGCGTAGGACGGGATCGTGATTGTTCCGGTCGGGGTGTTCTGAGGAGTCTGGATCTCGAAATCGATCCGGCGGACTTCCTGCGTTTCTGGCATGAGCCCTTGGGGGGCTTCAAGAAGCTTTGCGGAGATCTCCCAATCCTCGGGCGTACCGACCCAGAGGCGGAGCGGCTCTGACTCGTTATTCCAGTGTGCTTTCAACTCATCAGAGGGTCGGAACGTGACATGGACGCGGGCAGACTCACCAGGAGCGATTGTCGCTGGAACGACGGCGGCTTCAGTGGCGATCAACCGACGTTCGTCACGATAGATCCGACCACCGGGGTCCGGTTCGGGAACGGCTTCTTGGCTCGGATGAGACTCAAATCGCCGCGTGGGTGAAGCAAGTTCTGCGCCGTAGGGTTTGATAACAAGCGAGACGGGCTTTTCACCCCGTTGCTTGATCTCCGCGATTGCCTGATCAACCCAATCGTAAAAGGGGTAGGGTTTGATCAACCTCGGGCCATATTGCTGAATCCGACGACGCCAGATGTACTGGTTGGGATCGATCGCCAACGCCTCGCCCCATCTCTGGACGGCTTGCTGAAAGTCGCCGTCACTTCGGTAAGACGACTCATAACGGCGACGGAGCGCGACACCGAGTCGGAACCGGGCATCGCCGTCCTCTGGGTCCAGTTCAACAGCGTGTTGATAAGCCTGGATCGCTTCATTGAGGTTGTCGTCGGTTCCCCAGAGGATCAATCCATCACCGAGGGCTCGCCAGGCGAGAAGGGTGTTTTCCGAGGTCGCAGCCTTCCGGAGGTCGTCCAGATTGGGGACGCCAGGTGCCGGCGTTATTGGCTCGGGAGCGTCGTCGTCGAACTCTTTGTTCAGAAACTCCGATTCGAAGTCTTGGACCGTTGGGCCCGTGCCCCGGACGATCCCATGCTCGTCGATGGCGACAAAGAGCGGTACCGCTTCTGACTCCATGACGTTGATTGGATCGTGAAGAATCGGCCAGTCGAACCCCTTCCACTGAGCGAAGAGTTGACAACGATCAGCGTGCTGCTCTTGAATCAAGCCGAGCAAGACCAGTTGCCCGTCTTCAACCCATTGCTTGGTCGCTTCGTGCCAGACCGGCACGTGTCGTCGGCAGCCAGCTCACCACGAGGCAAACTGGACCAAGAGAATTTTTTTTCCCCTAAAATCTGACAGGCTCAGCGGACGCTCATCGTCAATCGTCGGAAGTGTGAAGTCGGGATGTCGGTGCCCGACTTCGGGGCGATAATCCTCAGCGCTGGCGGTCTGAGCACCCAGGAGACTGGTAGCAAGAATGGGCAGGATCCGAGCAAATCTCATGAGTATTGCTCTCGTTTCGTTGGGTATTGATTGACGTCACCGACTCAATAGTACGGCTTCTTCAAGAGTACCGCAAACGTGGATCGGAGCCCTTAGCGGTCCCAGATGTGATGTGTTGTTTGAGGAAGGGGTGACGCTCCGGCCATTTTTTGGGTTACACTAGGTATATTTCCATGACACAATCCACCACACTAGAGGCTCCTTTCTTCTCTGGAGAACTCCAACCATGGCAACTACTTCCGAACCCGGCCCCAACAAGACCGCTTTTGTCCGTGAACTGCTCGAGTCCAACCCTAAAGCCAACGTCAAGGTCGTCAATGAGGCTTGGGGTGCTGCAGGTCACGAAGGGACAGTGAGCGAAACGCTGGTGCAGCGACTTCGGTCGAAACTCGGCCTAACCGGAAACATCCGCCCCGGCGGCTCGAAGAGTTCAAACTCGCGAAAGCGATCGAAACCGAAGAAAGCCAAGACACCAGTCACGGCTGCTTCGACGGAGAGCACAGCGACTAAGCCTGCGCTCGAAACGCCCATGTCTCGTCCAGCTCCGATCAAGGCAAAGCGACCGGAGATCGTTGGAGACCTTGAGGCTGAGTTCGATCGCTTGCTCTACCGAGTCATGGAGCACGGCGAGCTTCCCGAAATCGAAGAATCACTCCGACAAGCACGACGACACTTGATCATCAAGCTCGGCTCGTGATTGATACGCTCTGTGACCAATCAGAGTAATTGGCTCCTGTTTGATCGATACCGGGATCCCTTAAGACCTGGTATCGGTTTGGTCTTTCTTTCAACGAGAGGACCTGGAGAAAACTACCAGACGACTGTTGGAACGAATTTTCTGCTGGCTATGATGAATAAAGAGGTTGCTCCGGTCGCAACGCCTCGGGAGGCCAATCGATTCGTTCCCTCAGAATCCTCGGCTCCTCCCCAGCGAGTCTTGGAACCGCTTGGTTCGGTCGCGTTACGTGGGTTGAGAGGGAGTCGGAGTTCTTTTCGGATGGCAAAGAACGTACTTGGCGATGATCTGCTCGAATGCAGCCGAGATCCGCTGACCGGTTACTTTCGAGATGGTTGCTGCCACACCGGGGCCAACGATCTCGGGATTCATGTGATCTGTGCTCGTGTCACTTCCGAGTTCCTTCGGTTCACTAAAGAGCAAGGGAACGATCTGTCGACGCCAATTCGTTCCTTTGGGTTCTCTGGGTTGAAGCCGGGCGACCAATGGTGCCTCTGCGCCTCACGATGGAAAGAAGCACTCGACGCTGGTGTTGCCCCTCCGGTGGTCCTCGAAGCCACGCATATCTCCGCACTCGAATATGTCGCGCTCGAAGAACTCAAGGCTCATGCGGTCGACGCCGACAATTAATTTAGGGTTTCTTTGACCTTCGGTGTCGAAGATGTCTCGACCTGCGATTGCTCAGAAGTCAACTTAAGGCTAGGATGCCTCCCCCTCTGAGACCTGATCAGTGACCACGTCTGCGTTGGTTTGTTGGTCGGTTTCCGATGGTGCGATTCTACGGATGGAATAATCGTGTCGAGCGTGCCGACCTTGGCAACGGACCACGCTTTATGACCCGAGCGTCGACAAATCGATCCCGATGGAACCGTCGAGCGACGCTCCTTCTGCTGCTCCTGGTTGCCTTGCTCCTCCGGCTCCTTGCAGTCGGCGCGGTGCAACTGTACACCAGGCAACAGGGGGAGATTGGTCTGTTTGGCGATACCCAGCTCTACTGGTCGTTGGCGGAAACGATCCGTGAGGGGCTCCCGTTCGAGGTCAAGCAGTGGGGTGTCCCTCATCGGGCCTTGCGAACGCCCGGTTATCCTGCTTTCCTTGCGGCCTGCCAGCTCCTCTTCGGGGAGGACAACTCCTTTGCGATCCGGGTCGTGCAGGCCGTCCTCGGCACCTTGAGCGTGGCGATTGTGTTCGGCCTCGCAATCACGATTGGAACGCGTTCCAAACAACTCGAGCCGAGCAGAACGCGGACCATAGCGATTGTCGCCGCTGCGATCGCCGCCGTCGAACCTTACACGATTGGCCTCTCTGCGCTGTTGCTCTCCGAGGCACTCTTCGTCCCGCTGATGTTGCTCTCACTCTGGGGCTTGGCATTTCTCTGGCGACCGGGACCACTTCGATCGTCAGAGCGATCTGACGATCCAACGACGTCGACCGGGACCGCCAGCTCGATTGTCGTCGCACTCTTGACGGGATTCGCTATTGGTCTTGCTCTCTTGGTTCGGTCCTCCTGGGGACTGTTTATTCCGGTAGCGCTGTTGGGCTGGTTGATCTTTGAACGGACCAAACGAGCGGTGCTTCTGGCGGGTGTGGTCAGTCTCACGGTCGCGTTGACAATGAGCTTTTGGTGGATCCGGAACGCTCAGGTTTTCGAAGGGCGCTTTGTACCGACGGCACTCTGGGTTGGGGCAAGTCTCTACGATGGACTTGGTCCGGAAGCCGATGGTTCCAGCGACATGACCTTCCTCGATGATCCTTCCATTCGGAAGTTGGGCGAGGTCGAACAGGATCAGTACTTGCGGGAAGAGGCGATCAGAGCATCTCGGGCCCGTCCGATGCAAGCGCAATGGGAGCTCGTGCTTAGCAAAGTAGTCCGGTATTGGAGCCCTTGGCCGAACGCTGGTGAACTCCGTGCGCCAGGCGTCACGCCTCTAAGCGCCTCGGCAACCTTGCCTGTCTTCGGGCTCCTGGTGATCGGAATCTGGTGCTTTCGACACAATCCGTCGGCGATTATTTTGCTCCTCGGATCCCTCTTCTATTTCTTCGTCCTACACCTTGTCTTTGTGAGTTCCATTCGGTACCGACTTCCGGGGATGGTGCCCGCCTTGATTGTCGCTGCGGGAGGGATGGTTCGGTTGGTCGGTGGGCGTTCTGGGGGTGGTGATCGAGAAGCCCGGAAACTGGCGGTCTGGTCTGTGATCTTACCGATTACGGTGTTTGTTGGGGGAGCATGGTCGGCGTTTGGGCATGTTGCTGACGGGGGCGAGGTAGCCGAGTTGCTCGAACGAGAAGCGGTCCGTTTGCTCCCGGACTCCACTCTCGAAATCGGTCGGCTTCAGCTCCGTCCATTCGAAGGGATCGCCACGCTCGAACAGAGTCGGATCCGGCAGGAGATTGAAGGATTCTCTCGACCAACGCTTGAAGTCGCCTGGCTCCGGGTCCAGTTTGATGTTTGGGAACTCCTTCATGGGAAGTTCATGCCCCGGAAGGTGACCGTGGCCCAACCGACGTTTCGACTCACTCGACGTCCCGACGGTTCCTGGAACCTTCAGGGCCTTCTTGCGGATCCCTGGCCACTACCTCCACCAGATCGCCCGCCCGAAGTTCAGATCAAGGCTGGCAAACTTCTCTTGGTCGAACCCGACAACACCATTGCGGTCTTGCGCGACCTTCGACTCCAGATGGAGCCGATTTCGAGCAATGAACTACAGTTCAAAGGGACAGCACTGGGGGATGGCCACCAGCGATTAGAGCTCATCGGGACTTGGAACATGAAGACCGGTGTTTTGCTCTTCAACGAGAGTGAATTGAATCGTCTTGAGTTAGGTGCGTCATTTGCGGATCGACTCCCAGAGCCCTGGAAGCAAACCTATGGAGAGATCGGTCTCAAGAGCGGTAATCTCGACTTAGTGGTCCACCGGCTCCGACTCGATCTCAACGATCCAGGAAGTTGGCTCGACGACCACTCGATCGAACTCTGGTTGCGGTCGGGGAACTGGGCTTGCGATCGCCTTCCATTTCGGCTTAGTGAGGTTGAGTTTCATGGATTGTTGACGAATGGTCTTTTCCAGATCGATCGGGCTTCCGCGTCTCACGGCCGGACGATTGCGCGGGTTCGGGGTTCAGTTGACGCACTCAATTCGGAAGAGGGCCCACTTGATCTCCAGATCGACGTGACCGACCTCGAGTTTGAGCCTCGGTTACGGAAGAAGCTCACACCAGATCTGGAAGAGCTTTGGGCACGGTTCCAACCAACAGGAAGGACCCATGCCTATCTTCATCTCGTCCGGACGAAGCCGGGTGCACCGATGGGGGTTGGTCTCACCCTCGACCTTCAAGATGTCGGGATTCGATACGAGGATTGCCAGTATCCGCTTGAGCACATTAGTGGGCCGATCCACTGGGCATCAAATCGCGTCGAGATCCCCCAAGAACCTGGGCTCCAAACCCTGATTGGAAATCGCCCCGCAAAGTGTTGGGGAACAATCGAGAATCCGGGAACCGAAGCGCACGTTGAGCTTCATTTTGAGATCGGGGCCTTACCGATCGACCAGACACTCTTGAATGCGCTTGATCCCGAAGTTCGTACCGTCCTTGACCAGTTTGGGCCGACCGGGACGGTTCAAGTGGTGGACGCCCGACTCATTCGTGAACCGCCCCCCGTTGGTTCGACCATGGAGCAAGTCCAACTTTTTGCGGATCTGGCTCTCGGGGCTCCCTCGGATGCTGGGGGCTTTTCCTTCCGATGGATTGGCTTGCCCTACCGGGTTTCCAATGTAACCGGGCGACTGATCATCGAACCAACGGCCTGGGAGTTCCGAGACGTCTCAGGAAGTAATGGGAGAGCGCGGATCTTCGGAAATGGTCGCGTGGAGCACCGTGGAGGAGATGATTACAAGACCCTTCTTACCATCTCAGCACGCGACCTTCCGTTCGACGATCAGCTCAAGGATGCGCTTCCACCTGAGTGGGAGACAACCTGGAAACTGCTTGATCCCCGTGGCAAAGCATCCCTTGATGCTGAAGTCGACGTCGATGGTCCGACCGAGAACATTGTGCTCCAGGTCCGCCCTGATCCGGGGACCTCAGTCCGACTCCAGTTCACACCGACCTCGACAGTTCCGGGAGTTGATCCAAAGCCACTTGCTCTTCCCGCGATGGAGGAAATCGGCGGTAATTTCATTTACGACGACGGCCTTCTCTTGATGGAGGATGTCAGCTTTAGTTTCCGGGACTCCCCGGTGCGGTTTCCGGTCGGATCAGTACTCTTGGAAGAGGGAGGCCGGTTCCAGCTTGGGATCCGTAATCTCCGGGTTGAAAACTTCCGGATCGATGCTGCACTCCGGCGTCTGATGTCTACCGAGATGGCTGCCATTGCGCGGATGCTTGACGAAGGACGACCGATTCCGGCGATGAGCGGTGACCTCGGTGTCGGCTGGTCGGGATTTGTGGATGATCCAGCCTGGGTGGCCTGGAGTAATGGTTTAGTGGTCCTTGACGGCCAGACAATTCGGACCGAAATTCCGCTCGAAGGGGTCCAGGGTCGCTTCAGAGATTTTGCAGGACTTTATGACGGCAGGACGGTTGAACTCAACGGACTGATCGATCTCGATAGTCTGACGATCGCCGGCCAACAGATCACGAAGCTCCGGGCGCCTCTGGTGATCGATCGTGAGAGGGCTCGCCTCGACAACATCAAAGGGAATCTCCTCGGTGGTCGACTAACGGGGAATGCCTGGATGGGCTTGGACGCCGAACCGAAGTACGCTGCCTCACTTGCCATCGAACAGGCAGATCTGACTCGGTTCACTGCTGGGATTCCCGGCAAACAGGAATTCCGTGGCCTCCTCTACGGCGAGCTTTCACTCAGTGGTGCAGGAAGCGATCCGCGTTCGATCCGAGGACAAGGACGATTTATGATCGATCAAGGTGATCTCGGCGATCTACCCTCGGTCTTGCGGTTTGTGAAGTTTCTGAATACTCGCGATATCAACGCGTCTCGGGATGATACGGCGTTCGACTCAGCAGCCGTTTCTGTCCGGATCGAGGACGGTGAAGCAATTCTGGACCCGATCCGGCTAACCGGCGACGCGATCAGTCTCCAAGGTTCTGGGACGATGGATTTAAGTGGCCAGCTCGATCTTCATCTCCGACTCCTCTACGGACGTGATGGGCTCAAGATTCCTTTTGCGAGCGACATTGTTCAACGCGCCTCGGCACAGATACTCGACATCGAAGTGAAAGGCCCTGCTTCCTTTCCGCAATTCAACCCAGGGGTGCTTCCCGGGAGCCGTCGCGTAATCCAGAGCTTCGGTCAGAGTCTCTTCCCTCGTGCCGTGGCATCTCCTGAAGTTCGACTCCGACGTTAAGCATGATTCATTATTCATTGGGTGGAGCCAGAGAAGTCAACGCGACGCCACTGAAGCTGGTTACCAACAAGCAGACTACCCGAGAACAGTGACAGTAACGGATCGACGGTGGCCCTGGGCACGGTGCTCCCAGAGAAAAAGGCCTTGCCAGGTACCGAGGTCACAGCGCCGTCGAGCAACCGGGATCATCAAGGAACTCTGAGTGAGAATCGTCCGGATGTGGGCTGGCATGTCGTCGGGCCCCTCGAGAGTATGTTCGAAGAGGGGATCGCCGTCTGGGACGAGCCGAGCCGCGTAACGCTCAAGGTCAGAACGGACGCTAGGATCAGCATTTTCACAGATGATGAGCGACGCACTGGTGTGGTGGAGGAAGACAGAGCAGAGACCGGTCTCAACTCCCGTGCTTCTGACGACCTGCTGGACCTCCGAAGTGATCTCGATGGTCCCTCGACCTTGAGTCTTGATCTCGAACTTTTCGGAATGAACGGTCATGACGTTGCTAGCTCGTGAACCTTGAAGTGCTAAGTGGGTGCCGTCCCCGCGCGACGATCAAGAGCGGGATCAGTCCCCCAACCGAGTTTGTTCCGGAGCGTCCGATAGAAATTGTGTCCCGAGAGCCTGATCATCGGTAGTGACGACTCACCCCGACGGACGATCACCTCATCGCCGGGTGCCAGAGGTTCCTGGATTTGGCCATCAATGACGACCGTAATCGCTTGATCCAGCGTTGAACGCGGTCGAATCTGAAACTGCTTATGAGCAGAGTCGACCAGAGGTCGCTGCGTAAGCGTGTGTGCACAGATGGGGGTAACGACAAAGAGTTCCTCGGTCGGAGGTAGGATTGGACCCCCAGCAGAGAGGCTGTGGCCCGTGGATCCCACTGGGGTCGCCACGATTAAACCATCACCTCGGTAAGTGATCACAGATTCCCCGTCGATCCGGAGACTAAGCTCGATCAAATGAAAGGGAGGGGCGGCACGGAAGACGACATCATTAAGCCCTCGATGCTTCACGGATAGTCCGTCCTTGAGACTTAAAGTGCAGTCGAGTGTCATCAACGGCTCGATCGAGAAGTTGCGCTCGGCAAGATCCTGAAGACGCTCCATGATTTGTTCGGGTGTCTGGTCGGCGAGAAAACCAAGCCGGCCGAGATTTACTCCGAGCACTGGGATCGGACAGTCACCCATCCGCCGTGTTGTGTGGAGGACGGTGCCATCACCCCCAAAAATAAGAGCGATGTCGGCATCAAGACAGGAGAGATCTGAATCTGCACTTACATCAATACCGGAGAGGATCAGTCCAGTCTGTCGTTCAAGCTCGGTTTGAAGCTGATGGATGGCGGCCACGACCTCAGGCTTGGTCCCATTCCCTAACAAAGCTACTTTAAGTGCGGTGTTCGATGCAGCGATCAAGAGCGATTCCCTCAACGTCGACGGGTAAGCGTTGTCGAGACAGTTGCCGCGCTGAGACAGAGTAGGACCGCGGTCACGGTCACGGCTCGGAATCCGGCAATGAACGCGGATTGGATGGCAAGACGTACGGTTGCAGTCACCTCAGGATCAAGGCCTGTGGGTATTTCCGTGGCGGCGAGCAACGTCCGTTGCTCCAGGATCGAGCCTTGGATTCCACTGTCGAGGCCGATTGGCTCAAGCTTTCTCTCAAGAACGGTACTGTAGATTGCCACCATCAACGGTCCAAAAAGAGCGATTGCCAAGACCCCCGCGACTCTCGAAGCGGCATTGTTGATTCCAGAAGCAAGGCCGACTTGTCCAGGGTCGACTGCATTCATCACCGTCGTCGTCAGTGGTGCAACGGTGATCGCCATTCCCAACCCAACCAGCGAGATTCCTGGAAAAAAGGTTGTCCAGTAGGAACCACCGACGCCAGGCACGCCGATCAATCCGAACCCAAGTCCAGTCGTCAGCGGCCCTGCGATCAAGAGAGGTTTGGCCCCAATTCGGTCTGACCATCCTCCCGCCCGGCTTGAAAGCAGAGATACCAGGATAATGAGTGGCAAGTACGCTGCACCAGCGGCTGTCGCAGAATAACCCTGAACTTGGACAAGGTTTAGGGGGAGGAAGAACAGGGAACCGCCCAATGCTCCATAGACAAGGAGCGTGACCAAATTTGCTCCCGTGAATGCTCGAGAATGGAAGAGAGTCGGGGGGACCATTGGGTTCACGATCCGTCGTTGACGGTTGGTAAAGAGAAAGAGCGAGACGATCCCTGGTCCAATCGCAAGCCAGACTCCCCAATGTCGCCACCCAAGGCTCGATGATTCGATCAAACCGAAGACCACTAATCCGAGCCCCAAGACAGCAAGCAAAACGCTTAACCAATCGATTGCCTGGTTCCGGTCCTCTTGGGCGCGGCTCTCTGGTACGAAACGCCCTGTAATCAGGAGGACCGCTCCAGCAATCGGCAGATTGATAACAAAGATCAATCGCCAGGAAACTACGTCGATGATCCAGCCACCGACCACAAGTCCCATTGCCGCGCTAATGGCCGAGCAAGAAGACCAGATCCCGATTGCTTTTCCTCGCTTCGACTGATCGAACGACGCACCAATAATCGAGAGACTTCCAGGGACCAGGAGTGCTGCACCTGCCCCTTGAAAGCCACGCGCTGTGATGAGGAACTCAGGTGTGCTCGCCAGTCCACAAAAGGCGGAGGACAATGCGAAGAGACCGACCCCATGCATGAAGATCCGACGGCGCCCAAGCTTGTCACCTAAGGCACCGCCGACCAACAAAGAACAGGCAAGCACCAGAGCATAACTTTCCACGACCCATTGAGCTTCAGTAACGGTTGCTCCCATCGTTTCCTGGAGCTTCGGGAGTGCAAGGTTGACCACAGTGCCATCGACAAATGCCATGCCAGAACCCAGGATTGTTGCTACCAAAATCCAAGGTGCTAGCGCTTCTCGACAACGCTGAGCAGCTTCAGCGTCGACCATCCCTTCTTCACAAGGACGGCGGACCAGTGACGACATCTCTGTGTCTCGAGTTGAAGGCCTGTCGATCAATAATCCAACACCACGACACCCCATGGAACAAAATTGTCCAACTTGGAGAAGAGTGCAATGGTGTTGGAACGCTTGGAGTGTTACTTCGGCGTGACGGCTGTTACCGGTTCGAGGTCAACTCCCTCAACGATCTTACTTCCGCTAATCGGATTCGGTCGTGCCACAACACCGCCAGGAAGCTGGACCTGGTAGTCAGTAAACCGTCGGTCAGGGACTGGGTAATCGGTACTGATGAACTGGGCACCGCTCGCAAGCGCCTTCTCGCGCTGGGTCGTATCACCAGATCGAGCCTGTCGAGTGTTGGCATCGGCAAGAGTCCGAATCATGAACCCTTGTATCAAGAGATACTGGAATTCATCGAAGCTACTGTTCGGGTTGTTTCTCTTGAACCAAGCAGCCGCAGGGTGGTCAACAGCACCAGCGTCCACGAACATCACTCGATCTTTCAGTGCAGGATGCCCATCAAGGTAGAGGTCCCGGACGGCCCCACCATTATCGAGGCCGAAGAAAACCTGACCACGGACGTCATCAAGTTTGGGCCAACCCTGTTGGGTGATTGCCTCTGGGAGGGTCTTGAATTCACCACGAAGATCGTCGGGAGTCAGGAATTGGTCGTCATCGAGGACCGACCGAACGACTTCGTCGACACGATCAAGAAAGTCAGCATCGATCGAAAACGGTGTCGTAAGTCCTGAGATTGCACCGGCCTTCAATTCGAGGAGGATGAAGATCGGGACGTGTGCTGGATGTGCTTCTGACCAAGCCTCGATCTCCTCGATCGCGGCCTTTAGGGTCGGTACAGTGGTAAGATAGTCGACGTCTTGAACGTGGAGAACCTTAGGACCCGGAGTATCCAACACACCGTCCACGTTGGGATCCGGACCTGGATCTTGACCTTCGGCAATCAGCCGTTGCCGTGCAATCGGATTGGCAAAATGGCCTCCTTCAGGATCGGCGAAGACGTCAAGCTCGATCTGTCGGATTCCGAACTCACTGAATTGTTCTGCAAGTGGTCGGTGTGTGTAGTCCAAACCTTCGGCTTGACCTCCACTCGCTTCTGCAATCAGAGCTTTCACAGTGGAGTAGGGAGCGATGTGATAGGAGTTGTGGGTACCGATCACTTGGATTTGATTGAGCCGAAGCTCTGTATCTGTCGGTGACTGCCAGCTTAATGTGGCGAGAAGCAGTGGAAGGTAGGATGTCATGGTAGATTACTCAAGGGACTCGTTCTGAATCGAGACGTTGCGGGTGAGATTTCCAACTTGCCAGTAAGTTTGGAGAGGCGCAGTCGGAATCCGGAGAGCAGGGGATCAGCTACATTTTGCCATCGTAAAGGCTTCCCGAGAGCTGACCAATGGC
>CAZEAN010000079.1:0-25722 GCA_964510225.1 uncultured Isosphaeraceae bacterium
GTGGTTGCCGCCGATCCTGACGATCTGCAGTCTTCAATCGCTCTCGGAAAGGCGATGGTCCGATCGGGTCAGATTGACGCAGGAATCGCTCTTCTCCGGGAGACCTTGGAGGATCACCCCGACCAGTTGATCACCTGGGAAGGCCTACTCAAGGGCCTCGAACTTGCAACCCAAGTCGAGTTGATCGAACAGGTTCTCAGCCAGGTCCCTGCAGCATTGGCCGATGCACCCCAATTTGCAACCTATCGAGCCCGTGTTGCCCAGGAGAATGGTGAGTGGGATCAAGCGATCGAAGAATATAAACGTGCGATTGAGAATGATCCGATCGATCCCACCATCTACAGTCGACTCACGTTGGTTCTCCGTCGTGATGACCAAGCGTCAGAGGCAGATTCAGTCCAGACCCAAAGTTCCGACTACTCGAAGGGACAAACTGAGGTCAGAGATCTTTATGAGCGTCTGCGATCCAACGTCTCAGTGAGTGACGAATCGGAGCGGATTGAACTCTTCCGGGAAGCTGCCTCGATCCGAGGCCAGATGCTCCGACCCGGTGAAGCACGCGCTTGGTATCGATTGATCCTTGAGCTCAAGCCGGAGGATCCCGAGGCTCTCGGAGCACTTGCCGAGTTTGATCAAGCAACTCCGTCCCTTATTGTCGAGTGAGTCGAGGTATCGATGGCACTCACCGAGACTACAGATGTCGTCCCGACCTCTGAATCCGCTGATCTGACTTCTGCATCAGGATCAGGTCCCCAAGGTCCGCAGCGGATCCTCAAGCGTCGGGCTGCTGGTCGTTTAGTCTACTGGATCATCTTCAGCGCACTCCTGGCGTTCAATGGTTGGATCTTCGCTGGGCGACTCGCCCCCGAACCTGACCTCAAACCGTCGGGTGTCTTGCTCCGTCAGGATCGTCTCGAAGAAGCGGAGGCCGAGGCTCGTAAGTATCTCAAAGTGAGACCGTACGACGGCTCCGCGCTCCTCCTTCTTGGTCGGATCTTGATCCGTCAAGAGAAGTATGCCGAGGCCGCTGAGGTTCTCCATCAGGTCCCCCATTGGTGGCCAGCGAAACGGCAGGCTGAGTACTTTGAGGGTGAAGCTGCCCTCCAGGCAAACTTGGTCCGCGACGCCGAACGTGCCATGCGTGCGGCGATTGTGCATGACCCGCTCCATCTCGCGCCTGATCAGGTTTACATCGATGGTGTAGAGAAGCTTTTAACGATTTATGCCACCGAAGAGCGTTGGGATGAAGCACTTGAACTGGCCTGGGATACTTACGATCGCGTTGTTCCTGAGCAGAAGCCCAAGATCCGGTTCATCGTCTTGAGAACCAGGATGGAACGGATCGCTGCCGAGCAGCGCCTCAAAGACCTCAACCGGTATCTCAACGCGAACCCAGATGATCCGATAGCACGACTCGGCCTCGCGATTGCGCATCAAGACGCAGGCGACGGCGAAGCCGCTCTGGAGCAGATCCAAATCGTCCTGGAAGAGGATCCTGAGAATCTCCGAGCCTGGCAGACTTATCTGAAGCTTCTTAAGGAAGTTGTCGGAGACTACGAGGCGATGGCAAGAGCGATTGAGCAGCTCCCTGCCTCGTCTGACCAAGACCCGATCCTCCTCCTATACCACGGTCAGGTCCTTCAGCAACAAGCGATTCTGGGAGCATCGGGTGACGCGCAGTCGAAACTCTTGAAGGAGTCAGTAAGTTTGCTCAAGAAGTCCCTCGAATTGGATCCTTACCAGGAAGAAGCGTTCTATGCACTCTCCCGATCTGAGCGGAGTCTCGGTAACATTGCAGCATCTGATCGTGCGTTGGCACGAAGCAAGGAACTCCGGGAGGCCCGCAATGAACAGCTCCTTCAAGCGTATTTTGATTACATGGAAGTGATGCAGGCTTCCCTCCCAGATCCTGACGACTTGGAGCAGACTCGCACAAAACTCGGCTCAATTTTCCGGAAACTGGGTTGGGACCGACTCGCCGAAATACTCTGATATGATTTGATGATGCCAACCTCCGACCCTCCTGCCGATCCGAACCCAACGACCAACCAAGCTGAAATTGAGAACCCTCAAAACGAGTTACAGGGATCGCTAGGTCCTCGGTCCCTTTTTTTCCTTGCTTGCTGGGCGGGACTCACCGCAGGTTTCATCGAGTTGGGCCTCCTGATCCTCCTCCGAGACCCAACCGGTAACTTGAGGCCGATGTTCGGTAAGTCGAGGCATTACCTCTGGCTAATCCCGACGGTCAACCTTGGGCTAGTACTGCTCGGGTTCCTACCGCTGCTCCTAGGTCCTCTTCGATTGTGGGCGGCTGGGCGCCAGATTGCGTTGGTCTTGATCGGTTCAGTCCTAATCCTCCCCGCCTTGCTCTTGGCGTTTCCTTCAATTTATGCGGTGGCGTTGTTGATCTTGGCCGTTGGAATCGCTCGGATCGCGGTCTGGAGGATTCAGCGGCATCATCGGATCGTTCGTCAACTTGTCCGACTGACGACACCGGTGATGCTCCTAGCAACCGTTGGGCTCGGGTTCTTCACCTTTTCAAGGATTGGTGTGCGGGGCCCGAACGTTCCCGGAGGCGATTCAGGAACCCCAAATGTGCTCCTGATCGTTCTTGATACCGTCCGCGCCGACCACTTAAGCCTCCATGGTTATGGACGAGAGACCACCCCGGCACTTGATGCCTTCGCCTCCCGAGGACTCCACTTCACCAAGGCACGATCCACGGCACCTTGGACATTGACCTCTCATGCTTCGTTGATGACGGGGCGCTGGCCTCGTGATCTTTCCGCGCGGCACTATGTCCCACTCGATCGAGCAGCGCCCACCCTCGCCGAGGTGTTCAGTGCCCAAGGCTACGAAACTGTGGGGATGGTGGCGAACACCACCTATTGTTCCTTTGCTTCCGGCCTCGATCGAGGGTTCCACCATTACGAAGACATCCCGTTAAATCCAATTACAGCGGTGACAACCACTGAATTAGGCACTCATTTATTAAGTAATTATGATTTAATTGTAAAGTTGTTGAATCCTGAAGAGCGACGTCGACCGACCCAGAATGTCGAAATCACCGCCGCTTCCCTTAGTGATCGGTTTCTAGACTGGCTCGACTCCCAACGTGACACCGAGCAGCCGTTCTTTGCATTCCTCAACTATTTTGATGCCCACGACCCGTACATCGTCCCTGATGGGGAGGAGCATGCGTTCCCGCCGGCTCCCGAAGTTGTTGAGGATCGTCGGCTGTTGTACGACTGGTGGTTCTGGGGAAACAAACCGAAGCTCAGTCCTCGGCAACTCGCGATGGCGATCGCGAGCTATGACTCCTGTATCGCCTATCTTGATCGTCATCTCGGTCGCTTACTGGATTCGATGGAGCAACAAGGGTTGCTCGAAAACACGATCGTGGTAATCACCGCCGACCACGGCGAGTCGTTCGGCGAGCATCAGCTCTTCGGGCACGGCGGTTCTGTTTTCGAACCAGAGTTGCACGTTCCGTTGGTCATTGTAGGGCCAGGGATCAGTCCAGGAACAGTCGATGAGAGGCCTGTGAACCTCAGGAACCTCACGGCGACAATCACCGAGTTGGCTGACCTTGATAATTCCCCCTTCCAGGGCCCATCGTTGGTGCAAGAAACCGAGACCGGCGTGGAAGACGCACGCAGATCAAGCTCCGATCTCCTCGCCGAGGTCTTCGAGCCATCGGAATTTCCTCCGAACCTCGGACTTTCACCAGTCTTCGGAGGACCGCTTTCTGCGCTCTACGATGCCGACCAGTTCAAGTATATTTACCACAACACGCGTCAGGGCGGTCTTGAAGAACTCTATGCTCTTAAGTCCGATCCCAATGAGCAGACTAACCTTGCGAGGCTTCCCAGCTTTGCCGATCGGATCGGTCAGTTCAGGACGCAACTCAAACGAATCGTCGTCGAGGACGCCGATCCAACGCAAGGATCGGCTCATCGTGCTTGGCCCTAATTGTCACTAATGCGTAACCGTCAAGCGAAACTTTCAATTATCCACAATTCGTCGACCGAGTTCGAAGCCTAGTTGAATGTCGATCAGGCGGGTCAATCCTCGGCACATCACCAGATTACCTGGCGGTGGATCCGTGGCACGAGCCAGATACTCTCCTAGCTTCGCCAGCGCCACGAGGTAATGCGATTACCCTTGCTCTCCGGGTTGCAGGGTGGTTCGGTAAGCGGTCTTGGTGGCGGCCCAGTCTTGGCAGGCCAAGGGTGTGGATGCTTCCGCAACTAGGATGAGTACCCAGGGCTTGTGATTTGTGGAGCATTGAAGGTCGGCTTGGCAGTTACGTTGATGGTGCCGACATGTTAAGATGACACTTGCCACGAATACGTGATTCGAGGTCCATTCCAGACGGGCCGGCCTAGGTAAGCAAGCGCTGTACCCGACCTGAGTTCGGGCACACTCTGTGGTGTCGGTGGCTGTCAACTGCCTTCACACAGTGCGTGCCAAGTCGGCGAGAGGGTCACGAAAACATGCAAGACCAATCAAGACGCAAAGCACTCTCGATCATCGCCCATGGAACAGCTGCCGCGGGCCTCGGTCTGACAACAGGTTTCAACCAACCGCCGGTTCTCGCGCAAGGCTCGAGAAAGTTAAAGGGTTACTTGCGTACGAATTGGGGCAAGGATCCGTTTTCATACGGATCCTATTCCCATCTTGCAGCGGGCTCCGGCAATGCCGACCGAGATACAGTTGTTGATCCAATTGGTAACCGTGTCTTTTTTGCCGGTGAAGCGCTGAACCCCAACTACCAAAGCACTGTACACGCGGCCTATGAGTCGGGTCTCTTGGCTGCTCATTCGGTCCTCGATACCGATCACCGAGAGATCGCAGTGATTGGTGCCGGAATCTCCGGTCTTGCTGCGGCACATGAGCTTTCGATGCAAGGGCGTAACGTGACGGTGTGGGAAGGCCGCAACCGGATCGGGGGGCGGATCTGGACTGACCGCAGCCTGGGCGCTGCCGTCGATCTTGGTGCCACATGGATCCACGGTCCCAAAGGCAACCCCATCACAACCTTAGCGGACAAAGCTGAGCTAAGACGTGTCGTCACCAGAGACGATAGTGTCATTCGTGCTAAGAACGGACGCAGAATCTCTCCATTGCTCGCACCGTTCTGGATCTCTCAGGTTCAGAACGAAACGGCAATGGGTGTCGAATACGACAAGGTAAATGTCCAAGAAATGGAGGCAGCATACAGCGTTCATGGCAGCGGCTACGAAGGCCAGGATGTCTTGTTTCCGAACGGCTATGACCAGATCCTCTCCACGCTCGAGGGAAACTACACACTCCATTTGTCGCGTAAAGTGACAGCAATCGATTACTGTCGGTCCGGCGTAAGTATCAAGACAGGGGACAGTGCAGCGACGCTTTACGATGCCGTGATCGTGACAGTAAGCCTCGGCGTCTTGAAGAAAGGCACGATCGCGTTCAACCCACCTCTTTCCGCGAAAAAGGCCGACGCTATTCGCCGAATGGGAAAGGGCTATTTCGACAAGTTGTACTTATTATTTGAAGATGTGTTTTGGGATGAAGGTGTAACCTGGATCACGACACCAGAGAATGGTTTGGCACGAGGCCGATTCAACTACTGGGTCAACCTGAAACCCTACGTAGGTCTCCCGATTCTCCTCGCAATCAATGGCGGATCCTCGGCCCGCATACTTGGTGACGATACGGACCGAACACTGCTGGAACTAGCATTGAAAACGCTGAACTTGGCTTATCCGATGTAAGGGGTGGTCACAGTCTTCGGAGTCGGAGGTGTCCGTATCATCAACGTGTGTGTCGAGCGAACTACCTGGTTTACTAGACGGTAACACTAATCCGACAATCTTTGATTTAGTCAAGATGTCGATCAGCGAACTCCATGTAGACTTTCCAGTCACGGAGGGTAACGTCATGGGGGCCTGGTCGAATATGGTAACCGATCGTGCTCAGGATCGGTTCATTAAGGCCGGGCATCTGATCTGTTGATGCGAAGCCGTCGGTACCGAGAAGGCGGTAGACGGGCCCTGCATGGTAGGCGGAAAGGAATTCACCTTTAGGGTCGGCCCACTGATCATCTTCGGCTGAACAGACCAAGACTGGCCGTGGTGCGATGAGGGCGATTAAAAGATGCTGGTCGACGGGGAGACTTGCCAGATCGTCGTTGTAGCGGGGGAATCGATCGCAGAACCAATGAGGAAACGAGCTGTTGATCCGTGCGACTGTCTCGCCGAATTCGCGGCGGCTTAGGGCGGCGCCACCACAACCGGAATCGTTCGAGATTACAATTGCGAATCGTTCGTCTTGGGCTCCCGCCCAGAGTGAGGTCTTGCCGAGTCGTGAGTGTCCCATCAGGATCACGCCGTCGGAACGGACCATCGGGAGGTCAATCAAGTAGTCTAGAATCCGACTGAGCCCCCAAGCCCAGGCGCCGATCGAGCCCCATTCATCTTCGACAGGATGATCCTGACCCTTGTTGTAGAAGAGCGGGTGCACTCCATCGCTGAAGTTGACTTCACGGAGGTCGGGATCGATGTCGTAATACCAGGCGGTCGCGAGGCCGTATCCTTGCTTAAGGATCTCTTCGACCGGCCATCGTGAGTGTCGCGTGCCACGATCCGACTCCGCGGCTCCTTCAGGAAGAAGGATTGCAGGATCGGGGTGAACCGTGTGATTCCCTTTGAAATTCAGTCCAACAAAGGTCGGGACCGGCTCCTTGATATTGTTCGGGAGATAAAGGAGCAGGTTGATCGATGGTCCATTAGGATCGTCGCTGAACGTGAGTTTAATCTGTTGTCGGATCGCCTGGCCTCCGAGAGCCTCCGGATCGTCGGAGATCACTTGGGCTCTCATCGGAAGCTGTTGGGTCGGTGTCTTGCCGTAGACTTCGGATTCAAAGAGGCGGAGGATTTCCGGTCGACGGATTCGTTCCCAGTCTCCGGGAGTCTTGATCGGAGTACCGTCCAACGCCTGGAGTGGGTCGGGGAGAGTATAGTTGGGAACTTTCGACTCATCATAGTTCGCATCAGCGGGTTGGGCGTCAGCAACCCGCGACGTTCCCAGTATCGCAACTCCAGCGATCAGGAGAAGGGAAAGGAGGGAAGTGGAGAGGTTCATCGGTCCGCAATCTCCTGATCAGGGTGAGTTAGTCAGACAGGATCAAGCCAGGATGGCATCAACCGGATGCTGTTCCTCTACGCCCGTAAGCCGCATGTCGAGCCCTTGGAACTTGAAGAGGAGCCGCCGATGGTCGATCCCGAGGCAGTGCAAAATTGTGGCATTGAGGTCGTGGATGTGGACCGGATCCTTCACGATGTTGTAGCTGAAGTCGTCCGTTTCACCATGGACCACACCCGGCTTAATCCCGCCTCCCGCCATCCAGATTGTGAAGCAGCGGGGGTGGTGATCGCGGCCGTAGTTCTCACGGCTGAGCTTTCCTTGGCAGTACACGGTCCGGCCAAACTCACCGCCCCAAATCACTAAGGTATCGTCAAGCATTCCGCGCTGTTTGAGATCCTGGACCAAGGCCCACGACGGCTGATCCATGTCGCCACATTGTCTCGGGAGGTCACCGGAGATATTCCCGTGCTGGTCCCAGCCTCGGTGGAAGAGTTGAATGAACCGGACATCACGCTCGGCGAGGCGTCGAGCCATCAAGGCACAATAAGCGAACGATCCCGGCTTCTTGACTTCGGGACCATACATGTCGAGCACATGCTTTGGTTCACCCGAGAGATCCATGAGATCGGGGACACTCGACTGCATTTTAAACGCCATCTCATATTGCGCGATCCGGGTCTGAGTCTCGGGATCGGCAAATGAGTCGAACGTTTGTTGATTGAGCTGAGCAAGTGCGTCGAGCATCCTCCGACGCTTCGTTCGGTCAACACCCGGTGGATTGGCGAGAAAGAGGACGGGATCGCCGTCTGTTCGGAGCCTGACCCCTTGGTACTTGCTCGGGAGGAATCCCGATCCCCAGAGTCGGTTGTAAAGCGCCTGAGCATCACGACGCCCCGACCAGTATGGCGTCATAACAACAAAGCTTGGCAAGGTCTCATTCATCGAACCAAGGCCGTAGCTGAGCCAAGAGCCGAGGCTTGCGCGACCGGGTAATTGATGACCGGTGCAGATGTAGGTGATCGCCGGGTCGTGATTGATCGCCTCGGTATTGACCGATCGGACAATTGCGAGGTCGTCGACCATTTTGGCCGCGTGGGGAATTAATTCGCTGACCCAGGCCCCCGATTCTCCGTACTGCTTGAACTCGAACTTGGAAGGTGCGATGGGGAACCGCGCCTGTCCGCTGGTCATCGTCGTCAATCGTTGACCTTGGCGGATCGATGCCGGGAGATCTTGGTCGAACATCTCGACCATCTTCGGTTTGTAGTCGAAGAGGTCCATCTGGGCTGGGGCACCAGCCATGAAGAGGTAAATTGCTCGTTTCGCCTTTGGGGCAAAGTGTGGCAATCCGGGGAGGCCACCGACCACAGATGGAGCCCTTGCTGCGGCTCCTTCGTCCGATCCCGATCCTCGGGCGGTTGACGAGCCAAGCAAGGAAGCGAGAGCGGCTCCACCGAGACCCATTGCATTTCGTTGGAAGAAATGACGACGAGTCTCTATCTGCATGTGTTCAAACGCAGGTTCCATGATGAGTCCTCAAAAGTATCGGTGTATAGAGTCTGTATTGCGATGAGATGAATTTAAATCATCCATCGATCAATCAGTTCCGAGTGATGACCTCGTCCATGTTGAGTAGTGTGTTCGCGATCATCGTCCACGCGGCGAGAACGCTGGGATCGACGGCCGAACCAACCGGGACTTCGCCAACTTCAAGGAGCTGCGCCGCGGCATCGGGTTCATCGTTGTAGGCATCGAGAAGATCACGGAACGTCTGGCTGAGTACTTCGACCTCGATGGATTTAGGCGTCCTCCCCGTCGCTAGACGAAACATCCGCGTAACCCGCTCTTCGGTGCTCGGGCCGGCTTCTTCGAGTGTCCGCGATGCCAAGGATCGCGCGGCCTCAACAAATTGCGGGTCGTTGAGCAGTAGTAAAGCCTGAAGCGGAGTATTGGTCCGTTCCCGTCGCATCACGCAGGCTTCACGCGAGGGGGCATCGAAGGTCGTCATCTGCGGAGGCGGGGCGGTCCGCTTCCAGAAGGTATAGAGGGATCTCCGATGGACGCGGTCAGGGCCCGTATCCGCCTTGAATTGGGCCGTGTTAGAGCTGGAGTAGCCTACCGCCTTCCAAAGGCCCGAAGGCTGGGGTGGTTTTACCGGTTCACCACCGACTCGCTCAACTAGAAGACCGCTTACAAAGAGTGCTTGATCGCGAAGACGTTCTGCATCGAGACGGAACCGCGGTCCGCGGGCATAGAGTCGGTTCGCAGGGTCGACCGCAAGGTCATCGGAGCCGACAAGAGACGAACGTCGGTACGCAGCCGAGGTCACCAGTTTCCGGATCATCCGTTTGGTGTCCCAGTCATCCTCGACAAACTGGACCGCCAACCAATCAAGGAGTTTCGGGTGGCTTGGCGGTTCACCTTGGGAACCAAAGTCCTCCGAGGTTTTCACCAATCCGAGCCCGAAGAATTGCTGCCAGAGCCGGTTTACGGCGACTCGAGCAGTGAGCGGGTGGTTGGGCTCGGTTAACCAAGCTGCCAGACCCAACCGATCCTGACTCGCTCCTTCGGGCATAGCGGGAAGGAAGCTCGGCACAGCGCGATCGACCTCTACCCCTTTCTGGTCGTATTCGCCCCTCGTCAAAATGTGAGCCGGTTTCGGTTCCTTCAATTCTTTCCAGACCAGGGTGGTCGGGATCTCATTCATCAGAGCTTTTCGTTTCGCTTCAACAGCTGTCCGATCCGCAATCAACGGCTCCATGATTGCGCGGGCCGGTTGGTAAATGTGCTCGACAAAGTAGTCCCGGAGTTGCTGGGATTGGTCCGGCGTTCGGTCTTCGGCCTCTTGACCAATAATGGTCTTAATCGGTGCAGGGATCGTCGCTTCGTCGCCGAGAATCCGTTGATCGCGGACCCAGATTCCGAGACTGCTGTATTCCTTCCCCTGCTGCGGAGTCCAAGTCCGCAAGCCGGCGCGATCCCAGTAGACAGTTCCACCGAACTGAGTGAAGGCGATTCCGGAGACGACCGTTCCAGGCTGAAGTCCCACTTCAGAAGCAGGGATCTCAAGCCGGACCCATTCGCCTGTGGTTGGGAGTGGCCCTTGGGCAACCCGCTCTGTCGTTTTGTCTTTGCCGAATTCGATGAGATTCTCACCCCAATAAGCCCGGTGCTTCCAGGTCCCCGAGTTCCACTGGAGCATGATTTCCTTTGGAGGATTGAGGGGATCGATAAAGACGAAGGCATAAAGGGTGTCCCCTTCGCCGATCCGGAGAGTCTCGGTTGCCTCGGCGAAGACGTGCTGCCCTTGCGCTTCGATCGTCTGTCCGTGGGCATGTTCACCGCTGAGGACCGGAGCTTCAGGGCTCTCGACAAAAGGCCAGTCGGTTGTATTGGAACCTCCTTGAACGACGACCTTGGCCCCTTCGGGTAGCTGATCGTCGATCCAATCAAAGTCTTCCCGAACGGCGTAGGTTCCTGTTTTCACTTCCTTCGAGGGATCGTAGTCGATCTGGGTAATCGTCTCTTTGATCCGAGTGCGAAGTTCTTGAAGCTCTTGATCAATCGACGCTAACGACTCGGCTTGTTGGTCGGATGGTACGCGGACAACAGGAGGATGTTGTGCGGCATTCCCGTCTAACGGATTACCATCGAGGCTGTTGAAGAAGGCCGACATCGAGTAGTAATCACGTGCGGTGATCGGGTCGAACTTATGGTCATGGCATCGGGCACATCCTACAGTGAGCCCAAGAAAGACAGTACCAGTGGCATCGACTCGTTCGATAACATTACGAATGTAGACCTCTTCCTTGATTGAACCGCCTTCACTGGTGGTGACGTGGGCTCGATTAAAGCCAGTGGCAACCAATTGATCGAGGGTCGGATCGGGGAGGAGGTCTCCAGCGAGTTGTTCTGTAACGAATTCATCATAAGGGAGACCGCGATTAATGGCTTGGACTACCCAGTCGCGGTAGGGCCACATCTCACGATAATTGTCGAGGTGGAGTCCGTGGGTATCACCGTACCGAGCCGCATCGAGCCAGGCTTTCGATAGGTGCTCACCGCTCCGAGGCGAACTCAGCAAGCGATCAACAACACGTTCGTAAGCGTCAGGTCGTTGGTCTTCAAGGTAGGCATCAACTTCTTCCGGTGTCGGCGGGATTCCAGTGAGGTCGAGGGTCACTCGACGGATCAAGGTTTCAGGGTCTGCCTCAGGGTTCGGCTGCAGCCCTACTTCGTTGAGTCGGGCCCGGATGAACCGATCGATCGGTGAATTGGTGTCATCACCCTCGGCGATATTTGGAGGCTCCGGACGGCTCGGAGGAACAAACGCCCAGTGTTCCTCCCACTCTGCCCCTTGCGCGATCCAACGCCGGATCAAGTCAACTTGTTCCCGAGTCAACGACTTGTTCGTCTCAGGGGGGGGCATGACATCGAGGGGGTCGTCGGAAGTGATCCGATAGAGAATCTCGCTCAACTCAGGATCGGAGGGGACGATCGCTGCATAACCTCCACGATCTTCAAACGCGCTCTCTTTCTGGTCGAGTCGGAGGTCAGCCGTCCTGGCCTCTTCGTCCGGTCCGTGGCAGGCAAAGCAATTGTCCGAAAGGATCGGCCGGATCTCTCCGCTGTAATCGACGGGCTTCTCCTCTGCCGAGAGTGGGGAGTTCATCCCTCCCATCCACAGCAAGAGCGTGGCCAACCGACTCCATCCCGGTTGACCAATTACGTCACGGATCAATTTCATCGGTTTCCTCAACGAAGTTAGGCTGAAGTCGGAGGGCGTTGTGGATCGAGGAAGCGGGGAGGGGCGAACCTGGGGCGGTCCCATTAGACCGGTGAGGGTGACTCGACTACAAACGTCTTCTTCATCATCTTACGGAGCAACGAGATTTCTCCACTATGGCGAGCCTCGTCGTGGAGGCCGTGGAGAATCGCATAACGGACATTGTGTGTCCCGTTTCCTGGTTCGGGGGCATCTAGCTGTTCCGGAGTCAATGCTTCGATCTTGACCCGGAGTCGCTCGTACTGCTGTTTCAAGGCCGAGACAACGTCATCGAGTGGTGGCCATGTCTGCGGATCAATATTTGCCGGGTTACTTTCCCAACTGAACATCGCGAACCAACCCTCAGGGACTTCAGGCTCGTTGCCGAGAGTCCGGTTCGTTAGATGCTCGACCACGACGTAGCAATGACCTGCATGCCAGAGACAAGAGTTCTGCAAGGCGGGAGGAGCCCACCGTGCGTGGGTGTCGTCGAGGCCATCGAGAACACTCAGGGTTTTCTTGCGAACTTCGTCGAAGAGTAAGAGCAGCGTTGTGTCTGCCATCGGCGCGAACTCCAACAGACCGATCGATCAATTTGTCTCCAGAGACCCACTCAGTCTCAGGCGCTCCCATTATCTGAATCTTATTCAATCCGCTCCGGTCTCGAAACCGCTTGTTGCATTAGGGTCGATACCTGCCTCTCGAAGGAGCGCCTCTAAACGTGTTGTCCGGATCCGCTCCTTCTCGGCCTTTGCTTGTTCTGCCTCTGCCCTGGCTTTCTTCGTCTCAGCTCGGGCTCGCTCAGCCTCGGCCAGTAGTTGCACTCGCTTGATTTGAAGCGTTGCTTCGAGGGCACGAGCGTGCGCAGCTTCTCGATCGAGGTAATCATCGAAGACGGGCTCAACGGCTTGACCATCGGGTCGAAAGAGTTCGAGTTCCCCTTCGTCGATCCCAAAACGTATCCCCAACCGAGGGCTGATCCAGCCTCTGATCTCAAGGATCGGTTCTAACGTTCCCTGGGCTTCGGGGCGACGGTACCCTTCGAGAGTGCCCCGTTCTGGATCGTAATTATAGTACTCTTCCAGGCCATGTCGGTCGTAGAAGTCAAGCTTGAGGTCCATCTCGGCATCATCGTTGCTAGGAGAACGGACTTCGAAAACAACCTGGGGAGCGATTCCCGCTTCCCTGTGCTGGATATAGGAACTCCGGTGTTCTTTTTGCCGACCGAAGACGACGAAAGTGTCTGACGCAGCTCGTTCCTTGATGTCCCCTCTTACGGGATACCAAAGCAGATCGCCGGCGACGAAAACGTCTTCCCGGTGATGGAAGAGAATCTCGATCCCGAACTTACTGGTCGTAATCCACTCGAACTCAAGGGTATTTCCACCGATCGGTTGACCATCAGTTTCGGGATACTCGATCTCCATCTCATCGATTGGTGACGAGGATCGGACCATCAGATTGCCTCACTTGTGACCAAGCCTCTGAACCTGTTCTTTGAGGCGCTTGAGGATTTGAAGCGCTTCAAGCGGATCGATCGCCTCAAGATCGAGTTCGAGGAGTTCGTCGATCAGTGGGTCGGGTATTGCAGCAAAGAGGCTTGGAGTGAACGATCTCGCTGTCTTCACCATCGCTGGCCGAGGGCTCCCCGAGCCTGGTTCGTCTTCGGGACTCGAATCCGGCGTTGATTGCAAGCCTCGGGTGTGGTGATCTTCGAGCATTTTGAGGATCGATCGGGCACGCTCAAGGACCGGACCTGGTACACCAGCGAGGCGGGCGACCTGAATTCCGTAACTCTGATCAGCCCCGCCGGCGACGATCTGATGGAGAAAAACGACTTCGTCCTGATGCTCACGGACAGCGACGTTTGCGTTCCGGAGTCTGGGTTTGGAGCGTTCGAGGTCGACGAGTTCATGGTAGTGAGTCGCGAAGAGGGTCCGGCAGCCGACCTGATCATGAAGAAACTCGGCGATGGCCCAGGCCAGTGAGACGCCGTCAAAGGTACTAGTCCCTCGGCCCAACTCGTCGAGAATCACGAGGCTTCGTGCGGTTGCATTGTTGAGGATGTTCGCGGCCTCGGTCATCTCAACCATGAACGTGCTCTGTCCTCGACTAAGCTCGTCACTTGCGCCGACTCGGGCAAAGAGCTTGTCTACAATCCCGATCTGAGCGGCGCGAGCAGGTACAAAGGAGCCGGTCTGTGCCATGATTGTGATCAAGGCGATCTGACGGATATAGGTGCTTTTTCCCGCCATATTGGGGCCGGTCAGGATGACGACGAGCCCATCATCGGGGCCCATCTGTGCGTCGTTCGGAACAAAGCCACCGTGGGGCATGATCGCATCGAGGACCGGATGACGACCTTGCTCAATCCGGAGGACGGGGTCGGAGACGAATTCGGGGCGGGCATACCCCTCGCGAGCGGCCAGCTCGGCGAGGCCGCAGAGCACATCGATTTCGGAGAGGATCCCCCCGGCTTGGATCAGTCGCGGGGCTTCGGCGGCGACCCGGTCGCGGAGGCTCAAAAAGAGCTCGTGTTCTAGTTCTCGGGCGCGCTCGTCAGCTTCCCGGATTTCTTTCTCCAATTCGCGGAGTCTCGGAGTGATGTACCGTTCACCGTTCTTGATCGTCTGTTTCCGGATGAACTCCTCAGGGATCGGACGCCCTTCCGCCTGCTTGTGTGTGATCTCAATGTAGTAACCGAATACCTTGTTGAAGCCGATCTTGAGATTTGCGATCCCCGTCCGTTCGGCTTGTTCGGCAAGGTAGCGATTGATCGCTGTCTTATCTCCCTTGGCTTTCTTCCGATACTCGTCGAGGGTTGGATGGTAGCCGTCCCGGATCAGACCTCCGTCTTTGATTCCGATCGGGGGTTCATCGACGATCGCCTGTTCAATTGCAGCCCGGATCTCGGGGCAGAGTTCCAACCTGCCTTCAAGTTCTTTCAGTAAGGGGGCTGAGCGTTCTGCGAGCTTTGCCTTAATCCGAGGCAGCAGGGCGAGGGTCCGGGCTAATGAACCGAGATCACGCGGGGTGGCGCGGCCAGTCCCCGCTCTTCCGGAAAGCCGTTCCAGATCGTGGGCCTTCTCCAGTGACGATCGGAGATCGGCGCGCAGTGCTGAATCGTTCCAGAGTTCGGTGACCCCAGTCAGTCGCCGATTGATCCGGTCGATCTCGGTGAGAGGAGCCGTCAGCCACTCGCTGAGTAATCGGGCTCCCATCGGTGTGACGGTCCGGTCCATTACTGCAAGGAGTGAGCCTTGCCGTTTCCCTTCACGGAGGGTCCGGGTGAGTTCCAGGCTCCTCCGCGCTGTCTCATCCATCGTCATCGATGCACCGCGTCGGTACGGCGCAATCTGTCGGAGATGACCGAGTGCCGATTTCTGCGTCTCCCGAAGATAGGCGACCAACGCCCCAGCCGCGCAAGCTTCGATGGCGTCATCCTCAATTCCAAAGCCAGCGAGAGTCGCCACACCAAAGTGGTCAAACAAAGTCCGACGCGACTCTTCAGGCTGCGAATCCCACGAGGGTCGGGCGGTGAGCAGGATCCCAGGAATCTCTTGCTGAATTAACCGAACCCAAGGTGCGTCCGAAGCGATTTCGGAAATGATCAGTTCGGCGGGCTCAAGTCGGACAAGTTCATCAAGAACTTCGCGGCGTTGGAGCGACGCACAGGAAAATCTGCCAATTGAAAGCTCAACCCAGGCCATCCCAAGTTTGCCTCGCTGCTCCACGATCGCGGCGAGGTAGTTCGAGGTTTTGGGATCAAGTAAACCTTCATCCGTCAGGGTTCCGGGCGTGACAACGCGGACGATCTCACGCTTGACAAGTCCCTTGGCGTGTTTGGGATCCTCTACCTGTTCACAGACCGCAGCGCGGAGTCCGGCAGCGACGATCTTCGCGAGATATTGGTCAAGCGCAGGATGGGGAAAGCCAGCCATCGGGACCGCGGTACCGGTCCCCTTATCTTTATCACGGCTGGTGAGTGTTAGACCTAGGAGTCCGGCAGCTCGTTCAGCATCCTCAAAGAACAACTCATAAAAATCACCCATTCGGTAGAGCAATAATGCGTCGGGGTTTCGGAGTTTAAGCTCGCGATACTGACGGAGCATCGGCGTCAATGGTGGTTCGCTCACGCGATCCTCCTTGATTCCGATCGCGAAACAGGACGTGGTCGGCTGACGTTGCTAAGTCTCCGCAATCGTTTCAAAGCGGATCGGAATACGATTCGATGGTGGTTCGCTCACGCGATCCTCCTTGATTCCGATCGCGAAACAGGACGTGGTCGGCTGACGTTGCTAAGTCTCCGCAATCGTTTCAAAGCGGATCGGAATAGGATTCGATGACGCGAAGACCCAACGTCAGAGACCTGGTCCAACCTCTGCCCCAGCTCTCCGATCAGAGGATCCCGGGTCTTTTGCCGACGGCCATTGCTCGTTCGCTTAGAAACTGTCGAGCGCTGATTGTTCGTCCCGATGGATCGAGAAGACTTGGTCGAGTCGGGTGATCTTGAAGACTTCGAGGAGATCCGGATGGATACAGCAGAGCTTCAAGGTACCGTTAACCGCGCCGGTCTTCTTCTTAAGTTGGATCAATTTACCGAGTGCAGCACTGGAGAGGTACATGACGTTGTTGAAGTTCAAGAGGATCTGCGAGTGCCCCTGATCATCGACCAGGCTGTAGAGCTGATCTCCCACCTCCTGGATGATCTCATCGGAGACGATCTTCGAGACGACGAAGCTTACGACGAGAACTTCGCCGATCGTCTCGAGTTGCAGGTGCTGCGGGGCTTGCGACATTGATGAACTCCTCTAAGCGAGATCCGGCCTTGGGTCAATCAGCGCGATCGGAAGTATCGTAGCGACCCTTTGAGTGCGATCAACGGGATCGTTTGAGGATAGATCCCTTTCTAGACTCTAATTTACCGGAGACAAAAGTCCAAATTCCACTAGGCCGCTCAAGAATTGCGGACGAATGCCGCTTCTTGAGCCGGGTATCGAGAGCTCCTTGGGTCGATTTTGTTATGATGCAATTGAATTTCTCGAATGATCAAGCCACTGAAATCGGGAAGATGTCGCAGGTGAGGGTTCTTCCTGAGTCCAACTCCGTACGTTTAGCGAGTCTACGATGAGCCAACCGATTCTCTCAAACGAGGCAATCGATCGCCTCAAAGCGTTCAACTCTCCTACGATTTCCAACGCGATTGAGCTTTTTGACGTCCGGCCGCGACATCTTGGCTTCTTGCCACACCAGATTCGGTCGTTGACTCCGAGTCTTGGAGTCATGGTCGGCTATGCGGTGACCTCAGTGACAATGGCCGGACCGCCCTCGGGATCATCAGAAGGGCAGGCCGATTTAAATGCTGACTATCTTCGCTATGTGGCAAGCGTACCCGGGCCGAAGGTCGCCATTGCGCATGATCAAGATCCAACACCGGGGCTAGGTGCTCAATTCGGTGAGGTGAATGCGACGATCCACCAAAAGCTCGGATGCGTTGGCCACATCACGGACGGTTGCCCTCGAGATCTCGACGAGGTTCAGGCACTCGGTTTCCAGCTTTACGGCCTCAATCCTTGCGTCAGCCATGCCTACATCCGGCTTGTCGAATTCGGGAAGCCGATCACGGTGGCAGGGCAGTCAGTGAGACCAGGCGACCTTATCCATGCAGACCGTCACGGCGTCTGTCTGATTCCTCTGGAGATTGCCGACAAGGTTGCCGACGCCTGCGCTCGAGTCGAGGAGTTGGAGAAGCCCGTCCTTGAAATCTGCCGAAGCACGGATTTCGACCTCGAGCGCTACATCCAGCTCCGAGCTGAGATGAAAGCGAAAATCCGTGAGTGATTAAATCGGAGACCGTCCTAAAATCAGAACGATGTTGTTTCGCCCGAATCCAGCCCCCGTGATCGATGGTGCTGGATCACCGGTTCGAGTCGGCGATTGAGGGCGATTGCCTCCTCCGGAGGCATGGCATCAAGCCAGTTGCCCTCTGTTTCCCAAATGCTCCCCTGAAATTCGAAGAGAGCTGTCGCGATCTGGTTTGGTTCATCCGAAAACGGGTGTTCGGGGAACCTGACCGCAACGAGTGCCGTCAACCGACGCGTCCGACGATCACGGGCCCAGACGACTTCATTCTCCCAGTGAGCATCTTCCCAACGCGCTCTTTCGTCGGGGTCGCGCGTCCCAAGGATCGTGATGAATCGAGCCTCGAGCCGTTCCCGATATTGTCGAAAACTCTTTCGTGCCTTTTCGAAACTAACCTCTTCGAGTATCTCTCTAATCGGTCGTCGGAGGATGATGAAACCGACACCGACTGAAAGACTCAGCAGGCTCCCCGCGATGATGAACCTGGTCATGATCGATCCCTTATGAGGGCCCTGAGCGGGAGTGAGTCTTCGTATTCTAAAAACACCAGCAAGTGATCGGCAAGAGAACGGATTGTGAAGGGCATCTGAATTCGAAATTCAATCTCGGAGTTGGGGTCGGATGACCGAGCAATCAAGGCGGAAGATCTTATCAAAGCGAACCATGAACGAATCAACAACGCATCAGCTCGGTGCGCATCTCTCCATCGCCGGTGGTCCCGTGAATGCGACCAAGGCGGCGATCGAATTAGGATGTACCGCGCTCCAGATTTTCACGAAGAGCAATGCGCGATGGGACGCCCGACCGCTCCGAGACGCTGAAGTCGAGGCCTTCCGAGGGGGCCTTGTCGAAGCTGGAATTGATCGGCCAGTAGCTCATGCGTCGTATCTGATCAATCTCGGATCAGCCGACGATGCGCTCTGGAATAAATCGATTGATGCCCTAACACTAGAACTCGGGCGTGCCGAAGCCTTGGGGATCACCAGCCTGGTGGTCCATCCTGGAACTCATGGGGGGAGTGGTGTCGAGCCAGGATTGGCACGGGTCGCGGCAGGTATTGATCAGGTCCATCAGCGAACCGAAGGATTCAAGGTCCGGTTAACGATCGAGAACACCGCCGGTCAAGGTACGTCACTCGGCGATTCACTCGACCAGTTGGGTACGATCATCAACGCGGTTCAATCGCCTGATCGCCTGATGTGTTGTCTGGACACGTGTCACCTCTTCGCTGCTGGTTATCCCATCCAGAACGTCCCAGGAATCGAGAAGGCGATCGCTCTTTTCGATGAAGTGGTGGGATTGGATCGTCTCGCTGTCTGGCATCTGAATGACAGTCTCAAGCCATTCGGGAGCCGGGTTGACCGTCATGCCGGTCTCGGTCGGGGCGAGATCGGACTCGATCCGTTTCGATGGATCGTCTCGGATCCTCGATTTCTCCAGGTCCCGATGATCCTGGAGACCCCGAAAGGAGAGGAGAACGGTCAAGATCTGGATGCGATTAATCTTCAGATCCTTCGGAGCATGGCGTCGGAGAGTTCTCTTACTGGTACTTCGTGATTGCGATCTGAGTGACCGATGGTTGATTCTGTTCAAGACAAAATGATTCCGATTCCGTATGCGCCCCCTCGCTTGAAATCCGAGACAACCGATCCGCGCTTGTTCATCAACCGTGAATTGAGTTGGCTTGAATTCAACCAACGGGTCCTCGACGAGGCCAACGACCCGACGGTCCCTCTTCTCGAGCGACTCCGCTTTCTCGCGATTACGGCATCAAACCTAGATGAGTTCTTCGAAGTCCGGGTTGCGGGACTCCGCGCCCAGACTGATGAAGGCCTTGATCCCCAAGATCCTCCACCTGACGGGATGACCGCGCTGACGCAGTTGATCGAGATTGCCAATCGGGTCGACCAATTGGTCGAGAATCAGTACCAGACCTGGTTTGAAGATCTCGCCCCAAGCCTCTCCAGCGCTGGGATCGTGGTTGTCAGTCCTGGGGAACTCACGGCCGGAGATCGTCAGTTTGTCACCGAGTTCTATGAGTCGGAGGTCTATCCGGTCCTCACTCCGTTAGCGATCGACCCCTCACATCCGTTCCCGCACATCCACAACAAGAGCCTCAACCTGATCTTGAGACTGGAGCGCGATCGTCGGAATGGGATGCGCGACGACTCGCCTCGGCAACTCTTTGCAGTCTTACAGGTGCCATCAGTCTTGAACCGACTGGTTGCACTTCCAGAAGTAGAAGACACCAGACACCGGTTCGTGTTGCTCGAAGATGTAATCGGGCTCCATCTCGACGGTCTCTTCGGTGGATTCCAGGTGAGGGCGCAAGCACCGTTTCGGGTCACCCGAAATTGGGACATCAGCGCGCCCGGCGAAGAGGCAGGCTCAAGTTGGCCTACGGTAATCCGGGAAAAGCTCCGAGAACGGATGCGTGGGACTCCGGTCCGTCTCGAAATCTCGGATCGGGCTGAGGATTCCTTAGTGACACTCCTCAAGAATCCGTCGGTACTCAATCTCGATGACCGCGATGTCTACCGAGTCAGTGGTCCAGTTTCGCTTGCCTCGCTCGCTGGTCTCTGCAAGATCGACGGCTTCCGCGAACTGAAAGAGCCTGCGTGGAAGCCTCGTTATCCGGCATTCGTCGCCGAGCACTCGACCATCTTCGATGCCATCCGAGCCCGTGACCTCTTGGTCCACCATCCCTTCGACTCCTTCGAAGTGGTCACCCAGTTTCTAACACAGGCCGCCGAAGACCCGAACGTGATGGCGATTAAGCAGACGCTTTACCGGATCTCCGACGACAACCCGATGATCGATGCGCTCGCGACCGCTGCAGGGAATGGCAAGAACGTCACCGCTGTCGTCGAGTTGACGGCCCGGCTCGAAGAGAAGAACAACCTGATGAAAGGAGAGATGCTCCGAGAAGCCGGGGTTCATGTCGTCTACGGCCTCTTCGGGATGGTTGAGTTCAAAACTCACTGCAAGACGGCGCTGGTCGTCCGTCGGGATCCGGACCGAATTCGGAATTACCTCCATCTTGGAACTGGAAACTACAACCCGATTACGGCGAAGCTTTATACCGATCTTGGCCTCTTTACATGCCGACCAGACTACGGTGAAGATGCCTTGGCGTTGTTCAATCTCCTAACTGTTTACTCGACGGGACACCTCTGGAACAAGCTCTTGCTCGCACCGGACCATATGGTGAATCGGGTCCTTGAGATGATCGATCGCGAGCGCCTCCATGCTGAAGAGGGACGACCCGCACGGATCGTCGCCAAGATGAACTCGCTTGTCGACCCTCGGGCAATCCAAGCGCTCTACGGAGCCTCTGAGGCAGGAGTCCAGATCGACCTCATTGTCCGAGGGATCTGCTGCCTGAAACCGGGCTTGGACGGTGTCTCCAAGAACATCCGTGTCATCAGTGTGATCGATAAGTTTCTAGAGCACTCGAGGATCACGGCATTTGCCAACGGGGGACATCCTGAAATCTATCTTTCGTCGGCTGACTGGATGCCACGAAACTTTAATCGACGGGTCGAATTGATGTTTCCGATCGAGGATCCTAAACTCCATAATCGGATTGTCTTCGAGATCCTCGCCGCATACTTATCGGATAACTGTAAGTCGCGCAGAATGAGACCGAACGGTGATTACGAACGTCTGACTCCCGGACCTGGTGAACCGTCTTACCGTTCTCAATTACTGCTCCAAGAGGATTATCTTGACTTCGAGTTTCCGTCCCACACTCGCGAAATTGTTGACGATCTGGCGTGGCCAGCGGAGTCCTCATCTGCCCAAGTTCGCTCGCTGAAGGAACGATGACGGTGCTCTCAGATCCTTCAGTGGTCGAGATCGAGATTCCGTTGCGAATCAGCGCCGAGCCGTCGGGTGATCCGACCGGGGGCAAACCAATCGAGGATGAACGGGCTCCGACGCGACTCGGCTACAAAGGCGGCAATTGCCCCCTTCTTCAGTTCAATAGCGGGGTTGTAGGAGACTGACCCACTGAGCAAGTGGGCAACGAAATCGGAGAAGAGGGGGTTGTGTCCCACGAGGAAAATGGAGTCGGCCTCCTGCTCGCGGACCCAGCGTTCAAGCTCAAGAACCGGCTGATCTGGCTTAAGCATCGGATCAAATACCAACTGAAGCTCTGGAGCGATCACCTGCAAGACGATCTCCGCAGTCTGCCGCGCTCGGAGAAGCGGGCTCGAAACGACTAGGTCGGGTTGGACCTTAAGCGTCTTCAGGCCGTTGGCAATCTTGAGGACCCGATTCGACCCCTCTGGGGTCAATGGTCGACCTTCATCGCCAGTGGGAGACCAGTCGGCCGCTTGACCGTGACGCATGAGAATCAGCTCGTGCACCCATTCCTCCCGACTCGCTGGCTTGGCTCGATTTCGGATCGGCTAGAACGAACTCAGTGATTCGACTAATTCGTCATAGTGGCACGCCAGGCGGCCGCATCTTCGCCGTCGAGCCGGAGGGTCAAGCATTTGGCGGACCCTCCTGCTTTAATGAATTCTGTAAGCTCGACGGGTACGGGGTTGAAGCCATGCGTCCGGAGATCTTGAGCGAGTTTCGGAGCGCCCACATTGAGTACGACCGTCCGACCAACGACGGCAGCATTGCAACTGAACGAGACCGCTTCCTCCGCCGTGACTTCGATCAAGTGCGGGATTTCTGCATTTAAGACCGATCGGCCATATTCATCGAACGCACCAGGAAAATAAATCGCAGTATCAGCGGCGATTGGGCAAAAACAGGTGTCGAGATGATAGTATCTTGGGTCGACAAGTTCCATCGGGAGAACCTGAACCCCAATCCGCTCGGCGATCCACTGCATGCAGCGCGCATCGCTCCGGAAGCGATAACCTGAGAACAGGGTCTCGCCACAGAAGAGTGCGTCACCGGCTCCTTCGAAATAGAACTCTTCGGGCGGATGTTCGATCTCGAAGCCGTTCGCTGTAAACCAACGGTCGAAAACTGGCGTCTCGCCTTGCCGCTCACCGTATCGGAATCGTGAGCTGACAATGAGATTACCGAAAACCAAACCCGCATTTGCGGTGAAGACAAGGTCAGGAAGGCCGGGTTCTGGCCTGAGCAACTCGATCACCGCGCCAGCGTCAGCAAGCGCGTTCCGGAGTGTCGACCACTGTCGGTTTGCGATTTCCGCATGGCTTTTGACGAGGCGGTTCATCCAAGGGTTGATCTCATACTCGATTCCGAAGTGCTCAGGCGGGCACATCAGGATCCTCGGATTCGAGCTCATTGATCATCTTCCTTCGGAGAGTAGCTTGATCAATCGGACTTGGTCGCGATCGGTTCCAATCAAACAAAACGCGCTGGATTCACCTAGGGTCGGACTAACTCCCCGTGAGTTCAAGGAGGAGGTGCCTAAGAAAGGGCTCAACATCGGTGACCATCCCGACGGTCTGGAATGTCCCTCGGTCGCTGAGCTTGGTGACCGTCGCGGGGTTGATATCGACACAAACGACTTTCACTTCCGCCGGGAGAAGATTGCCTGTTGCAATACCGTGGAGCGCAGTCGCGATAAAGAGTCCAAACCCGACCCCTCGGCAGGCAGCACGCATCCGATGTTGAGCTTCAATGGTATCAGTAATCACGTCTGGAAGTGGACCATCATCTCGGATCGAGCCTGCCAATACGACCTCAATCCCTGATCGAATTGCTTGGTACATGATCCCGGATTCGAGAATCCCTTGATCAACGGCATTCCTGATACCGCCGACCCTTCGGATCCGATTGATTGCGCGGAGGTGATGCTCGTGACCGTGCTCGATTGCCTTTCCTTCCTTCAGCGAAACTCCCAGACTTGTCTGGAAAAACGATTGTTCAATATCGTGGGCGGCGAGCGCATTACCTCCGAAAAGGACATCGATCCAACCGAGCCGGATCAGTTCCGCGACGTGGTCCCGCGATCCAGTGTGAACGATCGCCGGCCCACCAACTAACAGAACTTTCTTGCCCGCGGCTTTGGTTGCTCGGATCGACGCGGCGACGGCACTTAAGCTCGCGGCTTTCGGTTTCTCCGAGGAAACGGAAGAGCCCATGAACCCAAAGAAGGATTCAGTGGTTTCGCGTCCGGTCGGAAGGACCCGGACTCCATCGTGGCCCACCACGATCGGGATACCGAGCGGAACATCGGCCATTGGAATGCAGGAAGGGAGACCGCTTTCGGGATCGATCGTGATACCGCAGTCCATCTCCTGGTTCGCAACGTCAATCCAACGACCTTGAATCCGGACCTGCGTCGGTTGATTAGTTGTGCTGTAGAACTCTTCCGGAAAGGCACCGGCGACATCGGCCTTGACGGTCGAAGCGTCCACGGAGTGAATCGGCCAGGCTCCGTGCTCGATGAGGTCGCCGACGATCGCATCGAGGTCTTTGTGCGTCTTGGCTCGGACGGCGATCAAGGCCCGACTCGGATCGACCCGGCGGGCACCGATTGTGCACTCTAGGATCTCAAAGGTTCCACCCATCTGCAGGATCCGGTCGAGGATTTTCGGGAGCAAGAGCGAGTCCACGATGTGTCCCCGGACCTCAATCTCCTCAATCACCTCGTGACGCGTTGGACGATCCTCCACGGTCGATTCGTTCTGGTCCATCAGACCGCTCCTCTCCGATGATTCGATCGATCAACTGCGATCACTGTCATGATCCTGCAATTCAATTCTATCGATCAGACTTCCAGAACCCCCAACATTCTAGGAAACGCCAAGGAAGATCACCGAAGAAAACTCGGCAAGTGCAATGAGAGGGTCGATCATAATCCTGCTGTCAATACCAATTCTCCAGATCAGTTGTTATCCGACATGAGTCAAGGAGCGATTCGTCGTGAAACTGACCGAACTCTATCAAGACGTCTCACGGAAGGCTGACACCGAGAAAGTGCAGATCAACGCGGCTGATGTCAGTCGTGTCCTCGCTGTCTTATTCGACACCCTGATTGAACTCGACCCTGCGGAATGCCTAGACGTTGTCGCCAAAGGTCTTGCTTCGGCGAAAAAGCGTCTGAGCAAGTGATCGTGCCTCTTGCGGCAGAGCGGGTCGGTTTCGGTGGATCTCAGTGAATCAACAAGACGCCGGAATGAATCCCGGCGTGTACGCGCTGAAACCGACCCTCATGATCATGACGATCTACTTTGTAACGGTCTTAATTTAGGAGACTTCTCCGGAGCGACTCCGACGCCTGATCGAATTCGGGGCGCCACTGAATCTCGGGAGCACCGTTCCTGAGACAGTCTCGGAGTTTCTCAAGCGTGTTCCGTGCCATGTGAGGGCAATTGTTGCAGGCACAGGTGATCCCTGGAACGGGGAGATACGTGTGTCGAGGATCGGCATGCTTGAGCTGCCAGAGCATATTCGCCTCGGTCGCAACGAGGAACTCGGTTGACTCTGTCTGTCCCGTGACATAGCGGATCATCGCTTCTGTTCCACCGATGAAATCGCTCTGCTCGCGGATGGTTACCGGACACTCAGGGTGCGCGATTGTGAGCGACTTGGGATGCCGGCGCTTCATCTTAATCAAATCATTGACGCTAAAGATTTCATGGACCATGCACGCGCCATCCCAAATAATCATCGAACGTCCTGTGACCTCTTCGAGATATGAACCGAGATGACGATCAGGCACAAAGAGAATTTCGTGATCTTCCGGAATATTCCGGATAATTGCCTCAGCATTTCCCGAAGTCACCACCCAATCGGAGAGCGCTTTCACCGCTGCGGTGCTGTTAATGTAGGTGACGGTCTGAAACCTTCGTCCATCGGCTCGGAGTGCCTCTTGCTTGCGCTGGAGCAAGGGGGCCGGGCAACTGTCCGCAAGACTGCAGCCCGCGAGGAGATCGGGGAGTAGAACTCGCTTGGTTGGGTTCAGGATTATGGCGGTTTCCGCCATGAAGTGAACCCCGCAAAAGACAATCTTATCGGCATCCGCT
>CAZEAN010000080.1:0-25628 GCA_964510225.1 uncultured Isosphaeraceae bacterium
AAATGTCGTAGAGCGGTTCATTGGTCGGATTAAACAGTATCGTCGTGTGGCGACACGGTACGACAAGCTCGCCTGTACGTACATCGGTTTCGTCCAGTTCGCCACACTGATGACTGTACTCTGAATGTCAACAGAACCTAGTCGCGGAAAGACCATCATGGGCAATACTCTCCAATTCGCCGGGATATGGTTGCTGCTTGCGTTCACTATTCCGGCCGCGGTGCACCGAACTGTCAGCATCCGAAATCCGGTCAACCTAATGACCGGTTTCATCGATGCGAAGCGGGAAGATCGGTATGCTCTGTTTGATCTTCCAGAAGCAGCACAACGGGCCAAGATCAATGCTCTTTTTCCTGGCGTCGTTGATGGCCCTGCATCCAAAGACAGTACCAAACTTTCCTGTGCCCTGCGATGGTCACGGTTTGCATTGGCGAACGAACTGGCCAAGAGCCGTATCGTACCCATTGAGGCTGAGAACGATGCGAAGAATTGGTTGATCCGCGCCTCTTACTGGTTTAACCCCATCAACTGTTTTCAGAACCAGTTTAACTCTATAACCCAGACCCACTACGACGATTTCCAGCAGTATCGCGACGAGATTCAGTCGCTGATTGACAAGCAGCACCGGCTCACCGTGTTTGAAACGTGGAGGGACGTGGAAGTCGACAAAGAGAAGTACTTGGAGTACTTTGAGGCATTGTCAACTCCGTAGATTGAACAGCAGGATGATCTTACGCGACTGCTATGCGGTTGGTATGCGTGTGCAAGTCTGGCATCGAGCTGGCCACGTTGGCAGCTTGACGCTTACGCCGAATTCGAGCGTTGTGTCACTGTTGCTCAAAGAAAATCTTAAGATGTGCAACCGCTGATCGAACCTGCCGTAAATCTGGTCCGGAGAGCCGACAACGCTCTCGACCCCGATCAGCGTCTTTAAAGTTTATCAATTCATTGCACAACGATCTAAGGTTTGTTTCGATCCGACTCTCCCCCGAGTTTATCGCCTCAATCGGCCCTCTCACGTTTCTCTCGGATCCATATCAGAAGGTCGTGCCGAATCGTCAGCATTAACTGCGTTCTTCGTTCAGTCTAGTCCCTCCAATTTGCAGTGGTTCGGGTTCGTGGAACAACTCTCGGAACATGTATCCCGGTTCATCAATTGAAACCACTGGCTAGTAAGACCAGACTTGTGGGTTGAGTATTTCGTCGACTCATGCTCCGACAAATCCCTTGGAACTTATGTCGACTCAAGACTGGACGGCGATCCTTATCTGACTCGGTTCGGCGCAGCTTGGAACCTGAGTCGAACGTCTCCAATTCGACCTGACGTTCCTGCGACAGGATCACCCAGACCCCACGAAACTTACGCAACTATTGATGGTGCAATTGGTTGGAGCATTTAGGGGCCAAACAATCTATGTTAAAAGAGTGGGCGATGCAGGACTCGAACCTGCGACATCCTGCTTGTAAGGCAGGCGCTCTGACCAACTGAGCTAATCGCCCGTCATTCTTCTGAGCATGATGACCCAGTTTAGGTTCGGAGGAGCGGCTCTGCAATCCCATTGGCGACGAAGCAAGCCTGATTCTGTTTCACTCGGATAACGAGGAGGCGCCGTCGGACTCGACATATAATTGGCGAGGGAATAGCCTAAATGCTAGTCCGAGAGTCCCAAAAGATTTGTCATTCATTACTCAGCCGCTTGATCCCCTTCGCGGTCGAACCATAAACCCGCCTCCGGCATGGGACGATGGAGAGTCTCAGCACGGCCAATCCGAATCTTCCCCTCAGCACCTCCACCCTACATCCCTCCAACAGTCGAGATTTCCTGATGGCACGGATCGATCACCATATCCACACCACCCGACACTCGCCGGACAGCATCATCGCGGACATTCTGACCGGGTTCGACTCGGACACGCCGGACAGCATCTTCGAGCCCGTCGAGTTGATCGAGCGCGCTCGCTTTTTGGGCCTCGATGGGGTGGTGATTACCGAACATGATCGTATCTGGGATCCAGATGAGCTGGAGGAACTCTCAGAGAAGGCGGGAGATCTTACGGTTCTTTCCGGCGCTGAGGTTTCTGCACGCGAAGGGCATTTTCTGGTCTATGGGTTGACAGACCTAGACGAATGCCCGCCGGGAGTATTGCTTGCCGATTTGCTGAAAGTTGTTCGGGCTCAAGGTGCCGCGATCGTTGCGGCCCATCCGTATCGCTGGGGACAGGAATTCGACGCAATAGTCGAAGAACACGGCCCTGCCTTCGATGCGCTCGAACGGGCAAGTAACAACGTCGATCCTGAGATGAGGATCAAAATCGACTCCCTCCTGGGCCGGATTCCGACCTTTGGCGCGACCGGGTCGAGCGATGCTCATGAAGTCGATGTCATCGGCTGCTACTACACCGAATTCGCCGTCGAAATAAACACGATGGCCGATTTCGTCCGGGCACTCCGGTCACGGTCGGGCAGACCTCGACACCGTCCTGACACCTTTTTAACCGGAGGACCAGTCGAGGCACTCAGGATCTGAGTCTCCCCAATCTGAGGCTATCCTGCTTATCACACCTAACTTCCGCTTCGGCCAGCGTGAACAGATCGCCTTTTTTCTCACTTCCGAGGGGGCGGTTGTGAAGACGACTGGTAAGACTTTTCAATTCGGCTAGAATATGATGCCTTGACAGTCGTGAAATGCCGCAACCGTGGGGACTCCTTCGGCGAGATTGAAGCTCAACTTCGGAACCCCGCGACGTTGTTCCAACAATTCCGGATCAGGGTGGTTCGTCGACGCCCGATCGGATTACCGAGGAATCCTGCGTGGCCAAAGAGGAACCGCTGCGAACTGAAGGGCGCATCATCGAAGCGCTGCCCAACACCCAGTTTATGGTTGAACTCGAAAACGGGCACCGCGTGCTCGCACACATCGCCGGCAAAATGCGTAAAAATTATATCCGGATTGTGCCTGGCGATCGAGTCACTGTTGAAATCACCCCCTACGATATTTCCAAAGGCCGGATCGTTTATCGAGAACGATAACCAACTTCGACATCGCCCCGGTTCGATCGGCTCCAGAATCTACTCTCGAGAAGGCACTTCGGGCCGTCATGAGTCCTCTCGCTGCCCCCAGAAAGGTTCAAAGCTAACCTCAGTTTCTCCCCCGGGGGCTGGCTGTACGTATCCCAAGACCTCTCTACGACTTCCCCGAAGTCTTGCAAGTTGTTCCGGAAGCACTGTCTCAAGATATTGCCTCAGCAGGTCTGACTGCGTTGATCCATCGAGTCAACACTAATGCTCCAGGTGCGGCTCGGAGCATAACCAACCGCGAGTCATCAAAATGTCCCACCACTCTTGATTTTGTGATGACCCATCACAATGATGACCGCCATACGTATAATGAATTAGATGACCGCTGAACTCGTTGGTCTATTCCGGATCCCCATGGTCAGCGGTCAGCAATCCAAAACAATGGTTCTGAGATCCTCGCGCTGAACCAACCAAGCGATCATGCGTTCACAGAGATGAATGCTGTTGAAGACGTTAGCGGACGTAAACAAATCTCGACAAAATGATCGAGTCCGTCGGACCTTGGCAAACTGCAACGACAGTGGACGAGAAGTAACGAATGAAGCCTGCTCCGGAATCAACCACGCTGATTGACGAACTCCCGACGACCCAGACAACCGATTGCAAGAGCGACGATACACCGAAAGGTACTTTTTGTTTCGTCAGCTTGGGTTGCCCCAAGAACACTGTTGATTCAGAACGGATGCTTGGTCTTCTCGCAGAAGATGGCTACATTCCGGTACCCGATCCAGACGGTGCAGATCTTGTTGTCGTGAACACGTGCGGTTTCATTGAGGCGTCGCGGGCCGAGTCGATGTCCGTGATCAATGAGATGCTTGAACGTAAACGCCTCGGACAAGTCCGTGGGGTTATTGTTGCAGGTTGTCTCGCCGAGCGTCAGAAGGATCTACTCCTTGATGAGGTCCCTGAGGTGGACCAAGTCATCGGTGTCTTCAGTCGTGAAGAGATCGTCAAGGCAGCTGATCGGGTTGTCGGGGGGCTCGAAGAACAACGTTCTGTCTTTAATCCCGCACCTGTCCGAGCCTTGGACGACACGGCAAGACTCCGGATCACCCCACGCCACTTGGCTTACCTGAAGGTCTCTGAAGGATGTAGTCGCTTCTGTACTTTCTGTTCAATTCCTTACATGCGGGGCAAGCATCTCACGAAGCCGATTGAAGCAGTTGTCGCCGAAGCGCGTGAACTCGCCGCCGATGGCGTCCTCGAATTGAATTTGGTCGCTCAAGATATGACCTACTACGGGGTCGATCTGTATGGTCGACCACGGCTCGCGGAACTTATCCGTGAACTGAACCAGGTCGACGGGATCAAGTGGATTAGGATCCTCTACAACTATCCCTCTTACTTCACTGATGACCTTTATGAAGCGTTGGTCGAGTCTGAGAAGGTGATCCCCTACTTAGATATGCCGCTCCAGCATATCAACGATCGCATGTTAAAGGTGATGAACCGTCGGCATACCCGAGAGGAGACCGAGGTTATCATTAACCGACTCCGGGACTCGATCCCTGGCCTTGTCCTCCGGACCACCTTGATCGTCGGCTTCCCCGGTGAGACCGATTCGGAGTTCCAAGAACTGCTCTCGTTTGTTAAAGAAGCCCGATTCGAACGACTCGGGGTCTTTACCTACTCGCTCGAACCAGATACTCCGGCGGCGAAACTCCCGGGGCACCTCCCCGAGGAACTAAAGCAGGAACGCCAAGGAGCGATCATGGCAGCCCAACAACCGATCGCCTTTGAGTTCAACCGATCGTTGGTCGGCCAAACACTCGACGTCTTAATTGATGGCCAAGCCCCTCCGAAACTAGGTCCAGGGGTCCGTGTCGGTCGGACCTATGCCGACGCTCCTGACGTCGACGGCCTTGTCCAGGTTCGGAACCGCTCGCTCCGTCCTGGCGACTTGATCCCTTGCACCATCATCGAGACCGATGGTTATGACCTGATCGCTCGACCTCTCGAAGGCGCAATTCCGAGACGGCCAGCCAAACCGAAACCTCGGCCGAGGCCTCGGAAAGCAGGGACGACCTCTCCATTCACCATCCTCCCAGACTAAGGGAGGCAAGGATCGATGCTTGCCGTCGATAGTAGACCTGACTCAGCGCCTCAAGAACCTAAGGATCATTCTCCCGAGGTCGGGATTGTCAACGTCCCCAATGCCTTAAGTCTCGCAAGGCTTGGATTTGGGATCGTCGCGATGGCCCTCATTGTCAGCGGGGAGTTTCTGGGAGCGCTAATATTCTTCGTGATCGGTGCAATTACGGACATCCTCGATGGTGTAGCGGCACGAGTGCTGAACCAGGCGACCGCGTTCGGTCGACAACTCGATCCGATGATCGACAAGCTCCTGGTCGCAGGGATCCTCATCTTCCTGATCCCAGTCCCTGGGAGTGGCGTGACACCTTGGTTCACGACCCTCATCGTTTGCCGCGAGTTGATCATCCAGTGGCTCCGGAGTCTTCTCGAAGGCAAAGGGATCCCGTTTGGGGCCAAGCGAGTCGGAAAGTTCAAGACGGTTGCCCAGTGCCTCGCAATCACGTCAGTCCTCTTCGTTCTCGCGCTCAATTCAGAACCGCCCGGTTGGCTGATCTTGATCCGTCATCTTCTACTCGGGCTCGCCTTGATTCTGACCCTTTATAGTGCTCTTACCTACGTTCTTGTTGCGATCCCTCGACGCCGATCTCCCGCGAGCCCCGAACTTACGCATTCGGCGAAAAATTCGAAGGAGCAGGGTAACGTGTACGTCAAGACCAAGGCAAAGACCTGATGAGCTGGATTGAAGCGATCACACTGGCGGTACTCCAAGGGGTCACCGAATTCCTCCCGGTATCTAGTAGTGGGCACCTCTCGGTCGCAGATAGTCTCTTCGAAGGGTTCAAGGGTGAGGGACTCGACGAAGGTCAGCGGGATCTCGGGCTTTTCTTTGCCGTCTTGCTTCACGTCGGGACACTCGTCTCGATCCTCGTCTACTACCGGATGCAATCCTGGAAGGGTCTGAAGGCAGTCCGAGGTCAATCAGAAGACGGTTGGGAGCGCTGGACCGTGATCCGGTCAGTTCTCTTGGCAGGTCTCGCGACGCTCCCCGCTGTCGTGGTTGCGGTCACACCGTTGAAAGATCTGGTCGAAGCCGCCTTCGAGAGTCGATCGGCACCAGGATTTGGCTTCCTCGTCACTGCGGTTGTGCTCATGATCTCGACGCGATTGCCCGAAGGGTCAAAGGGACCCACCGAGACGACCTGGCTCGATGCCCTGCTCATTGGCCTCGCTCAATCGGTTGCAATCTTTCCCGGGATCAGCCGGAGTGGCTCGACGATCGCTGCTGCTCTCGGGCTCGGGTTTTCGAGGACCTGGGCGGTCGGCTTCAGCCTCTTGATGGCAGTCCCGGCGATTCTGGGAGCCGAAGCGAAGGAGTTGCTTGAGCTGGAGGAAAGTCAGATACCACGCTCGGACCTCACCGTGATGCTCGTGGCAACGGTTGTTGCGGCCTTGGTCGGCTATGGAGCAATTGTCTGGCTCGTCCGAGTTGTCCGTTCGGGGAAGCTCTGGTATTTTTCTGTATACCTTGCTATCCTTGGTGCACTTGTGTTGACCAGGTCAGTCTGGCAGGGTGACTTCACCTCGACTTCCGATGGTCAGACACAGACGGAAGCAACATCGACCCTGATGCTGGAGGACCGGGGGGACGCGATCAATGGCGAGGACGCCAGCAAGGATTCTCTGGTCGGGACCACCCGGCGCTGACTGGCTAAGCCGAGCGATCGCGGAAGGCACCGGAACAACGTGGCTCGTTCCGAATACGCTTTCAACGAGCCGTCTGACCCGTCGGATCGCAAGCATCCGCCACCAAAACCGTTCTACCCCAGCCAGCGATCGGATCTGGTCGTGGAGCGATCTCTGGGAAATCCTCCGGACCAATCATCGAGACGGACCGCTCTCGCTTTCCGAAGCTGGCGCTCGGGCGGCCTTGGTGGAAGCGATCGATCGTGCCGATGCTGCCGGTGACCTCACAGTCACTCGATCCGTCGCCCATTCCTCGGGCTTCCGGCGACGAGCAAGACGACGAATTAATGCCTGGATTTTGAGTGGAAAAGGCCCCGACGATCTACCGGAACCCTTGGGTCCAGTCGATCTCGATCTCCAACGTCTCTTCCGCCACTACCAGTCTATTCTGAACAAGCTCAGAGCAGTCGACGACGCGGGGCTCCAAGTCTACTATGCCTCGCTTTTTCGACTCGATCCGAGACTACCGGACTCCTGGGGAACGGTGAAGCGATTGGTGGTCGTCGAACCTCCTTCAGAGCACCGACCGACTCGACTGGTCCTCGACGGCATCGCCGAGTCATCATTGATTCGGCAGGTCCGCGTGACGTTGACGTTCGAGGCCGATCCCGATCGTGCCGAAGCTTATGTCCCGAATGCCCGACTCCGCGAGCGTCTGCTCGGCCGAGGTTTTGTTGAAGTGCCGACCGAACTCTCGGATCAGCGGCCAAGAACACTCGTTGCGGTTGGCCAAGCGCTCTTTCGGACTGACACCACCACGGTATTGGAGTCTGAGGATCTCCGTGACGGCCTCTCGCTCCTCGGGGCACCTCGAGGTGAGCCAATGGCCAGGATCGCGGCCTCCTGGCTCCGGAGACACCTCGATGTTGGGGTCCCACCTGAAGAACTCTTGATCCTCGTCCCGTCAGCCAATGACGAAGCCGCCCTGGTCCTCCAGATCATCCAAGGCTGGGGCTTGCCCGTGGTCTCGTCAACTGGACCGCCCCTCAAATCGGATCCGCTGATTCAAGCGCTTCGGTTGGCGATGAATATTCCGATCAACGATTGGGACACAGATCGTCTCGGACGACTCCTCCGAAACGGTCGCCTCCACCCTAACTTCGACGCCGCCCGGACGCATCCGTTGACTCTCCCAACCACGGCCGCAGCACTCCGGGAGGCAAATGTCTATCGAGATCGATCGGCAATCCTCAGCGCGCTCGACCAGATGCAACGAGACCTGGAATCCGATCCCGAGGAATCGGATAAGCCTGACTACCTCGGCCGGTTTCGACAACGACGCGCCTGGATGGCGTCGATCGCAAAGCCAGTGATCCAATGGCTCGGCGACCTGATCGATGACGTTGCCCAACCCGGGCCCTGGCAGACACAGGTCGATCGGTTGCTCCAACTCGCCGAAGCCCTTGGACTCTCACTGGATGAACCTGGACTCGGCCATCTAATTAATGCACTTGATGATGCGGGCGACGTTTTGAGCAGGATTGGACGGGATTTGGAGTCGATCGATTGGCTGAACTTTGTGCAACAGGTCGAGACGCTGATCAACGACCTCAGTCCACCTCCCGTCCCCTCCACAGAAGGTAAGGTCTTGTTTGCGACCGTGGAAGAAGCGATCGGCGTTCCGGTGGAGCATCTCCTACTGACCAACCTCAGCGAGGGGAGTTTCCCCGATCGGAACGCGATCGGACTGCCCCTCACCGAAGAGCCTGAAGACTCAGTCGATGAGTACGACGACTTCATTGAATTCGACGCCCTCGCTGAGCTACCTCGGATCCCGCAACCGAAACAGCCTCATCTCCCCTTGTCCGGACCTATGAGCTTTGAATCGAGCCAACCCACTCCCTTCGGCCGAGAGATGGCCCGGTTTCTTAATGTTGTCGGGACCGCGGAATCCAGCCTGACGTTGGGCTATCCGACCGCCGACGACAAAGGCCGAGATCTCCTTGCCGCCGGATTTCTCGTCGAACTGCAGACGCTCATGAGTCCCGACGGACTCCAGCTTATTACGGTCGAGAATCAAAAGCTCGATCCTTCGCTCCGCGAGACAGAGCCTCAATCGGCAGCCGAGGCACGAATCAAGGCAGTTGCCCGAGCCAGACACGGCGACCCGAGTCTTCTCCCCGTCGTGATGGGGGATCCAACCCAACGCCGGTTGCTCCGCGATGCCGGAGCGCTCATTCTCTTGAATGCAAGGCGGTCGCGGTCGAGTCCTGGTCGATCGATCCGTAGAAGTATCAGTCGGTACGAGGGGATTCTGAAGGATCCTCGGATTCAGGAGCGTTTGGCATCGGAGTTCGGTGCCGATACATCCTTTAGTGCCAGTCAGCTCGAATCACTCGCATTGTGCCCGTTTCAGTTCTTTGCGCGATACGTCCTCCGACTTGATCCCGTCGGACACCGAGACGAGCTTGAGGAGGATCGGACTGCCGGTGGAAGTCGGATGCACGCAGCCTTGGAAGAACTTCACAATCGGCTCCGCCATGACCCGCCACCAATCGCGACTCTCGCAGAAGCAGTGACGGACGAGATTGAGCGCGAAGTCCGTCGTGAGATCGAGCGTGAGGTCGCTCCGACCTCATCGACTGGTCGAGGACTCCGAGCGATTGAATTGGCCCGGATGGTCAGGACTGGGGCACGTTACGCAGAACAGTTCCGGCGCTACAGTGATGATCTCGGAGCCGGGGCCATTCCTGAACAGTTTGAGTATGTCTTCGGTAGCGAAGCAGAGAATGCCGGTCCTCCCCTAGTGCTGGGTGAAGGAGCTGAGCGGGTTGTTCTTCAAGGGATGGTAGATCGGATCGATATCTACCGTCATCGGACCGGTCTTTATTACCGGGTGATCGACTACAAGACAGGAAGTACTCCTACAACACAAAAACTTGAGAAAGGGCTCGCCCTTCAGCTCCCGCTTTATGCGATGGCTGTTGCCCTTGCATTCCCAAAAGAAGAGCAGGCGGAACCGCTCGATGCTGGGTACTGGGCACTCCGTGATAAAGGGTATCGCCCGTTGGTCCAGATGGCCAAGATCAAAGACGGCGAACTTGTTGTCCGCTCGCGGCCCAAGACACCGAGCAATCCCGACCCCGATCGTATCGTCCGGTTTGTCAAGGATCTGGTTGATCGGCTCCGTCGGGGGATGTTCCCGATCCATCCTGCTCTCGACGACTGTGAGCGCCATTGCGACTACCGGAACCTCTGCAGGCTCCACCAAGTGAAGCAGGCGGGCAAGACCTGGCCTGATGCACCATCGATGCAAGCCCCCGAAGCCTCGGAGAATGATGGGGAGGCGGGATTATGAGTCGTCTCTCGGCGTCATCCTCGATCACTTCCACGTCCTCGACTCCTTCCTCAAGTGCCAGCAGGCGGGCTCCGACCCCGGAGCAGCAACGGGCGCTTGAGGTTGCTGTCGGTGTCGCCTTGAGTTCTGGAGCTGGCTGCGGGAAAACGACCGTTCTTACCGACCGTTTTGTCAACGCACTCGAGCGACAACAACCCCTCTCAAGTCTTGCGGCGGTAACCTTTACCGAGAAAGCCGCTGCCGAGATGCGTGAGCGGATCCGGTCGGAGTGTCGGCGACGGATTACTCAAGGTGGGGCCGAAGCCAAGCGCTGGCGGATCCTCCTCCGAGGCTTGGAAGCAGCGCGGATCGGAACATTCCACGGTTTCTGTCTTGAGATCCTCCGTCGGTTTCCTGTCCAGGCCGGTTTGCCGCCTGGCTTCGGCGTCCTCGACAACGAGGTTGCCCCCACCCTCCGTGATGAAGCGCTCCGGGTCTGCTTCCAGCGCTGGCTCAGTGACCAGCAGGACGACCTAATTACCCTTGCAACCGAGCTTGGGATTAACGCCGTCTTTGACGGGCTCCGTTCGCTACTCGACGGTCGAGCCCTCGCCGATTCAACCCAATGGGCCAACTTCGGGCCGGAAGATCTCGTCGAAACCTGGGAAACCATTTGGTTACGCGAGGAGCGGCCCGCACTTCTCCTTGATTTCGTCCGAAAGGCTCGGCCTTGCCTCGATCTTCTCGGATCGATTCGTTGCGAACACTCCGTTGGCGAAGAACGTCGGATTGTTTTAATCAACGAGATTCCGTTGATTGTCGAAGCGACCGATCCCTTGATGTCGCTCGAAGTGATCCAGGAACACGCCAAGGTCCAGGGAGGCGGGGGTTCACGACACTGGCCTTCGGTTGATCTTTATGGGCAGGTGAAATGCTTCTACGGGGAACTCCGGGACAGCGCCAAGAAGACGGCTGCACTTCTTCATTGGGATCGGGATGAGACTCTCCGATCAGCTGAACTTGGGGTCCGGTTCGCGCGACTTGCCGCCGAGGCAACTTCCGAATTCGGTCGGATCAAAGAACGACTGGAAGTGGTCGACTTCGATGACCAGCTCCTCCGAGCACGCGATCTCTTGCAATGGCCCGATGGACCGGTTGCAAAACTTCAAGGTGAACTTCAGCTTCTCCTCATCGATGAGTTTCAAGACACCGATCCGGTCCAAGGTGCGATCGTCCAAGCGATCGCGGGGCAAGGGCTCGAGACAGTCCAACTCTTCCTTGTCGGCGATTCAAAACAGTCGATCTACCGCTTCCGAGGGGCTCGACCGCGGATCTTCGACGAGTTCCGCAGCGAACTTCCGACGGAGGGGCGACTCGCCTTAACAGGGAACTTCCGGAGCGTCCCTGGGATCCTCCACTTTGTGAACGCTCTCTTCCAAGAATTGTATGAGGATCCTTCGGAAGCGCTCCGAGCCCGTCCCGACCTCGAAAGCGCAACGGACGTGGCGACGAACCCCTCCGTCGAGTTTCTCTGGGCGTCCGAACCGTCGGCCCCCAAGGATTCGAGGTCCAAACCGAAAGTCTATGAACGTCGACGCCTCGAAGCCCAATGGCTCGCTCGACTGGTTGCGACTCGGCTCGAACAAGGTTGGGATATCTTTGATCCCAGGCTGAAGGCAACACGCCGGGCAGGTCCCTCGGATATTGCGTTCCTTTTCCGTGCGCTGACGAGTGTTTCCGCTTACGAACAAGCACTAGCAGACGAAGGGCTCGACTATCACACGATTGAAGGCTCTGCCTTCTTTGCCCAGCAGGAGGTACTCGACGTCGTCAATCTCCTGGCGGCGATCGAAGACCCGCTCGATCCCATTGCGTTGGCGGGCTCACTCCGGAGCCCTTTCTTTGGTGTTAGCGATGAAGGGCTTTTCTGGTTAACCAACGCGCGGATTGATGACCGCCCCGGTGACCTCTTCCGGAACCTCCGTCAGTCTGAACAAATAACTGAGCTCTCCCGACGCGATCGACGACGGTCCGAACGAGCCCGGGAACTCCTCGATCGCTGGCGAGGACTGAAGGACCGAATACCGATTGCGTTGCTCATGAACCAGTTCCTTGATGAGTCAGGATTCGAGGCAGCTCTGGTCGCGGATTATCTTGGTGATCGAAAGCGAGCGAATGTCCGGAAGCTTCTCAGACTCGCCGGACAGTATGATCGGAGTGGTCTCCCTCTTGCTGACTATGCGGCAAGACTCCGCACCGACCTCCGACAGCTCACCCGCGAGGACCAGGCTGCGACCAATACCGAACAAGGGGATGCGATCCGGATCATGACGATCCACAAGGCGAAAGGACTTGAGTTTCCGATCGTGGTAGTCCCGGATTTGGATCGACAATCGTGGATGCCATCGAAACCAGTGACCTTGCACGAACGGTTTGGTCCGATTGTCCGGCCAGAGCCTTTGATCGATCAATCCGAGGATCGTGACTCACCTAAAGGTCTCGGGGGGCGACTCCTTCAATCTTCCGAATCGCGAGAAGACCGTGACGAATCGATCCGGGTCTTTTATGTCGCAACCACAAGAGCGATCAGCCATCTCATACTCGCTGCCGGCCTTGAAACCAACGTGGACGACTGCAAACCGAAATCCCCTTCGCTTGAACTCCTCAGCCGGCAGTTCGAGCTTGGTACGGGAGCACTCCGCAATCCACTCCCCGAGGGTTGGACAACCCCTCGGGTCGGAGTGATCACCTCGCCGCCTCCGCCGCTTGCTCGACCGAATCCGACTCGGCACTTGCGGGATCGATTTGACGTCGGACGGATGATCCTCCGGCAACGTCCCCCCGAACACAACTCAGAAACGCCGAGAGATGCTCTCCGCCCCCAAGCCCGACTGATCGACCACGAGGTCGGCACGTCGCTTGGGCCAATCGCCGCTCGGGTTGACGGTTTGCTCCGACTACTCCTCAGCGATCCCGAAGCAGGTTGGGCAACCGACCTCGATGCCGTGCTGCAACGAGCTGCCGAAGCGACGATCCCAACTTCCCCACAACGGATTCGGAAGCAAGCCCGTGAGTTGCTTTCAGACTGGTTACAAGGAACGCTCGGCGTCCGGGTTGCTCAGGCGGACCAACGCGTCAGTGGACGTCGGTGGACGCTCCTCATCCCCTCGACCGAAGATCGGCCTGAACAAGTTCATCGGGGTTGGATCGACCTCGCGTTCCGAGAGGACCAAGACTGGCGATTGATTACGATTGCACACCCAGACGAACCAATTCAGGCGGCCGAGGAGCGACTCTACTGGTCGGTTCGTGGCTGGCGTTCAACCGGGCTCGGTCGGCTTCTCGGCGCGCAGATCGCGCGATTGACGAAGGAGACGAGTCCAATCGATGAATCTTTTGTGGAGCCCCGGAAGATTCTGGCCCGAAACGCTATGATGCGGACTGGCCAGGACCGGTCGAATCGTGCGAGACCGGCAGCTCACCCGAGCCGAGGAACACCCCGCAATGCATCCGGGCGACATTGACATCAAATCAGATCTTGAGCTTGCGATTCAACTTGTCGAACTTGCTTCGGGCGTAATCCTCCCACATTACCAAAGCTGCGCTATTGAGTGGAAACAGGATGGAACGGAAGTCACCGTCGCAGATCGGGCTGCCGAGGAGGTGATTCGGAACCGCCTCGCGACCGAACGGCCGGAAGATGGAGTCCTCGGAGAGGAGTACGGTGAAACGAAGCCATCAGGCGACAAGAAACGCAATTGGATCATTGATCCCATTGATGGTACTGCCGCGTTTGCGCTCGGACTACCGAACTTCGGGACACTGATCGCGCTCGCGATTGATGATGAGCCGGTGGTCGGTGTCATCCACCTACCGGCCCTCGGAGAAACAACTTATGCAGCACAAGGGCTCGGGTGTTGGTGGCGCCCCAACATCGAGAGCGACCCCCGACGTGTCCAGGTCGCTTCCCGAGTCCCGCTCAGTGAAGCCTCTGCATCTGTCGGCGGTCCAAAATCAAGCGATATTCACACGCGAAACGGCGAGACTCCCTATCGAGTACGCCGACTCGTTGGGGCAGTCCGCAAATTCCGGTTCGTCGGGGACTGTGTACAACATGCCTTGGTTGCGCGAGGTCGCTTACACCTAGCGGTTGACACATTGATGAGCCCCTGGGATACCGCCGCCCTCGTTCCTTGTGTTGAGGAAGCCGGTGGTGTTACGGCCACGGTATCTGGGATCCGCGAGCGCGTTGTCTTCGGTGGGAGTCTCGTGACCGCTTCCGATCCGACGACCCTTGCAGAGACGATTCAGATCCTCTCCCCAGAAGGACCGTAACTGATCACCCTCGGTCCGATTCCTAACGGGACTCTCCTCGATCCCGATCAGTTCCGTCGAGTTTGGCCTGAGCAACGCCTCGGACGTGTGCAAGCCATTGGGCTTCGAGGTCGTCGAACCCGTCGAAATTATAGTGGGACCGTAAGGCGGCTTCGGGGGCCGTCTTTTGGGATGCTTTAACGAACTGGACAAAATGATCGAATGACTCCCGAGTGACGAGGAACTCCACAACCGAGGCCGATTGAGCCATGAAAAGATCCCAGTAGCGGCCATCGGGGAATTCAGCTGTCATCAAGTCACTGATCCGGAAGTATCGCCCGGACGCAATCGTGGTTGCGAGATCGTCTGCTTTCTTCGACCGACTTGTCGACGGTTCCGCCGAGACTGCTAATCCCTCGTCGACCCATCGAGGTAGTTGTTGGTCTGAAAACAGGTCGGCGAGGACAATATGTGCAAGTTCGTGAGGCAAGACGACCTCAACCAAGCTGGGATGATCGGCTCGGAGATTGACTCTCCGGGCCGCCACACGCCCCTCGTTGAGCCCAATCGTCGAGAAGCCGGGCGAGTCACTCGGTTGGTCGGTCACCTGCCGATAGATTGCGGTGTCCGGATAGATGTAGATGTCACACTTCGGTTGCCAATCCTGGGGTACTGTTGACTTGATCCAAGATCGAACTAGTATCGCACGGACCGATTCCGCATAGGGCGCAACCCGTTCCGCGATCTCTTCATCGTCGTGGAAGATCCGAAAGTTTGGCGTCTCACGAAGCTGCCAACGACCGAGCTGATCATCCGAGGGCTGCTCGAGTCCCATCTGGACGCTTGTCGGCACGAGGTAGCGACTCGGTCGCGGTGCCATTGCTGACTGCTCGGCTACAAACCGACGCAAATACTCGCTGTACCAAGCTCGAGGCGCCAGTTGTCGGATCGCCCGGATCTCAGCGTTGATCTCCGCCCAATCCTGGGGGCTTTCGGGGCCACCCTTAATCCGAGCGACTACAGCGACACAACGACAGTAGCCCCAGACACCCAAGTGTGACGTCGGCAACACTTCTCTGATTGCTAGCGATTGATAAAGCCGTCCGGCTTCGCTGTAGTCTTTGGCCACAAACGCGGCGTCAGCAAGCGCAAGGATCTCCCCGGCTTGGGGAGTCGATTGAGTCGGCAATTCAGATTGTGCACCAGGACCGGGTGTTGCTCTCTCCTTACTCGGATCGGATACGTCGCTTAAATCGAGATTAGGGAGTGGGGCAAACGGGTCATCATGTTTCGGAGCGACTGGATCGTCAGTGGTGTTGTTCGATTTACTCAAGGCTGGGAGAGCGTCTGATTGGGACCTTGTTGGTCCCCCTCCTGGTGTAGATCGTTGGAGATTCTGCGCCCGATCAATGATCAGGAGGTTTTCACGATAGGTCTGGGCCTGCTGTAGCTTTCCCTGTTGTTCAGCCTGGGTTGCTGCCATCGAATAGGCTTGACGCAATTCCACCAGCACGTTGCGTCGCTCCGAGGGCGGTGCGACGATCAATGCATGTTCCAACTCTGTAACCGCCTTGGCTCCATCCCTCTGCTTGAGTGCGGCTCGGCCAGCATGGAGAGCGTCCGGCTTCGCAGGTGTTCTCGGTTGTTGAGCTTCGGAGTCAGTATCGAGCAATCCCAGCAATATGAAGGAGATGATGACAAGGAGAAAGTTCGGGTGTCGCCGTTCCATGGCAGACCAATCCTTTGTAGCAGGGGACGACTCGGACGATGCAAGCTCTCTATTGGAACGCCAGGGATCATTGCGAAGGCCGGAGATCTCGTCAAGCCGAGCCGGAGTTCCCGACGTGAGCCCGTGCTATACTGGGAACCTTCCGTAGGGTCGCCAAGCCTGGAGCATTAAGCCCAATGCGAATCATCTCTGGAATCAGACGTGGCCATACGATCCGAGGTCCTGGAAACAACCGGGCGACCCGTCCCACGAGTGATCTGGTTCGTGAAGCGATCTTCAATCTGATCGGCACTGAGGTAGAAGGGAGATCCGCGATCGATCTGTTCGCCGGAACGGGTGCCCTTGGACTCGAAGCCCTCAGCCGAGGCGCAGCCTCGGCGATCTTTGTCGAACGTCGAGGTCAGAATGCGGCGCTGATCCGCCGTAATCTCGCCCAATTGCGTTTTGAAGGGATGGCGGAAGTCGTCACGGCCAATGTTTACTCCTGGGTAAGTAACGTTGAGTTTCCTCCAGACGCGGGGCCCGTCACCGTCTTCCTCGATCCGCCCTACCGAGAGTATGTTGAGAATCCCGGTAAGATAAATACCCTTTTGAGCAGTCTCTGCGAACGCTTACCGCAGGAATCCGTCATTGTTGCAGAGTCGGGCGGAGACCCAGGGCCGTTTGCATTGCCTGAACCTGACCGTTGGCTCTTGAGACATTATGGTGACACGACGATTGCCATCCGCTTTCTCGACCATGCTGAGTAGCTCCGATGTCTGACCGCTCCATGACCACTGCTTCTCCTCCAAGAACTGATCCCAAACGCAGCTTTGCCATTGATGTCGTCCGTCGACTCTCGGAAGCGGGCTATCAAGGACTCTGGGCCGGAGGCTGTGTTCGCGATCAGTTGCTCGGCCTTCCACCAAGCGACTTTGATATCGCAACTAACGCTCGTCCTGAACAGGTGATGCAACTTTTTCGACGGACGGTACCTGTCGGTGCCAGTTTCGGCGTTGTAAAGGTCCTTGGACCTCGAAACGCAGGGGAGGTGGAGGTGGCCACCTTCCGAAGTGATGGAGCTTATATTGATGGCCGACGTCCTGAGTCCGTAGTCTTCAGCAGTCCCAAAGAAGATGCATCGCGTCGCGACTTCACAATTAACGGCATGTTCTATGACCCCTTGAACGATCTTGTAATCGATTATGTGGGTGGGGAACAAGATCTGAAGATCGGGACCATCCGGGCGATCGGTGACCCCAAGGCACGCTTCGAAGAAGATAAACTTAGGCTCATCCGAGCGGTCCGATTCGCAGCGCGGTTCGGATTCAAGATCGAACCAAAGACAAAGGAAGGACTCGACGCCATGGCGACCCAGATTTCAGTGGTTGCCGTGGAACGGATTGCGCAAGAATTAGAGAAAATGCTGGTCCACCCGAGCCGAGCGACGGGCGTCAGGCTCTTGATCGAAACCGGGCTTCTCAACACGATCCTTCCAGAAGCAACCCAATCTGGTGGGGGAGTCGTCCGAGTTCTTGGAGCATTGGCAGAGCAGGTCTCCTTCCCCTTGGGGCTTGCCGTGCTCTTACATCGCGTCGGTAGTACCACGATTCATGACAATGCTGCGGAGGCGGGCATCATTGTGGAACGGGTCGCGCACCGTTTAAAGTTGTCGAACGCTGATCGTGACCGCGCTCGTTGGCTCGTCGAACATCAGGACGCGCTCAATCAACCGGATCAATTGCCAATCGCTCGACTTAAGCGATTGATCGCAATGCCGGGCATCGATGAGCTGCTCGAACTTCATCGAGCCCTTGCGGTTGCGAATGGCGCGGGAATCGACCACATCGCGTTTTGCCAGGAGTACCTTCAGAATCAGCCCGATGGTCCGATTGCTCCTGAGCCATTGCTCAATGGGAACGATCTGAAACGACTTGGACTCCGACCGGGACCGCAGTTCAAGACCTGGCTTGATCGGGCATACGATGCTCAGCTCGAAGGAGAGTTCGGCGAGACTGACGATGCTATCCACTGGATCCAGCAACAACTCAAACAATCGGCTCAGAAATAAATAATTCATCAGCACAGCAGCGAGAACAACTTATGCCTAAGATTGGCATTATTGCTGGCGACGGTGTGGGCCCCGAGGTCATCTGCGAAGCCTTAGGTGTCCTGCAGGACGTCGCGACCACAGAAGGGATTTCCATCGATACCGTCGATGTTGACTTGGGTAGTGAACGCTATCTGCGGACCAAGGAGGTGTTGCCTGACTCGGTCCAAGAAGATCTCAGCAAGACCGACGCTATCCTCTTAGGTGCGGTGGGCGATCCGAGGGTCCCGCCAGGGGTCCTAGAACGTGGGTTACTCTTGAAGCTTCGATTCGACTTTGAGCAGGCGATCAACCTCCGTCCGATCCAGTTGCTCGAAGGAGTTGAAACTCCGATCAAGAATAAAGGTCCTCGTGACATCGATCTTGTTGTGGTCCGAGAGAACAATGAAGACCTCTACGTTGGTGCCGGTGGAATCACTCGAAAAGGCACACCTGAAGAGGTGGCACTGCAAACATCAGTCAACACGCGTGCCGGGGTTGATCGCTGCCTAAGATTCGCCTTCGAGCAAGCCACGGCAAGGAGTAAACAACGCATCGCACCCGCCGTTTCAGAACAAGGTCGGACGGAAGGTAAACGTGGTGTCGTCACACTCGTCGCGAAAACAAACGTGCTTACATTCGCACACGATCTCTGGTTCCGCGCGTTTCATGAGATGGCGCAAGAATACCCAACGATCGAAACAGATTACCAGCATGTAGACGCCTGTTGCATGCGGATGGTCGTTGCTCCGGAACGATTCGATGTCATCGCGACCACCAATATGTTCGGCGACATCATCACCGATCTCGGTGCCGTCCTCCAAGGTGGGATGGGGGTTGCGGCCTCAGGCAACTTGAATCCATCGGGAAAATACCCCAGCATGTTTGAACCGGTTCACGGATCTGCCCCAGACATCGCTGGGAAGGGAATTGCCAATCCGATCGCCGCCATTCTTTCGGTGGCGATGCTGTTCGATCAGCTCGGAGCGAGCCCGGCGGGAGACCGAATCCGGACCGCGATCGGCAACGTGTTGGCCGCCCCCACCGGTCCCAAGTCTGCCGATTTGGGTGGTAGAGCCACAACGGAAGAAGTGGGCCGAGCAATCCGATCCTCCCTGGAAGCGTAGCCCAATTCAAGATTCAAGTTACATCAAAAATCACCATGAACGTTCATTCTCACCGTTGGCGCGACGACGGCATCGAGCTGATCGATCATCGTCTGTGCCGCCATTAGCTCGGACTCAACGGCTTGATGAGTCATCAGGACGAGTGGGACAGGGGCATCGGGGTGATCATCATCGCCGGGATCGTGCTGAATCACACTTGCGATACTGACTTGGTGATCACCTAATATCTTTGCAATCGAGCCCAACACACCCGGTCGATCTGCGATTGTGAACCGGAGATAATTCCGGGTCCGAACGTCTGAAAAGGAACAGAGGTGGGGTGGGGTCTCCAAGTTCGACCAGAGATCGAGTGATCGATGCGTTGCCAAAGCTCGGCCGACCAAGACGTCGATCAGGTCGCCAAGGACCGCGGAAGCTGTCGGTTTCGGGCCGGCACCTTGTCCATAGAACAGTGCATCTCCGAGTGGATCCCCGATCGCTCGGATCGCATTATAGGGACCACGGACCTCCGCGAGTGGTGTGCCCTGGCGGACCAACGTTGGTCCTACTTTGAGCTCAAGTCCAGCCACTCCGTGGTCGCGCGCAATCGCCAGCAGTTTGACGGTATAGCCGAGTTCGCCCGCAAAGAGGATATCAGCTTCCTGGAGCTGATCGATCCCGACGCGCGGGATTTGATCGGTCGTTACCGAGGCACCAAAGGCGAGTTGTGCCAGAATCGCGAGCTTATGTGCGGTGTCACTGCCATCGACGTCGAGGGTCGGGTCGGCTTCGGCATAGCCTAGGGTTTGAGCATGGGCCAACGCTCTTTCATAGCTTAATCGCTCAAGGCTCATGCTGGAGAGAATAAAGTTACAGGTTCCGTTGAGGATTGCTGCGAGTGACTTGAACCGGTTTGCTGCGAGTGCCACTCCGATCGCCTGGACGATCGGAATTCCGCCTGCGACCGCCCCTTCAAAACTCACTGAACGCCCTGCGCGTCGAGCGGCCTCAAAGATCTCTGCACCGTGATCTGCAAGGAGCGCCTTGTTGGCCGTAATGACATCCTTCCCTGATTCCAAGGCATCAAGGATGGCCGACCGCGCTGGCTCAATACCACCGATCAACTCAATTACCACTCGGATTTCTGGATCTCGAGTGATCTCTCGATAGTCGGTTGTCAATCGATCGAGCGGTAATTCGAGTGGGCGAGGTTTGTGGAGATCGCGGACCGCTACTCTTTTGAGGGTGACGGGGCGCCCCACACGTTGCGCGATGAACCCAGCCCGCTCATTCAGCAACGCCGCTACTTCGGCACCGACATTTCCAAGACCGAGGATCCCTGTTGCGATTTGCTCATCCATTGATGTGTTTGCCAGAATCATGAGGCGCCGACTTGAACGAAGACAACGGTGTCGGAGGTAGGTGCCGGGATTGATTGGTTTAGTGCGCACCGGCGGCTTGAGCTTCAGCAAGCATCGCGCTTGCTTCTTGTTTGGTGGATTCGGCAGCCGAATCGCCGCGGAGCATTGCCGCGAGTTCGGAGACACGATCGGTATCCACCAACTCTTCGATTGTGGTCCTTGAGCAGCCCCGGACCGTCTCCTTTCGGATCACCCATTGATGACGCGCAAAGCTTGCCATCTGAGGGAGATGTGTGATGCAGATGACCTGATGGTGTTCCGCCAAGGATGCAATCGTCCTTCCGAGGACTGCACCAAGTCGTCCCCCTACCCCGGTGTCTATTTCATCGAAGACGAGCGTAGGGACACCATCGACCCCGGCCAAGACGGTCTTGATCGCGAGCGTCAGTCGTGAGAGTTCGCCACCGGAAGCAACCTTTCGAAGAGAACGTGCGGGCTCGCCGGGATTGGCTGCGAAGAGTATTTCGAGCCGGTCGGCACCCAACTCCGGTGGTGACGTCGCCGTTGGGTCATCACCTAACGCAACGGTCTCAATTTCGACTACCAGCTTGGCATCACGGAGGTTGAGGGGAGTCAGATGCTTCCGGACCGCCTTCGTGAATGACTTGGCGCAACGTTGCCGCACTTGGGTGAGGGCAACGGCAGTTTCTTTGAGGTGTTCCCAAGCGGCACGGAGGGGTTGATCGAGTTGGGCCAAGTCGGTCTCATCACGCTCAATCGCCGCAAGCTGATCTTCGATGGCAACTAACCGATCGGCAAGTTGGTCGGGAGGACAGCGGAACCGCCGCTCGAGCTGTCGATAGAGTGCCAGTCGGGCCTCGAGTTCTTCGAGACGTCCAGGATTCTCGCTCGTCTCCGCCGTCAAGTCCCGAAGACTATAGCTGACCTCACGAGACTCTTCGGCAAGTCGATCGAGCGTTGCGACCGACTCGACTAACTCGGGGGCCGCCTCCGTGAGGGATTCCAAACGTCGGGCAAGCCGCCCCAGAATTGCCTGAACAGACTCCTCGTGATCGTAGAGTAGGTCGACTCCTTCCGCCGCCGCTGCGGAGATCGCCTCTGCTTGAGCGAGTCGCCTTGACTCTTGGATGAGAGCATGAAACTCACCGGGCTCAGGTTCTGCAGCGGCAAGCTCATCCCGTTCAAAGATGAGTAACTCCCGCTCCCGATGTCGTTGTTCGGCGGCCTCGATCAACTTCAGGCGACGACTCCGAAGCTCGTGGTGCCTCAACCGAGCCTGCTGGTAGGCACTCACTTGGGTCTGGAGGTTACCGAAGGCATCAAGGAGTGTCCGTTGACGGTCGGAATCGAGGAGGGAGCGAGTCTCGTGTTGACCGTGGACATCGATCAGTTTGGGTCCGAGCGTCCGGAGCGTACTGAGTGGGACAGGAAGACCGTTCGCTCGCGCAGTACTCCGACCTGTTGCAGCGATCCGTCGCGTCAAGATCAATTGATCTGTGTCCAGTGGACCACCGAGGATTGTTTCTACCTCGGATTGGAGCGAAGGATGCCCCGAGAGGTCAAAAAGCGCCGCAGCACGAGCCTCGGGCTTACCGGCCCGGACCATCTCAGCCGACGCCTTTCCGCCGAGGACGAGGTGTAACGCACTCAGCAAGAGACTCTTGCCGGCGCCAGTTTCACCGGTCCAGGCGCAGTAGCCATCACGTAGTTCGATCTGAAGATCTTCGATAAGAGATAGATTTTGAACTGATAACTCGGAGAGCATGGCGAGAGAACCTCCCGTGTCGCTCTCAGACCAAGGGGCGGGCCTACCCCATTGCGTTCAGAGGTCAAATTAACATCCAGCCGCTCACGTCTTACTTCACTTTTGATCCGGGCGCACAAGCTGGATCGGATGGAGTCAGGAGAATCACCTTCTCATCAGAACTCGCCGCGAGGAGCATCCCGTTTGATGATTCACCCCGGAGCATCGCTGGTGCTAAGTTATTGACGACCACAATCAGACGACCAACGAGGTCCTCAGGCTCATAATGCTGGCGGATCCCCGCGACGATCTGCTTCTGCTCGTCCCCGACATCGACTTGGAGCAACAAGAGCTTATCGGCGTTGGGATGCGGGCGGGCTTCAAGGACCTTAGCCACTCGAAGCTCAAGCTTGGCGAAATCATCGTAAGTGATCGGGTCAGCCATCGATGCCTCGAAAAGAGTCGAAAGGACAGGAGCGGTTGACGGTTGATCAATGTTAGTTAGATGGTAAATCCTCGCCGTATCCTAGCGATCCACTCATCGGCTCGTCAAGCGGGTCTTCTGCACTTTTGTTCATCGTTCTGTGGGAACTGGCTCCTCTTCTGTTCCGAGGAGATCCCAAATTAAAACATGAAGCTCCGATAACAGAAAGCACTCGTAATTTCCTTTCGAGGCTTACGAAGCGTTCGAGCCAAGTATCGTTCGCCCGCTGGAGGACGACCAAGCGGTTTTGCAACGGATCGCCGATCCAACACTCACAGGCCCCAGCGCGGAGATTCTCCTCCCGCTGTTCACCTAGTCACGATCGACGCTTCCGGCACTCACAACTTCCACGACGAGTGCAGGACACCAACGATTCCAGAGATTTGGGTCCTCCGTGGGGGGATTGAGGTAGACCGCCCGGTCAGGATGACGAGCTGTTTCCACTCGATCCAAACGGATCCGACACTCTTTATCATCAGCACGAAACGTGATAATGCCAGGATATCATTGATGGCAGCGGTCAAAAAGTTGCGCGAGACGCCAAACGATTCGTCCATGGTACAGACCGGGGATTTCGGTCGTGACCAAGATCCCTCGGGCTAATTCGTATCGCCAACCCGGCTCAAATTTAGCGTGGGCAAAAAGCGTAAGCGCGATCGACTGGCCTTGATCAGCAGGTCCAAGTTCGGAGGTTGTCGGGAGAGAATCAGTCGCCTTCGCCATGAAGACTGACCTTGAGTTCGGAGTCAGGAATCAACGGTTTGAAGTTGAGCGCGCGATCCCTAGGAGTCGACTGCAGCGACGGGTTAGATCAAGTATTACCGCCCAGGCGATGACAAAGGGAGTGCTCGGTTTGGAGAGGATGGTTGGCCGATTCTTTTCGAAGATGAAGTGGCCCGAGAACATGAATGAGTAGGCAACGATCACTAAGACCGGTGACCAGAGGGGCCGGAACGGTAAGAGTAAAACGGCCAGCGCCACCAACGGCCAACCCACAAAGAGGTGGAGAAAATGGTTGACCGGATGCGAATGGTCGCGGCGGTATGATTCGACGAAACGACTGAACCAGGTTGAACTTGCGACCGCTTCTTCCCTGGTCGAGTTTGACTGCACCACCATCGGGAAGCCTCCATTTCCAGAATGGTCCGGTACGAATCGGGGGCACTTAAACACCCAACCCCCGATGTAGAGATACCCTGGTAAACTACCCCATCCAGGGATGGGCACCAAGGTCGATCGACTTCGATCGTGTTCATGGTAAGGGGTCGTCACTCAAGACCAAGCAAACCCGGCAAAGCTTCAGTCACCAATTGCTGATGATTCCGGGCCGAGATCTTGGTCGACCTCTGGAGAACTGGAGTCGTCGAGGTTGTTGTGTCGGACCTCAGGCCAACGCCGCCGAAAATCCCAATGCGGGTCATTTTCGCTGTCGTGGCATTTAATGCAGACTTCGTTTTCGACCTCATTGGCTCCAATGGTGACCATCTCACGGTAGTCGAGGTTAGTCGGTGCACTCACATGGAGCGAGGCAGGCCCGTGACAATTCTCGCACTGTTGGGCCTTTAAGTGGGGAGTCAGCTCTGCAGTGATAAACCCGGAACTATATTGGAATCCGGTTGAGTGGCAACTAACACAGGCAGAGTCCATGGTCCGAACCCCTCGAGGTCCCGTACCGTCCGCAATTGCATCCCAGGCTCGCGCGTGCTTGGTCGACTCCCAGAATTCGACCGTCTTCGGATGACACGTTCGACAGGTCTCAACTCCGACAAAGCGTGCTCCGCTCGGATGATCAAAACGGGGATACTTCTCGAGAACCTGAGCCTGTGACTGTCGGGCTGGATAATCGACTTCAAGGAGCGAGCGGATTGGTTCAACGAATTCGTATCGCGTGTTAAGGCTGACGCGGCGATAGTCGGGCTTCGGCCCCTCTGGCCCGTAAAGATCCACCAGTCCGACATATTGTCCCTTCTTGCCGACCATAACAAGGAGGGTCTCACCATCGTTCAAGGGTTTGGAACGAGGTCTCGGATCATCGACCTCACCAGCAGCGATCACAAGATCAAGCTCGGGGTGTTCTGCGGCAATCTTCTCGGCGAGTGACCTCGGGCCTTGAACCATGAGGACCTGCAGCGTCGTTTCCTCGGCGAGTTCAGGGAGTACCGACGCGATCGACGCTCCCGGATCCAGGACCTCAGTCACAAAGTCGCCGAAGTATGGATCATTTAAGGCTGAAACCGACTCGGGATCAACAACGGCGAGTAATCCAATGGACGAAGCGCCGGCATCGATTTGAACAGAGCGCTGGAACAAAGTTTCGAGATCTTCCGCCGCAACCAGATTGGTCGCAACCAAGCGTGGAGCTTCGGCAAGGTTGAGGTACTGAAAGACAAATTCATCTGCGCCGATCTTGAGATCGGCAGCGGCGAATGCCATTGCTTCGTAGCCGAGTGTCGTGAGTGCTTCCAGCGAAATCCCGAGTTTTATCTTTACCTGTTCGGGACCGCCCTGCGAAAAGGTCGGGGGTTCGATCAAACCGCCGAGGTCAATCGGAAGAATCGGACGCCCCTCTTCGCGTAGTTGCGCTAAGAGATCGGCACGACGCGCAAGACCCCCGGTCTGCCCCTCTGTACGGCCACACGGTTCGAGGTAGCAAAGCTGTTGACGTGTT
>CAZEAN010000081.1:0-25523 GCA_964510225.1 uncultured Isosphaeraceae bacterium
GCTTCGGTGGTCCACTCGTGCCAGAGTTCGCGGAGAACGGGTGATTCCAACATCGTTTCTCTTCCTCCAAAGAGCTTGGTCAACCACTCTGTGTCATCATATCGCAAGCTCGCTAAAACCCAAGTCACCGCAAGCATATTGGCGGCTTGGTCAGGTGGCGATTCCGCTTCGATCCGTCCTCGTGATGCCCGAAAGACTGGTTCGGGATCGCCCTCGATCTCAGTCAGTGCCAGCCAAGGCAGGACACCAGGGTCCCCACTGGCGAGCAAGTCGTCGGCCTTGAGCTTCCAGAGTTCCACGACCTTCCAGCGCCAATCGAATCCAGAACAGTCGAGGCGGCTCACTAACGAGGCAGCACCAGTGACCTCGTACTTGCCGCGCGGCCGTAGGATGATGCTGATGATCTCGGGGAGCTTGTCGTACTTGAAGTAGGCGAGCATTGCGTTGCGGAGAATCTGATCATCAAGCCGCTTGTCGGGATAGGTTGCGATCTCGAGAAGGATGAGATCCAGCGATGATTGGCCGTCGAATTGAACTTCGAAGAGTGCATCGGGCCACTGCCGAGGCTGGACGATTTCACCTTGAGTCAGTCTGAGGGAGTGGATCCCCTCGATCCCGGCTAACCATCTGAGCAAGGATTTCGGATGGTGTTGGATCAACCACTTGGTGCTTCGGTCATAAGGTTGATGCTCGGGTTCAATCGACATGATTGGCTCCTCTGATGCGGTCTCTCTTGAGAACCACATAAAGGAGACTCAGGGATTTGCTCAAGGTCAAACTCTCGGACCAGTTTCTTTTTCATCCATTGAACGCCGACTCAAGTTGTTCCAGGCGGACAAGTTCGGTTCCAGCGCCCGAGATGGATCATCGACGCTCGAACCGATAGTCGCGGCCACTCGTATTAGAGGGTCAATCAATTGGTTGACGAGACGATCTGGTTGTAGATCCGCGACAGATTCGGTTCATCGCTGAGTCGAATGATCATCGCGTTTCGAGGGTCGGCTCCGTTACTCCGCCTGCTTCGACATCAGGAGAACCCCTTCGTGTTCGCCGGACCCATTATTGCCCGGGAAGTTCTCACGGCTCCTCGACCACTCCGCTACTATGCCTTTCGGGCTTCCTATGCTGGCCTCTTGCTGATCCTGATGCTGACAGCCTGGCAAGCATTCGTGGGTTGGAACGAAGGCGACCTTCTCAGCATTCTCTCACGATTCGGCGCGATTCTGTTTTGGCTCTTTTCGTTTATTCAGATCGCATTGATGCTTTTCTTTGCACCCGTGGCCGCAGCAACCGCAATTGCTCACGAAAAAGATCGACGGACGTTTGTTCTGTTGATGATGACCGATTTGACTGATCTGGAAATCATTTTAGGGAAGCTGACCACCAGCCTCCTCCAAATCCTGACGATGATGCTGACGTCGCTACCGGTCTTCGCAGCCTGTATCTTGTTAGGAGGCGTTTCGTTAGGGCAAGTGATCGATGTCTTTCTCGTGACCGTTGCAGCCGGCCTTTTTGGCGGCTCTCTGGGGATGCTCGTTGCCCTCTGGCGGGATCGTACCTATCAATCGATCGCGCTTTCGGTGCTCTCGATGGTTTTGGTCCTGACGATCGGTCAGATCGCTTCGGTCCTCCTTCCTGAAGGGTCGACGTTTGGGTCCGCCTTGAGCCCGTTTACGGCGATCCAGGTCGCTATTCGTCCTCGTCCTGATCGCTTGATTGGCCCGCTCAGTGCGTCGACGCTTGGCTTTGCGGGAATCTACCTGGCCGGGACGATCGGATTGATCGTCTTTGGAGTCTCGATGCTCCGGGTCTGGAATCCGGGCCGTAACGAGCCCCGTGAACAACGAGAAGGCGCTGAGGAGGCCGCGGTCGTCGAGCAGCTCTTCGAGGTCTCAGAGTCAGAAGAGGGCTTGGAACAACAAGTCGGTGCTGAAGCAACAGGAGAGAGCAGGACTGAATCTCCGGCGCTGGTTGGAGTCGCTGAGCGTCGTGAGACGACCGGCCTCCACGTCCCCCGACGAACTCACCGACGTGTTGTCAAAGAGTTCCGTCCTCATCGGAAGGTCTGGAAAACGCCGATTATCTGGCGTGAGCTGCGGACTCGGGCCTATGGAACCAAGCCACTGATTACTAAAGGTGCCTATGTGTTAGCGTTCGGGCTCGGTGCGGTCGTGTATTCCTACTATGTTGCGCAAGGCGAAGACCCTTGGAGTGGTGTGAAAGCGATCATCCCGGCACTCCTGGCGGTCCTCAGCCTGATTCTGATCACAGCTCAGTCGGTCACCTCGTTGACAAGTGAACGGGACTCAGGTGCTCTTGATCTCTTGTTGGTTACCGAGCTGAGTCCTCGTGAGTTCATTTATGGGAAGCTCTATGGGGCCCTTTATAATGCAAAAGAAATGCTCATTTTGCCGATTCTGTTCATGATCGGGCTGACTTTTTATGGAGCGATCAGTATTGAGAATCTCATCTTTATCCTCATTGACTTCCTCTTGCTCGCCCACTTTGCCGCGATGTTGGGGCTCCATGCCGCGATTACGTATACAAATAGTCGTCAGGCGGTGGCGAACTGTCTTGCGACGATGTTCTTCTTGATGCTCGGGATTTTCATCTGTGCGGTTCTAATTATTGAGAGCCGTCAGGAGTTCGCCCGACAGCTTTTGAGCTTCTTGATTTTCATTGGGGCCGGTAGTTTGGCACTCTATGCGTCGCTCGGTGCCAAGAATCCTTCGCCGGCAATCGGATTGGTCGCCTTGCTGACACCCTTCTGGTCGTTCTATTGTATTATCAGCATCTTGCAGCAAGACTTTGGGGCGTCGTTCCTGGTCTGCCTGGCAATTTACACCTTTGCCTTGAGTTCGATGCTGATTCCGGCGGTCAGCGAGTTCGACATCGCCCTCGGTCGGACCAACGCCTTGCAGGGATAGCGGTTATCCGTTCTGATCAACCCCCTCCGCCGTCGCCAATTGTCCCGCTCCGTAGCCGCTACTTGAATGCGGGACAATTGTTCCGGGGCTACAACACCTGTCTGTATTGGGGAGGATGGCTAGGTGCGATCGGTCTTCAGAATTCGGATCGTAGGAGTGATGCTCCTCATCGTGCTCTCGGCGCTCTTGCTAGTCCTCTACCAACAGTTGCGGACCAATTTCGAGAAGCGCCGTGAGGAGAGTCGCGTCTTAGCCTCCAATTCGCCGAAGGTGATCCCTCGATTGGCGCTGATGCCGATCGGTTTCGATCTTGAACGTATCAATCAGGACGACCAAGAACCTGGATCGAGTTCAGGATCAGCAACAGACTCACCAGGTGATCACACAACTCTCGCCGACGAGTTACCGAGGATTCCCCCTCGTGACCCATCCGTTGCGTTCAAAACCTTCCAACTCCATGCGGGCTTCCGACTGGAGCCGGTCGCGGTGGAGCCGATGGTCACTGACCCGGTCGATGCTTGTTTCGATGCCGATGGCCGACTCTACGTCGTTGAGATGCGGGGGTATCCGTATCCAACTGAGCAACCCTTCGGCCGAGTCAGGCTCTTAGAGGATGTCGATGGCGATCGGGTTTATGACCAAGGTACGACGTTCCTCGATCAGCTTGACTGGCCGACCGCCGTACTCCCGTACGATGGTGGTGTTTTTGTCGCGGTTGCTCCCGATATCATCTACGCCAAGGATCTGGACAACGATGGTGTTGCCGATGAACGTCGCGTTGTCTTCAGTGGGTTCGGAAAGCGCAACGTCCAAGCACTCCTTAATGGGCTGGAATGGGGCCCCGATGGTTGGATCTACGGGATCGGAAGCAGTAATGGCGGCACAATCGTCGCGCCTGATTATCCTGAACTCCCCGTGGTAGAACTTGGATCGCGCGACTTTCGGTTCCATCCTTCCGGGACCAAATTTGAAGTGATCAGTGGTGCCGGTCAGTTCGGACATAGCTTTGATGACTGGGGGCATCGGTTTACTTGCCGCAACAGCAACCATATCCGCCAAGTGGTCCTTCCAGCCGCTGCGATCGACCGTAATCCGGTCTACAGTCCACCGAAGACCGTGGCTGACATCAGTCTTGAAGGGAATGCGGCCCCTGTTTTTCGGATCAGTGAAGCAGAACCTTGGCGTGTTGTCCGGACCCGAGAACGAGCAGCCGACCCTTCCTTTCGCGCTCGACTTCCTGAAACCGAACTCGTGGCCACTGGGTTCTTCACCTCGGCGACTGGAATCACGGTTTACCGAGGCTCAGCCTTCCCCATCGAATTTGCTAATAACGTGTTCATTGGTGACGTCGGGGGAAACTTAATACATCGTAAAATACTGGATTCCAGTGGTCCGATCTTCCAAGCTCGTCGCGCTCGTGACGGAGTCGAGTTTCTGCGTTCCACCGACAACTGGTTTCGCCCCGTCAACTTTCGGAACACGCCCGACGGTACCCTCCTCATCCTCGACATGTATCGGGAGACAATCGAGCATCCTTGGTCGATCCCGGAGCCGATCAAGAAACACCTCGACCTGACGAGCGGTCGAGATCGAGGCCGGATTTACCACCTCGTCCCCGAGGAGTTTACACCGAGGACGCGACCTCAGTTGAGCACGGCTCCAACGGAAGAGTTGGTAGAGCTGTTAGCTGATCGTGATGGTTGGTACCGCGAGACGGCCCGTCGACTCCTCTTCGAACGCGCCGATCCTGGAGCGATCCCGGGGCTCCGGTCAATCGTCCAGTCCAATGCAGAACCGGTGGCACGTTGCTTTGCACTGACGACCCTGGATGGTCTCAATGCGTTGGAGGTGGAAGATCTCCTCGCGACGGTCAACGACGCTGACCCTCGGCTTCGTGAGGTCGCTGTGAGATTGGCAGCACCTTATCTTGATCAAGATGATCGACTCCGTCGCACTCTCCTTGATGCCGTTGATGACCCTGCTCTGATGGTTCGCTTACAAGTTGCGTTGTCCTTGGGCGCAAGCCGATCGCCGGAAGTCACGACAGGGCTCGCTGAGATTGCGTTCAGAGATTCGAGGGATGAGTGGATTCGGTCCGCCGTGATGACGTCCGTCCATGATCGAGCCCTGGAGTTACTCGCGCTGATAATCACTGAAGATCGGTTTCAAGAGGTCTTCAATGCTGATAAGTGGATCCAAGATCTGAGTCTGACTGCTGGATCGACGTCGGACCTGAACCAACTCCGAGAGATGGTTCGACGGGCCTTAGACCAGGACGACGTACCCCTCCGACTCCTGATCGGAATGGTCAACGGCTTCAATGATGGGCGTCTGCGCGCAGGCTTGCCCAAACTCCAGCTCAGTGACGGCTCACCGTTCGCTTCATTACTACAGCCAGTTTTCGAAGAGGCGATTGCACGGGCTAACGAACCAGGGCCTCTTCCGGAACAAATCGAGTTTATTCGATTTGTTGGACTTGCCGAAGGATCGGTCGCACTCCCGTTTCTGGCTGAATTCCTCCATGGAAAGTACCCGAGAGCGGTCCAACTCGAAGCACTTCAGCGGCTGGGTCGGCGTGTTGAATCATCGGTTGGAGAGTTTATCACCGCGGAATGGTCAAGGATGACTCCAGTCCTCCGTCGTGAAGCAGTTGAGGTCCTTCTTGGACGACAAGATCGGATCGAGAGCCTCCTCGATGCGATCGAATCGGGGAAAATCCTACCCGCTGCCCTCGATCCCGACGATCAGGAGCGACTTCTGAACCAGGCTGACGACCGTCTCCAAGATCGAGTGAAGAGACTCCTTGCCGAGGCTGGGATCAAGCAAGATCGTGCCCAACTGGTATCCGATTATGAGGAGTCGATTGTTGCCGATGGAAGTTCCGATGCAGGCTTCCAGGTCTATCAAGAAGTCTGTGCAACTTGTCATCGTGCCCGAGGTGGTGGCGTTGCGATTGGTCCTGATCTAGAGTCGGTCTCCAATCGAGACAAGAGAAGCTTACTTGTCCAGGTTCTTGATCCAAATCGTGAGGTCTTGCCGCAGTACATCGACTACAATGTCGCAACCGTCGATGGACGAACCCTCTCAGGAATGATCCAGAACGAAACATCGACATCGATTACATTTGTTCGTGCGGAAAGGGCGATTGATGTAGTCTCGAGAGACCAGATTGAAGAACTTAAAGCAACTGGTCGTTCGTTGATGCCAGAAGGACTGGAACGGCAAGTAAGCCCGACACAGATGAACGATCTGCTTACGTTCATCCAAAGCTTGTAGAGATTCTCAGATTAAGGAAGCTCTGCTCGTTTGCGAATAATCCACTCTACAGTCAAAAGTGAAAAGAAAAGTAGGAGGAAGAATGGTTGATCCCAGAGGGTTCGACGCTCGGAACGCTCACGATCGATAGTAATTGGTCTGATCAACTCAGCGAGTCGTCCAGCTTCATAATCACGGAGCAAAACGCCACCTGTAACGTTGGCGAGCTGTTCGAGTAGATCGGCCCGGGCGCTGAGTTCGATGAGTTCTCCGTTCTCGGGTGAAGTGACCTCAAAGGTTGCTTCAACCGGAGGGAGTTCTTCGGAGTCGAAGAAATCGTCAAGTTCCGGAGCTTCCAAAACAGCTCGATACCTACCAGGAAGAAGGTCCGATACGGTACCCTCAAAGTCCCGAAGGCGACCGGGTACAGGTCGGAGCCGAACTAATGCCAAGGGTGAAGCTTCTGCTGAGTCTGCGCTTTTTTCAGGATAAACCCGAACGGCAGTCAGAAGGTCCGAAGTAACTCCGGTTACTTCTGGACCAAACTGAGCTTGCAGTGCAATTGCCTCTCCTTCAACCGTTTGGGCTTGGAGAGGGCCGAACCGGACCAGGTCGTTCCCTCCAGACGGTTCTTCAACAGTCCCCCAACGAACGACTTGGCCCCAGAATCGATGATGGTACGGATCGCCAACCCGAAGACGCCAACGCCAGGTGCTGTCGGTACCGACCCAGAACACATTCCCGAGACCGAACGGTTGGGTGGCAACAGTGGCTCGGTTGTCAGCATCGGGAGCATTTGGCTCCGGTGACGCTACAACAAGCAGTGGCGTTGCACCTGGCTTGGCTGCCCCAACCAGAGCCCAAGGCATTGGAGCAAGTCGGCTCCAGGCCAATCGGCTTGCTGAAGGATTGGTCGCAAATTGGAGCATCGGCCATTGGTTCATCTCTTCCGATGCGGAGAGGGTTGGTACTAACTGAACCCCGGCAGGAAGGGAGAGACGGTTGGGGTCGATTGCACTCGGGTCAATCGTTGACAATTCGAGATCTGAAACGGGTAGAAGCTCTTGCATCAGCCGATGATCGCGCCAACGATCTGGCCAGGATCTTGGTCCTGTCAAGATAACAAGTGTGCCGCCTTGATCGGCGACGAACAACTCGAGGCGTTCCAGCAAGGAGTCGGAGAGCTTCTCTGGTGGGACGTCACCGAGAATGATCACGTTAAACTCAGAGATGGGGTCAGATTGGTTCGAACCAGGCTCCGGTGGTGGAGGGAGGCTGGTCGCGAAGGTTGGCCTCGTGGAAACGTTGGAGTTCGGAGGCTCGAGCAGTACTTCGCTCAGGTCGACCTGGGAATCACGACGGAGTGCATTCCGGATGAATTGAAACTCCCAGCGCGCTTCGAGGTCCACCAGGAGAACTCGGATCGGGTCCTCCTGGACCCGGAGATCGAACGAACGTTTGTTGTTCTCCACTCTGGCGTCCGAGGTTGACTCCTTCGGATCTACCGTTGCAGTGAAGTGTTGGTTCCCCTCTTCCGAGATCGGCAGACGGAACGGGACGAAGATCCGGCCTTCATCCGATTCGACTGTCGCCAACTCTTGCAGTGTCACCCCATTGGAATTCTCAAGAGTCACCGGGATTTTAGTACCCTGCTCAAGACCACTAACAGCAACTTCGACCGAGACAGCAATTGTGTCACCAGGGAAGGCAGACGGGGGTGCTTGGATCTCGGCAATTGCGACATCCCTGGGGGGGGCGGTCGACCCCATCAGGACTGGATAGATTGGTATGGTTCTGAGTGTGCCGTTTGTTTCTTGTACAAGATTGGTGATTGAGGAGGGCTCGATCGCGTTGTGCCGACCGTCTGAGAGTAGTATGACTGCAGTGATCGGTTCGGTTTCGGATGTAGCAGAGATTGATTGGAAGACAGGATTCCAGTTGGTTTCATCACGATCCTCTGTACGTATTCCGAGTCTCTCAAGCTGATCTTCCTTCAGTGCCTCTAAGAATTGACTTACCTCCACCGTAGTCATCCGGTGAGCAAAACTGAGGAGTTCGACAGGCTGGTTGTCGCGGAGCCCTTGGAAACCAGGACCTCGGAGAATCCGTGCTACGGTTTCGAGTCGAGTTTCTAAGCGGCCCGATTGCCGAGGATCTAATCCAGGGGCTTGCTGGAGTAACTCTACCTCAGCGGGATCGCGTCGATTGTCTTCGGTCTCCATGCTTCCAGAAACGTCAACCGCCACCACGACGCGCCCGGTAATTTCTTCACGCCAGGATCGAATTGCAACTGGCTCGAGGAAGGCAAGGGTAAGGGATCCGGCGGCAGCAATCCGGAACGCGGTTAAGACGAGACCGACCCTCCGTGTCACTAGACGTCGTTCGGCGCGATAGAGCAATCCGAGCAGGAGAATGGTGACGATCCCGACGATGAACCAGAGCCAACTAGCAGGGCTGAGATCGAGTGCGATTCGATTCTCTAGGGTTCGATCGAGCCAGTTCATCCTTCCCCTCCGCCGTCACCGCCATCGCTCCCTTCGTCACTGTAGAAGCCAGAGTCGTCATGATGATCATCATTGGCTTCCTCGAAGTAGCATTGGTCTTGGGCGCCAAGACGCTTGAGTTCGACGCGGAGCGCCTTGGAGAGATCGAGGAATTCCGAGACATTGAGCATTTCGGCACGGACCTCCCCTGGTAAGTCGAGCCGGTCCAAGAGCTGGTCGACCGTCGATTTGTCTGGCCAGGTGGTTCGCCAGAGGCTGTAGATCACACGACGGAGGTGCTTCCGACGTAGCAGGAAGATCCGGCGGACGACATGATGGAACCAAGCTAAGTCATCAATCACCAGGCGTTTTGCTGGGTCAGGGACAATCTTGATGATCGCCGAGTGCACTTTGGGTCGAGGCCAAAAGACCTTCGGTGAAAGCATCCGGACGATCTCAGGATTTGCGAGTGCTTGGACCATGACGGAGAGTGAGCTGTACAGTGAGGATCCGGGGCTTGCTACGATTCGTTCCGCGAGTTCTCGTTGGATCGTTACTGCGATCAACGACGGCGAGAGTTCAGGATGAAGGAGGAGGTTCGAGATAATTGGGGTGGCAACGTTGTACGGTAAGTTGGCAACGAGTTTGAATTCGCGATCCTCAGCGATCGCCAGCCCTGCTCGAATCTGATCAAGGACCTCAGGGGCCATCGCTGATTTTCGGGCGAGTGCATCACAGTTGAGGACTCGGACGTTAGGGAGGCCGGATACCGATTGAGCAGCCAACTCTGTCAATCGAGGATCGATCTCGACCGAGACGACTGCAGATGCATGCTGGGCGAGAAGCTCGGTTAGGGCTCCTGTACCGGCACCGACCTCCAAAATGACATCCCGTGCATTAACTTCAGCTGCCTTCAAAATGAGTTCATGAAGGTTAAGGTCGATCAGGAAATTCTGACCGTATCTACGGTTGGGCGCAATCCCCCGACTCGCAAAGAGTGACTTGAGATAGGTGAGTGTTTGGCGGTTTCCTTGCATCAAAAAATGTTTCCAGCGTCTGATTCTTCGATTCAAGTGCTTGGTCAAGAGTCGTTAGGTCTGATCTGCGGCGAGCGAGGGGCTGCCCGCGAGCAGCTTCTGGACGTGTTTCGCGAGCATGTCGGTTTCGAGATTGACTTTTGCGTTGATCGAGAGTGTTCCGAGGGTTGTTACCTCAAGAGTATGCGGTATGAGCATTATCGAAAACGAATCACTCCAGACATCGACCAAAGTGAGACTGACCCCATCGACCGCAATCGAACCCTTCGGGACCATCAGTGGAGTCCAGTCACTCCCGACTTCAAAGCGGAGAAACTCCCAGTCGCCTTCCGTTCTCCGTTCGACCAGTTTGCCGGTGAGGTCAACATGGCCTTGGACAAAGTGACCACCGAGTCGGTCACCGACCCTCAGTGCACGTTCCAAATTGACCGCGCTATCTGTCTCCTTGGTTCCTAGATTCGTCCTCGCGAGTGTTTCAGGGCCTGCCTGTACTTCGAAGCGATCTCCGGCAACTTCAACAGCGGTCAGACAGCAACCGTTAACCGCAATACTCTCGCCCACTACGATCGGATCCGTCTGACTGAGGTTCGGCCATCGGATCCTGAATCTCTTGCCCGCCCCTTCTTCTGCAACGTGCTCAATCGGAGCAAGCGTCTGAATGATCCCTGTAAACATCGGTAGTATCTCGAAAAGCTCCCACTTTCGTCAGAGAGTCGAACAACCAGAAAACGGCCTGACCCGATCCGATTGTTGTGCAGGAGAGCTATTGTAGTCTAGGAACGATCGATCAGCCTGAGGATGTCCATTGCATCATAGCCTGATCTTTCGGTCCGGAGTAGAATGTGAATGATCGATGATTGAGCTGGATTGCTCCATGATCGATGGCGACCCCTCATTATTTCTCTCTCCAAATTTACTACGGAGGCATTCACGATGCTCCCTCCGATTGACCGCCGCGGTTTCCTGACGGGCACCACTCTTGCTGGTACGGTTGCAGCTTCGTCGCTTGCTGGGTTCGGACCAACCGCTTATGGTCGTCCAGTCCGAGCGATCCCTCAATCGCCCACCGATACCGTCAAGCTCGGTGAAACGGGGATCGAGCTTAGCTTGATCGGGATCGGCACTGGGAGCCATGGGGTCAATCAGTCGAGCAATCAAACAAAGCTCGGTCTCAAAGAATTCTGCAGAGTGATCCGGCACGCCCACGATTCGGGGATCCGTTTTTTCGATGTCGCGGACCAGTATGGCAGCCATACGTATCTCCGCGAGGCCCTCAAAGGGATTCCGCGCGAGTCATACGTCATCCAGACCAAGACTCACGCACATGATGAGCGTGAAGCGAAAAGTCACCTCGAACGCTATCGGATGGAACTGAATGTCGACTATGTGGACACACTGCTCCTCCATTGCATGAGAACGGCGGATTGGACTCAAGAAAACGCCGGTGCGATGGAATACTTTAGTAAGGCGAAAGAGCAGGGGCTGGTCCGTGCTCATGGCGTTTCCTGTCATGGGATGGAGCCGCTCCAGGTTGCAGCGACTCACCCTTGGGTTGAGGTCGACCTCGCGCGGGTCAATCCTGAAGGGGTCGTCATGGATAGCAAGAATCCTGACGATGTCACAGAACAGCTTATAAAGATGCATCAATCAGGCAAAGGTGTCCTTGGAATGAAAATCTGCGGCAACGGCCAGTTCAAAGATCCGGCACGCCGCGACGCCTCGCTCCGTTTCGTCTTCGGGCTCGGCTTTGTTGATGCCATCGTCGTTGGCCTCGAATCAACTGCTCAGATCGATGACCTCTTAGTCCGTGCCGATCGTGCTCTTGCGGATGTCCGAAGCCTCGGTGCTTGAAGTCGCTGATCTTGGACCAACGTACCCGTCGTTTGTTTCCGAATGAGAATGAAGGCTCCACCCGACGGAGCCGATTCGTATCGAGGAGAGTTCACCATGATTTCGGATCGGCTCCGACGCTTATTCAAGTTGCAATCTAAAGAACAGCCGGAAGCGAGTCAGCCAGAGACCCCAGCGGCGACCGTTCGTCCCGAAGATTATGTGGGTGATAGTCAGGAAGCGAACGAACAAGCCGTCCGTGACGGCTTCATGGTCAAAGCGAAGAGTTTTATCTCGAAGATTCCGATGGCTGACGAAGTCGTTGCGTCCTATTTCTGTATGCTCGATCCCGCGACTCCAAGGTGGGTCAAGGGGGTCGTTGCGGCTGCGCTTGCTTACTTCATCATGCCGATCGACGCCGTCATGGACGCGATTCCCGTCGCTGGTCTCACGGATGATATTGGTGTTTTGAGTGTGGCACTGACATCGATTTCAGCCTATATCACCGATGAACATCGAGCGAAAGCACGACAGTGGATGCGGTCCGAACAAGTCAAGGGAGCTAAACCGGTCGACGAGGTAATCTCCTGAGACTGTTAAGGATTGCACTTGCTCCCTCTGTTGTTTGCTCTTCAGTTGATATGCTTTATCGACCAGCGCGATTGAGCTCTCTGACCTAATCCAACAACTAGGGCACTTCTGCCCCCTCCCGTTTCTTCCATCGATTTGCCAGCGATACGTTGCAAACTCTGATCAGTTTGATCAGAATCGACCCGCTCGGTGATTCTAGAAGGATTAATGGGCGTGTTGTGACACAGGCGTTGTCCTTCTACTCCTTGTTAGGCGGCTCCCGCTCATGGCGGTCAGTGGGGCTGTCCGCCGCTCGTTGGGTCCAGGGCCAAGCGGCGAACGGGTAGCACAGGTAGCCTTTGGTGATGGGCACCAAGTCGAAGAGGTATACCGAATTGGGATGGGTGCGGCCCTTGTGGGTTGTGCCCCTGGCAGCAACGGCGCACGTGGCCGGGCAGGCGCTCGCCTCGATCGTCCTGGCATCGTCCTCGCTCGAACGGCCGAACTTGCCTCACGCCGTGGGCATGGGGCAACTGGTGGCCTGGGGATGGATCAGTTCCGCCTTCATCTCCCTCGGAGTCGCGCCGCTGTCACGGTGGCTGAGGGGAGGGTTGTTCACTCGCTGGTTGGTGCTCTCTGCGTTCATCTTCCTGGTGAATAAGGCCAACGCGGCCATCGAGATGACGATTTTCACCACGATTGGGGGGCAAGCCTACCTCGCCGCCAGCGGAGTGCTCCCGGCGCTGCTCTGCGCGGGCGTGCTGGTGGCGATCCCGCCGGTCCGGTCCGAAGCGCCGAGCCTCGCCGATGATCGATCCAGCGGGGGACTGGCCTGGCGTCTGGCGGTCGGCTGGCTCGCATTTCCCACGGCCTATCTCATCTTCGGCATGCTGATCGCGCCGCTCGTGATCGACTCGTACTTGTCGGACGAAAGCATGCTGATCGTGCCGCCGATGGGTACGATTCTCGGCGTGCAGGCGATCCGCAGCGTGTTGTTCCTGCTGCCGACGCTCGCCGTGATTGAGCGATGGACAGGCAACCGCCTCGGACTCTGGCTCGCCCTAGGCTGGTCCCATTGGGCGCTGGTCGGCCTTGCCGGACTGGTGATGCCGAATGAGCTGCTCAGCGTGAATCTCCGGCTGGTGCATTCGCTGGAGATCGGCGCGGCTTCGTTCGCGTATACAGGTATCATGGTCGCCGTGCTCGCCGCGGGCTGTAGCCCTGGCGGCTTGACTACCGGTGCTCCGGCCCCGCGGATCGCCGGGGCAAGGTCTTCGTGCCCAGGTCCCTCCAGCCTCGGCCAGGACGCCTCCCCATGAGCTGTGGACGATTCTGGTACGCTTCAATGACACGTTGTCACGAATCCGGACAGTATGCGATTGATTGGAGCCGACTAAGGCTCACGGCCGTCGGGGGCCGCCACAGGCGGCGCCAACGGTTAACAAGGCGCTGCAGCTGACCGGCCTCGCCCGTTCCAATTGCAGCTTTGGTAGCCTCTCGCATTGAACTTGGGCGACACAGGTGTCCGCCGGCAGCAGAGCGCCCTGTCCGTTAGGCCGACCCCGCACATGTGTTTGTCGGTGCGACAGCGGTGATTACAGCGGGGGGTGGCAAGCGGGCAATCGCTCTGCTGGGCTGGCCCGCACCAGACTAGACGCTCCGTGGTGAGCGGGTCGGTCTAACCACCGGCTAGGCCGACTGTCTCGTGCAGGTCGGCCTAACCCCACGGATGTTGAAGCGGACACGAGTCCAGTGGCCGCATTCTGGTGGTGCTAGATCGTTGGGCGGACGCTGGGATGGCATCGTGGCCTCTGCAGTGTCCGCTTAACACGTCGTTAGGCGGCGGAGGGCAGAGCGGAGTAAAACTTGGAAGTTTAGATGACGACCCGAGTACAAGACCTGTACGACCAGAGGGTAAGCAAATACTTCCGCCGGTGGCGGTATCTGGCTACGGTGGTGCTTGCCCTCGAAATTCCCCTTGCCCTGCTATTACCTGGCCCCTTGCGGCGTCAAATTAATGACTTTCTGGACAGCGTGCAACTCGGTATACCCGGCCATCCTCTGCCAATTGTATTATTCTGTGTTGGATTGATTTTATATCAGTTAGTCACTACGGCTATTCAGTCACGCCTCACTGATGCTGATTTCTTAATGCATGCTTGCGCAATCAGGGTAGGAGCAGTTTTTGCTGCACTAGTTCTCTGTTTGATTCCAGGACTCGCCCCAGGCCTGCGAATCGCCGTAGTCGTACCGTTTATAGTGATCATGATTGGGTTTAACAACGATGATCGGCTCGGGGGAAGTACAGGCAACGCCCAACCTCTCGCTGCAGCGGGCGCTGTGGTGGAGAGTCTTCGCGCCCTTTATCGGCGCTGCCGTCTTCGTTAGCCTATCGAGTTTGATTCTGGAAATACCGGTGATCGCCCTCTTCGAGGCACTTGGTCCGAATCCTTGGCTCGCTGAGAAGTTTGCGTCGGCGGCACTGAACCTCTTGAAGCTCGCCATTACATCCTTCGCATCGTTTATCATCGTTTACGTCGTCCTACTGAAGGAGTTCCGCGAGTTCCGAATTACGTTGCTGAGCCGAGATATCAAGAGCGACTCGTCTGCCTAACACGGCGCTGCAGCTGACCGGCCACCGCTCATTCAGACCAGTTCTGGTAGCCTCTGGCAAGTGAAACACGGCCCTCAGCCCTCGCCCATGGGTGGGTGGCACTGGTGGCTTGCCCACCAGTGGATGAGAGGCCTCGCGTCAGCACTGGTAGGCAAGCCACCAGTGCCATTCGTACGCTGAGACATGTTTCAGTCTTGATCAGAGCTTCAAGTAAATCTCTTGGCGTTCTAGGTGGCGGATCAACAGGTAAGTTATCCCGAACGCAACAGCGAAGCCCAGGAAGCCATACCAAGCAGGGGAATCTTTGGGAACGTACGGCTTCACGGCTCCAAAAACAATGGTGTGGAGCACATAGACCGCAAGGGCATTCCGGCCGAAGGTGCGGAAGACTCCGATCTGGAGGGGTCCAAGATCGCTGAGCAGCACAAAGAGAACGAAGACCGCCGTAGAAAAGCCTGCACTAAAAGTGAGGTAAGTGACGCTCCCCGCTCGTTGGCTCATGGTCCAGAGGTTCGTTTCGATCTCGGGAGGCCAAAACGGATACGCGGCCCAACCCAGGGCTGGCGTTCCACTGCTTGTTTCCGTGCCGCCCAAACAGGAAAGCCCGTAACCGATTGCCATCGTGATCGCTGCCATTCCGGTCAATGGTAAGAGCGCTTGCCGAGGTCCACGCGCGGTCATTAGGTCGAAGGCGATGGAACCGATCAGCATCGGTGTTGTCCAACTCAAGAAGCCAAGCTGGCCGCCGTCGATCACGGGGCGTCCCATGGCCCAGTCAAAGAAGAATGCGTTCGAGAGTGCGAGGTGGAGGATCGCCGAAGCCACCATAAACGCCACTCGGAGCGCGACACTTCGGGAGATCACAGGCAAGATCCAGAGTGAGGTAATCGCAATGTGTACGAGCGTCTGAAACCAACTCCGTTGGAAGGCATCTTGGAAGAAACCTACGATCCCTTCCTCGCTGAGTTCATCCCAGCTCTCGACACCACCATCAAGGTGGTAGACGATAAAACCGAGGAGCATGAGACCGAAGGCGCGTGAGATCACATGACGAAATGCCTTCCAACTCCCTTCACGGGCAATTCGCTTCAAAAGCGTCAAGCGGTAAGCATAACCAACTGCAAAGAAAAACTGAGGCATAATGGTGTCGGCATAACTGCAATACGTGTGGTGGTGCTTGAAGACATCCGGGATGCAGGCGTAGCCACTGAAGAAATTGACGAGGAGCATCCCCGCGACAGTGTACCCTCGGAATTGATCGAGCGAGGCGATTCTCGGTTTCGGTCTGAGATCCGGATCGCTCATGGATCCCCCTTTGGTGCTGGACTCGGCAAAGCTTGGATCGAGTGGATCATTCTCGCTGGAGCCAGCAGACTTCGCCATCCTGAACTGCCGAGGAGGGCTAGATTACCCAATCGGGAGGGGCAGCGCGGCTCGCAACCTCAGCGATACTGGTCTCATCAAGGACCTTCCACTGGGCGTCATGGGCTTGAGCCCAGAGAGAGGCTAACGCTCGGGCTTCGGGGGCCCGAGGTTCGCGAGGTTGTTCTTCAGGGCCGTCGATCGCCCGGAGGACTTCGCTAACGGCAATCCTTGAGGCGGGTTTGGCGAGTCGGTAGCCGCCTGATGCTCCTCGCTGACTTGTGACCAGACCTGCTCCCTTAAGTTGTAAGAGGATCTGGACTAAATAGCGCTCGGGAATTCCTTGGCGTTCGGCGATGTCCCGGATGTGCATTGGGGGCGCATCGACCTGCTGACCCGCGAGGGCAAGCATTGCCAAACAAGCATATTCTGCTTTTGCGGAAACTTTCATTCGTTGATTAAGCCTCGACGGTCATCAATTAATCGCGACGGCCCGTCGAGAGGTAAGGCTCTAGTTGGTCACGAAGTTGGATCCGAGCGCGGGCAAGGAGCGATTTAACCGCTGCTTCAGTACGGCCCATTACGGTGGCGATCTCAGCATAGCTCATTTGTTCAAACTTGTTAAGAAGAACGGCAAGCCGCTGGTCTTCACCGAGTGATTGAACCGCCTCACGGACGACCTCGGCAAGCTCGAACTGGCGGATCTTGCTGGAAGCGGTGCCATCAGTCCCAGCAAGGCGATCCGCAGCCGGGAGCGACTGGCTCTCGGTCGAGGATTCGAGTGGGACAGTCGGCTTGCGTCCCTTCCCTCGGAGGTGGTTCGAGGCGATGTTGTTCGCGATTGTGAAGAGCCAGGTCGAAAACTTGGCGCGGGGCTTATAGCTTTTCCGGGCCCGATAGATTCGAAGGAAGACCTCTTGGGTTAAGTCTTGTGCTTCGTCGGCATCACCGACCAAGTGAGTCAGGATTCCGAGGAGCCGGTTTTGGTAGCGCGAAACAACAGTTTCAAACGCGCCAGGCGCATCGTCCCGGACTTGGAGCATGAGGCGGATCTCAGGATCACGCGCCATCAGCTCTTGTTCGAGGGATTGGCCACTGGTCGATGCCACGGATACCGCCCCCTCGTGATTTTCGACGACCAACCCAGCTCGGTCTCGAGATAAGCCACGCGATCGTCTCTAGGGATTGCAATTCGGTCAGTAACACTTAGAGGACGACTGGTTCCGGGATCACTCCGGACGTTCTTGGTGCTGCTGACTCCGCTCGCCGTCGAAGTTGCCCGCAAGCGGCGTCAATCGGTCTTCCTTTCGTCTTCCGGACAGTCAGGCTCACGCCTCGTCTCCGGACAATCCGGACAAATCGATCAATCGCAGTGGCGGAAGGGCGATCAAACGCCAACCCGTCGACGGGATTATACGGGATTAAGTTGACATGGGCTTTACGTCCCGACAAGAGGGATCCCAGTGCCTCAGCGTCCTCCCGGCGATCATTGACCCCACCAAGCAAGACGTATTCGAACGTCACTTGACGTCCGCTCTGCTTGAAGTAGGCGTCGGCTGCATTCATGACGGCGTCGAGACCAACCTTTGCATTGATGGGCACGAGTTGGTCACGCAACTCCGGCGTCGGTGCATGAAGTGAAACTGCGAGATGATACTGGCGATCGAGGGCTGCCAGTTTCAACATTTTTTCAGGAAGCCCGACCGTTGAGATCGTCACCCGCCGTTGGCCGAAATTGAGTCCCCGCGCGGAGCAGAGCCAGTCGAGGGCCTGGATTAAATTGTCGAGATTCGCCAGGCTTTCACCCATCCCCATCACGACGATATTAGTCAGCGTCTCACCTTCTGGGAGTCGATTCCGTGCATGGAGAATCTGTTCTAAGATCTCGGCAGTACTTAGATTACGTTCCAAGCCTTTCAAACCACTGGCGCAGAAAACGCAGCCCATCCCACAACCGACTTGACTACTAATGCAGACGGTCCGTCGGTCGGCCTCAGCCATCAAGACCGATTCCACGAGCTTCCCGTCGTGGCAACGCAAGAGAAGCTTCTCTGTTCCATCAGGGCTCGATGAAATTTGAACGACCGTCGTCTCAAAGACGTTCCAGTCTGCATCGAGATTGCTTCGGAGCTGCTTCGGGAGGTCGGTCATCTCCTCGAACGAGACTACCCGCCGCTCGAAGACCCAACGCCCGACTTGCTTCGACCGATACGCTGGGTGGCCTCGTTCCTTCAACCACTCCTTAAGGCCGAGTCCGTCCGCATCGTTGAGCAGCGCCCGTTTCATCAACTTCACCTGATCACTTCGCCCTTTTGTTTACTTCGCTTGGCTATTATTCGCAGGGTCAAGTGCTGCTGCCAGTCTTAATCCTTCATTGCGTTCCACCAGGCTCAGCTAGCTACCTTTTGCCTCATTGGTTCAATCCGACTTCGTTCATGAAATTGAAATCGTCGAATCCTGGACAACTTCAAGATTCGAGTTCTTGACTTCTCCAAACCGAACCGTACAGTAGGGTTAATAGCCGAACTGTACGGTTCGGTTTGATTTCGGCAACGGGGATCGAGAGGTGTTCAATGACGGAGGAGTCTGTCTCCGTACGCAAGGAGGTCACCCCTGGGAGTTCTGGTCGATCGCGGTCGGCAATCAAGCGAGAGGCGATCCTCTGCGCCGCCCGGGAACTCTTTCTGGAACATGGATTTGCTGAGGCGAGCATCGATGCCGTGACGGCAAAGGCGGGTGTCTCGAAATCGACGATCTACGGCCACTTTGGCACGAAGGAAGAGCTTTTCCATGCCATTGTGAGCATGAGAGCAGAACATGTGCTCAACCATCTTGAATCTCTGAGGAACCCGAGCGGTGATCCCTCAACCGACTTGGAAGCGTTTGCAGTCGCCTTTCAGCGGGTGATTTTAGCTCCAGAAGCATTGGCCTGGCATCGGCTTGTGATCGGGGAGGCAGCTCGACAACCTCAGTTGGCGCAGTCCCTTTTTAACGCGGGACCTGCAAAAGTACTTGGCCTTGTAGAAGCGTACCTCTCGGGTGAAGCAGATCGTGGTCGACTTCAGATCGATTCCCCAGCAGAGGCAGCGGAGCATTTCCTCGGATTGATCATCGGCTTGGATTTTCTGCGAGGGCAGATGGGCTCACTCCAGGCACGGTCGGATTCGGAGTGTCGGCAACGTGCACAACGGGTGGTCGCTGTGTTCATGGCGGCCTACGGCGGTTCTTAACTCCAGAAGGTGAAAGGACAAATGAGCATTCTTAGCGGTCTCAAGATCTCCTGGTCTTCCCCGTGGCTCTTGGTTCCTCCGATCCTGCTCGGGATCGGAACCGTCGGCTTTGCGCTGGCAAACCGACAAGAGCCGCAACAAAATCCGCCCGAGGAACTCGCGACGCGACTCCGAGTCACCAACGTGATTCGATCACAGATCCAACCGAGTGTCATAGGCTACGGGGTCGTAGCGCCAGCACGGGTGTGGAGCGCTGTTGCCGAGGTTGATGGCCGGGTGATTGAGACGCACCCTGACCTCCATCCGGGTGTCTCGGTCGGAGCCGGAGAGATGCTTCTGACAATCGACCCAACCGATTACGAACTCGCCATTGGCCAGCTTGAAGCCGAAATCGCGTTATTGAAGGCTCAGATTGTCGAAACCGAACGGACCGATGAGAACAATCGCGCCACGCTCGAAATCGAAAAGGAGTCGATGGATTTAGCAACCAAGGAACTGCAACGCTACAACCGGTTAGCTCGACAGAGTATTTCGGCTCCGCTGGAAGTCGATCGCCTTGAGCGTGAACAGCTCGCACAGCACCGCCGAGTCCAGGAATTGGAAAACGCCCTCAATCTGATTCCGATCAAACTCCAACAGTTTGAGGCCAATCTCCGGGGCGCTGAGAATCGCTTGGCAATCGCACGCCGCGATCTCGATCGAACAACGATCCATGCGCCGTTCGAGTGCCGACTTGCGACCGTTGCCATCGAGCCAGGTCAATATGTGGCACCGGGTCAGGTCTTGTTCGAAGTTCACAGCGTTGACGCTGTTGAGATCGAGGCACAGATCCCTCTCGATGAATTTCAGCTCCTCGCTCCAGACGACCGCTCCCCCGGAATGATGACCCGGGAAAGCGCCGCTGAGTTGGTGAAAGGGCTCGATGCGACCGTCCGGATCCGGAGTGGTGACTGGGTCGAGGAGTGGCCTGCCGAGTTGGTCCGGATCCGTGAACGCGTCGATCAACGGACCCGTTCCCTCGGAGCCGTGGTCCGGATCGACTACCAGGATGCCGAGCCCAGAGTCGATCGTTCAACCCTCCTTGAGGGGACATTCTGTGAGGTTGAACTCGATGGTCATCCGAGGTTCGGCCAGTTACTCGTTCCTGATGTTGCGGTCCGCAATGGCACCGTTCTGGTGGTTGACGATCAAAACCGCCTCCAACGTCGCGCGGTAAAGGTCCGACTCGTGGTCGATGACCAAGTTGCGGTCACCGGTGATCTCCGCGAAGGGGAGCGGGTGGTACTTTCCGATCCTTCACCTGCGGTTGAGGGGATGCTGGTTGACCCGGTCTTGGTGGAGTGGAACAAGGATGGTTGGTTGACCGTAACCTCGGCTGATGAGGTGAGTCAATGATCCGATTCTTCACCACACACCCGACCGCAGCCAACCTCCTGATGATCACGATCCTGGCTGCAGGGCTCCTCAGTGTCCGAGGGCTCCGTCGCGAGACCTTTCCCGACTTCAACACGGATGAAGTCGAGATCCGAGTTCCCTACCCTGGTGCTACGGCAGAAGACGTTGAAGAGGCCGTCTGTCAACGTGTCGAGGACGCGATCGATGGTGTCCGTTATGTCGAAGAAGTCCGGAGTGATGCCCGCGAGAGTATCGGGATCATTACGGTCGAGATGATCGATGGAGGCGACTTCCGGGCATTCAAGGACGAAATTGATACAGAGATCGCCGCGATCGACGATTTTCCGGACGAGGTTGAGGAGCCGGTGATCACTCACCTCAACACCACCGATCCGGTTCTCTCGATCCTCGTGACGGGATCGATGAGGCCGGCTGATCTCAAGCTCTATGCCGAAGGTCTCAAGGATCGAATCCAGGAGCTTCCCGAAGTTTCGTTAGTCGAGATCGAAGGATTCTCTGACCATCAGCTTCGGGTCGAACTTGCGGCGGAGGCCTTGATCCAACACAACCTCAGCCCCGCCGACGTCGCCTCAGCGATCAGCGCGCAAAGCGTTGATCTTCCAGCGGGAACGATCGAAGCCCGGACCGAGGAGGTGTTGATTCGGTTCAATGAAGAACGGACCACTGCCGATGCACTCGCCGATCTCGTTGTCCTTGGTGGCTTGGAGGGCTCGGAGATCCGGGTCCGCGACCTCGGAACGGTGGTCGATGACTTCGAGTTCGCCGAAGAAAAGATTGTGATGAACGGACAGCGGGCCGCCTTACTCCGAGTTGAAAAGACCAAGAGTGAAGACTCACTTCGGGTTGCATCGATCGTCAAGGAGTTTCTCGAAGTCGAACGAGCCGAGCGCCCGATGGTCGAGATGGTCGTGACCAACGACGTCTCCACACTCGTCGCCGAACGTCTTCAGCTCCTCTTGAAGAATGGCGTTCAAGGGATGCTCTTGGTTTTTGCCGTGATGTGGCTCTTTTTCAACTCCAAACTCTCTTTCTGGGTCGTTGCAAGCTTGCCGGTTTCGTTCCTCGGAGCCTTTTTCTTCCTCCCCTTGCTCGATGTCACTATCAATATGCTCTCGATGGTCGCCTTGTTGCTGGGTATTGGGATCCTGATGGACGATGGCATTGTGATTGCCGAGAACATCGCCACCCACCGAGAACGAGGTGAACCGCCTCTCCGAGCGGCGATCGGCGGGATCCAAGAGGTCTCTGGTGGTGTCTTTTCATCATTTATCACGACTGCCTGTGTTTTAGGTCCCTTAGGATTTCTTTCGGGCAAGATCGGTAAAGTACTCGAAGTGGTTCCGATCGTGTTGCTGGTCGTCCTTGCCGTGAGTCTTGTAGAAGCGTTCTTGATCCTGCCCTCCCACCTCGGCCATTCGCTACATGGAGAGTCTAAGCCCGGTCGGATCCGGGAGCGGATTGATCGAGGACTTGAGTGGGTGCGTCAGCAGATCGTCGGAAGACTCATCGATCGATTTGTCCGCGCTCGGTATCTCTGGATCGGAATCGTGGTTGCTGTCTTTTTCGGCACGCTTGCACTTCCAATGAGTGGGGTGATCAAATTTCAGGCACTCCCCGAGCTCGACGGTGACACGATCTCAGGACGGATTCTGTTGCCTCAGGGAACTCCACTAGAACGCACTGAAGAAATTGTCGGAGATCTTCAAGAAGCGCTTGATCGTGTCAACGAGCGATTCAAACCGCGGCAACCTAATGATCAAGACTTAGTAAAAGCCACTTACGTCAAGTATAACATTAATGCCGATGCATTTGAGGCAGGTCCTCACGTTGCGACCGTCTTTGCTGATCTCTTGGGAGCGGAAGTCAGAAAGGCAAGGCTCGACGATGTCTTCAATGCCTGGCGTGAAGAAACCGGAGTGATCCCGGATGCACTGGCGGTTTCTTACATCGAACCGAGCCTGGCGCCGACAGGACGAAACATCGAGGTCCGGGTCCGTGGAACCGACCTCAACGAACTCCGTGATGTCAGTCTCGAGATCAAAGAGTGGCTGAGCCGATTCAACGGTGTCTCCAACCTTGTCGAAGATCTCCGGCCAGGCAAGCGCGAATTCCGGGTCCGATTTCGTCCTGGCGTTCTCGGAATGGAGCTTGATTCAGCACGGATGGCTCGACAACTTCGGGCGGCGTTCCAAGGAGAAGAAGCGGCTGAGATTCAGGTCGGTCCCGAATCTTATGAAATTGAGGTCCGGTTCGACCACGAGAGCCAAGACTCGATCGCCGACTTCGAACGGTTCCGGTTCACTCTCCCGACGGGTGAGCAAGTTCCTCTGTCATCGGTCGCAGAAGTCGAAACCACCCAAGGGTGGTCACGGATTGCTCGGATCGATCGGATGCGGACGGCAAGCATCCGAGGTGATGTGGACAGCTACAAGACCAATACGGCCGCAATCCTCGGAAGACTCCAGGCGGAATTGCTCCCGGAACTCCAGGAATCACACCCTCAAGTGGGCTTTGAACTCGAGGGTGAAGTTGCCGAAACCGGGAAGACACAGGGATCGATGCAGCGAGGGTTACTCATCGGAGTGATCGGTGTTTTCATTCTACTCTCGTTCCAATTCCGGAGTTATCTTGAACCCATCATCGTGATGGCCGCGATCCCTTTTTCGTTGATTGGGGTGATCTGGGGACACTTAATACTCGACTATGACCTTTCCTTGCCGAGCGTCCTTGGGTTCATTTCACTTTCCGGTGTGGTCGTGAATGACTCGATTCTACTAGTCCTCTTCCTCAAGAAGGCGAGGGCCGAAGGTCGGGATCCGATCGAAGCTGCTGGCCAGGCCAGCCGGAGTCGCTTCCGAGCGATCCTGATGACCTCATTGACGACCATTGCGGGTCTGGTTCCGCTGATGTTTGAACGAAGTCTCCAGGCCCAGGTGCTGATTCCGTTGGCGATCAGCATCGTCTTCGGTCTCTTGGCGTCAACGATTCTGGTGTTGTTGGTGATTCCTTGCCTCTATGTGGTCCTTCATGATTTCGGCCTTACGTCCGAGATCACTGAATCGGAGGAAGAAGAGCTAGAACGGGTCTCAACATCGTGACCGAGACCCTCTCAACAGGGTCAAGGCGTCGTTAGGGGCCAGGCCTGAGGAATAAGCAGTGTTGCGACCACGAAGAGGATGAAGTTGAGTGGTAGGCCAACTCGGACAAAATCACCGTACCGATAGCCGCCAGGCCCATAAACCATCATGTGGGTCTGGTAGCCAATCGGTGACGCGAAGGCGAACGATGCTGCAAGGGTGATCGCAATGATGAAGGGCCGTGCCTCAAGTCCGAGGGTTTCGGCAGAGGCAATCGCGAGTGGAAAGGCCAAGGCAGCAGCCGCCGCATTCGTGACCAGTTCGTTGAGCAGCATGGTACAGAGATAGAGGATGGCGAGGGTCGCGATCGCCCTGAACGTGGGTTCGTCGATCAGTCCCGTAAGACTAACAAGAAGCTCGGCGCCCGCACGAGCGACGCCAGTAGACTTCATTGCGCCGGCAAGTCCTAACGAGCTGGCGATGGCAATGAGGACTTGCCACTCGACCGCTTGGAACGCCTCAGTCCGGCTCAGGCAACGGGTGACGATCATGAGGCCACCGGCCAATAACGCTGCAAAGGCAGGCGTGATAAACCCTGTAGTCAAGCTAATCACCAGGAGGCCAGTGATCGCGACCGAGACCGGTGCTCGAGGACGTCTTGGCTTTACTGAACCAGGGACATCATCGACCAGGTAAAATTCTCGGTGATCCCGGAAGGCGCGACTAAATCCAGAACCGACCTGAAGCAAGAGAGTATCACCAGGACGGATCACGATATCGCCGACTTTACCCTTCAAACGCTCTCCATTGCGATGCGCGGCGACGACCACCGCATCATAGATCGACCGGAAGCCAGCGTCCCGGATGCTCTTCCCAACCAGTGGCGATGAATCGCTCACGACGGCTTCGCAGAGACGGTGTCCCGGTGTCTCTGGATTCGTTCCTGGCTCAACCACATAGCCAGCCTGTGCTGCTGGAACGAGTCCCGGAATCTTTTCTAGCTCCACAATGGTGGAGACATCACCTGTGAAGACAAGCCGGTCACCGCCCCGGAGCATTACATCAGGCTCAACCGGGCCAATCGCTTCACCATTGCGGTCGATCTCGATCAGAAAGAGCCCTGGAAGACGTCGGAGTCCTGCGGCTTCGACTGTCTTGTCCGCGAGTCGGCAACCGGGCTCAATCATCAGTTCGGTGAGATAATCACGCCGGGCTTCGCTAAGTTGTTGTCGAGTGTCTTTCCGGCTCGGCAGCAATCGTGGTGCAACAAACAAGAGATATCCTGTACCGATCAAAGCACACGGAATACCGACTCTACCAAGCTCAAGCATCCCAAGGCCTCTCTGATCCGGCGTGTTTTCGAGGAGACCGTTTACGACTAGGTTGGTACTGGTCCCAATCAAGGTGCAACACCCACCCAGAATCGAGAGGAACGAGAGGGGCATCAGCAACCGCGAGGGTGAAACCCGCTGCCTCCGACACCAATCAACAACCAAAGGCATCAGCATTCCGACAATCGGAGTGTTGTTGACGACCGACGATGCTGGAACCACCAACGCCGCTAGTCTGGCTAACGCCCCGCGTTCGGAATGGACCCCCCCCAGAAGCCAATCACCGATCCCATCGAGAACACCTGTCTCCCGGAGTCCTGCAGCAACGACGAAGAGCCCAGCGATCGTCAGAACACCTTCGTTTGCGAACCCATCAAAGGGACCAGGTTTC
>CAZEAN010000082.1:0-25454 GCA_964510225.1 uncultured Isosphaeraceae bacterium
CTCCGTCGTGACGTGTGACCCGGAGGGCAACCTCTATGTCGGCGAAGATCCGATGGACATGCGTGGACCAACAACCGAGGAATTCGACCGAATCGTGAAGTTTAGTTTCGATGACGAAGGCCGTGTGGCGCAGAGAACGGTCTTCGCTGAAGGACTCTCGGCGGTCTTCGGACTGGTTTGGTGGGAGAACGCCCTCTACGTAATGCACGCACCACACTATTCCGTGTTTCGTGACGAAGACGGTGATGGAGTCGCAGAATCGCGTGAGGATCTGGCAGACGGCTTTGGGCCTCCCGCTGGTGTCTTCGGCTTCAACGACCACATCGTCACCGGGACGCGGATGGGGCTCGATGGGTATATCTATGTCTCGGTTGGGGACAAAGGGATTCAGCGGGCAACCGGAAGTGACGGCAGTACAATCACCCTCGAAGGTGGTGGCGTCGTCCGAATGCGGCCCGACGGAACCGAACTCGAGATCGTCTCCACAGGGACACGAAACCACCTCGATGTAGCGATGGATTCTCTCGACAACATCTTTACTTACGACAACACCGACGACGGTCTCGGATGGTGGACCCGTTTCACGCATCAGATACCCTCAGGCTACTACGGTTATCCCTACGACTATCTCAAACAGCAGGAACGCCACCTCCCTCGGATCAGTGAGCATGGTGGTGGCTCACCAGTCGGGGCAGCCTGCTATCGTGAAGCAGTTTGGCCTGAAGAGTATCGTGAAGCCGCCTTCCATTGCGAATGGGGGAAGGGGAAAGTCCAGGTTTTCTTTCCGGATACCGACGGCGCGACCTTCACCGCTGAGATCCAAGATTTCCTGGTCGGAGAGGATGGAAGCACCTTCCGACCTCAAGACCTCTGCTTCAGTCCCGATGGCCGACACATGTATGTCGCTGATTGGAACTACGGTGGCTGGACTAACGACACTCTCGCGGGCCGACTATATCGGGTGACTTATGTTGGGGAAGGGTCGGAAGCTGTTGCAACACCGATCGACCCCGGTCAATCATCGACGGCTACTCTGATTGACGCTCTTGGCTCTCCCTCACACCACGTTCGGATCCGTGCACAGGAGGGACTCGCTCGACGAGGTAAGACAGTTGTCGATCCACTGATTACACTACTCCGCACAACTGAGACTCCAACGATGGCAAAGGTCCACGCCATCTGGACGTTTGATGCGCTTGTCGATCAGATTCCTGGCTTTGATCCGATTCCTTATTGGGTCGAAGCGTTATCCGACAACGATCCGATCGTCCGGGCCCAAGCCGCTCGAGCACTTGGTACCAGGCCAGCAGTCACAGTCTGGTCGGTCTTCTCAGTCACTGAATCGGAACGGGCACCGACACTCGGAGAGAACCGATTACGCCTCTCAGAATCGGCCTTAGCTTCACTTCTCTTCGCACTTGCAGAAGACGACGATCCTCGCGTCCGGCTCCAGTCTGCGATTGCGCTCGGAAGGCTCGATGACGCTCGCGCTGTGGCTCCACTCGTCGAGTCACTTGGGGAGGAAGATTCGACCGTCCGGTTCGCGGTGATCCAGGCACTCAGGTTCCTCGATCGTTGGGAGCCTGTCGATGAGTTCCTAACGTCAGCCGAAGGAACGAAGGCGCGTACAGCGGTCCTGACACTCACGGGTGTCCGGTCACTTGGTGCCGTCCAAGCCCTCGTCAAGGCCGTTAAGACTGGTCGAGATCTCAAGGTTAGACTCCAAGCCCTTGAGGCCCTTGCTACAGTGTACCGACGTGGCGATCGTTACGAGACTGGGTGGTGGGGAACCCGACCAGCGTCTAGTGAGCCAAGTCGAGCCCTCGTCCACGACTGGGAAGGAACCGAACCCGTCCTCCAAACCCTCCGCTCTGCGCTTGACGATCCGAGCGCAGAGGTCCGGAAACAAGCGATTTCGCTTCTGAGCGGAGTCGGTGACGAAGGTCCGATGTCGCGGATCCGCGCGCTCGTCGCCACTGATCCTATAGACTCCGTCCGGATCGAGGGTCTTCAAGCGCTTCGGAAGGCTCGAGACTCCGAAGCCGTCCCATTGGTGATCGAACTCGTCGAGTCGGAAGAAGTGAGTCTGTCGGTTCGGGAACTTGCGGTAAGGGTCTTGGAAGCAATCGGTGCCGATGATGCAACCGAAACGCTCACTGAACTTGCCGCTGACGACACAACACCCTCCGAATTGATGAGCGTTGCTCTTGAGACACTCGCGAGCCTTGAGGCAACCGAAGCGATTGAGGTCGCTCTGAAGCGTCTCGATCACCCGGCAACTGAGATCCGGACCGCCGCAGTCCGAGTTATCGGTGTCCTTGATCCCAAGGGCGCGTTGAAGTCAATCCTTCCCCGGCTGGATGACCCAGAAACGGCAGTCAGCAAGGCAACACTCCAGACACTCGCTCAGGTCAAAGCTCGTGAGGCCATCCCCGCAATCCTGACAGTTGTGTCGAACCCTGATCTTCGCGCCGAGGCGATCCGGACGCTCGGTCTTATTCCTGATCCTCGGGCGCTCAGCGTCTACCTTTCGGGATTAACAGATCGAGACCCTCAGCTCCGAGAACTCTCCGGGCAAGCGCTTATCGAGATTCGTGACCAGATCGTTGATGATCTCCGGGAACGCCAGAGACGGAACGAACTGACTCCCGAGACCCGACGAGAACTTACGATCCTATTTGGACAACCTCAGCCGATTTCCTCCTGGCAACTGATTGGCGCCTGGCCACAAGGCACGGAGGACCCTTACTTTGACTTCAGTGGCACGGCCAATTTGGATCAAGTTATCACGATCGGAGACCGGGAGCTTCGCTGGCGCCAGGTCGAATCTCGTCGCGAGGATGGGCGGATCGATCCGGGTCGCGACCTAAGTCCGACCGCGGAAGTCTGGGCAATGGCGACAACAACCGTCGATGCCAACCGAGCTGGTATTGCAACGTGGCGGCTCGGGAGCGATGACCAGGGAATCCTTTGGATCAATGGTGAAAAGATCCATGAATTCCTCGGCAACCGTGGCTGGGATCCTGACCAGGCTTCGGGAGAATTTACCCTCCGCGAGGGAACAAACACGATCTGGTTCCAAACTGGGAACACTGGGGGGCCGTGGAGCTTCAGTCTCGCAATCGGCCAGACTGACCCTGCATTCGAATTCCTCGAATCGGAGCTTCCTCAAGGACTTGATCCCTCGGCGTTCGCAGCGTTCGCCGCCGAGAACCGTGGTGATCCGAACCGAGGTGCGGCGCTCTTCTTCGACCCCGAGGGGATCGGCTGTGTGAAGTGCCATGCGATCGGTGATCGTGGTCGATCTGACGTCGGGCCCAATCTCGTGGGCGTCGGTGCCAAGTATCCTCGGGAGGAACTGGTTCGGTCGATCCTCGAACCATCAAACCGGATCGCCTCCGGCTATGAGATGAGCTTGATCGCGACCCTCGATGGTCAAATCTACCGCGGCGTTGTCCGTAAAGAGGTCGGGGACGCTTTGGAGATCGCTGACACTAACGGGGAAATCTTTCTGCTTCCTCGTGAAGAGATCGACGAGTTGGTCGAGAGCAATCTCTCGGCGATGCCAAATGGGCTCGAGAAGGGGATGACCCTCAAAGACTTCGCCGACATCGTTGCCTATCTCGAGAGTCTGAAACAGGAAGAGGAGCGCGATTCCGATGCTTCTGGCTCCGAGAAGTAACGAACCGACTGAGGTTTCGGGAAACGCTGTCGGGGCTCACTGATTCGATTCAGACAAGAGCTCCGAGCCCACCGGAATTACCTTAACGATCACCTCAACTCGGCTTATGTTGCTCTCGACAGACACACGGAGATCAGGTGACTGCCATCATCTGGTGGTCACTTGAGTTCCGGGTACCCTTAACCGTGCTTCCCTAACTTGTTGCTCAGGAAATGCGACCTGGAGATCCCCAATTCTACATCCACGGGGCCATTTCCAACTCTTCAGTTCAATCGACGAAGAGCGCTCTTCGAGTTCATGAAGGATTAACTCAGGCAAGCAGTTAGCATGTAATCGTGTGCACAGAGAAAATTTTGTTGACAAATTCGTAGGGGGATCTAGTGATAGCTCTTTGGGATTTGTACAGACAGTAAGAAGATACGAGACGATTGGCAAAAAGTTGTTAAAGACGTAACTTAAAGCACTAATACTGAAGCTCTCGCCTGTTCACCAAAGCCCAGTATAGATTGGACGAGCAATTGACTATGGCAGCCAGACGCCCCCTAATCATCGGTGAAGTACTCTTCGACGTATTTCCGAATGGACATCGTGTGCTTGGAGGCGCTCCCTTTAATGTCGCATGGAATCTCCAAGGGCTTGGACTAAGTCCCCTATTCACCTCGGCTGTAGGCAACGATGACGAAGGGCGAGAGGTCCGAGCGAACATGGAAGCTTGGGGCATGGACACCTCCGCGCTTCAGATCAATCAGAAATGGCCGACGGGAAAAGTCCGGGTTGAGATTGTTGACGATGAGCCGCAGTACTCTATCCTCGATAACCAAGCTTATGACGAAATTCAGTTGCCGGCTCACGATGTATCGGCCCGAGACTTTTCCCTATTTTACGTCGGAAGTCTTGCTTTCCGGAGCCCCACAACGCGTTCGACGATCACTCAGCTGATGAAAACGGAAGGCCTCCCTCGCTTTGTCGACATCAACATCAGGCAGCCTTGGTTTGATCGCGAGTCTGCCGGAGTCCTTCTTGATCATGCTGAGTGGATCAAGCTGAACCGTGACGAACTCTCATTCTTGGCCGAGACCGAATGTCACTCAGCAGACCAGATTGCCAAGGCAGTGGCGACCTTGCGAAAAATCTATCACCCACGACGTTTTTTCATTACATGTGGCTCCGCAGGTGCATACGCCGTTGAAGAAGATGGGGAGACCTTCTTCGCCGAAACACCAAAACCAACCCCCTTCGTCGACGCAGTCGGCGCCGGAGACGCATTTTCAGCTGCCGTGATCGTTGGGATCGATCGCGGGCTCCCGCTTGGGGAGATCCTGAAAGCAGCGGTTCAATATGCGTCGAACACCTGCACACTTCAAGGCGCAACAACAACTAGGCGAGATCATTACAAATTGCCAGTGAGCACGCCTTAACCATAAAGCCTGTATTGTTCGGCTTCAGGCACTACGAAAGAGAATAACGAGATGACAGATTGGTCGGAGGAGAACTCCAATGGTCCACCCAGTAACACAGGCGAAGAGCATGCACGCACAGCCAATCTAAGAATCACCTTGATTAGTCTTCATGGATTGATCCGCGCGCATGAGCCAGAACTGGGACGAGACGCAGACACTGGTGGACAAGTGAAGTATGTTCTTGAACTCGCCCGGGAGTTCGCAAAACAACCCGACGTTCAGGAAGTTGAGCTGCTAACACGTCAGATCGTCGACCCTAATGTTGACCAGGATTACGCACAGCTCGAAGAAGAGATCAGCCCAAAGGCCAAGATCGTGAGAATACCGTTTGGTCCCAAACGGTACCTGCGCAAAGAGTCGTTGTGGCCTTTTATCGAGATGTTCGTGGATCAAACGATCGCTCACTTTAGGCGCCGAGGGCTCCCCGATGTGATCCACGGCCACTATGGCGATGCTGGTCTCGCCGGTGCTCAACTCGCTCGCTTACTCCGCATTCCGTTCGTGTTCACAGGACACTCCTTAGGCCGGGTCAAACGAGAACGGCTCTCGATCAACAAATCAAACGCACACGCCTTGGAAAAGAGGTACAGGTTTACGACCAGAATTGAAGCCGAGGAGACCGCGCTCGAAACAGCCTCGATGGTTGTGACCAGCACAAATCAAGAAGTCCAGCAGCAATACGCACTATACGACCACTACGTTCCGTCCCGGATGGAGGTGATTCCACCAGGAGTTGACCTCTCTGCCTTCTCGCCACGGGATGAACAGTGGAAGAGACCAGAAATTGCAAGTGAACTGGCGCGCTTCCTCCGCGACACAAGCAAACCGATTATCTTGACGCTGGCACGCCCCGATGAACGGAAAAACTTGGAGATGCTCGTCAAGGTCTACGGTGAAAGCGAGCAACTTCAAGAACTCGCCAATCTTGTCATGGTGATGGGAGCCCGAGATGATCTACGTGAACTTCCCAAGCAGCAGCAAGCAGTGCTCAACAATGTGCTCTACTTAATCGATCGCTACAATCTGTACGGTAAAGTCGCATATCCCAAGAGACACTCGCCCAATGACGTTCCAGAGCTATACCGGCTTGCGGAATCGATGCGTGTCGTCTTTATCAACCCCGCCCTGACTGAAGCGTTCGGACTCACCCTCCTTGAGGCTGGCGCTACAGGTTTACCGATCATCGCAACGAATGATGGCGGCCCCCGTGACATCATCGCCAACTGTCGCAATGGCCTGCTAATTGACCCTCTCAATCCGGAAGAAATTGAACATGCATTACTCAGGGCTTTAACCGAAGAGAACCAATGGGAGGAGTGGTCCGCCAACGGTGTCCGTGGGACCCGAGAGCACTATTCCTGGAGCAATCACGCGAGGAGATATCTCCGTGATGTCAAGGACATTCTGAAGCACACGACAGCGCCGGTCCTTGGGCAAAAATCACGAAGCCGTCGGTTGCCTGAGTTTGATCGCTTGATCATCACCGACCTGGACAATACGCTCACAGGCGACGCGGATGCCTTGGCCAAATTGGTTGAACTGATCCAGGAGAATGATCATGTTGGCTTCGGCGTAGCCACAGGTCGTCGCTTGGACAGTGCCATGGCTCTCATCGATGAGCTCGGGTTACCGCGTCTCGACTTGATCGCTACTGACTGCGGAACTCAGTTGCACTACGGTGAACGCTTGACGCCAGACTTGAGTTGGCGGAAGTCGATCGGCTACGCGTGGAATCGAGAAGGAATACGTGAAGTTCTCGATACCTTGCCTGGTTTCTTTCCGCAGGAGGAGGACCATCAGTCAGAATTTAAGCTGAGCTACGAGATTGACACTAAGCTCGCCCCTTCGACACAGAAGACCCGAAAGATCCTCCGCGAGGCAGGACTCCGCGCCCGGGTTATCATGTCGCTCGGCATGTACCTCGACATCATTCCGATCCGCGGCGGCAGTGATTACTCAATGCGACACGTCCTTTGGAAGTGGGGATTCGCTCCCGAGCATGTTTTAGTCGCCGGGGACTCGGGTAATGACGCCGGAATGCTCCTTGGACGGACGTTAGGCGTCGTGGTAGCCAACCACAGTAAAGAACTGAATCGACTGAAGAATCGGCCTAGGATTTACTTTGCCCAAGCCTCCCACGCGGCAGGAATCCTAGAGGGCATCGAGTACTACAACTTCATGGATAAGATTGTCATTCCCAATGATCGGATCGAATGAAGACGGCAAGCACAACGATATCCAGTCAAAAGCAGACCTGACGCTAAAACGCATTCGCCCGCGCCTCGAAGAAATCTGGGAGCGGAGGAACACCGAGGAGACCAAACGCCATGAATTCGAATTGCGACTTCAGCATCATTGGCGTCAACTCTTCGGATTACTCTACGCGCTTTATGGGTCGCGCTATGACTTCTTCTATCACATCGAAGAGGTCCTGCGGACAGCAGCAGAGGCGTGGGATGCACGTCCTCCGGAATTGTGCGAACTAGATCGGCATCGGATCAACGACCCTGATTGGTTCCAATCCGAAAAGATCGTCGGCGGTGCACTGTATGTTGACCTGTTTAGTGAAAACCTAAGCAGAGCGCGCGAGCATGTCCGCTACTTCAAAGAACTCGGCCTTACGTATTTGCACTTGATGCCGTTATTCGCGGTTCGACCAGGGAACAATGATGGTGGCTACGCGATCAGTAACTATCGTTCGGTAGATCCGCGACTTGGGACGATCGACGACCTTCGTCTCCTGGCCAACGATCTCCGAGAAGCCGGCATTTCCTTGGTCTTGGACTTCGTGTTCAACCACACCGCGGATGACCACCAGTGGGCGCAACACGCTCAAGCCGGGGAATTGGAATATCGCGAGTTCTATTACATATTTCCGGATCGATCTGTACCGGAGCAGTACGAGCGAACGCTTCGCGAGATCTTCCCAACAGTCCGACGGGGAAATTTCACCTGGCACGATGGGATGCAGCAGTGGGTCTGGACCACCTTCAATAACTTCCAATGGGACCTCAACTACCGGAATCCTGGAGTCTTCCGGGCGATGCTTGAAGAGATGTTCTTCATCGCGAATATGGGTGTCGACATCCTCAGACTCGATGCTGTCGCGTTCATCTGGAAACAGATGGGGACGAATTGCGAGAACTTGGACGAAGCACACTGGGTTATCCAATCATTTAATCGGCTCGCCCGGATCGCAACGCCGGGGCTCCTCTTTAAATCAGAAGCCATCGTGCATCCAGACGAAGTTGTCAAGTACATCGGTTCAGACGAATGCCAAATTTCATATAATCCTACTTTGATGGCATTGCTCTGGGAGTCGCTTGCAACAAGGAGGGTGGATTTACTGGTTCAAACGTTACGCCATCGGTATCAACTCCCGGAGAATACCGCCTGGGTCAATTATCTTCGTTGCCACGATGATATTGGCTGGACGTTTGACGACAAGGACGCCGCAGTCATCGGTATCAACGCATACGATCATCGACAGTTTCTCAACAGCTTTTACACAGGCCAATTCCCGGGATCCTTTGCGCGTGGGATCCCATTTCAAGAGAATCACCAGACTGGCGATATGAGGATCTCGGGGACGATGGCCTCGTTAGCCGGTCTCGAGCAAGCCGTTGAAGAAGATGACGAGGAGAAGAAAGAGTTCGCCATTCGACGGATGATGCTTTTGCATGGGGTCACACTAAGTATCGGTGGGATCCCCCTGCTCTACCTTGGGGAAGAATGGGGGATGCTCAACGATTATGATTATGTGTTAGATCCTGCCAAGGCAGGCGACTCGCGCTGGATTCATCGCCCCAAAATGCAGTGGAACTACCTCGAAGAGCTAGATGACCATATCGCGTCGGGAAATGGATCAATCCGCAGTCGGATCTTCAAAGCAACGCAGAGGCTCATGGCCCTTCGCAAATCAAATCCAGCTTTTGCCGGACAGAACATGGAGTTGATCAACACGGCAAATCCTCATCTATTGGGCTTCCTCCGGATCCGCGAGGGGCACCGGATCACTGTCCTCGCCAATTTCTCTGAGCAATCACAGTCGCTCGAGGGAAACAGATTGCGAACTGCCGGGCTCGGACGCTTCTTCGAAGACCTGATACAGAACAAAACATTTAGGACATCTGAACCGGTTTTACTTGAACCGTATCAGATTGTCTGGCTCCAGCGCGTATAAGTCAATACGATGACCAAGACACCTTCTATTGGAACAAGCGTCTGCGTCCTTGCCACCGACCTTGACGGCACATTCATTCCGCTTCTCGGTAACCACGGGAATCAAGCCGACCTCGCAATCCTGCATCGCGAGATCGAGAAAAGTGGGATCACGCTTGTGTTCGTGACCGGCCGACACTTTGCCTCGGTCACTGAAGCGATCCAGGAGTTTAAGCTACCTTCCCCAGATTGGATCATCTGTGATGTGGGAACTTCGATCTTTGAACGCACCGATGCAGGAGAATTCAGGCCGATCGAAGCGTACAACGACCACCTCCAGCAGATTATTGCCGCGATGCCGATCAGTTCACTCCTTGATCGTTTGAAGACGATCCAAGGTCTCCGACTCCAGGAGGAGGACAAATTAGGTCGATTCAAGCTCAGTTTCTATGCAGAGGCCGAGGAACTAGAGCGGTTAGTCGACCAGATCCAGCAAGAACTCGACAAGACCAACGCTCCGTACTCGATCATCCATAGTGTGGACCCTTTCAATGGGGATGGTCTCATCGACCTCCTCCCTGCAAAGGCATCCAAAGCACATGCCCTTAAATGGTGGTCTCTGCAGCGCGAGTTGGCTCCTGATGCCATTGTCTTCGCAGGAGATTCGGGCAACGATCTCGCCGCCTTAACGGCCGGTTATCGCGCAATCGTCGTTGCGAATGCAGCTCAGGGAGTTGCGCGACGGGCCTCTGACGAACATCAGAAGGCGGGTTGGAAGAATCGTCTCTTCCTCGCCCGACAGAGCGCCACGAGTGGTGTTCTTGAGGGTTGCCGCTGGTTCGAACTCATCGGCCAAGATCAACCGAATACCTTACGCTTGGGCGCGACACCACTCACAGAGAAGCAGGCGCATTTTCGAGTCTGGGCACCACACCGCCAAAACGTCAGCGTCGAGATTCTTGAGAGTGGATCAACGAGCCGCCGATTCCCCCTTCATCGTGATCAGGAAGGCTACTTCAGTGGAGTCGCGCCTGACGTCTCGCCTGATACGCATTACTACTATCTGCTCGATGGAGAGCTTTCGCGTCCTGACCCCACGTCGTTGTATCAGCCCGCTGGTGTTCATGGGCCTTCGATGGTTATTCATCATGAAGGGTTTGCGTGGACCGATCGCCACTGGGCCGGTGTCCCCAAACGAGACCTGATCATCTACGAACTGCACGTTGGTGCCTTTACCGAAGAAGGCACATTTCGGGCCGCCTTGAAACGCCTTCCTGAACTCCTGGATCTTGGCGTCACCGCAGTCGAAATCATGCCGGTTGCTCAATCCCCAGGGCGCTGGAATTGGGGATACGACGGCGTCGGTCTCTTTTCAGTCCGCGACACTTATGGAAAACCGAACGACTTTAAAGCATTCGTCGATGCGTGTCATGATAACGACTTGGGAGTCCTTCTCGACGTCGTCTACAACCACATTGGCCCCGAAGGCAACTATCTCGCGGACTACGGTCCCTACTTTACGGAGAACCACCAGACACCTTGGGGGGAAGCGTTCAATTATGATGGTCCTGACTCGCAACACGTCCGGCAGTTCATCATCGAGAACGCCATCCGTTGGCTCGATGAATACCACCTCGACGGCCTCAGACTGGACGCCGTCCATTGCATGTACGACGACCAGACACCAGATATCCTCAACGAAATCCGTGGAGTAGTCTCGAACTACGCAAGGTCGGTAACTCGTGTCATTCACTTGATTGCAGAGACTAACATCTACAACCCTAAATTGCTCGATTCCAACGAGCAACAAGAGGCCTACGACGCGATCTGGTCTGATTGCATCATGTACTCTCTCTACGCGCACGGACTCCCCGATCTGAAGCTCTCCCATCGTGCGTATCGCGGAGAGGACGATCTCGGAGAGGCCCTTCAGCATGGATACATCTACTATTATGACGATGGTAAGACCGTGCGTGTGAGTTCCGAACAACGGCGGCGCTTATTCGCTATAGCAGCAGAAATTCCCATTCCATCGTTTGTGACGGCATTGCAAACGCATGACGCTGTTGGACATCACCCACATGGGATACGGCTCCATCATCTAACCTCGAAGGGCTTTCAGAAGGCTGCGGCCGCGCTCACTCTGCTTTACCCCAGCATTCCCCTCATCTTCATGGGTGAAGAATATGCCAGCGACTCCTTATTCGCTTTTTTTGCGGATTTCCATGATCCAGGACTTCGTGACGCAGTTGATGCTGGACGAGCGCGGGAGTTCCCACCCGATCTTTGGAACGGCGCTGTCCCACCATCAGACCCACGTGCGTTCCTGAACGCCAAGTGCGCTGCCCCAGATGATCGCGACGATAACATGCTCACCTGGTATCGAGAGCTGATCACGCTCCGAAAACGAGGGACCGCGGAAGGCTGGCTGTCCGCATCACGGATGAACGTCGAACACAACTCTCGTTTCGGCCTCTTCGCCTTACATTTCGACGGAGAGAATGGGACTCAGATTAAAATTCAAGCTCGGCTCCAGAGCGCCGAGAGTCAATCTGCAGACCTTCCCTGCGATGTGTCAGCCGGAAGGATCTTGCTTTCATCCAATCCAGTCACGAGAGACGGGACGGGCCGCATTCTGCTTGGACTCAATCAGGCTCTGATCACAAGCCAAGAGAGCGCTTAAACTGTCTGCTCGCTCGGCAGGGGTCACGTTAAAGAGTCAGGGCGGATCTCGATAGTGAGGAAGGCCGGCGTGTCACCGATCGGACTTCATCTCCTGAAGAACTGAAGTAGGTCAGCCCGAATGAACCTTTCCGATCCCGACCTCCTCTGATATAGTAATGCTGTTGGTTGATTAACCAATTACCCGGTGGTGAAATCGGTATCACAACTGGTTTTGGTCCAGTCATTCCAGGTTCGAGTCCTGGCCGGGTAGCTAAGCAGTTGAGTTCAGAATTCAGAAACTCCTTGTTCTAATTATTATTTAATCTTAGTTGAGCTACCGACGGATGCAGATCAGTCGGCGTGAAGCGCAGGCTACACCGACATCAAGGCCGAAAAGCCGAAAGTTTGTCGTCAAGAAGAAGCGGGAAGCGAAGAAGCTTTCCCGGACTGCGAAGCCTGAGCATCTCACCCTTCATCAATGGCAGCTTGAGCTTCGTCGCCAATTCGGCAGTGAGCAGGAGTTTGGTCTCAAGAACATCGGTGAGCATCCCGTCTTCTCTGAGTTCCTTGTCACCAATCCGAAGTCAAAGCGAACGTATCAGGTCAAGATCCGTGGCAACGACCCAGGAGTCAACTCCTGTTCTTGTCCCGATTTTGCGACCAATGATCTTGGCACCTGTAAACATATTGAGTTTCTCATCGCGAAACTTGCCAAAGGGCGGAAAACCGCAAAACCACTCCACGAAGGGTTTAAGCCAGCTTATTCTGAGTTGATTGTCCGATCCGGATCACAACGGCTGATCGAGTTTCGGCCGGGATCCGAGTGTCCAGTTGCTCTCAGTCGCTTGGTGGAAAATTACTTCAACCCAGATCTCCTTCTCCCTCCGGAAGCAGCCCCGGTTGTCGAGCGATTTCTGACGGACACGGCAAAGATCGACCATGAGTTACGGGTTGACGATGGCGTGCTCGGCTTAATCGCAGAGCGACGCGATGCCGACCATCGACAAGCGGCTGTTTCGAAAGCCTTTCCTTCGGGTCGACGTTCGGCGGCCTTCAAGAATCTCCTCAATGCTAATCTCTACGACTATCAGCGTGACGGAATTCTCTTTGCGGCCAAAGCCGGTCGTTGCCTGATCGGCGATGAGATGGGCCTCGGAAAAACGATCCAGGCAATCGGTGCCGCCGAAGTCATGTCGCGGCTCTTCGGAGTCGATCGGGTCCTCATTGTTTGCCCGACCTCATTGAAACAGCAGTGGTATCGTGAAATCGAGCGATTCAGTGATCGATCGGCCCATGTGATCTCCGGTTCCAAACACCGACGGGCTCAAGAGTTTCTCGACAACAGCAAGTCGTCCATTAAGATCACCAATTACGACACGATCCACTTCGACATTGAGACCATCAACAAGTGGACTCCAGACTTGATCATTCTTGACGAGGCGCAGCGGATCAAGAATTGGAACACGAGAACGGCGAAATCGGTAAAGCAGCTCAAGTCACCCTACGCCATCGTCCTCACTGGAACTCCCCTTGAGAATCGCCTCGAAGAGCTGATCTCGATCGTCCAGTTTGTCGACCAGTACCGGCTGGGCCCGACCTACAAACTACTCCACGAGCATCAGATTCTTGACGAAGCTGGCGGCAAGGTCATCGGATATCGGAATCTTGACCAAATTGGCAAGACGTTGGCGCCGATCCTACTCCGACGGCAGAAGACTGACGTCCAACTTGAGCTTCCGGAACGAATCGATCAAAACATCTTTGTTCCGATGACCGATGCCCAACGCGATATCCATGAAGAGAACGGCGAAATCGTTGCGCGGATCGTAGAAAAATGGCGACGCTTGAAGTTCCTTTCCGAGGCAGACAAGCTTCACTTGATGGCCGCGTTGCAAAAGATGCGGATGGTCTGTGATAGCACCTACTTGATCGACCCCAGCGTGGACCAAGGGCACAAGGTCGAGGAAGTCAGTACGCTCCTCGCTGAAGTCTTGGAGCAACCTGATTCAAAGATTGTCCTCTTTAGCCAATGGCTCCGGATGCACGAACTCGTTACCAAGCGGGCGTTGGATCACGATTGGGGGTTCGAACTTTTTCACGGAGGGCTCTCCCAGAAGCAACGGAGCCAGGCAGTGGATCGCTTTCGGAACGACCCCGACTGCCGTCTCTTCTTTGCGACCGATGCCGGTGGTGTTGGCCTCAATCTCCAGTGGGCCAATACCGTCTTCAATCTCGATCTCCCTTGGAATCCCGCAGTTCTAGAACAGCGCGTTGGTCGGGTCCACCGGCTCGGACAGCAACAGTCAGTCCAGGTTGTCAATTTTATTAGTGAGGGTGGCATCGAATATGGCATGCTCTCCCTCCTTAAGTTTAAACGATCCCTCTTCTCCGGTGTTTTGGACGGTGGGCCGAAAGACGTCTCCATGGGTGGGACTCGATTGAAACGCTTTATGGAGTCGGTTCAATCAGCGACCAACACAATCGACGCTCGAACAATCCCCAGTGCGCCCGATCGGAAGAGACCAGATTCCGATCAATCAACGGCAACAGAACACCAGCCATCAGAACCAATTAAGACAGCCGCAGCTACCTCACGAGAGAACGTTCCGAGCGTAAGCAAGACAGCCGCCGAGAATGAGGCCAGACTTACAGAAAACAACGCAACTTCAACAAACCTTGAACGCCCTCTGGAGCCAGCGACTCCCTCCATGCCAATCAACGCACCCGTCGCTGACTTAATTCAACAAGGAATGGCCTTGCTGAGTGCCCTGGCAACTGCTTCTCAACCCGATCAGGCGGACACCCCGGACACCGAAGAGCGTCCGAATCGCCTTGTCCGACGTGACGAACATACTGGCGAACCGTACCTGCGGCTCCCAGTCCCGCCGCCCGAAGTTGTCAACGATGCCGTCCGTGCCTTTTCCTCACTCCTGCAACACCTGGGTCAGAAGCAGAGCTAACAGCACCACTTTGATTTAGCTCGACTTTCCCGTTGGCTTGACCCAGTCTGAGAGATTCTGTTCATGGCCTGTGATGAGGTCATGGTGTTGTAGGGTCTCATCAATGGGATCGATCCCGTGGAGGAGTCGATTCCGTTGACGTACGGGGACTTCGAACGGAATCACCAGCCCGTCCGGGTCCGTCCCCGAGTGGAGTCTGATGGAGCTGGACTCAAGACTCACCGTCGCTTCTAGGCTCGGATCCTGCCGTGCTTCCTGAGTGATTGTTTCCCAATCTTTTGGAGGAAGCTCGATCGGGAGGAGGCCATTGTTGTAGGCATTACCCTCGAAGATATCGGCAAATCCTTCACCAATTCCTGGTCCGATCAAGACGCGGAACCCAGCCTGAAGGACAGCCCAGACCGCATGCTCTCGACTGGAGCCACAGCCAAAATTTGAGCCAACAACAAGAATCGTCGCACCTTCGGCTTCGGGACGATTGAGCGGAAAGCTTGGTGCAAGATCGCCTTGACGCTCGGGCTGATCAGGTTGTGGAGCACCACCTGGTACATAACGCTTATCAGCAAAGAGGAGCGGACCGTAACCCGTCCGTTCGATCCGCTTCAAGTAACGCGCAGGGATGATCAGATCGGTGTTGACGTCGGTCCAATCCAAGATCGTCACCTTACCGCGGTGACTCGTGAACGGTTCCATCAGCAGTCTCGATATGCTCAGGGTTATGTGACCGGTCACCCAAACCAAGTGATCTGATCGATCAGTGCGCGAGTAGTTGACGGACGTCGGTGAATCGACCCGTCACCGCTGCTGCCGCCGCCATTGCCGGGCTGACCAGATGGGTCCGACCGCCAGGACCTTGTCTGCCTTCAAAGTTCCGATTTGAGGTACTGGCTGATCGCTGTCCAGGAGTCAGTTTGTCCGGATTCATTGCCAGGCACATGGAACAGCCGGACTGACGCCACTCAGCGCCTGCCGATTGAAAAATCGTGTCGAGCCCTTCCGACTCCGCCTGGGCCCGGACCGCTTCACTTCCTGGTACAACCAACGCCCGGACCCCTTCGGCAACTCTTCTCCCTCGGAAAACCGAAGCAGCAGAGCGAAGGTCCTCAATTCGGCCATTCGTGCAAGAACCAATGAAGACAATGTCCACCGGGATCTCTTGCAGCGGCGTCCCTGGCTTCAGTTCCATGTATTCAAGAGCCCGTTGTGCATCGGCTGCGCTGGCGAACGGAACGTCGACGGGATCGGGAATCACCCCCGTCACATCGATCGTCATCCCCGGATTCGTTCCCCAAGTGACTTGCGGAACAAGTGCCGAGGCATCGAGCGTCACCTTGTCATCGAACCCGGCTTCATCATCTGTCCGGAGTGTCCGCCAATCGGCGATCGCGGCGTCGAGGGCCGGACCTTTCGGTGCAAAGGGACGATCTTGTGCGCTCATGAACTCGATCGTGGTATCGTCCGGGGCAATCATCCCGGCCCGCGCCCCTGCTTCAATCGACATGTTGCAGATTGTCATCCGCCCTTCCATCGAGAGGGCTTCGATCGCAGGTCCGTAGTACTCAAAAACCGAGCCAGTGCCACCCCCGGTTCCGATCGATCGGATGATCGCCAGGATAATGTCTTTCGGCTCCAGACCAGGACCGAGCTTGCCGGTGACCTCGATCCCAAACGACTTGGGCTTGGCCCCCTGCCAGAGGGTCTGAGTCGCGAGGACATGCTCGACTTCGCTTGTCCCGATCCCAAAGGCCAACGCCCCAAAAGCACCATGCGTGCTGGTATGGCTATCGCCACAGACAATCGTGAGCCCCGGGAGCGTGATCCCGAGTTCAGGGCCAATCACATGAACGATCCCTTGACGACCGCTCCCGACGTCGAGGAGTGCGATCCCAAACTCCGCGCAATTCGATCGGAGCGCCTCGACTTGTCGCTTCGAGAGCGGATCCTTGATGTCGAGTTGGTCGTCGGTCGGAATGTTGTGGTCGGGAGTCGCGAATGTCAGATCAGGCCGACGGACTTTCCGCCCTTTCAGGCGGAGTCCCTCGAATGCTTGAGGGCTGGTAACCTCATGGATCAGGTGTCGATCAATATAGAGAAGGTTTGAACCGTCATGGTTTCCAATCAGGTGACGATTCCAGACCTTGTCGAATAGTGTCACAGCCATCGGCCGGGTCTCAATTCAGGGAAGAGCGTGTACTGAGAGATTCCAGAGGAAGCTCGACTCATCGTATGTCTTTATGATACCGATTGCGCGACAAAACTACAGCGTCATAGAATCACAGAGCGTTGCTCGACTTCATCAAGAACGCCGGCCTCGTTCCCAAACAAAGAGACCGGCGACGGGATGATATCATCTGCGAAATCGAGGGGGACTTTTTTCGAAGGAACCTCCGTCTTCGGATTCAATTGCTTAATGCCGGAGAGGTGACACTCCCAGCGAGTCGATCAGCGTGGTAACTCGACCGCACAAACGGTCCACTGGCGACGTCTCGAAATCCGAGCGATTTAGCCTGCTTCCCAAGTGCCTCAAATTCTTCGGGGGGCAGATAACGATCGACCGGGAGGTGCTTCGGTGAGGGGCGAAGGTATTGCCCGAGAGTAATTAGATCACAACCGACCTCTCGAAGATCAGCGAGAGTTTCGAAAACTTCTTCCGTCGTCTCACCGAGTCCAAGCATGAGACCACTCTTCGTCAGGATCTCAGGACGAAGCCGTTTCGCCTCCGCGAGGACGCCGAGGCTCACCCGATATTGACTCTTCCGACGGACGTAACGTTGCAGTCGAGCGACCGTCTCCAGGTTGTGATTAAAGACTTCGGGCGAGGCGGAGAGGACAGTCGCGATCGCAGCCGAGTTGCCATCAAAATCGGGAGTGAGAACCTCAACGACCGCACCGGTCCGTTCTCGGACGGCTAGGATACAGCGTCGAAAATGATCAGCACCACCGTCTCCGAGATCGTCCCGGGTCACAGAAGTAATGACAACATGCTTTACACCGAGTCGTGCACAGGCCTCGGCAAGCCGCTCTGGCTCGTCGGCAGCAGGCGGCCCTGGGTGACCTCGGGGAACCGCACAAAAGCCACAAGGTCGTGTGCAAGTTTCCCCGAGGATCATGAATGACGCAGTCTTCCGGGTCCAGCACTCAGAACGGTTCGGGCACTTGCCGCTCTCGCAGATCGTCTCCAGGCCAAGCTCTTCAATCAGTCGTGCTGTCGCCCCCATCCCGCCACGACTCGGGATTGGTCGCTTTAACCAACTCGGCAGTCGTCGATGTGGGACCGTTTCGGGAACTCTGCCGTCGGGCCCGACAATCGGGAGCCCGCTTATCTGCGGTGGGTTGGGTGAACTCGTTGTACTTGTTGTCGATCGCTGATCTTCGAGAACTTCTGATTTATCCAAGACTGGGAGCGTAGACATGTGAAGGAACCTTGCGACGAAGCATAGAGTGGTCGGTAAACAAATGGTTGTTTGACAGTCCAAACGCGTGTTCGAATTGACGGATCGTCGCTTCACGGACGCGGGACATCGGAGCAGGGCGATTTCGTTGTGCTTCCATCGAAGTTTGTCGGACAAAAGCCCCATCCGGACCGGGTTCTTGGAGGATCCGGAATGGTTCGAGGTAAGGTCCGACGTTCAGTACAAATCCATGATAGGCGATCCAACGCATCATGGCCACGCCGATGGACGCCACGCGTGCATTACGTAGATAAATCCCTGAACTACCCGGTTTTATGGTGCCATTGAGGTCAAATTCGGCGAGCACGTTGATCATTGCCTGTTGGATCCGCCTTAAGTAGTCGCCTACATCGATTCCGAGCCGACCGACATCAAGACTCAGATAACCGTTGAGTTGACCTGGAAGATGGAGGACCGGGCCTCCGCCGCGGTTGAGCCAACGAACCTGGATCCCAAAGCGCCGGAGTTCATCCTCATCGGCGTTGATGTGGGCGCGGCTTCCGGAACGCCCAATGCTAATCGTCGGTGGATGTTCACAGAGGACCAACTTCCCAACTGCCTCGGACTCGCCGATTTCATAGACGAGCCGGCGCTGCAGATTCTGCATCTCATCGAAGTCGATGAGCCCCAATAGATAGACCTCTAGTGACAGCGGAGCTTCCTCCCAAATCATGCCTCAACCTCTCTCCACGTGCAGCTAACCGACTGGCTCAGACCGTTGGTGATCATTTTCTTCATCATACCCTGAATCTCAATCCTCGGGGTCATCGAATCGCTCCAGTAAACAGGACGAGGGTCCATCGTTTGGACGACTCACATCTTCCAACTCCTGTTTTATTCAAGTTTGGAGTACGCTCCCATGCCGACCCTCTCGCTGCTGATCGGACTCCTTGCTGGTGTTCTAACGACAGTTGGGCTCCCCACGCTTACTAGCCCATCCCCTCTGGTCATTGTGCCCCAACCGACGGAGGCCGAGAAGCCGAGCTTACAACGGTTGCCCATCGGTTTCGAACCGATCTTGAAGTCGCTCCGCGATCACCAGAATGTCAAGGTTCGATTCGAAAACCCAACGGAAGAACCACCCCAGCTCTCCAGCCCTACTATTACGGCAACTGTGTCTATTACCAGAAGATCACGCCTAGTGATTTCCCAGTTCAACCGACTTATGAAACCCATCCTTGGGAACTTACTGACGAAAATGATCAGATCATCAGCCTCTTCATCGGGGAAATGATGAGGCCAGGGCGATCATTGAACTCCCCTCTGAGCTTTAAGCATCTAGAAAGTCAGAAAATCTGAAAGGCAATAATGTGATAACTTCTACACTGGAAAATTCGAGCTAACTATCGAGTCAAGGTTATCGTGAGGCTGGTCCTTCGGCCCCTGAACTTTATCAGTAGATGTTGAGCGCCCGCGGAATCGTCCAAATCCCCAACAGATTGCTCCAGCAACGAACGTCTGTACCCCAGGAACATCAACTTGCATACTTAACGAAAGTAAGGTGTGTTGGAGAACGTATTCCTTTTGACTACTCGATGCCTCTGTGAGCCAGTATCGGGACGCCTGACCGGTGACGATCAGAATTGCGAGGAGCGCGAGCCCCATGATAGCCTTACCACCCAGTTGGGCCCGCAGTGGTGGTAGTTTGATACCGAAGCCAATCCCAAATGGGACGAGGAACAAAAACCAAAACCCGTGGATCGCGAGCAGCGACCAGATCGACGACAAACACCCCCACGGACCACAGAGCCACGGGACATAACCGCCGGGCAAGTTGTTAAGGCTAAGGATTCCAGCAGCAGCCCCAAACCAGGCAACGGCACCGAGTCCCCACCAAACCATCCGCCTTGACATCGACGATTGCTCCCAGCTGTTGATACAGAGCGTTCTGACTCTAAGTTAGACCAGAATAGTGATAGTTATGGAGTCAGGTCTGTGGTCTCCACCACACACGGCTTTGGAAGAGAACGGCACGAAGTTACCAATACTCTGACGTTGAATCCCTTCGTTCCGACTCTCTTCCTCAGCGCTTAGTGAAGCTGACTCGACTATTCCTGGGAGGATGCAGCTGAAAATGCGTTGAGACCTCCAACGACCGGCAAGGTCAGGGTCGTCTGATCGAGATCGACAGTAAGCTCCGTCCCAGGTTCAGGCCAGAGCGTGAATTCACGATCGCTCGAAAAGATCATTAGCCCAATTTGTTGACCAGCGGGGATGATCTGATCGTCGGGCTGAAGTTCGAATGAAAGTTCGTAGAACTCACCAGGGAGAAGTGGTTCGCTTTCGGTGAGCGACTCGTGGTTTTGTGGATCGGCCCAACCTCGAGTGATGATATTGTCCGTGATCTTACTGTCTCGGCCACTGTTCCAGGGTAACGAAACAACCCAGACGGAAAGGTTCACGGCTGGCTTACTAGACGCAACTCGGGTCGTCAGTTTGGCGGTTCCAGAGAGATGGACCGCTTCAGCGAGTTTAGGGGTAACGTAAAGGAGCCGGTGTTCCGTCCAATCAGCCTGGGCAAGAGTCGCGCCGTCAAAGGAAACGTTGTCGATGAGAGTCTCTGTCCCTTGGTCTTTCGAAGGACTGGTCGCGAGTGCTCCTACTCCCGGTGCTCCCCCGGTCAAATGAAGACGGACAGGTGCTGCCTCAGGGTGCGGATAATCTGGATAGGAAGTCGGATTGGAACGTTCATCTTGTTCGCGGACAATCCAAGCAAACGGTTCGTCCTCTACGCCGTTCTCAACACCGTGCAGGTAGCGTGTGAACCAACGGTTCATCTGACTGAAGGGAGGCGGACCGCCATGTCCCCCTTGATGGAAATAAACCTGGAGTGGATTATCTTTCTCTTTGAGAGCTTCAATAATCCGGACGCTATGTTCCGGCATCACATTCCAGTCGTTGAAGGCGTGTGACATTAAGGTCGCTGCGTGGAGCGGGCCGAGATCGTTGAGGTAGTCCCGGCCTGACCAAAAATTGTTGAGGTCTCCCGTAAGTCGATCCATATTGTCGGCCATCTCGGTGTTCCGAACCTCACAATCGCAGTACTCACGACGCTCGGGATTACCGCTCCGAATGAAGTCGTAGAGAACGTCGATATCTTCACCCAAATAACCACCTGGCGATCGCACGAGACCATGCGACCGATAGTAGTGATAATAAGACGTATTTGGTGCAATCGGAATGATGGCTTCGAGACCCTCCACTCCGGTCGTTGCTGCAGCCAGTGCCAAGGTCCCGTTGTAGGAAGTCCCCGTCATCCCAACTTTACCCGTACACCAATCAGCGACAACGCGTTGATCACCGTCAGGGGTGGTGAAACCGGCAGAACGGCCATTGAGCCAATCAACAACTGCCTTCGGTGCCAGAGATTCATTGTCACCCCCAACTGTCGGACAGCCTTGGGACAACCCTGTCCCGGGTGAGGAGGAATGAACCACCGCATAGCCCCGAGGAACCCAGTCGTTGACGTGCGACTTGGAGATAATCGGACGGATACCTCTTCGGGGGAAGATCGGTGCCTCCCCTCGTGATGGAGGCTCCGCGCCGATCTCATGCTCCACGTTGTACATCAAGGCACGTGGACCTGCGGTTCCAGCGAAGTAAGGACTGCTTACGTAGATGACTGGGACTTTTAATCCTTCGGTCTCAGTCTGTCGGGGTCGGGTCACTGAGACATGCATCCGGTCCAGTCGACCGTCGTCGTCCGAATCGAATTCCGATTCAACCCAGAGGTCATGCCGAATCCAGAGGTCGGAATCTTGAAAACCAGGAACGATCTGTGCCTCACCATCTACGATTCGATGGGTGGTGGTTGGCTCGTCCTGAGCCTTTGCCGCAATCGCTGGGATCGCCAAGACCGATGTGGTCCAGAGAACCAACAGGGGGATCCCCCGGTCTCGCGTTGGTGACTTCCGTCGGTCGTTGTCAACTGGAGCTGTAAATCCGAATCCACAATCGTGCATCGTAGCGCTCTCAACGTTTTGGGGGTCTCTGATTCCGATTCCACCTCGATCGAAGTGGAACAATATCACGCTACGATAATCCCTTGGGAATGGAGCCTCCAGGTCTCGCCGGACTGAAACAACAGTTGCTCACATGAACTGTAATCAGGACTCTGGTTCCAGCCAAGGGCGGCGGGCAAGGCCGCTGAAGTGAAGATCGCCTTCGATCAACTGGATCTGAGGGTGATGGAGGCGGAGTGCATCAGCCATCCGATCAACCCCGAGACCGCGGCACGGCTGGAATCCATGCGCCCCCCCTTGGATCAATGGGGCAATAAAGGTGGAAACAGCATCGATTTCATCGGCGTCGAAGAAAGCGCCGAGGACATTTCCGCCACCTTCGACGAGTAGGTTGGTGAGTCCTCGGGCTCCGAGTTCGTCCAATAATGGTCCGATCGGAATCAAGTCTTCACCCCCGAACCGGATGATCTCCAGACCGAGCCCTTGAAGTCTCTCAATACGATCGTCCGGAGCACGCTCGTTGACTGCGAGCCAGACTGGAATCGTTGTGACCGTCTGAGCCAGTTGACTCTCAGGAGGGAGTGACGCGGAGGGATCGAGAACCACTCGGACCGGTGCTCGCGGACCTGGGGGTCGTGCGGTGAGTGCGGGGTCATCGGCTCGAACGGTCCCCATACCAACCAGGATTCCGTCCATCCGACCTCGGAGTTCATGAACCAAACTCCGGCTCCGGGGACTCGAGATCCACTTGCTCTCGCCCGATTCACAAGCGGTTTTGCCATCGAGCGTCATCGCCCATTTTGCCGTCACGAACGGTCGACCGGTGGTCACTCGTTTCAAGAATGGTCCGTTCAATCTTCGGGCATCAGCCTCCAAGACTCCGACTTGTACGTCGATCCCGGCGCTTCGAAGTCGGTGGAACCCCTTTCCTGAGACCTCGGGGAACGGGTCGCGCATCGAGGCGACAACCTTTGAGATCCCGGACTCGATAATCGCCTCAGTACAGGGTGGGGTTTTGCCCTGATGGCAGCAGGGCTCTAGCGTGACGTAGAGTGTCGCGCCCTCAGAGTCGGTACCGGCGTTTCGGAGGGCATGAACTTCAGCATGGGGTCCTCCGAATGCTTCATGGTAACCAAGTCCCACTAGCGAGCCTTCACAGACCACCGCTGCACCGACCATTGGGTTCGGCTCGACACGCCCGATCCCTCGCGCAGCTTCGGTCAAGGCGCGACGGATCCAGTAGCGATCGACTTCAGAGTCGGCTAGTGCATCAGACGTTGATCCAGTCCCTGGGTCGATCACCAATTAGGCCTCAGTGCCCTGAAGGAGCCAGGCGTCGAGTTTCGGGTCCAATGAAGCAAGAGTTTTCAATGCTTCCAATCGGAGCCGTAAGACTGAGGGTGGCAGTGGATCGAGCGTTTCACGATACCAGTCGGGAAGCCGCGCCTCGATCGCCATTAAGGACTCGGTCGATGACCACGGCCCTTGCCTCCTCAACTTTTGCATGATTGTCGTTTCGATGACCCGGAGTGCGGTAAACCGGATCTGGTTCCCCATCTCAAAACGCCGGTTCTGCTCGGCCCGGTTCCCGCCAGAAAAACGATTCTGACGAGGAAATCTTGGGAGTCGCTCGAAGAGATCTTGGAGAGAGTTCCCCTGACCAAAACTGCCACGGGCGGAACTCCGGTTCTCCATCGTTCTAGATCGATCCGCTTCCTCGAGAAAGGCTTGAGTGATCTCACGGCTGAGTTGATCAGGAGGTCGATCTTCGAGGCTCACCAACAAGTAGGGACTGGCCGCACCTCTCTGCCACTGCAGTTCGAATTCCCGGCGAATCTCTTCGTCAATTCGGACCCAGATTCCAAGCAGATAGAGCGCATCATGGATCGGGATCGGATTGAAGATCTTTGATCGAGTCCAGTGAAGGATCGTGAGCCCAGCTGGATTCTCGGAACGATTGTCTTCGAGAATCTCCCGGATCAATCCGAGGCGTTCGTCCGGAGCTTCGGCTTCCTGGAGGGCACGTTGATCGTCAGGATCGAGTGATCGGAACCAATCGCCATAGCGGTTCAATAGCTCCAACGCCTTTGATCGACTCTCCCCTTCGAGCGTCGCAACCGATTCATCGATTGCTTGGATCGTCAACCTCGATTCTGAGGGAAGTCTATCGAAGCGATCGAGATTCGCGAGTAGCTCATTGCGGTAACGATCCGGAACATCTCTTAATTCGTCATGATGGAAGGTAGAGGTCGCCGGTTGTAACCAGGAGTTGAACGCGGTGATAATCGTAATTGTCAATCCCGCCGCAATCAGGACCCGGATGATTACCCGCCTGGTCTTCATCATGAGCCTGCAGATATACTCCAATGTACTTAGTGTGCTCACACGACGACAGTGTCACTCTGAGTTCAGTCGTCGAGCCAGATCAGACTGTTCAAGGGCTTCCCAAAAGTCGAGACGACCGACTGCCACATAGTCATTGAAATGTGTTGCAATCGTGTAGTCGCGGTCGAGTCGCTTGTAGGGATGAGGCCAATAGAGGCGGGCCGCGGCCACCCCAAGACCAACGCCAACAAGCATTGCCAGCGTCATTATAGCAATCACAATCGCTTCTCGGCCGAGGAATCGGAGCCAAGAAAGCGGTAGAGGTCTGATGACTGTCACTTGATCTTGGCGGATGAGTTCGAGCGTCTGCGACGCTAACTCGGGTTGGTTTTTGGGGAAGGGTAAGAAACTCAAGAGCTGCCAGGTCGCATTCATCGCGTCAAACTCACGACGGGACGACGGACTCTGGATCAATTTGAGCTCAAGCGTCCTCGAATCTTCCGGAGGAAGCTCACCATCAAGGTAGGCAACTAGTTCTTCAGGATGACTCTTGAGCAACGGGTCCTGAGAATGATCATCGCCCATGAATCTGCGGCTTGGTCAGAAGAGAGAATGTTGGATCCAGATTGATCGATCAACTCATAGACAACCTAGAAACAACGGGGTTTCATGAATCAGAAACCCCGAAAAACGGGAATGGTATCAGGCTGAGCAGCAATTGATTACCGACGACCACCACCGAATCCGCCGCCACCAAGACCGCCACCGCCAAGACCACCACCACGACC
>CAZEAN010000083.1:0-25445 GCA_964510225.1 uncultured Isosphaeraceae bacterium
CAGCGCAAGCAGTCCAAAGAGCAAATCACGTTCGGCTGACATCGCCAAAGACTCCTTATCAAGGTCGAATCTCATGATTGACGGGACACGTCACTCGGAAGCTCGCTTTGTAGATCGCTAACGCCAAGCTGATCGTTGCTCGATCATAGTGTCAAAGAATCTCGTGTTGTTCTCAACGTCGATCTTCGATCTGCTCATCGGAGAGAAGTCCATTTATGTTTGTCTCAATAATCCCGATCGATCCTCACGAACCAATCCTCGGAGGGTGATTCTATTGACTCGTAGTGCTCCCCACCGTTTGTTCCCAACTTCATGATGGAATGTCCTGATGTGGAGAACCTGGTTGTCGTCTGAGTGCGGACCGAAAATACTAAAGAATACGACGATTCTGAGCTGGCCTTGCGTGCAATGACCGAACCAACGAGCCCTTCTTTTGATCTAGGACAAGCTGAGATGAGCCAAGACGACGCCGAACAACTTCCTTCCCGAGGCCCAAAGCCGACGGTGTCGAGCTGGCCGATCTCCTCGTCGGAAGATACCGAAGAATCCACCTTTCAACCCTCGCCGATCCCCGCGGGTATCTCGAATCAACCGTCGTCGAAGCGTCGGAGGGTCACTCAAAAGTCGGCCCCCGATCCCCTGGCCGCCGACTCCGAGGAACCGGTTGACCTCGGACCATCAACGAGCCGAGTTCCCCCGGGCGGGCCTCGAGGGCTGGAACGCTTGATTTTCGGCAAAGTCGGGTCTGCTCAATTGGCCCGGTTTTGTCGACAGCTCGCGAGCTACCTCGCAGCCGGCGTCTCGATCAACCGTTCACTGAGCGCCTTGGAAAAACTCTTCCGCATGACAGCGATCGGGCCGGTGATCGGGCGAATTCAGAACGCGGTCCGCGCTGGGGACTCAATCGCCGACGCCGTGGACCGCGAGCCACAAGCCTTTGACCGACTCGCCCGCGGGATGATCCGCGTCGCAGAGGCCCGAGGCGGGATGCCCGAAATTCTCCGCGAGCTTGCCGAGCATTACGAAAGTCGAATCCGGCTCGTCCGCCAGGCGCAATCGGCCTTGATTTACCCGACGATCGCGTTGGTGATCGCGCTGGGTGTCGGCTATCTGTTGACCACCTTCGTGATCCCACCCCTGGTGGAGATCCTTCTCGATGTTGCAGGTAGGGAGGCGAGGCTCCCCGCACCGACTCGACTCCTGATCGCTCTGAGCAACTTCATGACGTCGGTCGGCTATTGGCTCGTTCCCGTCGCCTCGGTCGCCTCGGTCGTGGGCCTGATCCAGCTCTATAAGACGAAGCCAGGCAAAGCATTCCTCGATCGTGTGATGCTCCGCGTCCCGGTCCTCGGCAAACTTCTCCGACTCATCGATGCCACCCGCTTCGCCCGGACGCTCGCGACGCTCCTCGACGCAGGAGTCGACTTCTTGAGTTCGATGCAACTGACTGCCGAAGTCATGCACTCAACACCATTCCAGCAAGCGGTTTCCCGGTCGCGGCGGGACGTCAAGGCGGGGAAGGAACTGAGCGAAGCGATCGCTCGGACCCGGATGTTCGACCGTGAGGTCATCGAGGTGATCATCACCGGCGAGGAAACCGGGAAAACGGCGGAGACCCTCAGCCGACTGGCCGATGAGTACAGCGATCGGGTTGATCGGATGGTCGCGAATCTTGGTCAGCTGATCCAACCGATCTTGACACTGATCATCGGCGGCTTCGTGTTTTTTATTGCACTTGCATTCGTCCTGGCGTACATCACTGTGATCTCGGGTCTCAGCAGCGGCTTGTAAAAACGCCCGCAATCGACTCGAAGATTGGAATCAATGACAAACTGACCTTTACCCAAGCCGCTCCAGGGACTATTTCAGAGGGCGTGATTTGGGGATCTTCCCAGATCGGTGTCGTTGTCGGTTCGGGTCGTCCGACTCGCGCAGTTTGAATTACCCTCCAATGGCTTGCCAGCGAACGGGTCGCCTGAAACGATCGCTTGGCTTGGAAAGGTGCGTGGCCTTTCGAGCGCTCCGGTTCTTAAGGCCGCCGTGCGATTCCGCTCAAGGATCGTCGCCTTGAAAGACGATCAAGATGATCGTTGAATCAGGCGTCCGAGCAATCCCGCCCGGGAATCGTGACGCAGGGAGGGGGAGACGCGATGAGCTTGGCAGTCTCCAGAAGTGTCCATCCGACCGCGGTGATTGGTCCCGATGTCGAGATCGACCGCGACGTTCAGATCGGCCCCTTCGTCATCTTCGAAGGTCCGGTTCGGATCGGTCGTGGATCGGTGATCGAGGCCTACGCTTGTTTGAGTGGACCGCTCGAACTCGGTGCATCCAATTACGTCGGCTACAAGGCGGTCCTTGGTAAAAGCCCCCAATCGAGGGCGTATCAAGGTGAACCAACTCAGCTCGTGATCGGCGACGGCAACTCCTTTCAGGAGATGGTAACGGTTCATCGAGGGACAGTCGAAGGCGGTGGGCTTACTCAGATCGGTCATCGGAACACGCTCCAACGTGGAGCGCATCTTGGTCATGATGTCCGGATGGGAAACGATTGTCTGTTAGCGCCCGAAGTTCTTGTGGCGGGTCATGTTGAGATCGGCGACGACTGCGAGTTATCGAGTCACGTGGTGATCCAACAGCGAGTCCGGATCGGTCGCCTCGTCTGCTTCTCCGGACTCGGGGGAAGCACGAAAGATGTCCCACCGTTCCTTGTTCAGCAGGGCTATAATTGCGTGACAGGTGTGAATCGAAAGGGGATGGCTCGCGCCGGCCTCCCTCCGAACGCAATTCATGCGATCGATCAGGTCTTTCAGACACTCTTAAGAGGCGGTCGACACCACGGTGAGGCGCTTGATCGCGCTCAGGCCGAGTGGGGGCGCTATCCTGAGGTCATCGAGTTTCTGGAATTTATCCGGAACTCAAGAATCGGAGTCAATTACGTTCGGAGTGAAGAGCGACGACTCTGGTGTGCCTAGACCGTTTGGAAGTCTCGTCTCATCTGATCCGTCTACCTCGTCCCAGATGGAACGGATGACCTCGGACGATGAATGAAGCCGGTTGTTGCAAGGCCGATTGCAATGATCGCACAGGCGAGACCTGAACCAAGTAGAGCCATCTCCAGACCGATCCAGCCTGCGAGTCGCCCGGTCAAGAGTGCTCCCGAAGGAACCGACGCGGAGAAAATCACCATCCAGACACCCATGATTCGGCCTCGGTAATGATCGGGGACAGCGAGTTGAATCAGAGTCTGGAGGGTCGAATAAAACGTAATCGCACCAAAGCCCGCGCCGAGAAGTGCACACATCGCCGTCAACATCCGGAGCCACTTCAGTTCCGGATCTTCGACGAGTCCTGGCAGTGTCGAAGCGGCAAGTAACGAGATCGCAAACACAGAGATCCCCGTCACAATCAAGGATTCGCGACGGATAAATCGGCTCAGCGAAGCAACGACGATTACGCCAAGAATCGCTCCCACGCCACCACTCGACTGGAGAATCGAATAGCCAATGGCGTCGGTCTCGATGATTTCACGTGCAAATGCAGAGAGCATCGCATTGTAGCCCATCCCCAAGACGCCGAATGCCGTCATCAGGCCGAACAAGATCGCTATCCTGCGATCATGGCCGAGGTAAGTCACGGCTTCGAACACCTTGGATAGCTTCAGTGAATCCGTCCGCTTTGGCGGATCAGGAATCCGGATGGAGAGGACTGCAAAGAGCGCTCCGAGGAATGTCAGGGCATTGAGGACAAAGGGACCGGGTCTCCCAAACGCCACGAGACAGACACCGACCAAGGATGGCCCAATTACTCGCGACCCTTGGAAGAGTCCCACATTCAAGGCAATCGCGTTGCCGAGGTTCTGGCGGCCGACCACTTGGTAGAGGAAAACCTGTCGTGCCGGCATCTCGAAGGCCATCCCGACGCGTGCCAAGGCGAGAAAGAGAATAAGGTGCCAGATCCGGATCGCGTCAAAAAGAAAGAGCGCGGCGAGGATCCAAGCGACCATCATCTGCCAGAGGATCGTGATGAGTACCAACCGTCGAGAGGGCAGATGATCGGCTAAGGCCCCGGCGAGCAGACCAACGAAGAGACCGGGCATAAGGTTTGCAGCCTCGGTGATTCCGAGCCACCACTCAGATCGGGTCAGGTCGAAGACCACCCAATTGACGGCGGATGCCTGGAGCCAAGTACCGATCAGACTAATTCCCTGGCCAAGATAGAACCGTCGGTACCGAGGGTTTACCAGGAGTGTTTCGAACGTCCGTTCACGGGGTCTTGAGGGAGGTTCGGCAATGGCGGGGGATGCCATGGAGCTCACATCGAGGACAATGGAAGGTCCGGCTCCGTGTCGGGCCGGATATCGAGAAGCGTCAGTCTCATCATTGGCGGGAGATCATCCGTCGTCAACTCGATCCGATCGAGCCTGATCAAACTTCAACGTTGTTTGGGCGTCGGACGCTTGAGCCGTTCCACAGCTTGAACTACCAAGAACGCAACAACGACGCCGAGTGGAGCCGCTGGGAAGGCTCGGAGGGATTCGCGTGCTTCGAAAAGACGAACAAGTGCGGGGGCAAACCCGATCAGTGACCCGATGCCCCAACCAAGCATCCCCGACATTTCATAGCCTGTGGACGGGCGGGTCCAGCGTTCTCGACGGCTTACCAGGTCAGCGGCCATGACTCCGAGCCAAGGACCAAGAACACCGGCGGTGAGATCTACCACCAGTGAGATATTTCCGGCGATCCCTGTAATCATTATCGGGAACGCAATCACTGCGCCGATTAACGACCAACCCCATTTCTTGATCCGGCTCTGCCGTGCGCTAAGACTGGTAGCAAACGAATTCGCTGCATAGACTGCCGAGGCCATTGACGCCAGACCGAGGATCAATAGACCAGCACCGCCGAGTCGCCCTCCGATTCCCTCTTCAAGGACGGCACCGATCGTGTAGTCGTCGAGATTCGGTGCGAGTGCTGCGCGTTCGATCGCACTCACCGCTTCAATGGAGTCGCTTTGTAACCGGCTGAGGTGACCGGCGACGATCATCAGGACTAGGATCGAGAGGATCGCTGCAGGCATTCCGACGGCAACAACACCACCGATCAAGACGTCGCGACGTCCTCGGAGGACCATCCCCCACTCGACCGACTGGGCGGCCAGATTAATCGAAAAACCCGTCACAAATTGGATCATTCCAAAAAGGGCAATCAGCGCTGATCCGGAGTTCCGACTGCTTTCGGGAAGGCTTGGAATCGCCGGCAACGCCCAGATCAAGAGTCCTCCATAAATCACGGCACAGAATACCGGAAAGATGGTCATCAGACCCGAGATCCAACGGAGAAAGTGAGTCGAGACCGCAGCGGCCGCGAGTCCCCAGACTAATGCGGTGGTCCGATAGACAGGACTCTGAATGATTCCCCGGACTCCGGCAGGTAGGGTGAGCGACGACTCGGACAAGAGTCCGATCGAGATGAGACCGCGGAGAGTGAACTCCACTGCATAATGAACGGCGGCAGCGAACCAAAGGATCTGGACCATCGCCATCAGGAGCCCAGGGACCAGCAGAGCGCCACGCTCGCCGAACGCCCCTCCGGAAACAACCATCGAAGGCTGACGTGCCCGGTACCCCCGGCCAGCCGCGATCACGAAAACGGCCGTGCTCAGGGCAGCGGCGATCAGGGCTCCAATGATCGCTGCCGAGAGTCTCCCGAAGGCAAACGAGAGCTGGGCGATCGGGTCGGTAAAGACGATCCAAAGAAAGGCCGCGATCAACGCACTCGACGGCGTCGACCACCAGGGTCTTCGCTCAAGATTCAGTTGATCGGGCATTGAAATGACTGATTCATGGTGATCAGAGCGAACACAAGAACTCCAGATGACTCAAGGAACTGGGCAAGGGAAGCGAGCGTTGAGCACAATTCGATTCCGCTTCGCCCAGCGTCCGTATCATAGGCTTCGAAAGCAACTGAACAGTAAAGCCTCTCAGTATTGACCAACCATAATCCCTGGCTCGATCGTTACATCTCCGCAGGTCCTACAACGCCACCTGCCATGATCGCACCTTCCTCTTCTTCACTGACGAGAATCTCGGCCTTGTAGCCACCCTTCGCGCGGAAGTAGAAGATTAAGGCGAGGTAGCAGACAAACATAACTGCCGGGAAGATCGCCACGACCATCAACGTTTCCTTGTTCACGCTAGTCCGGAGGGACGCGATCTCATCCTGCGTTTCTTGGGGTTCGTCGAGGAGCTTGATGTCATCAATCGGCGTGTAGGCCCCGAAGACACTCTCCTTCGTCTCGCCCGAGATCCGAGCGTAGAGTTCTTCGCCATTGTCGAACTCTTCGACCACTTCGGTCCGAATCATGTTGTCTTGGACGACTCCGAAGAAGGGATTCCCGACAACCCCGACCGCAAGCATCCCAACCCCGCCGATCGTGTTCAAGGTCAGAGCGCCACCCTTGGGAAACTGCTCCGAAACGACGCCGAGCATCGTCGGCCAGAAGAAGGTTTTACCGAAACCATAAAGGGTCGCTGCAATTAAGATGGCGATCCCCGCTGCCTTGGAGAGGAAGATCAAACCAAAGACTGCGATAAGTGCACTGGCTGCAAGAAGACCGAGCGGCGAGAGCTTGTGCACAATCGGCCCCGCGAAGAAACGGAGGACCAACATAATCGCCGAGGTGTACACTAAAACCCAACCCGCATTGATCCCAACGGTCGCCATCGCTGGTTCCATCAAGCTGGTGATCCAACTATCCGTACCGAGTTCGGTCGTTGCCAGCGGAAGCATAATCAAGAGCAAGAAAATAAAGAGTGGGTGCCCAATCGATCGCGTGTAGATTCCAAACCCGAGCGAGAGAACACCAATGATTCCGAGCTGGACGTAAAGCGAGACGGTCAACGGAGTGGTCTCCGTGACGACTCGGCTCAATTCGCGGGTGATCATCGCCACGACAATCAGCGCGCCCAGAAAACCGACCTGTTGAAGCATCGTCCGATAACTGACACCAGCCGCAACCCGCTCGTTGATCGGGAACTTGCAGAAGATCATCATCACGCCGTATGCGATCACGGGAAGGAAGATCAAGGCGACCTTAAAGCGCCAGTCAACTCCGCCCATCGAAATCGCAATAATGCCACCGAGGACGAGACCACCTGGCCATCCTGCGTGAAGAATGTTTAACCACTTCGTTTTCTGGGCTGGAAAGAGTGTAGCTACCACCGGATTGATCACCGCCTCCACCGTCCCGTTCCCGAGTGCAACGACGAAGGTCCCAATGTAAAGAACCCAGTAGGCACGCTGTGGGGAATCGCCCGCCAGCACCGGGGTCAAGATGGTGATAATCGCAGAGGCGATGTGGCAGACAAAGGCAAAAATCATCGCCTTGCCGTAACCGATCCGGTCGATGATCAAACTGAAGAGGACGATACTGATCGCGAACGGCCAGAGACCGACGCCGAGCAATTCGCCTCTCTGGATTTCACTGAGATTAAACTGTGTGGCCCAATCACCGATGATCTGGGTCCGAATAATGAACCCAAACGCAGTCGCGATTAGGGCGATAAAGCAGCCCCAGAAGAGAAAGAGCTGTTGCCCAGTAGCCTTGGGTGCAGCCGGCACGTCTTGTTGGTGGTCGCTCATCGAGGCGGCTCCGAGGTAATCCGCGAAGAAGTCCAACGCGGCCGACCCTGCCGCAGCTCCTTCGACTCTGGTGATCTTGGAAAGGAAGCGCTCCCAGTCCCGCCGACCTTGGCTCTTAGGGCTGGTCTAGTGATGCTGGTAGTTGTTCTTAACCGAGTCGACGCTCATAATCAATTGGTCACTCACCGATTAAGCATCCTTCATTTTGCCAGACTATCCGAAGACGACTTGTCTGCCCGCCGATGAACCGACCTTTTTCGATCTACAGGTTGTTTGTTTACATCTGGGCTTCACCAACTACCGTGGTCGGCATTCTTGTCGGCAGTCTCACCATGATGAGCAAGGGGCGCGCTCAGATCCGTCGTGGTGCCATTGAGTTTTATGGCGGTTTCTCTTCTTGGTTCCTTGAACGTGTTGCGAAAGCTGCCGCCATGACGCTTGGTCATGTGATCATCGGGCGGAACTTGGACTGCCTTGAGCGTTATCGTGACCATGAGCAGGTCCACGTCCGTCAAGTCGAGCGTTGGGGCCCACTCTTCATCCCGCTCTACTTGTTGGCGAGTGGCCTTGCTTGGGCCAAGGGACAGCATTTCTACTTCGACAACGTCTTTGAAATTGACGCCCGGCGACGTTCTTCGGACCGATCCGAGCCGGAGAATCCCCCCGAGGACGAACCACTCGTCCCTGTTAGTTAATCCCCCAGTCGCCCGCAACGGGAACGGGAGATCAGACCTGCTTGATCTCACTTAACCGCCGAAGAGCGTACCGAGAAGCCCTGGGTCACTGGTCCCGGGGACCACAATCCGGTCACCAGGAAAGAGTTGATAATTGGTCGTCTGATCGCCCCGTTCAGTGATGCCGGTCCAATCGATCCGGAGGATCTTGCTCGGGATATTCTTGGGCTGAGGCCGCACCAAGTACGCTTTGTCCGGGAGGCTGTTCGAGCGGAGCCCGGCCTCAAGAATCGCCTTCAGGACCGTCTCACCACCCTGATAAGCCACGCTCCCTTCGCTATCGACGGTACCGATCACATAGTAGACTCGGCTCTCGGGCGGCTGGGTGACCCGAAGGGATACCTGGATCGCTTGATCATCACGCGTTCGATTACGATCGGAGTCGTTTTCCCTCGATCGCGCTTTCCGACGCTGCTCCTGGATGACCAGGTGATTGGCAATATGTAGTTCGGCTTGAGGAAGGGTCAGCCCCGCGACGCTGACATCACCTCCGAGTCCAAGATCAACCGTACCGTCAGGCTGGACCTTGACCGTCCTTGACGACACAGTGATTGTGGACGGTTCGACTTCAAGTTCGAGCTCATCAGGAGGCTGAATGACATAAGGAGTCGTCAGCGCCAAATGAGATTCGGAAGGTTGATTCGAGTCAATGACGCCGAATTGGGGAATCTTTCTCGCTTCATGACGACGCTTGAGGGAGCACCCCACGAACGTCGTGATCGTCAGGAGAAAGAGGATCACGAGACTTCGCGTAGGAATCGACTGATGCATCCGCCGACAAAATCCGAACATCGATGACAATCCTCCGTGGATCCTTCCAGGAGCCACTCCGACAGATCCTTAAACCTTGGGCAATGCTTTGTCCGGAGTCGGGGTTGCCACCGACCCGTGAGTGCTCTCCCGGGATCGAATCGGATCGGGCTTGTGTTCTGCTTCAGGGAAACTCGACGTTGACCAAGATCATCGTGCCGGTTAGGTTGCGTCATCCCGTTGCGACCCGCCACTGAGCGTTTCTCTTAACGATTGGGATCATTACACGGGTCATCGGGAATCGGCCTCGGAGACTGGACGTCACCATGGGCCAGCAATCGCGAAGGAGTGCGTATGCCGGGCCCCGCCTCAAGAGTCGTCTTCCTCGGGCTCGATGGAGCGACGATGACGGCTCTCCAACCTGCGTTCGACCGCGGTTGGATGCCACACCTCAAGAACCTCTGGAATCGGTCGGCCACCGGGACCCTTTGGTCCTCGGAGCCCATGGTCACACCGGTCGCTTGGACTTCGTTCCTGACCGGCTGCAATCCACCGACTCACGGGGTCCATGAATTTTATTATGTCGACCCAACTGATCGGACGATTCGTCCGAATCACGCCGGACGAGTCCGGGTTCCAACCCTCTGGCAGTGGCTCGCCGACGCCGATGCGCCGGTGGTCAGCCTTGGGCTCCCGATGACTTATCCCGCACCACCAGCACTCGGATTAATCGTCGCCGGTTCCGACGCACCGGGTCCAGAGTGGGTCTTTGCCCAGTGCGAATCCTTTGGGGTAGAGATCCGTAATCAACTTCCCAACTACTCGCACAAAATTCTCTGGAAGAACCGTCCCCGGAACCTCGAAGAGTTGGCCGCCACCGCCCGAGTCAATCGTGACGGTTTTCTCGCTCAGGCAGAAGCTGCCGAACGTGCCGATGCCTGGACCGACTGGGCCGCATTGATGGTCCATTTCCACAACCTCGATGGGCTCCAGCATCGTCTCTGGCCCTACCTCGATCTTGATGAGACCGCAGCACTGATGCCCGATTGGACCGCTGAGGTCGTCCGATGCCTCCAGGCCCTTGACGAGGCTGTCGGCCGGTTACTTGAACTTGCGTCTAAACGTGATGCCGCGATCATCGCACTCTCGGACCACGGGTTCGGCCCTTGCAAGGCCCTTGTTGATGTCAACGGCCTCCTTTGTCAGGGAGGCTTGCAACGTCGACTCCCTTACGGAACTCGGTTCGGGTACCGACTAAACCGGCTCCGGGATCGTGTCCACCGCTGGTGGGAGCGGCGGTCGCCTGGCGGAGCCTCACGTCGGAGCCCCCGATCGATCACGGGTGAACTCGGCTGTGATTGGCAGAAGACGATTGCCTTTGCACCTTTCGGACAACTCTGCGGCTCGATTTATCTGAATCCAGAACTTGTCTCGGGGTCGTCAAGGGCGGGACGCGCGGTCGAGGAGATTATCGATCTCTTCCGGTCGGCGACAGATCCGGATTCAGGTAGTCCCCTCTTCGCGGATGCCTTCGACGTCGCAGAACGTTACAACCTCGACCCCGCTGCCGAAGGGCTCCCTGATGTCATGGCCCCGTCGACCGACGGCTATCAGGCGATGGCAAAGTGGAGTCCCTTTCACCGAGGCCTCCTCCGTCCCGACCCTAATCTCCCGGCGACTCATCGGAGTGACGGCGTCGTCGCCATCCAAGGGCCAGGAATCCATGCCGGGAATCACCTCGACGCAGAACTTTCCGATATCGCACCAACGACACTCTCGATCCTCGGGCTCCCTGTTCCCGACCTCATGGAGGGTCGAGTCATCACGGAAGCCTTCGAGCATGCCCCAGAGTCGGAGACACTGCCGATGGTCGTCGAAGAACTGATCCCAGACTCCTCGATCAAATCAGGAGTCCGACGGACCTCCCTCTCGACCGGAATCGACCACTACAACCACTAAATGACCACCTCTTTCGGATCAGTCGACGTTAACGTTCGAAGCAGTCATAAGGATCAGAACTCATGACCGAACTACAGAACCCGATTCGGAACTTTATCCTCCAAGAGTTCCTTCCTGGAGAGGATCCTGCGGAGCTTACGAACAGCACCTCATTGATTACCGACGGGATCCTCGATTCGATTAGTACCCTAAAACTCGTCGCGTTCCTGGAAGAGCATTTCGGGATCACGCTCGAGGCGCACGAAGCAGGGATGGAGAATCTCGATACCGTCGATCAGATCGCCGCACTGATCGTTCGGAAGCGACGATCTGCCGCCTGACCTTCACTCTCCGTTCGGCTTCGATCGTCCTCGCTACTGAAGTCTACTCCGTCGCGTAGTGGCGGCGGACCGACTCGATCGCGTGACGCCAACGTTGGAGCTGGCTCCTCCGCCAGATCCGATCGCGTGTCGATTCGAATTGGTCGGTTGATTGTTCTAAGAGACTGACAACAGTGTTTAGATCTGGCCAGAGCCCGACTCCAAGTCCCGCAAGGAGAGCGGCTCCGAGGGCGGTCGATTCTGACTCTGGACTCCGCTGGATTGGGATGTCCATTAAGTCAGCCTGAAACTGAAGAAAGGGGTCCGATCGGGCCATTCCACCATCGGCCCGGAGTGACCGCAGCGGGATCGGTAGATCATCATTCATTGCTTCAACTAAGTCGGCAATCTGAAACGCGACTCCCTCGATAACGGACCGTGCGAGGTCCGGTATTGATGTCCCTCGGCTGATCCCGAAGATCGTCCCGCGCGCCTCGGGGTTCCAGTGCGGAGCACCGAGCCCGGTTAAGGCAGGGACAAAGAGAAGCTGACTTTCGGCCGAGGCCGTTTCCGAAAGTGGGTTAATCTCCTGCGCGGTCCCGATCGCTCGGAGTCCATCCCGGAACCACTGAACCGCGGCACCTGCAATAAAAACACTTCCTTCGAGGGCATATTGGTCCGGCAACCCAGGAATCGAGGCTGCCGGGGTCGTCACCAACCCCGAAGTGGATCGGACCGGCTCGGTCCCGGTGTTGACCAAGAGAAAGGCACCGGTCCCATAAGTGCACTTAGCTTGGCCAGGTGCTACACACCCATTGCCGATCAAGGATGCCTGCTGATCGCCTGCGACACCGGTGATCGGGAGTCCATCGGGGAGCCCATCAAACCCCTCCGTTCGAGCGATCGGTCCGGAACTTGGGACGATTTTGGGCAATATTGCAGCCGGGACCCCGAAATACTCGGAGAGGTCGTTCGTCCAGGTCCGGGTTTTGAGGTCCATCAAGAGCGTTCGGGAGGCGTTTGTAGTGTCCGTCAGATGTTCCCGACCGCCAGTCAGATGCCAGAGCAAGAGGCTATCAACCGTACCGAACGCAACCTCACCCGACTCAGCACGCGTGCGGACCCCTTTGATTTCGTCGAGGATCCAGCGGATCTTGGTCGCTGAAAAGTACGGATCCAGTATCAGACCCGTCCGCTCCATCAACCAATCGTTCTGGCCTTCGAACCGTCGGCAAAGTTCGGCGGTCCGTCGATCTTGCCAGACAATCGCCGGAGAAACGGGGACCCCGGTAGACCGATCCCAGAGCACCGTGGTTTCGCGTTGGTTCGTAATCCCCAAGGCCGCGATCCGTTCCCAGCCGATTCCCGAGTCCCGGATCGCCTCCGCGACTGTTGAACGTACAGAATCCACTAAAACCGTTGAGTCATGTTCGACCCATCCCGGTGCTGGATATGATGGCGAAACCTCGAGTTGCCCTTGGCCGAGCGGCCGGAGACGGTCGTCAAAGACCACCGCTCGCGTACTCGTAGTTCCTTGGTCGATCACCAGAAGTAAGTTGCGCGGCATCGCTCTCAGTCCTCTCGCTGATCATCATCGCGGTGACTCCGTTCGACTGCATTGAAGAAGACCGAGCCAACAGAATCAAGCTGCTAACCGGAACGACCAGACAATTCCTCAATCATTCGGAGCGAACGGCAATGCAAACATCTCTCATATTGGCCAGCCTTCTGGTGGGATCCCTCGGGATCATCTGCTGTGTCGGGCTCCCCATTTGGCTCGGCATTAAACACGATGCCCGAAAACGCGAACTGGAACATCTCGAACGGATCCGCGCGATTGAATCAGGTCGGCCAATTCCGGGTGAATCGAAAGGCTGGACACCAGGAAGAGTTGCGGTTGCGATCGGGGCCGGCGTGCCCTTGCAAGCGTTCATAATTGGTTGGCTCGCGGTCTTAACGACAGATACACCGGGTGAGTTTGTCTGGAGTTCCGTCGGCGCCATCGGAGCCACTTCCGTTATCTGTGGCACGATTCTCGCCTTCCGAATCCCGATTGATCGGCTCTCAGGAATGCAACAAGAACAAGAAACAAAACCTTCAGTGAATCCGGAAGCATTTGAAATGGCTGGATATGAGAGTCACTAACTTCACTTACCTCAACTTATCGCGGCTACAACACCGACTTTTCTCGACTCTACACGAGGTCCAAATCTATGGACGCGGAAATCCTGATCCCCATCGCTGGCATCTTTTCGATCCCCATGATCATCGGCGTCGTCTCAGTCTCCCGGCAGGTCGCCCGGAAGCGTGAATACGAACACCAAGAGCGAATGAAGCGAATCGAGATGGGTTTGCCGATGCCTGGCGAGGGGGCCTGGTCTGGTCGTAGTGCGATTGCCCTCGGGGCTGTTATGCCAATCGCAGTCTTCACGCTGACTTGGTTAGCCACCGTCACGCACGCCGCCGAGGACGAAATCTGGATCGCCGCTGCAGCTGTCGGGGTCACGGGCGTTGTTGGCGGGGTCAAGATCGCCAACTCCAAGAAACTGGAAACACCAGAAGCGTTTCCGGATTCGGCAGCTCGAAACGGTCACCGAAAGCCGAGATTCGACCCCGAGGCATATGATGAAATCGTCCGTCGTTGATTCTCCGACGGTCGCAATCGTGATCCAATTTCTAACCAGACCCGATCCAGACCGATCCCGGCCCACAGTCCAAGGATCGGTTCGATCGGAATGTGAAAACGTGCTGAAACAATCGTCAAGGAATGAAAGCACGTGAGTCCGACAACGAAGTAGCATGTCGAGGCAAGTTGGCGTCTTAAATCCGAACCGATTGTGAACCAGGCTAACAACGCAGTGACTGTGAGACAAAGGTGGCCCGTCCGGTAGATCAGGTTCCTTGTCTTCGGATTCGTCTGATCCCAGAGTAGAAACGCCCGGAGCCGTCGGAGGCAGAGCGTTGGATAACGAGCTGGATCGGCCTTAAGGTCATTTAACGCTCGATGGAACAATAGTCGAGACCGTGACGGCTCTGAGTGTGTTGAAAGTTCTTGATAGTCTTTATGACTAAGCGCGATATCATCAATGTAACCCGCTTCGTGACGGGCTTCCCAGAGCTGTCGATTGAGTCCTCTAAGCCCCTCGGTTGGCGCTTCTAGAACCTCTTCCACGGATTCTCTGACGACTTTGTCGGTCCCTTGGCTCAGTGCGCAGTTTCCTTGCCAAAAGGCATAACCAAACGTGCTTTTGATCGGAACGAATTCACCATGGACCGAAGCGTTCCGAAGTACCCAAGGCGTAATCATCAACGTGATCACGAGACTAATCGTGCCCAATCGCCGGGCTGCAACCCAAACTCCCAATCGTTGAGCTAAAACCAACGCCACCGCGGGGACGATGAGTCCGAGAATTGGATCGGTCAGGATCAAGAGTCCGGTCACGATACCGTTCGCTATCAAATCCGACCATCGATTCATTCGCGCAAGACGATGGGCAAAAAGGAACGATAGAACAACGAGCGTTGCCGCTAGTCCTGCCACTTGAACATGCGTCACAGCATAAACGAGTGTTGGGTGAACTCCGGTGATGAGTCCTGCAAGGAGCCACGCTCTCGGATGATTGGGGACGATCTCGCGTCCGAGCTGGATAACGGCCCAAACAAGCAAACCAGCTAATAACGCTTGCCCACACTGCAAGATCAGAAGAGCATGAGGTGTCTCGATGCCGCCAAGCCAGTAGGCGCCTGCAACTACGAATGGATAGAGAGGTGCTTGTTGAGAGGTCGGGCCATCGACACCAAGAAAGCGGATCGAAAAACCCCGACCTTTAAGTAGATTGGCAGCAATCTCGCCGTGCTCGAATGTACTCCGGGGCACTTCGTGACTCTGAAGCAACAGGATTGCTGCGATCCGAATCGCGATCGCGAGCACTACCATTGCGCCTGTCAGAGTTTGGGTCCGCATCCTTGCGCTCCCTCGTTCGCCCAAGCCTTGATTCCTTACGAAGGCCACATTGTGATCCTCTTGGTCCAGGGGGTCAATCGAGCTTGATGAAGATTTGTTGAGGAGAGTGTAGAGAACTGGCTCCGCAACCGAAGGCTCGCTACCCTATCGGGAGCTTTTCCTCCCCGCAGAGTCTCACGGAGCGCATGATGATGCGATCACTCGCATTGGTTCAAAACATCTCGAAGCGATCAAGTTTCTGGGTCTTGGGGATCGTCTTGATCGCCCTCCCCAGACCGGTCCTCAGCTGGCAAGAACCAGCGACTCAACCATCCCAGGGTTCGGAAGTCACCTGGCCTGGGGTCGACTTCAGGGGTGACGTTCTTCTCCCTAACGGTTGGTCTCTTCGGCCTGCAGGTCAGCAGAGCCGTCTCAACAATGACTTCCCAGCGCGCATCGCGCGTCACCCGAACGAACCGATTCTGGCAATTCTGTTCGCAGGGCTCCGAGAGCACGAAGTCATCACATTGAATGTTGAGTCGTCCGAAGTGATCACTCGTGCGCCACTTCCCGCGACGTTCGCAGGTTTGGTCTGGTCCTCCGACGGTTCCCAGCTCTTTGTCGGAGGCGGGTTCAATGACTTGATCCACCGGTTTGACGTCGATCAAGGTGAACTCTCGGGTCAGACCGAATTCGCTTACCCTGACCGTGAACGCTTCCTTGAGGCTTCAAATCCGGGATTCGGGGGCGGTACCAGAGACGGGCAACGCGTTCCTGGTGGCTTGGCGTTATCGAGGGATGATCAGACACTTTGGGTTGCCCACACCTGGGGCCACTCGATTGGTCGCTTCAACGCTGCAACAGGTGAATATCTTGGTGAAATCGCTATAGGCGACAGTACTTATCCTTACGAGCTGCTCCTCGATGAGTCGAGAAATCGTCTCTACGTGAGCCTCTGGGGCAACTCCTCAGTTCTGATCGTCGACACTGAATCAAGCGAAATCGAGGGTCGCTGGGAGACGCAGGAACATCCCAACGAAATGATCCTCGCTCGAGATGGCGCCTTGCTTTACGTCGCAAACGCCAACCGGAACACAGTCAGTGTCATCGAGACGGAATCGGGGCGAGCCTTGGAAACGATCGGCACCGCGATCGCTCCGGACGCGCCTTCTGGCTCGACTCCTAATTCGATCGTGCTGACTCCTGACGAGAAGATCTTGTTGGTCGCCAACGCAAACACTAACGACCTTGCCGTTGTCAATGTCGAGGATCCTGGCAAGAGTAAGCCGTTGGGCTTTATCCCGGTCGGTTGGTATCCGACTTCGGTCCGTCTTTCGGAAGATGGAAAGACCATTTACGTGACGAACGGCAAAGGGGCAATGTCCAAGTCGAATCGGAACGGTCCCCATCCCTCGATGCGAGAACGTCCGCCAACAATTGAATATATCGGTAGCCTTTTTGAAGGCACGTTATCAGTGATCGAAATGCCCGACCCTGCTCAAATGGCAGTTTATACAAAAACAGTTTACGAGTGCTGTCCTCTTGATCGCGAGAACCCCGAGGCTGTGACCCAGGCTCGCCCCGCCGGGAACCCCATTCCAGCGAAGGTCGGCGATTCGTCACCGATCAAATATTGCATTTACATCATCAAGGAGAATCGAACATACGACCAGGTCTTCGGCGACATTCCAGAAGGGAATGGAGAGCCGGCACTCTGTCTCTTCCCTGAGCGAGTCACACCGAACCACCACGCTCTAGCCCAAGAATATGTCTTGTTGGATAACTTCTACGTTGAGAGTGAAGTCTCGGCGGACGGGCACGAATGGACAATGGCCGCTTATGCGACCGACTTCGTTGAGCGGACTTGGCCACTTGGCTACCGAGGCGATCGCCGGGTCCCCTACCCTGCGGAAGGCGCCTTCGACATCGCGACGCCGGCGGGCGGCTATCTCTGGGACCGTGCCAAAGAGGCCGGCGTTAGTTACCGCTCTTATGGAGAATTCGTCCGTAATGGACCCACACCTGACGATCCTGCAACCACAAACGTCGAGGCATTGGTAGGTCATATTGATCCTTTCTACCGAAGCTACGACCTCAGCTACCCCGACTACAAGCGAGCTGAGCGTTTTCTCTCTGAACTCGCCCGGTTTGAAGACGAAGGCGAGATGCCCCAGCTTCAGATCGTCCGGATCGGTAACGATCACACCTCGGGGACACGTCCGGGCGCGCCCACACCGACGGCTCAGGTCGCCGATAACGACCTCGCTCTCGGGATGATTGTCGAAGGTCTCAGCAAGTCGTCCTTCTGGCCCCAAACAGCGATCTTCGTGGTTGAGGATGACGCCCAGAACGGACCAGACCACGTTGACGCTCACCGGACGATCGCCCTTGCTGTTAGTCCTTACACAAAGGGGCGCGGCCTCGATTCAACGATGTACTCGACATCGTCGATGCTCCGGACGATGGAGTTGATTCTCGGCCTTGAGCCCATGAGTCAGTTTGACGCCGCAGCACGGCCTATGTACAACAGCTTCCTTGCCGAAGCCGATGCGAGCCCCTATGAACTTCGACCAGCCCAAGTAGACATCGAGGCCGTGAACCCCGAAACCGCCTGGGGGGCTCAGATGTCACTCGAAATGAACCTCGCCGTTGAAGATGCAGCGGATGATCTTCTGTTCAACGAAATTATTTGGCGATCAGTCAAAGGTGCTGATTCCCCAATGCCTGCTCCGGTCCGCTCCGCATTCGTGCTCCAAGTCGATGATGAGGACGAAGACGACGAGGACGAAGATGATGGCGACGGGGATGAACAAGTGGGCCGCTGATCGCTTCGAGTGAGAGTCCATCGACTTGGAGAGTGTGGTTGGCCGACCCTGATTGGCCACCCACGCTCTCTAAACTGACTTAATCGTGCCGATCGTTTTTGCTGAACGCCCAATAAAGCAAAAACATAACGATTCGAACAATCATGAATGATAACGATGAGACAACGGCTGTTTTACTGATTGCGCATGGGAGTCGTCATCAACCGGCGAACGACGATCTCCGAGCGATGGCAACTCGGATGAGTTCCGAGCGTCCTGATCTGATTGTTGAAGCCTGCTTCTTGGAATTGGCATCACCGGAGATCGCTGAAGCCGGCGACAGAGTGGTCCAGCGTGGTGCGTCCCGAGTCTTAATGATCCCTTACTTTTTGTCGATGGGCGTCCACTTGATCCGTGACCTAACTGCGGCCCGCGAGTCCTTGACGACGGCTCATCCCAGCGCCACGTTTCTGTTAGGTCCGCCTCTCGGCCCCGATCCTCTCTTGGACCAACTCGTGCGGACCCGGATCGACGAACTCAATACGGGAGCCTCCGAGCCGGTTGAATTCCCCTCCTCAGAAGCTACGGTCCGCTATCCTTCGATCGCTGAAGAAAACCCGGCGTGCGAGAGAAGTTCTCTCCTCCGACGCCTTGGCCAGTGAGAATTGCCAGGCTGGTCTTGACCGTTTGCGAGGGAAGGACTAGCGTTCCGGATCTTGGGAGAACCTTCCAAGGATGGAGGTTTCTCGATCCAGAAAGCCGGCGGCGTCGAAGGAGTGGAACGCCGATGAGCAAGGTGAATCAATCGATGGCTGTCCCCGCGCTCGATTTGAAGGGCCAGTATGCGACGATCAAGGAAGAGATCGAACCGGTCATCCAGGAGCTCTTGGAATCCCAAGGCTTCGTGCTCGGACCTCAGGTAGCCGGACTGGAATCTGAAATCGCCTCGTACTGTGGCACTGATCACGCCGTCGGCTGTGCCTCGGGGTCGGACGCGCTCTTGCTCCCGCTGATGGCCAAAGGGATCGGTCCTGGTGACGAGGTCATCACCACTCCCTACACCTTCTTTGCGACAGCAGGCGCGATCTGGCGACTCGGGGCTCGACCCGTTTTCGTCGATATCGATCCGAAGACGTACAACATCGATCCGTCCAAGATCGAGAGTGCCATAACGTCGAAGACTCGGGCGATCATCCCCGTTCACCTCTACGGCCAAGTCGCCGAGATGGATCGGATCTTGGAGATTGCTCGGCACCACAACCTCTTCGTCCTTGAAGATGCCGCGCAGGCAATCGGGGCATCGTATCGAGGTCAAAAGGCCGGCAGTATCGGTGACGCGGCTGCGTTTAGCTTCTACCCTTCGAAGAATCTCGGCGCCTTTGGAGATGCCGGGATGGTCACCACTAACGATCCGGAACTCGCCAAAACGATCCGAAAGCTCCGGGTCCACGGAATGGAACCGAAGTATCATCACTCTATTGTCGGTTTCAATTCTCGACTCGACGCAATCCAAGCTGCCGTCCTCCGTGTCAAATTGAAACACCTAGAGCGTTGGACCTCAGCGCGTCGGGCTCTCGCCGAGAACTATCGGAACTTGTTCAAGTCAACGATTATCGACGTCGTCGAAGTCCCTTATGAACAACCAGAATGCGTTCATGTGTATAATCAATTTGTAATCCGAGTCAGCGCAACCTTGCGTGATCATGTCCGGTCTTCGATGACCGAAGCCAAGATTGGCTCTGAAATTTACTATCCGATCCCACTCCACCTTCAAGAATGCTTCCGATCGCTCGGCGAAGGGTTGGGGAGATTCCCACTCTCAGAGGCAGCCGCCGCAGAGACAATTGCGCTGCCGATTTTTCCCGAACTGACCCTTGAAGCACAGCGTCGAGTCGTTGAGGTCGTCGCCTCAGCCGTCCGGTCGGCTTCGGCTGCAGGTCGTGAACAAGCAGCCTAAGAAATACTCAATGTGGTCACTTAGCATCAGGGCCTGAACAACGACTGGGTGAAGAATGACTGCCGCAACCGAGGGAAGGCAAACGGAGTCAAGCCTCCGTCCCTCGGTTAACGGCTCTCAATCCGTCGCAGAACGACGTCCAGATTAGCTCATCTTCGACGTCAACGGGTTGATGAGTCGATCAGGGGAACCCTGATTGAGCGAGCTGTCGCCAATCAATTGGGGATCGGACGATGGAACTCGTCGTTCGGGCCTCCGGATCTCGAAGTTCCGTTCTGGGTCATCGAACGCGATGTTCGCACGGCTTGGGGCACCCTGCTGAATCTCGTAAACTCGGAGCCGGAGGATGTCGCCCGATCGATGAATGACGTCGACCCATTGACCTTCTTTGCGCTTAAGTACGAGCATTGCTGAATTCCTTTTATGAGAACGTGTCCAGTCTGTTTCGTTTTGAAGGGATGCGTGCCAAGTCAAGAACCAAGTTAAAATTGGAATTCAATTGCCTGAGGGATCAATTCAGTGAGACCGCAGCCGCGTGATCAGGTTGACGGTTTGTTTGGGTTACTGTGGCCCTGCCCTTCTCTCTCCAAGACCCGTTGAGCATCGCCAATGCTTCAACATGAAGATAGGTAACCCGGGACGGCGAGATCCCGAGAATCTCGGCGGCCTCGGCATGCGTTTTTCCGTTGATGTAGATCAGCCGACACGCATTGCCGTGTGACTTCGGTAGCTTTCTCAGCCAGGACTCAACGGCCTCGACCGCCTCGTACTCCGATCCCACCGGTTCCTGTTCCTGGCTCAAGAGCACCTGACCTCGTGCTTCGGGATCTTCAGGAAGGCTTACCGTCGAGGGAGCGCCATCAAGTGTCGGCGCGATCCGACGGGCACGGATCACCCGCTGTCGTCGGACGTCACGCATCGCTCCCCAGATTCTCCGGCGTGCGAATGTCGAGAATTTGACCAAGCGATCGGGGTTAAAACTGCGAGCGGATTCGACCAGGGCGAGCATTGCCGCCGATTCGAACTCTTCCCAAGAGTCGGGAAACTGAACTTTGAAGGGCTTGGCGAGGGCGCGGGCCATGGGGAGATATTGGGCTGCGAGTCGTTGCTGTTCGGAAGTGAGCGCGCGCTTATCGCCACTCTCAGTTGGACAAGTCAGTGTTGAGGTCTTCATTTGGCTCTTCTTTTGATGTTCTGGAGTTTAATCGAGGGTTTTTGTTCTCAGTTTTTCTGGGTTCTGGCATCGGAATTGTTGATCTCTTCAGGCAACGTGATTCCGGCGATGCGGCAGGCCGACGCTTGCGAAGCCTGGAGTCGTTTTGACAAGTCAGAGAGTTTTGAGTTCAGGAGTGCCAATTGCGTTCGTGCCAACGTGGATTGATCTGGTCGACGGATAAGCTGGTCCCAGGCAACTCGACGTCTCTCGCGGAGCCGTTCGATAGACGCCCGGAGCTGATCCGACTCACGGACCAATCGGACTAAGCGAAGAAACTGGTTTTCAGTGGTCCTCGTCGAGCACTGATTCGGCTCTTGTCGGGACTCGAATGGAGATGGAGGCGCAATCGTCGCGCAATGTTCACCCAGTGCGTGGAACATGGTTACAGATCTCGGTTGAGGGTTGGAAGTGACCTTCATCGGCCATTACACGAATCATCGAGTGCCGTCGAGAGCTCATCCTCAAGCCGGCAAACTTGCGATCATCCGCACAAACCCACGTCCATGCACCAGTATCATGATGCCTAAAACCGGCAAGGTCAAGTATAAAATGGCTATATTTACGCTTTTTTTGGCATTCTCTATTCCTTCTCTTGTTTAGTTGCATTTTGATCCTCAGACCGGACATCAATTATCTCGTTGGTTTGGGATGAGGGAATCGCGATGAAAGATGACGCTTTCCTCGGAAGGATCGGGAAAGCAGAACCACGCTAGATTCGACCTGGAATTCCCTGAAGAGAATCTCCGATCAACCAACAGTCTCGGGTCTGTTGGGGTCGAACCTATTGGAAAGTTCCGTTTTTTTGATCAAATGCGTTAGGCAGTAATGCTCAAGATCGATGGAGATGTCCGGTGGAACGGAGTCGAGACTCGTGGCGAAGTCGAAGGGGGTGAAGTCGGAACTCGAGGATCAGGTGAGTGTTGATTCCGACGCGGAGTGGGTCGATCGGATCCAGCGCAAACTGATCGATTGGTATCAGGCGTTCGGCCGTGCAGAACTCCCCTGGCGACGCGACCGAAACCCCTACCGGGTGTTAGTTTCGGAGATGATGCTGATACAGACTACCGTCGCGACTGTCACCCCATACTTCGATCGCTTTATCGCCCAGTTTCCGAGCCTGGAGTCGCTCGCCAATGCCTCCGAAGCTGACGTCTTAAAGGCTTGGGAAGGCTTGGGCTATTACCGACGTGCTCGGCAGCTTCAAGCCGCTGCGCGAGCCATTGTCGAATCACACAGTGGGAATGTCCCATCCGATCCGGTTGAGCTTCAGAATCTCCCCGGCGTCGGCCGTTACATTGCGGGAGCGATCCTCTCGATCGCTTTTAATCGACCAGAGCCAATCTTAGAAGCTAATACAGAACGAGTCTTAACCCGTTTGATTGCTTGGCGCTCCGAGATCAAGGAGACGCGTTCCCAACAACGACTCTGGGAGGTCGCGGCGCGGCTCGTTCCGAAGACGGATCCAGGCCAATTCAATCAGGCGATGATGGACTTTGGTGCGACCCTCTGCGTGCCGAAGGAACCTCGGTGCCTGCAGTGCCCGATAAGCAGTGACTGTCAAGCACGAGGGAAGAACCTCCAGGACATCTTGCCTATTAAGGCCGTCAAGCAAGCTCCACTGGAAGTGAAGGAAGCCTGCATTGTCCTAAAGCGCGAAGACGGGCGGCTTCTTCTGCATCGTCGCGGTGAGGGCGGTCTCTGGTCGGGCTTCTATGAGTTTCCGACTCTTCATTTGGAGGGTCCTGATCCCGCCGGACGTGGCACTCCGAGCGGAACTTCAATCGTCGGTCGGTTCGAGACACTCTGTCAGGCTGAGGTCGAACTCGGCGCAGTGATTGCGACGATCAAGTACACGGTCACGAAGCACCGAGTCACCCTCAAAGCTTACGGCGGACTCTTCAGAGGACCGCTAAGGAACGGCTCGGGGGACAATTCGCTGGGAGAGTGGGTCGATGGTTCGACGTTCGAAGGACTTCCAAGGACGTCGCCGACCCGTAAGCTTGGGCCCTCGGTGCTGAAGCAGGACACGCCCAAGGGAGATCCCCCCCGTTAACGCTCGGCTGACGCTCTGGACGCCTCAGCCATTCATCGCTTCATCGAGTCCCGCGCGGAATTCGGCAACGGATTGGTAGCGGATGTTCGGATCGTCGATGAGGGCATTGTCGAGAAACTCGGCAACACGAGTGGGGATCTTCGGATTACGTTCAAGGACTGGGACGGGCTCGGTCTCCCACACGACTGTCCAGGGATCGGGCCCCTTGGGGAACTCGCGGGGATAGGCGCCGGTGATCATGTAATAAAAGGTCGCGGCCATCGCCCAGACGTCCGCATCCGGCTTCGATCGCTTGAAATCGATGACTTGCTGTCGAGGGCTGAAGTAGGGCAAACCCTGGGTCGTACCTGTCTTGGTCAAATCGTGGAGACTTGAGAGTCCAAACGACTTAGCGAGTCCAAAATCTGCGAGTTTGACTTGCCAGGGGCGTTTGGAACCGGTCAAGAGAAGGTTCTGAGGTTTGATATCCCGATGGATGACGCCACGACCGTGTTCAGGATCACCATCAGCGAGCTTGATAATCGGAACCTCCGCGTGGTGGGCATAACCAAGACCATCAAGTGCTTGGAAGAGAATTTCAGCCGCTTCGTCGATGGGAAGAGGTTCACCGCGACCTTTGACGAGGCTCCAAAGATTGCCACCCTGGCAGTACTCCATCGTGAAGAAAAAGACACCCTTGTAATACCCGGAGTCATGAATCTTGACGATCTGAGGATGCGATAGTGCACGGCAGTTCAAGACTTCACGCTTGAATCGTTCCCGAAACTCGGGCAACACACTGACGCTCGGAAGCATGATCTTGAGTGCGAGCAGGTCTTGGTTTTGAGGAGGTTCCAAGAGGTAGACCGCGCCCATCGCTCCCTGGCCGAGCCTGTGCTGGAGCTGATAACCCTTCAACGATTGGAGCGGTTCTACCCCGTTGTTCGCAGCCTCAACCAATCTGTAAGCAACGGACAAGGGGTCACTGGCGCAGAACTCGCAGATTGCTTCTCCTTGGTCGGCCTCATGGAGAGCTTCGGGAATTGGCCGCTTGCACTGGGTGCAGATTGGCTGAGAGAGGTTGAATGAGGGTGATACCGTCGTGACTGCGAGACAGGTCGGACAGAGTCCATCGGTCGAGGCCGGCATCCCTGGTAGAACGTTGAATTCCTTGCGGCACGATTGGCAGCGCTGGGGGATACTAATATCGATCCGGAGTAGATGCGGCCCGACCTGGACTTCATCCCCACTGTTAAGCGTGTAACCACGGTATTGTTCGACCCCGTCGATCTCGTCCGGCAATTCGTTGGTTCGTTTGCCAATGAGCTGACCGTTGATCTTCGTACCGTTGCGGCTGCCAAGGTCACGAATTTCAACATTGGGCGGATTGACATCAAGCTGGCAGTGGCGCCGTGAGACCTTCGCTGGTCTACGACGATCCGGAAGCTGGAAGCTGCAGTCTGACGTCCGACCCACGATCAACGTGCAAGGTTTCGCATAGACAAACTCTCGCCCCTCCAGTTCACCTTCAAGAATAGTGAGTTTGACCTCGGCCGGCATCAGCATCCCTCCTTATCGAGGTAGTCGATTTCATTGGAAACAGCAAGCAAAACCAGGCTCATTTAGTGGTTTCTTGCGAGCGCCTTTCTCGTATTTCCGAACAATCGACCCCAAAAATGGTTATTTTTCGAACGGGATTCTTCTGCAGCACGTGCCATTGACTCTTTCGTAGATGTTAAGACTCGTTTGAGATCAGCTCTTCCGGTGCGTAGAATTTCCGCCTCAAGAACATGAGTTGCTTCCTCGAATTCGATTTGTGCCCGATCCCACTCGCCCTGCTGCATGAGCACTACAGCCCGTAGCGCGAGCACCCAGGCCCAGTCTCCCCTCAACTCACGGCGACCCTCCTCATGCACCAACTGCTCACGGATCGCTAACGCCCCGTCGTACAGCGACACCGCCCCTTGATGATCACCCAAGGCTTGAAGGACGACGCCCTTGTTCATGTAGGTCCTGGCCAGATAGTTACGCAGCTCACTACGACCAACTTCATACAACAAAAGCTCATAGATCGCAAACGCCCAGTCGTACAGCGACACCGCCACTTGATG
>CAZEAN010000084.1:0-25286 GCA_964510225.1 uncultured Isosphaeraceae bacterium
GGACAAGTCGATCGGCCTGAGTGGCGTCGGGTGGGATTAATCGAGGTCCCGTATTGCCGGAAACGGGGTCCCCCGCTTCTTGTTCCAACTGCGTCGCTTGGATCACTTGTGTGTCGGAGCTGGCACCTCGGAACGGTTGCTGGGTAATGTTGGGTGGCGAAGGGTCAATCTCAGGTAGATTACCGGGTGCTGGTTGCTGGGGTTCTTGCTGGCTCGCGTAAGCTGGATTGTTCTCAAGTGATGGAACTTGGGGAAGGACTCCCATTCCTGGATCAAACTCCGGTCGCGGCAACTCGGTCGCCGGAGCTTCCATCACGGGGTTTGTACTGTACTGATCCGCAGTATCGAACTGATTGATTGTTGGCTCGTCGCCGATCGGAGGGAAGGGATCAGCCCTGTTTTCGGAAAGTTGATCTGATGGGATCGTTGGGAATCCGGGTTCGTCGGGGAAGATGGTGGGGCTTGGTTCAGCAGATCCAGTCGTTGTGTCACCTTCCACCACGGGGTCTGTGAACGTTTCGAGATTGTTTTCGGGGTAAGAAGGAGGAATCACGCTGAGGTTGCTTGGATGGGGAAACGCCACCGGAAGGCCGCTCTCCGAACTCAAGCTGGGCAGATTGTTCTCAGCAAACGGATCAGGCTCTCTGAACTCGGGATCCGAGCTTTCTTGTTCTAATCCGATGAGGCTTGCATCGTTGTCCGGGAGGATAGACCCCGATGGAATAGGATCGGGGATCGGCGGAATTGCCGATTCGTCGAACTGCGCAGGATTTGGCTTCGATGTGAGCCTAGTTGATTCATTGAGCGGTGGCGGCGTGACCTCTGGCTTGACAACGTCCAATGGCGGTGGGACGGGTTGTGATTCGGGGCGGTTCGGTCTGTCGTAGTCCGTTGTGCCGTCGTTCGTAAGTGGTTTTGTTGGTAGTTGAGGCGGTACAACGGTTGGGCGTTGACTTCCGACTCCCTGTCCGTTGGCTATGGTACGATTGATTTCTTGGCTCTGGGCGTGGACAGCGCGTGCAACGATCCAACGGGCACCCACCGCGATCGCCAAGACGATGGCCGCATACGAAACGAAACGTCGGGTCATGACAGGGTCCCCATCCTTGGGCATCGACCCGGGTCGACGTCGATGGAGGCGGTGCTCGGGCTTCCTCCGAGCGGCCAGAACCGGAACGGACGACTCCGTAAGGTCATATCATTCCAGGAACGATCGTGCGCGCTTGATCGCCGTAAGGGTGTCATAGCCGAAACGGCGATCGATCGGAACCCCGAATCAACAAGTTCTTTACCACGATTCCAACAGCGTTTTGGGCTTGTACCGGACTCTAACAGAGAACCCACGTGTCGACACCAGAGAACTGGTGGTTCAAGCGGTAAGGTATCCGGAAATCTTGCCGTCGTTGTCCTATTCTTGATTTTATAACTGCATGAATCACTAAGGTTTAGGTGGATCCTCTCTCTCGATTTGCAGCAGTGGCACGACGACTGCTTAGGAAAGTTGTACAACCCGAACGGCAAGAAGCCTGTCGCTCCCAGGAAGGGTACTTCGGGTCGATCGGCAGACGTATCGGGCCATTGGGCTCGACCCGAATCGAGGCCGATGGTTCGGAAAATGCCAGCACATGCTTCAATGAGCCCACAACCTGTTAATCGACTGATGGGAGTTCATCGATGACTCTGAAACGGATCGCGATCCTTGGTGTGGTCACCGCCGCAAGTCTCTTGATCGTTGGAACCGAATCAGCCCAGGCGCAACGCTATGGGTATGGTTATGGCTATGGAAACGGGTTTCGGTCGGTACCACGAAGCAGCTTCAACTTTAGTATCGGGGTCACCAAGTCCAACGGCTTCTACGGAACGGGCTTTGGCTACCGGTCCTATCCAAAGTCACCCTACTTCAGAGGCCCTGGATTTGGCGCCTTGCCACGATCTGGTTTCCGCTACGGCTATGGCCGGGGCGGGGGATACCGTTATGGCCGCCGCGGCTATTGCTATCCCTAATGCCCGAGTAGAAAGATTTTAACGGGATCTCAGCGCAGACGCCGAGGTAAGCCTGGCTTACCTCGGCTCTTTATCTGGGATGGCCAGGGCCCTTCGTTGGTCAGGAACGATCGGAGCGATTTCGGTACTTGTGGCTCACACGGACTAGAAATCGCTGTTCTTCACTTGAAAGTGAGTCACGACCCTCTGAATGAATCTTGGCGAGAATCTCGTCCATCCGTTGTTCTTCGGCAGCCTGTTGAGCGACTCGACGCCGACGCCTTGCCTCAGAGCGTCGACGTCGCCAACGAGTGAGCGCACTCTCCTGATAGGGCCGGACTTTAGGACCGCTCCCTTCAAGGCTTGTGTAGCCCTCCGAAAAGTCGTAGCCGAAGAGATTGTCGTCGATCTCACTCCCTTCTTCGATCATCCAAGACTCACGTCGGACCATAATCTCAAAGAGAAATGCGAGTGAAATCAAGCTGAACCCACCGACCTCTCGGCCCAAGAGGATCCGCGCTAGTCCGATGATTCCAAGGAGAACCGCACAGGTCCGCGCGGTCCAGGGAGCAATCAAGCCATCTCGGGTCGAGACCAAAGCGGGCTGGGCAAGATAAGCTCTAAGTGCGCGACCACCATCCATGGGAATGGCAGGGATCAGATTGGCGAGGAAAACGAGCCAGTTCAAAAAGCCAAACCAACCGATCCACCAGATGATGCCGAAGGTTTTGACCGGTTCACCGTTGACCGTCGGAGCACCATTGCCTTCACCATTGTAGCCAAAGGGATAAAGAACCATCTGCGCATCGGCGAAAAGCAGGCCGATGTAGATGAAAGCTGCGAGCAGAAGATTGACCAACGGTCCCATGAGGGCGACCGTAATCGCCTCTCTGCTGTTCGAAATGGTCGAAGGGACCGATCGCACCAAATTCCCGAGCGGCCAGAGATTGATCTCGCCAGGTTCCAAGCCGAATCGATATGCCGCAGCGCAGTGACCTGCCTCATGGATCAAGAGCACGATGATCAGAAGGCTAAGCCAGGCCGCTGTTTCACCCAAGTGCGTGAGACGGTCGGTCTCTTCATCGCCAATGGCGATTGCAAAAAAGAGTCGGAAGCAAATAAAGAGGATCAGCGTTAGGTGGGCCCTAAGTGAGACACCGGCCCAACGGCCCAACGGGATCGACCACGATAGCGGATCGGTCATTTTTTACCACTCACGGATCGGGTCCCGATCAAAGGCTGTCATCGTCCATGAAGGTTCTATGTTGAGTGTAGCAATCGTGTACAGAAGAAGCAACGTTTGCGCTAGCGATCATCGATCAGATCAGGGATCGGAGGGGGCGTGATCGAGCCGATTTGTATCGTGCTGAGGTGATTGCCCAAGCCCTTGCAGAGTTGGTAATTTGGGATCGCCCGACTCCCCATCATCGTTGAAACGTTGTTCAAGAGCCTATTGAGCCTGAGGGGCCACGATTTCTTCAAGCGGCAGGAGAGAGCGAGCAATACTCCCTCCCGGCTTGGTGTTTAGTTGGTCAATATAACTAAGTTTTTATGGCTAGAGGCCAGTGCGATGCAGTATATAAAGTAAACCGAGACAGTCGACAAACCAGAGAGCCCGAGGGAGGATCGCGAAGCTCATGATGCCGATTCCCGACAGGACGATAAATACTACATCGAGAATCGGACATCGATTGACAGGGTAATTGCTTGGGGCGGGTCATTCTGAGGATTCTAAGCGAGAAGCTCTGACGGTAGCTCGGTAGTCTCGGCGAACCGATCGACTGGGACATTCATTGCTTGTAGAGTTGCGAGATGGACTTTGGAGAGCGACGTCTCGCGCCGGAATCGTACGAGCTGGCCGGTTTCGAAAGCACCTCCAGCACGACCTGCAAGGATCAAGGGTAAGCTCTCTTCGGCATGGTTGTGACCATCCGCAAGACTTGAGCCGTAGAGGATCGATGCGCGATCGAGTAGCGTTTCACCCTCCTCCTCAATCGAATGGAGACGCCCAAGAAAGTATGCCACTTGAGCGTGGTGCCAACTGACGACTCGATCGTACATCTCTCGCTTTTCGGCCACTGAGTTCCAAGACGTCATGCCGTCATCATCTTCGGTCCGCCCTGATGCATTCTTCCAATGAGAGAGAGCATGCCAGGTACCTTGGACACCGTCGATGAAGTTGCAATAACGATTGCTCTGCCCGTGGTCGAGCATAAAGGTAGCGACTCGGGTCGCATCGGCCCAGAAGCCGAGGACGACCATGTCGAGCATGAGCCGAACATACTCTTGGTGATCATCGGGGATCCCAGCATTGGGACGTCGGAGCTGGTCTCGGAGTGCAGGATTGGAAGCAGCACGATCGACTTGCCGATCGGCGAAATCTAACCGACGCTCGACACTCCGGATCGATTCCAGGTACTCGTCGACCTTCCGATTGTCCGTCGGACCAAGACTCCGTTGCAGGCTCTTGGCATCCTCCAAGACCCGATCCAGGATAGATCGACGCATCACTCCTTTCGTGCTGGTTCGGAACATCCGGTCGAAAATAACACGCGGCTCGACCTCTCGAGGAAGTGGTGTCCGATTATTTGCCCACGAGAGACTGTTCCTCGCGAGGCTTTTTGAGAAGAAACCTTCGCCAGCGGTGGAAAGCTCAAGGGAAGGCAGGAGGGTCGATTTTCCAGCGTGACTCGCGGCGATCTGATCGACCGAGATTCCACCAGAATCGATCTTGCGGCGGTCGTAAGCACCACCTGTTAGCCAGGTTGCGGTGCCGGCTGCATGACCGTTTCCGCGCGGAGTGGACATGCGTCGGATGACCGAGAAGTGATCCTTGTATGGCTCTAGCGGTGCCATCCATTTGTTGAGCTGGAGGAGCCGCCCTTGAGAGTCGACACGCTCTGGATCCCACGATCCCTCGGCGACTCCATTCGGAAAGTAAAGGTAAGCTGCGCGGACTGGAGACGCCACCCTACTGATCGATTGAGCCGTTGCGATTGCAGGCCGCATTGATTCCAGGAATGGGAGGGCAAGTGCAACACCAGCACCTCGGAGTAGTCGCCTTCGTGAAAGTGGTCCTGAAGGGTTCATCGGGTTTGCTCCTGAGTCGCTTGGATCGCGGTAAGGTCAGCATTAGGGCGTTGGCGGAAACGGAACGGTTCGCACATTACGATCGATTCTATGAGTGATTGGAAATGATCACCGTTATTTCTGGTTCTGGTAATGATCTCTCGGAGAGCCGCTTCATCACGATAATCGATTTGACGGCCCAGAGCGAAAGTCATCATCTTGAGCGCTGTCTGTCGGATGAGGTCATCACTCCGCTCTTCAAGGAGCACAGCCTTGAGTCCATCTGGCCCTTGGAACGTGGTACCGTTAGGGAGTTGGCCACGGTCATCGATTCTCCGTCGACCCCTCCGAGGACGCCAGCGACCAAAATAATCGAAACCTTCAAGGCTAAAACCGAGTGGATCGATCTGGCTATGGCATGCTGCACAGTTAGGATTCCGACGGTGGAGTTCCATTTTCTGGCGGAACGAGAGGCGCTCATTTTCCTCCACCTCTTCCGAAAGCTCGCTGACATTTGGCGGTGGTGGTGGTGGTGGTGTACCGAGGAGTGTATCAAGGATCCAGTGACCGCGGACAACAGGGCTTGTCCTCCCTGGGAATGAAGTGACGGCAAGGATGCTCCCTTGTCCGAGGAGACCTCCTCTGATGCTGTCTTCGAGGTTTACCCGTCGCATTGTCGTCCCATCGATCCCCTCGACCCGATAGAACCGCGCGAGTTCTTCGTTTAAGAAGGTGTAGTTGGCGTCAACGAGCGTTGTGATCGGCTTGTTGTCTTGGATCAATGAGTGAAAGAAAAGGGCAGTTTCCTCCTTCATCGATTCGATGAGGGTGTCGGTACACCAAGGATTATCAATCGGGTCGGGTCGGTTGCCGATTCCGAGTCGATCTACACCGAGCCACTGGCTCGCTAGTACTGAGCCAAGAGTTGCTGCTTTGGGGTCATCGAGCATTCGTTGGACTTCCGACTTCAAGACGGAGGGTTGATTCAACTCTCCTCGTGAGGCAAGATCGAAAAGCCGGTCGTCGGGCATGGAAGCCCAAAGAAAGTAAGAGAGCCGTGACGCCAGCGAGTAGTCATCGACGGCGATCGATTCATCGGTACCAGGGTCGGGTTCCAGGTGCATCAGGAACTTTGGCGAGACGAGAATCGCTGGGAGTACACCAACGATCGCCTCCCGAAAGGAACTTGATTCACCACGAATTTCATCGAAGAGTCCGAGTGTCTGGCTGATTTCGTTGGCGTTTGGGGGGCGACGCCAAGCGCGGAGAAGGAAGCGTTTGAAGATCGCCTCGGCAGCCACCTGTTCTGTCGTTTCCGCGTTGGGTTCGGCGACAAACACTAGTTGTGATGCCCGCCGTTGAGCTGGTGTTTGTGGTACGGACGGTAGTGCTGCGGCGACCACATCTTCAGCCCCCGCAAGATAGGCTTCCATTAGGAGTGGTTGGAGAAACAACGTCTCTGCACTGTTTGTGAAGCCTGATTCACCACTGAGATCGTCAGGAAACCTTCGAGAAGGGAAGAGTCCTGGGCTTCCAAAAAGATCCTGAACCGTTCGGTCATACTCAATATTGGTTAACCGGCGTGCAGGGACAAAACCGGGGGAACGGACAGTACTGTAGTCGAAATCAATGATCTCGTGGTGGAGATGGGCGACCATCGACCGTCGCTCCGACTCCTCTGGTCCTTCAACTGACTCCGGAGGCATGGAGCGATTCCGAAGCTGCTCCAAGATGTTACGCCACTGTTCACGATTCTTCGCCAATGGTTTTTCCTGGAGAAGTTGCTCGATGTTGAGATCCCCCTCCATCGCGATACTCCCATGACAGTCGGTACAGAAGATCTCGAGGAGAGGACGAGTGACTGCCTCGAAATCTTCATTGGCTGCCAATGTCAAGTCGTCGGGAGTGAGTTCAATCGGTAAGGCTGCAGGATCAGACAAGAGGCCAGCCGATGGATCTGTACTTCCGGGGAGTTCGGACTCATCGACTTCACCGAGTTCGATCCGGAGACTCTGAATGATCAGTTCGAGGTGTCGTACCCGTTCCTCATCACCATCGTTGTGAGCTTCCTGGAGCGCTTCTTGACGCTCGATTAGTTCACGATTGAGGGAGAGTTGTTCCTCGAGTTCCTCGACACGTTCTTCAAGTGCCTCACGGACGTCGTAATCGTCAGGGTCGATCGTTGGGATTCGCTCGAGAGCCTTGATCAACTCTTCGGTGAGATCACGGATTTCAACGATCCGCCCGATCCGATCGGCATCCGCCTCGGTGTCGAGAAGAGCGCGTTCTAGATTCAGTCGTTCGGCATCGAACCGCAGCTCATCGAGCCAACCTTGCGACTCGATTTCTTCTTCAATTGCTTCGAGACGTTCGATTGCCGATCCAATCTGAGTTTCATCACCCGAGTCTTCGGCTTCTTCGAGGTTCTCGATGGCTTCAACAAGCTTTACATATCGAGCAATAGTTTTGCTCCTGTGGGATACTTCGAGTTCGGAGATCTGAATGTCGCGTTGAAGTTCAAGGTTCTCTTCGTCGCTGAGCTCGTTCTGCTCGTCCCGGAGTTCCTTCAGTCGTTCTTCAAGCTCGCTCTGGTCGTTGCGGAGGAATCGTAAAATCTCCCGAGGAGACTCGGGTTCCTCGAATTCTTCCTCCTCTTCAAACTCTTCCTCTTCTTCACTCTCTTCCTCGAACTCATCAAACTCATCACGTTCATGAAGGTACTCGGAGAGTTCTCCCGCAACAATTTGGCGACGGTTTCGCTCCCGATGATCCAGTTCGTGCCCAAACTCGCGCACATTCCGGCGGAGCATTTCGAGTTCGGCACGATCGATCCGGAGCCGACGTTCGAAGAGGTCGTCAACGAGGTCTTCGATCTCCGACTGGAGTTTGATCCGAGCTTCCTGATCGCTGGATTCATGGAACTGTTCGGCCAGTTGGTCCAGTTCGAGTTCAACTCGCTGAATCTCCAAGAAACTCTCGGCGAGGTCGGCATCAAAATCTTCCCGGAGTCCCCAATAGCGTTCTGCGAGGAAGACCATGTGTTCCCGGAGTTCCTCGGCTTCGTCTTCATCTTCCTTGAGGAGTGCGGTGTAGCGTTCGACGAAGTCGGGTAACCGATTCTGAAGAAATTGATCGACTCTGCGTTCAAAGTCGCCTTCCTCTTCAGACCGTTCGTGGACTTCGATCTCAGCCGTCTGTTCGTCGGGCTCGGCCTGCTGGGTCTCGGCGATGGAGACCCAGACGGCAACCGTCGTGATTAACGTTGCCGCAAGCCAGAGAATCCAGATCCGATTTGGTTTCCTCATGTCGATTGCTCCAAAACAAATGACGATTGCAGTAATTTAAGGCGTGATCGCGCTTGGCAGATAGCTGAAACCTTGGATGTGTTTGCAGCATCATGTTCGTTATTCATGTTCTTGTTGGTAGCCGACACTGCGGTGACGCTGTGCGGGCGAGATTCTTCCTGAGGTGAAGCGATCTTCAAGGTCTCTGTCACGATTGGATTGTTCTGATCTTTCGATGGCCAATCGAACCGTTGAATCAAGATCAGGAGACTCGCGGCGATCGAGATCGCGATTGGTAGGATCGTGTGCAGCAACGATCCCTGTCGGCGTTTCTGTTGCCAGTGGTCAAGGGCAAGGGTGACGTAACGGCCGCCCGGATCCGGTTCGTCGAGCTGTCGGATTCGATCCCAAACCGTCTCCATGCTCCTGGGGTTGCTCGACAGGTCGAATGCACCGTAGGTTTCAGAAGCCTGATGGAAGCCGTTCCGTTGTGTCTGTTGTTGGTTCAAGCCATTGTCGGAGTCGTTCTTTGGCATTGTGCATACGTCCCAAGACCGTGTTCAGCGGGGCTCCTGTTATCTCCGCAATTTCCCGAAAACTGAGGTCTGACTTGAGTCTCATCCAGACCACCTCCCGTTCCACGTCGGGGAGGCGTTGGATGGTGTCTCGGATGCTCTCAACCTCTTCTTGGCGGACGACGGGGTGATCCTCGAAACGCTCGGAATCGTTTAGCAAGGCGTTGCTCTGATCGTGGAGACTGACCACCGGTCGTGTTCGCCAGCGATTGAGCACCTCACGACGGGCAATCTGGAACAGCCAGGCCCGAAACCGGCCTTCGCCCCGGAATTGATCGAGATTTTCTAAGGCACGAAGCAAGGTCTCCTGGATTGCGTCGTCAACGTCGGGGCCTGATCGCAGCACTTGACTTAGGTAACTGAACAACGCCTGTTCATGTGCCAAGAGCAATCGGGCCGCCGATTCACGGTCACCCTGGGATGCCCGGCGCACCAACTCGGCTTCTTCGTTAAGTTCACTCATGCGATCGACCTTTGAGTTCTACCCTAGCAAGACGGGCGATTCCGCCGTTTATTGTCGAGATGCTGTAAATCAGGAAGAACTGAGGGTGATTTTGAGATACCGAGCTTTGTTTTGTCCCGTGCAGCAAAGTGATCAAGAAGGCATCCGAACTTGATCAAGCTTCTTTCGTCATCCTCAGAATCTTGGATCCGACGGGATCTGCGGAAGTAAACGGAGAATCCACCTGAAAGAGGATCCACAAGGAAATGCCTTACGAAGTGATCCCATTTTCCATTTTCCGAGGATCTGACTGACTTCGGTCGAGAGTCGTGATTTTTCTTGTTTTTATTTGTTGATCTGATGCGCTAATGCACGTGAGACATTGAGAAGGCGAAACGGTCTGTACGAGATTTGCGAAAACCTCATCAATACTTCACTTTGAGATGGGAACGAAGTGGTGTCTAATGCTAGTTCGAAAAGGAAACAAACACGCCAAAGGAACCGCTTACTAAGAGCGTGAAGCGATGAGCAGCGCAATGACCATTGGACTTACAGTCTCGCTTCTTCTTGCTCTTGCAGGGGAGTCCGTCCCAAGAGCAACGGTCGAGTCCACCAAGGTGACCTTCCAGCATGGCGTCAAAGGATATCAGGGGACGGTGGAGACCGAACTCTGGGAGGTTGCTCCATCGACTCGGATGGACACGAATGACCGTGTGACCGTCGACGGTAACAACAGCGGTGGGATTAGCCAAGTCTTGATGCGATTCGACGGCGTGATTGGGCCTGAAGCAGGGCAAATTCCTCGGGGTGCTCGGATCGAGCAAGCGACGCTTACCCTGACCGCATTTGATCCTGGCTCAACCGTAAGCCTTCATCAGATGCTGATTCCGTGGGATGCTTCAAGTACCTGGGATCGGCTCGTCGGCGGTGTGGCCCGCGACGGTTTTGAGGCGGCAAATGCACGCGATGACTTTACCTTTGGTAACTTGATCAACGCTCGACAGTCGTTCGACTTCAACGTCAAGAACTCGGTTCAAGCCTGGGCTGATGGTCGAAAGAACTACGGCTGGGTCTTCGATAATGCCGGTGGCAACGGTTGGGATTTCTTTACATCAGAATCCGATGATGTCGCTTACCGGCCACTCCTTCAAGTCACGTTCGAACCTCCTCCGATCTTTCTGAAGACCGAAGTTGCCGCACCGAATCCCCAGGATTAAGTTAAACGTCAACCATCTTCGTTCAGGCTGATCACGTATTGAATCAACACGTTTCAAGTCAGATCCCGTTTGTCCTTGCAGAATTCGAGGGAGTTTTTAATGCCAGCGCTACCAAACCACGACGCCGGAACTGAGCCAGGACATGATCTGCTTCGAGGGCGACGGGCCTTCCTGAAAGTCGGCGTCGTGGGAGGATTGGGGCTCTCCCTTGGAGATGTCCTTCGGATCGAAGCTCAAGGTGCAGAGCGATCCGGTCGTAAGATCACCCCGAAGGCAAAGTCGATTATTCACTTAGCTCTTTCAGGGGGGATGGCGCACCAAGAGTCGTTCGACCCCAAGCCCGAAGCGCCCCTGGATTATCGAGGTGAACTCGACGCGATTGAAACCAAGATTCCTGGCGTCTATTTCGGTCAACACCTTGTAAAGACAGCAGCATTGGCTGATCGGCTTGCGGTGATCCGGTCGATGTCACACACCGAAGCCGAGCACCAACGTGGTGAACACAGCATGTTCACTGGCTATCAGCCGTCCCCTGCTCTGGTCTACCCGAGTTTCGGTGCGGTGACTTCGGAAAAGCTCGGCCCTCGGGGTGATCTCCCGCCTTATATCTGTATTCCGAACCCGCCAAGCACTTTCGCGGGTAGCGGCTTTTTGAGCCGTTCTTACGGACCATTCAGCGTTGGTTCTGACCCCGCACGGCGTGGTTTCCAAGTTCGAGACCTCAACCTTCCCGAAGGAATTGACACCAATCGAGCTGATCGTCGTCGCGGTCTCCGAGGGTTGATCGATCAGCACTTCTCGGATCTAGAATCATCTGATCAACTTGATGCCACTGACTCGTTCTACGAACGGGCTTACGCGATGATCAGCTCGCCAGAGGCGCGGAATGCATTTGATCTAGAGGCGGAGTCAAATGAGACCAGAGACGCTTATGGACGACGGGGCCTTGGTCCTCGGATGCTACTGGCACGTCGCCTGATCGAAGCTGGCGTCCGCTATGTCTCGCTGAGTCTGGAAGGTTGGGATTCACACATTTATCACTTCCGTCGAGTCGGTTATCTGATGCCGAATCTCGACCAAGCACTCGCGGGCTTGATTGCGGATCTCGAAGAACGTGGTCTGCTCGACGAAACCTTGATTCTGGTAACGACCGAGTTTGGTCGGACTCCAAAGGTCAACTCAGGTGCAGGACGTGACCACTGGCCTCGAGTTTTCAGCATCGCAATGGCTGGTGGCGGTATCAAGGGTGGTTACGTCCACGGTGCCTCCGACGCCTTGGCCGCCGACCCCGCAGAGAAACCCGTCACAATTGCCGACTATGCTGCGACCCTCTACCAACTCCTCGGGATCGATCCCGAATCAGATCTCTTGGCCCCCGGCGGTCGTCCGATTCCGATTGCAAATCGAGGACGGGTCATCACGGATCTCTTGGCTTAATTGCCGCACATGGCACCAATCTCTGACGACACCCCCATGATGTTCAGACTTGATACCTTTTTTCGGACCGGTGGCTCCTTCCTCATCTTCTGGGTGGTTGGAGCCGGAGCCCTGCGCGCTCAGGGGGTTGAGCTTGACCAAGTCACCCCCTCGGCTGTTCAACGTGGTGCCGTTGCCGACTTTAGATTCCTCGGCGAGAATCTCGGGAATGTCGAAGAGATCGTTTTTGGACCTAATATCAACGGCGTTACTGTAACTGATCTCAACTCCGTTGATAATGAGACGGTGAGTGCTCGCCTCACTGTTGACGCTGATACTCCGGTTGGTTGGGTGCCTCTCTGGATAAGGACCGAGGCCGGATTCTCAAATCCTCGGACACTCCGGATTACCCCGTTTCCGACCCAAACAGAGTCGGAGCCAAACGAGCCGGAGAGCGGCTCGCAGTCAGTGACACTTGAGTCGAGCGTTCTCGGGGTCATTGATGATCGTGATCGTGACGCCTTCGAGGTCCAGCTGGAAGCAGGCGAGCGCTTCTCTGCCGAAGTGACTGCCGTTGGCCTTTCCGCCGACCCAATCGATGCTCACCTAACGATTGTGGATCCCGACGGGGCAATGATTGCAACTTCAGACGATAATCCGCTCCTCGGGCTAGACCCTTATGTGTCAATCGTAGCCCAGAGGACTGGTTCCTACACCATCATTGTCAGAGAAAGCACCTATCGAGGAAGTCCCGAGAGCCGCTACGTACTCCACGTCGGACGGTTTCTGAGGCCATCCGTACCTTATCCTCTGGGAGGGCTTGCTGGTACTGACCTTGAACTCGCGTTGCTCGACCGAACGGGAACAATTGGTAAGTCCTCAATCAGCCTTCCTCCATCGCCGAGTTCCGCGTTTCCGGTCTTCCCTCGAAGATCTATCGATGGACCAGTTCCACCTTCAGCGGTCTTGATCCGGGTATCGGACAAGCCGAATCTACTTGAACTGGAGCCGAACAATTCTAGGCCTGAGGCGAATGACGTCGGACCTCAGCCCTTGGTCGCGATCAACGGGATCATTGAGGAGGATGGAGATCTCGATCTGTTTCGACTTCAGGTAACGCCTGGCGCAGAACTTCAATTCGACGTGATTGCCAGGCAACTCCACTCACCAATCGATCCTTACCTCCGCGCCGTTGATTCCCAAGGAAAGCTCCTCGGTGAAAATGATGATTCGATCACTGGGCACGACAGCTCGTTGCGTTTGATCGGTCCTGAGGAAGGGATTTTATTTGTAGAAGTCAGTGATCATCGTGGCCGGGGTGGTGCGGATTACGTTTACCGGGTTGAGGTCTCTGAGCCTTCTCCAAGCCTTCAGCTTTCGGTGGCGACATCGTCGATGGCAACGGCAGAAGGTCGGTCGATCGCTGTCCCTCAAGGCAATCGAAGTCTTGTCCTCGTAGGCGCTCAGAGGGTTGGGGTCGAAGGACCTGTAACCCTGGGAATAACCGATCTTCCTGAGGGAGTTCGGTTGATCGGATCCCCAACGATGACAGATGGAGTTCCCTTCACCCCGTTGGTCCTTGAAGCGATTCCAGATGCTAGACTATCGAGCGGATTCGCGCGGGTCCAAGGTGACTGTAACGGAGTCGCTGGTCGCTTTGGGCTCCGGGTCCCCTTGACCGTTGGACCAGGAGGGATCATAGACCACGAAATCAAGCTTGAGCGCCTTCCTGTAGCCGTTGTGGAGGAGGCTCTTGTATCGATCGGAGAAGTGAAGCTGCTTGCCCCGCTCGTCGCCGATGGTGGCACTGAACTTGTTGTGAATCTGGAGATTGACAGATTCTTCGATGGAACCTTGCGGCTTCGGGTCCCCTTCCTTCCTCCTTGGGTGACCAGCCCTGGAGAGATTGAGGTAGAGGAAGGAGAGACAAGGGTTACTATCCCCTTGGAATCGTCCTCAGAAGCTCGTGGAGGTCCCTGGCCGATTGTGGTCGAAGCGGTTGCGGAACTTGAGGATAATCAAACAGTCCGAGTCGCTTCCAAGCCTCTGCCACTCACGATCGAGCCCCCGGCATTTGCGATCACCTTAGCCGAGGTCGCTGCACCATTGGGTGGGCAAGCTGAACTCCCCTGTACGATCACGCCAATGGCCCCAAGCTCCTTCACCTCGAAGGTGACTGGTTCCTCGGAGATAACGGTCGAACTCGCTGGACTCCCCTCTGGTGTCCGGTCTGAACCCGTTACAGTCCTTCCCGATCTCCTTAAGGATACGGTTAGAGTGAAGCTTCCGGTCACGGTTGAGCCTGGTGCGGTCCGGGGTCTCTCGGAAGGAATTTACGCAAAGCTCTCCATTCCCACGGGAGCAAGCGACGAACATCGCCAGTGGCACTATGGTGGTCGTGGGAGTCGACTCCAGATTATCGATACTGTCGATGCTTCAGAGACGAGTGATTCACGCCCCCAATCCAAACTGGATGCACTCCGAAGCCGTCGCCGTCCCGGTGACGATACTGAGCAGAACCCACTTCAATGAGCCCTCCAAAATCCGTCGATCAGACTGTGTCGGAGCGATTGGTCATGCGTTCGAACCCGAACTTGATTTCGAAGCTGTCATGGGCCTGCATCGTTGGGCTCTGGTGTTGTGCGGGGCAGTTGGCGGCCTCAGAGACGGTTCAAGATCTCCGGGTCTTCCCGGAAGCGATCAACCTTGAAGGACCGCGCGATTTGCAATCAATTGTAGTGCAAGCAATCGAGAAGGATGGGATCACCCGAGACATTACAGCAGGGGTTGAATTCAGCGTTGCCGACCCTGGCCTGATCCGAATCGAGGGAGGGCTAATCGAACCGGTTGCCAACGGAACAACCACGATCACCATCGCGGCTGACAAGAGAAAGATTGGGGTCCCTGTCACTGTCTCGATGTTCGATGAACCACCTTCGACAAGCTTCAAGCTCGATGTGATGCCGGTGTTCACCCGGGCGGGTTGTAACACGGGCAAATGCCATGGCTCGGCCCGAGGGCAGGATGGCTTCCGCCTCTCGCTCTTTGGGTACGACCCCTCGGGTGACCTCTTCAGGATCACACGGGAGCAAGGCGGTCGACGGTTAAACTTCTCCGACCCAGAGGCGAGCCTCCTCCTCACGAAAGCGACCGGTGCGGTACGTCACACAGGAGGTCGCCGGATGATGCCGTCGAGCCCCTTGTACCATCGTGTCTTGGACTGGATCGAAGCTGGCGCTCCCGACGATTCGTCCGATCTCCCTACACCGACCGGTATCAAAGTCCTTCCGGAGAAGCTGACAGTCCTACCAGGTCAGCGTCACCGGCTCACCGTCCTCGCAACTTATTCGGACGGATCGGACCGTGATGTGACTCGCTTAGCTCGATTCCTGACTAACGATGAGGGCAAAGCGGCGATCTCTAATGATGGTGTTGTCAGCGCTGGGACTCGGGGCGAAGCCTATGTGATGGCCCGGTTCGCTACGTTTGTGGTCGGGACCCGAGTTGCAGTCGTCCCAAATGATCCTGCACTTGCCAACTTCACCCTGCCCGAAGGGACCCACCCCCTTGATACCTTGGTGAATGCCAAGCTCGAACAACTCAAGATCGAGCCCAATGGGCCTACAGACGATGCTTCGTTTGCTCGTCGGGCGTTCCTCGACCTTATTGGACTACTCCCCGATCCGGAAGAGCTGCAGGACTTCGTCGCGGATCGCGATCCAAATAAGCGAGAAGAGCTTGTCGATGCACTCCTCACTCGTGACGAATTTGCCGATCTCTGGTGTCTAAAGTGGGCCGACTTGCTTCAGATTCGGTCAACTGAAGAAGTCGGACCCAAGGGCGTACAGCTTTATCATCGCTGGCTCCTCGACGCTATTCGGGAGAATCGTCCAGTTGATGCGATGGTCCGCGAACTCTTAACGAGCAGTGGTGGGAGTTTCCAAAACCCACCAACCAACTACTTTCAGATCGAGACCGACACTCTCCAGCTCTCTCAGAATGTCGCCCAGGTCTTTCTCGGTGCTCGGATTCAGTGCGCTCAATGCCACAATCATCCGTTTGATCGTTGGACGATGGATGACTACTACGGCTTCGCCGCACTCTTCGCAGGTGTTGGGTACAAGCCGGGCCTTGATGCTCGGGAGATCGCGATCTTTGACGAGCCCGTGGCGATCGTCCGCCATCCGGTCGACAACGAGCCGGCCACTCCTAAACTCCTCGGCGGTCCGGTGCTCGACGACGATGGTGTCGATCGCCGTCAGATCCTCGCAGACTGGCTGACCGGTCCAGATAACCGACCGTTCGCGCGACAGATCAGCAACCTCGCCTGGGCGCACTTCTTCGGCAAAGGGATCGTCGATCCCGTTGACGACGTTCGAGTAAGTAACCCTCCCTCGAATCCGGAATTGCTCGACGAGCTTGCTGATCGACTGGTTGCGTACGATTTCGACTTCAGGAAGCTTGTTCGAGACATCTGCACCTCCGATGCGTACCAACGATCAACGATCGCAGTCCCAGGCAATGACTTCGAGAACCATCACTATGCCAGGGGTCCTTCAATCCGTCGGATTCGCGCCGAGGTTCTCCTCGACATTGTCTCTCAGGTTACCGAAACCCCGAGTCGATTCGCCGGAATGCCGGAGGGTTCGCGAGCGGTGGAACTGGTTGATGGTGTGGTCTCTAACCCATTCTTGACCACCTTTGGTCGATCAGTGAGGGAAACCGTCTGTGCCTGTGAAGTCGATGTTGAACCGGATCTTTCTCAAGCCCTTCATATGATCAACGGGGATACGCTCCTTGAGAAAATCAGCGCAGGGAATCTGGTTGGTCGACTCCTGGAAGAAGGTTTCCCACCCGGTTCGATTGTCGATGAACTGTTCCTCCGATCGTTGAGTCGACTTCCTTCGGACCAAGAAAAAGCAGCGATTTTAGGATCGATCTCCGAAGTCGATCCCCAGACTGGACTGGAAGATACCTTCTGGGCCTTGCTCAATACGAAAGAATTCTTGTTTCATCATTGATTGATCAAAGGTTGTTCGCACTATGATCGGCATGTCGACGCTCCGCGTCTTCCTCACCTCGATCTCCCTTGGCCTTCTTCTCCTGACCCTGCCCACGCAAGCTGTTGGGATCCAAGAAGATGCAGCTCCGGAGACTGTCCCGACTTACGTTGATCTCCGACCAATCTTCCGGGCGCATTGCGAAGGCTGCCATAATACAAACGATCCGAAAGGTGGCTTTGATTTATCGCGATTCGATGCGATCGAAGCAGGTTCCACAAACGGGCCAGTAGTGGAGCCGGGAGAGCCCGAAGAGAGTTGGCTTTACCTCTTGGTCTCCCACCAAGAAGAGCCAACCATGCCCCCCGATTCGGACCCGATACCGAACGACGAGATCGAACTCATCCGGCGCTGGATTGCGGCGGGCTTGCCAGAGACATCGGCTGACGTCGAACTGACAGCGGCACCGATGGTTGAATCAAAACCGCGTACCCTCCCTCCTGCAGTAGCAGCCGTGCTTGGGCCTAAGTCGACAGCTGCACCGACCACGGCAACAAAACCGCCTCTAACCTCGGCCGCGACTCCTAACGCTCTCCGACGTCCACTCACGACCCTCGATATCAATCCAAGCGGACCTCAAGTAGCGCTCCCTGGCCGAATGAATGTGGTTCTCGCTGACCTGAATACGCTTGAACCTGTTGCGTCCCTGCCGTTTCCTGAGGGTGATCCGTATGTCATCCGTTTTGCCGACCAAGGAGATCGACTGCTCGCCGGTGGTGGCATTCCAGCGGATTCAGGTCGAGTCGTGATCTGGGATCTGGATTCGAGAAAACGCTTAATCGAAGTCGGAGATAAATCTGATGCCGTGATCGCTGCCGACCTAAGTTCGGATGGTCGCCTCGTGGCGCTCAGTAGTACGGATCGTGTTGCCGAGGTTTATGACGCTGTTACAGGTGCTCCGCGCGGAACACTTCGGGGCCATCCTGACTGGGTGACCTCGATCGCGTTCAGCCCTGAAAGTCTGTTGCTTGCCACGGGCGATCGCAATGGTGGGATCTCGGTCTGGGTCGCGGAAACGCTCGAACCCTTTGATTCGTTCGACGCTCACGACGGCCCGATTACGTCGCTTGACTGGCAGAGCGACGGCGATCTGTTGGGATCCGCCAGCGATGATGGTCACGTGATTCTCTGGGATCTCCACACGGGTAGCATCGCTCACGAATGGGTTGCCCATGAATCTGGAGTTCGTGCGGTACGGTTCCTGTCAGACGGTCGGTTGATTACAGGTGGTCGAGACGGGACTGTCAAGCTCTGGAGCGAAGATGGAACCGATCTGAGGACACTCGGTGAGTTTGAAGACGAGATAGTGGCTGCTGCGATTGGAAACGGTGGGAACACGCTGGTTGTGGGAGATTGGACCAGTCAAATCCAAACGCGACGTCTCGACGGAACAGAATTGGCCAGCCTAAGTCCACCACCGATCGTTGACGTCATTCGAAACGAATCTGAGGCTAAGCCTGAGGTCCCGTTGGTTGCGCTGGCGATGCCCGATCCTGCTCCAGTACCGCCGGTCGCCTCCAACGCAGCCACTCCACCAACCCTGGAAGCCAAAGTCGACCAATTGGCTGACCAAGTCCGTCGGATGTCCGAAACCCTCGCTCGGATCGAGGCACAGAGGGGGCAAATTGACGATCGGTCTCAGCGACGTCAGACCAACCGTGCAACAAGTGCGGAACGAATTAGAGAACTCGATGAGTTGGTGACATTGAGTCGAGTCTTGGCCGACCGTCTTCGTTCTTTCGACGGCGGTGTTTCGGCAGATCCCGGGATTCGGGAGGCTACGCTCCAACTAGACGAGCTATCGAGGATGCTCCGGAGCAAGAGACGCGAGGCTCGATCCGACCAAAGACGCGACTAAGAATGGCCTGTCGTTGTCAGATTCGGTCCCTCGATCCACCGGACTGGGTCGTTGCATGGCTGTCCAGAGGTCTTATGATAATCGGGGTGGGGCGCGGTCCGACGCTATCCTCTCCGAGACGTCAACAATGGACCTCCAAGATCGCTACCGCGGTAGCTTGTTCGGTCTTGCCGTCGGTGATGCCCTCGGCACGACCCTTGAGTTTAAGCCTCCTGGTTCATTCGAACCCCTCGTCGCCATGATTGGCGGTGGACCATTCGGTCTGGAACCAGGTGAATGGACCGATGATACGTCGATGGCCCTCTGCTTGGCCGCGAGCTTAGTCGAGTCCGGCGACTTCAATCCCATAGATCAACTTGAACGCTATGTGCGCTGGTATCGAGAGGGGTATTTCAGTAGCCGAGGACGCTGTTTCGACATTGGGAACACAACCGCCCAGGCGCTCATCCGATTTGAACAGACTGGCGAACCGTATTGTGGTTCGACGCATCCTCGGACCGCTGGTAACGGTTCAATTATGCGTCTGGCTCCAGTGCCGCTGTTCTTCAGAACTGACCCTCAGAGTGCCATCGAGAGAGCAGGCGAGAGTTCCCGGACTACCCATGGTGCTCTGGAAGCGGTCGATGCCTGTCGCTATCTTGCCTCTCTGATACTTGCTGCGCTCAATGGTCTACCCAAAGAAACCTTCTTGACGAATCCGGATGTTTTGTTTCCTGGGATCTGGAACAAAACTCCGTTGGCTCCTAACATCGCTAAGATAGCAGCGGGCTCCTTCCGAGATCTCGAGCCTCCTGAAATCCGAGGCAGCGGTTATGTGGTCCAGTCCCTCGAAGCAGCACTCTGGGCCTTCAATCGTTCGACTGATTTTCGCGAGGGCGCACTCCTGGCAGTAAACCTCGGCGACGACGCCGACACCACAGGCGCCGTTTATGGCCAACTTGCAGGAGCCTATTACGGGGCAGGCAGCCTTTTCGACGATTGGGTCGAGCGACTGGCACTCCGCTCGACCATCGAGTCGCTCGCGGACCGACTTCTCCAAGCGTCTCAGAGGTAGATCAGGGCTGATTCCCTCAACAGTCAATACGCTACTTGACGTGTTCAAGGGTTCACTATAAGATTCTCCGGACTTGAAGAGAAGTCGGTAGTAGGGTGACGGGAGTTTCCCAACAACCAGAGAAACACCATGTCAAAAGCAAAGGCTTGGACATCTGGCGCACCTGGAGAGCCTTCCTTCTCCAAAGATTTTGAGATCAAACGAAAAGCCGTCCTTCAAGTGACGGACATTAAAACCAATCGCAACAAATATTATGCGATTGAGCTACATAGCGCTGAAAAAGGGAAAAACCGGTTCCGAGTCTACACTCATTACGGACGTACGGATGACCTCGAAACTAACCCCGACGCTGGACAAAAGGAATCACGCTACTTCGATTCACTTCCCGAAGCAGAATCTTGCTATCAACAAATCTATCGACAAAAGACCTCTCCGAGTAAAGGGTACCGGGAGGTTGCACTTGCTTCCAGCAAGATCGGTTCGGCGCGGGCTCGGGGGACGAGTGTCGGAGAAATCGACCCCCAAACACTTGCCCGAATCGCCGAAGGACAGTCAACCGAGGAGAATGGTGGTGTTGCGACGATTGTCGAGAGCACAGAAGCCAGTGCGGGTGGGAAGTCAAAGGCAAAGTCGGGCAAGAAGCAAACGGGAATTGACCCAAGGCCTGAGGGCATTCCCAAGACTCCGCTGGTGAGTAAACTTCATCCCGGCGTTCAAGAACTCGTCCGGTACATTTACGACGAAGCAAAGGGTGCGCTCACCGAAACCGTTTCAGCGAAGATCACCGCGAACGGTATCGAGACTCCTCTGGGAATCCTCACGCTCGGCCAGATCGAGAAGGGAGAGACAATTCTCAAGGAACTTTATGATCTCTTCCAGAAACGCACATCCAAGAGCCGGACAGAGAAACTCACGAACCTCTCAGGCGAGTTCTACACGGTGATCCCGCACCGAATCGGTCGCTCTCGACAAGCGGTCGGGGCTGCCGTCATTGATACTCTCCCTGCGTTCGAGCAGAAACAGCAGACGCTTCAGCTGATGAAAGACATGCTTCAGGTCAACGGTGAGCAAGGAAGCGTCTTGTATGATTCCAAGGTTGATCAAGAGTACGAAGCGCTTGGGGCCAAGCTCGATTGGCTCGATCCAACCGAATCTGAGTTCAAGGAAATCAGTGACTACGTTATCAAGAGTCAATTGAATCGCAGAAGTTTAAAAATAAAGAATCTGTTTCGGATCAGACGCCATGATGAATGGGAGTCGTACGCGGAATCGATTGGTAATGATCGTCTACTCTTTCACGGCTCGCGGATCTCGAACTGGGTCGGGATTCTTTCTCGGGGGATCCTTTTGCCCAAGATTGTCGTCAGCATGGGGGTCCATCGGACCGATGCTGGTTGGCTCGGTCATGGGATTTACTTCGGTGATGCTGCCTGTACGAGCGTGAGTTACACCACGCCTGGACGTCGGAAAACAAGATTGATGACTGTTGCCCGGGTGGTGTTGGGGAAGATCAAGCAATACCACAAAATCACCTACGGATTATCCAAACCCCCCGATGGCTTCGATAGTTGTCACGGAGTCCGACGACAGAAGAAGGTGAAGTCAGAGTTCGACGATGATGAGTTCGTGATCTACGACACGAACCAGCAGCGACTGGAGTACTTAGTCGAGTTCAGCTCGTAGTCTCGGCGAGAACAACGGAGGGAGGAGACAATGGAGATCCGTGTCGTCCTGGTCGACATCAATCCCAAGGTTGTCGCCGCCTGGCGCACCACTTTCGAAGAGAACCCCGAGGTCGAGATTGTTCAGGGGTCAATGCTTGATCAGCGAGTTGACGCTTGGGTAACCCCAACGAATGCGAAAGCGTCAATGGATGGCGGTCTCGACGGGGTGATCAAGTCACACTTTGGCGCTCAGATCGAACGCGCTGTGAAAGCCGAGATTAAGGCCAGGCATGGGGGAAGTCTCCCAATTGGCCAGGCGACCTGTGTCCCCACTGGTGCAGCACGCCCCTCATTCCTGATCTCGACACCGACGATGATTCAATCTTCGGACGACATTAGCGAGACACTCAATGTTGCCGCCGCTTGTGCCGCGGCCTTTCAGGCGGTCCATCTTCAGAATGATCGGGCACCGGGAAGCATTGGTTCCGTCGCCTTGCCGGGACTCGGGGCGCAAACTGGCCAAGTTCCGGTGGAGATCTGTGCGGATCTCATGTGGACGGGCTACAGCCTTTTCCGACGCCAGATTAAGTTCGACAACTTTGAAGAAATGAGGGCCGCATTAGTTGCTGAATTGGGCGACCTCGGTCCCCAAACATCCGGCGGCTCTAAGCCGAAGGCAACATCCAAGAAGATTGCGGTCAAGAAAGCTAAACCAGCTCCTCCCCCAAATGAACCGGAAACAGCCGCGACACAACCTGTAGATGTTGATTTTGATGACTTTTGATTGCTGATCACCTTTTTCCCCACTTGGTTCAAATTGGTCGAGTCCGATGCTTCCTCAACCTATCCGCCTCTACAATCCGAACTTCACGGACCGGATCGCGGTGGTGTCAGTGGCCGAGGTCTGGGACCAACCTTCGACGTATCATCTGATGGTCGCCCGAGGGCCGCGTGAAGGAAAACTCGGGAAAGGCGAACTGTTTGGACCGTTTCCCATCCTGGAACTTGAAGATCAGTTCGAGATCATTGTCCAGATGCTCCGTGACGAAGGATATGGTGAGTGGGGGGCGACCGATCTAATCCAACAGCTCAGTGCATTGAGTTCCTCAGCGAGAGCCCGAGCTGCACTTCGACTCGGATGGAAACGAGATCTCGAAGCAGTCGAGCCGTTGATTCGTGCCCTCCAGAACGCGACGGATGATACTTGTTCGATCATTGATGCCTTAGGTGCGATCGGCGATCCTCGAGCGGTTCCTCTGATTCGACCATTTGCGGAGCGGAAACTGTTGTCTCGACGTCGTTCCGCAGTCGAAGCGCTCCGTAATGTTGGAGATGAGGCTGTTGTTGCCAATGCAACGGCAACAACTCTGAATCTTCTACCACCTTCAATTACGAAGGCCTTGCAAGACCTCGATCCGAGCGAAACAACAGAGTCCTTGTTGAGCCCACTGGTACAGGAACTTCGTGAGATCGATCCCAAGCTTCGAGGAATTACCCTCGATCGGCTTTACGAGCTGGCAACTCCTGCGAGTGTTGCGGCTGTACATCAAATTCTCAAGGATCAGAATTTCAACAGGCCCTATGTCTGGCGCTACATCAAAAGTATCTACAAGCGATCGATGCTGCGGCACGATCCGTTAACCTTCGGGATCCTGAGCCACTTGATCGAATCTCGAGGTCGTAAAACGACTGGAACGTTCGCAAAAATCAAGTCGGGCTACGATGGGGTCGAGCGTTTGACGCCGATCTTTCATCGCAAGACTCGGAACTATCTCAGAAGACTTGGCTGGCGCTATCTCACTGATCTCGCTCGTTATCGCCCCGAACGGTATGCCATCACAGCGGCTGAAGTGCTCGCTTCGTACAACACTGATGACGCACGATCCCCCACCAAATTCCGTGGGCCCTTCGCCGATTGTTACCTCTTGAATCGGATCCTCTTCAACCGAAGTGAGCGGTTGGAGCTGAACTACTCGACTCTGGTTCATTCGTTCCGTGAACCGTCTGGACCTTCTCTGAACCAATCAATCGATCGCCTAGAAGCTTACCCGGAACTCTGGGACGCCACTCCCTCAGCCTACATCCACCTCCTCAGTCGAAGCGAGCTTCCGGAGATCATCGGATTTGGGCTTTCAGCCTTAGAGCAGCGGCATCCAGAAGTCATTACGACCGTTGGAATTGATGCTCTCTTATCAATTATGAGATCGCCTGATTCGAGGGTCGTTCAGCTCGGGGTAGCTGAGCTACAACGTCGGTTCGATTTGAGTGCTCCGGACCTCGGGTTAATCGACAATTTGCTCAGCAACACCGCTCCCGATGTTCGTCAACTCGGATACGACTGGCTCCGTCGTTCTGCCGAGCATTGGGTGGGAGACCAGGATCGGATCCTCCGATACCTCACTTGCAACGATTCTGAAGTTGTTGCAATCGTTTCCGAACGACTGAACGAGGTGCTTCAGTCCGATCCCAGTCTCAGAGAATCTCTTGCGATCGCTTTCCTGGACCTCTTGCAGCAAGTGGAGTCGGTCCCAGGGTTACATGACACTCTGGCCGAACTCCTCAGCACCTCGATGATAAGTGAAGTTTCAAGGCTCTTAGATCTGGAATCGATCTTGCACTTGATCATCACCGGAACTATTCCGTGTCAAGTCTTGGCTGCTGGACTGCTGTCTCGGTCACCTCAGGCCGCGCTGGACCGCATTGGATTTGTAGGGATCGCCGAGCTTGCCGATCATGAAGTCGGTGCTGTGCGCAGTGCTGCTCTGGACCTCTTAAAGTATCGTCTCGACCAACTTCGGAATGATCCTGAGATCCTTTTCCAGTTGGTTGAGAGTCCATGGATTGACACTAGGTCAACGGCGCTCGAGATCATCCAGGGTGAGCTGGGACCTGAAGTGATCGGAGCTTATGGGCTCATGAATCTGCTTGATTCGACTTATGGGGATGTTCAGAATCTTGGCCGAGCCTTGGTGTTGGAGCGGCTCGATCTGATCGACATGCCAGTCCTTATTTGCAGACTTGCGGAACACCCCACATCGAACATCCGACACTTTGCCCTTGAATTGGCGGTTGAGCATCTACCCAACGGAGCCGAACTCCTCGAGCCCCTCGCCTGGTTCTTCCGAGCCGCCGTTCTTACGCTCCGACCAGAACGATCGGTGAAGGAACGGGTCTTCGACTTCTTGGTCCGCCGGGGCTTACGTGATTGGCAACAAGCAGAATCGGTGATACCGCTCCTGCTCGACTTTGCCCGCTCGAAGACGCGTTGGGATGCCGATCGCGCCTTGGAAGGGCTTACGCGACTTAAGATCGCCTATCCCGAGCTGGCGTTTCCACTGAGCTTCGATCCCGCTCCGGTAGCGAGAGGAGGCTCTCGATGATCGCCTCTCACCGTTATGCAGGACGAAGCGGGGTCCGAAACGGAATGGGCGAGACCCGGGTTTCCTTTGCGGCTGACACGCTTCGGACGCCAACGTTCTTCCGTGGAACGATGGCAGCCCCCCTGCTCTTCCGTGAGGCGATGGCCACCCTTCACGATTTAGTCGTCAGCGACTTTAGGTACCGACCGAAACCACGTCCCGATTACCGCGCTTGGCTCGAAACACAGGACCAACTCTTTCTGGCGAAACTGGCTTCCCAGGGCAAGAAAGATAAGTCACGATTC
>CAZEAN010000085.1:0-25259 GCA_964510225.1 uncultured Isosphaeraceae bacterium
ATTCTTATGGCTTGCATGATCCAAGTCAATCGGCACTCTGGGATGGTCACGCGACCGTACTCTTCTGGTGCTTCCTAGGGTTCGGGATCGCCGTTCGGGTCATCCGTGCGTTGACGGACCGTCCGATCTGGGGCGACGAAGCGATGGTTGCCGTCAACATTCTTGATCGAAGTTTTGCGGGACTCCTGGAACCTCTTGAGTTCTATCAGGTTGCTCCTGTCTTGTTCCTCTGGACGACTCGACTCTCGGTCGTTCTCCTTGGGACTTCGATCTGGGCACTCCGTCTCCTTCCGATTGTCGCCGGGATCCTTGCAGTACCACTCTTCGGTAGGTTGGCCCGTCGCGCTTTTGGAATTGAAGTCGCTGCCTTAGCGATGGCTATCTTCGCAGTCTCCTATTCGCCGATCCGGCATACAGCGGAAATCAAGCCCTACGCATCCGACCTCCTCGCCTCCCTCCTGCTTATTATCCCGGCCGTTGCTTGGATTCGATCTCCCCATCGGACTCGAACACTCTGGTGCTTAATTCTCGTCGCACCGTGGGCGTTGGCATTTTCGCATACATCGGCGTTTGTGGCAGCAGGAGTCGGCATCGGATTACTGCCGGCGGTCGTTCAGGAATACCGTAAGCGACCTGGATTCACGGTACTTCGACCTTGGGTGATCTACCTCGTGACGATCACCATGACATTCGGATTCCTGTACTACGTTAGTACCGGTGTGCAATCTGGAGCGGTCCAGGCCGACTACCGGGAGGGATATTGGTCGAGCAATTTCCCACCGCCCATCACTGCGCCGCTTCAACTCCTGACTTGGCTCGTTTCGATGCACACTGGAGCCGCCTTTGGTTATCCAATCGGCGGAGAGCGTGGTGCGAGTCTCGTTTCGACCATACTGGTGATTGTCGGGATCATCACTCTCTGGAATCGCCGCGATCGGATTCTTCTCGGAGTCTTGTTGGCACCAATCGGGATGACGTTGTTGGCTTCCGCCATGGGTCGATATCCTTACGGTGGCTCAGCCCGCACGATGCAACACATTGCGCCAATGATCTGTCTCTTCATGGCCGTCGGTGTAGTGAGGCTGCTTGCGTTGGTGACAAACCCTCGACGGCTCCGACGGCTCTCCTGGGGCGCTCTTGGATTCCTTGGCTTGATCGGCCTCGGAATTCTAACTGCCGACTTAGTTTATCCCTATCGGACCCCGGAGGATCTCCGGAGCCGAGACTTCGCGCGGTGGTTCTGGCCCGAGATCGCACGTGACGCAGAAGTCTGTTGTGTCAAGGCCACGCTCGGAAGCACCTTCGAGGGAGAATATTGGAGACTCGGTCGTTGGGAACTCTATCTTGTACATCGCGAACTCTGGCTTCCCCAGAGTTCCAACGTCGGAGAACCTGACTTCGATCGAGTCACTGCCGACCGTCCACTCCGTTGCGTGATCTTCAACGATTCAACGGAAACGAACCCCCAACTTCGCGACTGGTTGGCTGAGATGGAAACACGTTATCAGCTTCGGAGTCGACAAGAGTATCACTTAAATGAAGGACTCGTGGTCTCCGGGATGCCTCGGCACGAACACTATGTCGTCTTTGAATTCGTTCCGATTGAACGCGATCTTGACTCCCCCGTAGGTCTTGAAGGAACTCTCGTCCAACGCGATTTCAGACTTAAGAAAGGCCGCTCGAATCCATAGTAAGACAACGCTGCCATCGAAACGGTCACCAGTGGGCCGACGAGTGCCCTGAGAAGCGCCTTGTCTGTGAAGTTCGGTAGCTGCTCAAAAATCCATTTTGTTAATTCAAGCGCGATCATGTGATACACATAAAGTCCGTAACTGATTTTTCCGAGCCAAACAATCGGTCGCCAGGAAAAGAGTCTCCAAAATCGATTGGAGGGTGCGGCCGCCATGACGATCAACCCGAGTCCCCACGACCAAATCAGGATGTAATTGAGAACCTGTGTCCAAGGCCCACCACGTCCGAGTTTCTCGGTGTATGGTGGTGCACCAATGACCCCCATCGATAAAAGACCGATCCCGAAAACGAGGACGAGCCAGCTCAGAGCGCTCCGCCAAATCCCCTTGAGCCAGTTCATCTCTCCCTTGGTGAGGAGCGCAAGCAAGACCCCAGCGAGTAATGTATCGAGGTTGACCAACGTGTGATAGCGATACCAGGTACTCCTCGGATCGACACCAGAACTAACCAGATGGTAGCGGGTCACGATTCCGAGAGCCATCAAGCTTAGGACGGCGGGAATCTGCCATCGAGGCCTGATCAGAGCGATCAGGAGTGGCACAAAGAGGTAGAATTGTTCCTCGACGCAGACACTCCACAACACACTAAGCGCATCAACGCCGATCGGTGGACCGCTACCCATCGACCAATTGCCGAGGAAGAACAAGAAAGCCGGAAGTTGCCGCTCAATCAAGGCGAGCTGTCCACCAGGCGGATGGGCTAGGCTCGTGAGCGGGAGGATCCCGAAGCCAATGATCACAGCGAGATAGTAGAGGGGCCAGATCCGGAGGATTCTCCGGACCCAAAAGGCGCGGAGATCGATCATTCCAAATCGCTCTCGCTCTCGGATCAAGAGGCTTCCGATCAGGAACCCACTGAGGACGAAGAAAAGTTGGACCCCGATCCAACCATTAGTTTTCAACGATTGGGTTAGTAGACCATCGAATCGAAAGGAGATCTCCGGGAGCCCAACCATCCTGAGGAGAGGGTCGACGAGTAGTGCCAAGGGCAATACTAAATGATCGACCAATCTGTCTAAGAACAAGACATGCTTGTCGTGAAAGAAGAAGACAAGGGCAAAGGCAAGCGCTCGGAGCCCATCAAGGCCGGGATAGTAAAACCGAGTTGGTGGAGCAGCATTCTGCGTATTGCGTGCGGGACCTTGAGCGGAACCGACAACTGCTGTCGTCGGGACAGACTCCTGTTGAGTCTCATCACCGTGCGTTTCCATCACCGCGAGACCTTCATGTGATTCGACTTGTCCAGCTCTGTGAAATCAGGACGCCTGGTTGTGGGATCGATCACTCTGTAAATGCGCTTAGAAGTGCTTTCGCTGCATCGGCAACCGCCATCCGCCCTTTGTCCATGACATGCCCGAGGTGGAAGAACCCATGAATCTGGCCGTCGACCCGGAGTAGTTGGCAATCGACTTCTGCTCGCTGAAGCATGACCGCTAATTGCTCACCGTCGTCTCGGAGTGGGTCACATTCGGCGGTGATGATCAGCGTCTTAGGGAGACCTCGGAGATCACCCCGGAGTGGTGAAGCATACGGTAAGGCACCCTTGGCGGGATCTTGGAGGTAATGGTTCCAATAATACTCCATTGCACTCCGAGTGAGCCCGAACCCTTCGGCAAACTCATGGTAGGAGGAAGTATCAAAATTATAATGAGTGACAGGATAGACCAGTAATTGAAATCCTGGGATGGTGGTTCGTTGATCTCTCGCGATCATCGAGACCACGAGAGCGAGATTCCCGCCGGCACTATCGCCTCCAACGGCGACTTTGGCCGGGTTGATCTTCAATAGATCCGACTCACGGAGGACCCAATCGAAGGCTTCGCAGGCGTCTTCGACGCCGTCGGGAAAGGGGTGTTCCGGCGCAAGTCGATAGTCAACCGAGATCACGACGAAACCGGTTTCATTCGCCAACCGGCGACAGGTCGGGTCGACATTTTCGAGGTCACCGAGTACCCAGCCGCCACCATGATAGAATACCAATGCGGGCCTCACTCGGTCATCAGTTGCTGGCCAGTAGATGCGGATCGGTACTCCCGAATCAATTGTTCGATTCTCCAGTCGACCGACCTCTTCGCGAGGGATCTCCAGGGCTCGGGTTCGCATCAGCGCACGTGCTTCGGCAATCGGGAGCTGATCATAGCCTCGAAAGCCGGTGATCGCCTGAAGATCGAGCAACGCGCGGGCCTGTGGGTCAAGCGTCATCAGTAACCTCAAACTAGATCGAGACGTTATTTTGAAGTGTCAATGCCACCAACGTAACGAATCTTGTGGAGGGCCCCGGTAGACGGTTCGAAGCGGTTGTCACGGACCCAAGCGTCTCGGGTCAAGATGTAGATTGATCCATTGGGGCTGAAGCCGAGGTCAACGGGTCGAGAAAGTCCGAGCGCGAACGTCTCAGCAGGAATTGGTCGATCCTCGTCTTCTGGATCGAGAAACCGTGTCCAACCCCTGATGTAATCATTGAAGAAATACTTGCCCCGATAAGGTTCTGGAAACCCACCTTCGACTGCTGAAGTCGGACAGAATGCCGCCCCCGCCGCCGAGTTATGCGGATACCAATGAACGGGATCAACAAGCTTTGCGTCATCTGACGGCCCTTCGACCATCGGCCAACCGTAGTTCCCTCCAGCAACCCCTGGATTCACTTCTTCAAACCGATTGGCGCCGATGTCATTGATCAACATCAACCCGGTCTCTTCCTGAAATGCAAAGGTGAACGGGTTTCGAAGACCAATCGCCCAGATCGATTGATATTTCCCTTGGGTACGATTGATGAATGGGTTGTCGGAAGGGATGGAGCCGTCGGGAGCGATCCGGAGTATTTTCCCTAGAATGGAATCAAGTCGCTGGGACTCTTGCGCATCGGTTTGCTCGCCGATACCGATGTAGAGCATTCCATCAGGACCGAAATGGATCCCACCTCCCTGATGACCGGCAGGGACGTGACCATTCGATTTCGATTGGTCATCACCTTTGAAAAGAATTCTCTCTGAGCCAGGAATAGCTCGGTCGCCTTCGAGTGTGAACCGGCTAATCCGGTGATGTGTAAACGGCTCACGGGCGACATAAACGATGTAGATGTAACCGTTTCTAGCAAACTCGGGATCAGCAGTAACCCCGATGAGGCCACGCTCCCAGTAGTCGTCGACGTCGACTTCGAGGACTGGTTCGACCGCGAGTCGATCGTCTCTCACGAGACGGAGCGCCCCTTGTTGTTCACAAATCAGGACCCGGCCGTCGGGGAGATTTGCGAGTGCAACGGCCCCGGTGATTCCCTCGGCAACGACGGTTCTCTGGAACCCAGGGGGCATCGAGGTCGGTCCTCGGACCCCGCTCCCGGGGGTCGGCTGCTTCGTCGATCGGAGTGATTCGAGGTAGGCGATGAGATCGGAAAACTCGTTGAGGGTGAGTTGAGCTGCGAGGTCATTAGGCATGAATGATCCCTCGGCAACGCGGCGCTCCTCGATCTCATCAAGTGGAATGAGTAGTTCTTCTGCTTGGTCGTTGACGAGAACCAGTGAGCCCTTACGTTCCCCTTGAGCGAGGCCAGTCTTCACGAGCCCGTCTCGTGTCGCCACAATCGTCGGTCGGTAGCCCTCAACCAATTGGCGTTCGGGAATTAGGATTGATTCGATCAGGTGTGAGCGTCCAAGCTTCGCACCGACGTCGGAGAGCTCGGGGCCAATTGTCCCGCCTTTCCCTCGGACTGCGTGACAGAGACCGCAGTTCCCTTTGCGTTGATCGAAGAAGAGCAGACGACCACGATCGGACGATCCCGCGTTGGCCATCGCGTATTGTTCATAAAGGGCGGCATTGAACTCGTCGGATTGAGTGGCCTCGACATCGGCCCTCACGTTACTTCCGATGACGGCCATAGCCCAGAGTCCTACGCATTGGATTAGTACGGATCTGGCAGTCACATCAACCCCCGAAGTTCTCAGAAGTCCTTGATTGATTTCAGCGTGCTGGGCATCCGACGAGCCGACCGGCTGTTGCCACGACATTCGGTGGCTTTGGTTGAGATTTTTTAGATGATTCAGATTACCAAGAGAGGTTTCGTCGAGGAATCCGGTGGCCAACATCGAGGCCCGAAACTCGGGAAGGTGGCACCTCTATCGTCAAAACGCTATCTTGGATTTATCCACACCAAACGATACCGGACCATACGCGCGGTCTTCGATTCTGATCGTACGGAGTGCCGGTTCCCAACCGAATTCAACGCATTGCCTGCGAGATCTGCTGGTATCGTGGCCGTAGTAATTGACCTACTTTCTCCTCACTTCTCTATGATCGTCGCGCATCGAGACGCGATTGGACGTCTCAGAAGCGACGGAGTCAGCCAACCATCTGAGGCGTTCGGACGCCTCGTCGAGGACCCCGATTGATGAATTCGTTCCTACACTCCTGGTACTTCCTCTTCGGACAAGCAGACGCCGGAGTGAATAACGAGGCAGCAGCGGCAACAGTTGGTATTCCTTTCCTATGGTGGTTGGCGCCGCTTAGTGCGATCGCTGCGCTCGTTGCCGCCTTTGTTTTTTACCGACAAATGCTCTCTGCTTCCGAAGGTGATAACCGGATGAAGCAGATCGCCGGCTATGTCCGTGAGGGAGCGTTTGCCTACCTGAAGCGTCAATATGTGGTCGTCGGGCTGACGTTTCTTGTCTTAACCTTCCTTCTTGTCATTCAGTCGTTCGTGTTGAAGCAGCAGCACCGGTTGGTACCGATCGCCTTTTTGACGGGTGGCTTCTTTAGTGGGCTCAGCGGATTCATTGGGATGAATACGGCAACCTTGGCATCGAGCCGGACAGCTCAAGGAGCCAAGGAGTCGTTGAATCGAGGGTTGCAGGTTGCCTTTCGTGCTGGAGCCGTGATGGGGCTGACAGTGGTCGGCCTGGGGTTGATCTATATCTGTACCTGGTTCTGGCTCCTCTTTTGGCTCTTGCCGCGTACGGTCGACGGTTTCAACATGTCGCTTGAAGAAATCACGGTCGTGATGTTGACGTTCGGGATGGGGGCGTCGACCCAGGCACTCTTCGCGAGAGTCGGGGGCGGGATCTTTACCAAGGCGGCTGATGTTGGTGCCGATTTGGTCGGCAAAGTCGAGGCCGGGATCCCTGAGGATGATCCTCGGAATCCCGCCACGATCGCTGACAATGTAGGAGACAATGTCGGTGATGTCGCAGGGATGGGTGCGGATCTTTACGAGAGCTACTGTGGTTCAATCCTGGCGACGATCGCACTGAGTGCCGCGGCGGCCCTCGGGATCGTCCGGATGGGTGGGACGGAAGATCTCCTTGGAACCGAGATGCAGTTAGTTGCGGCACCAATGATACTCGCAGGTCTCGGGATCTTACTCTCGATCGGAAGCATTTACCTTGTGAAGATTGAGGATGGAGCCTCTCAGCACAACCTTCTCTGGGCGCTCCGGAAAGGGATCTATGCGGCAAGTGGCGGGATGGCGATCGTAGCCCTCCTCGTCTGTCTATTGGTGCTCCCGGGGCCAATTCGGTTCGGGGTGTTCGGCGCGATCATCGTAGGGCTCCTAGTAGGCGTTCTCATCGACCGCTTTACCGAATACTACACAGCCGCCGAATCAAAACCGACGCAGTGGATTGCTGAACAGTGCAACACTGGACCCGCGACGACGATCATCGCGGGTGTTGCTCAAGGGATGCTCAGCACTTGGGCATCGATTGCGGTGATTGGAGTCGGGACAGTCTTGGCCTACTATTTTTCGGGTGGCTTAAGCAATCCCGCACTCGGTCTCTACGGGGTTGGATTCGCCGCAGTTGGAATGCTCGCGACACTCGGCATTACACTCGCCACCGACGCATATGGTCCGATCGCGGACAATGCCGGCGGCAACGCAGAGATGACCGAGCAACCTCCGGAAGTCCGAGAGCGAACCGACGCCCTCGACGCACTCGGCAACACCACTGCCGCGACCGGGAAAGGGTTTGCAATCGGATCGGCAGCCTTGACCGCACTGGCGTTGCTCGCTGCATTTGTCGAGGAAGTCCGCGTCAGTATCGAGCGTGAGGGAGTTGCTTATGTTGAGCAACTCTCTGATGAGGAGCGAGCCGATAGCTTGGGCAAAATTCTGCCGATCTCAGGATCAGGCAAGTACGTTGAGGTCGCCGCGGCTCCGGATGAAGAAACCGGCTTTTATCCAACCTTCATTGAGGCTGCCGGGGGTAAACTCTGCGTCTTCGACGACGGTACTGTTTCGGCTGCAGAAGATGATCAGATCGTCTCTTTCTACCGTGATCGCGAAGCTGCGGTAGAGCTTGTGAGTCTCGTCCCGACATCGGAAGCGACCCTCCCTCAGTTTACCGAGCATTACAATGTCAATCTGATGAATCCGAAACTTCTGGTTGGGATCTTCCTAGGTGTCTTGATGGTATTTGTGTTCTGTGGGTTGACGATGAAAGCCGTTGGACGTGCTGCGAGCCGGATGGTCGAGGAAGTCCGTCGACAGTTCAGGGAGCTTAACCTTCTGACCGATCCGGACGCGAAGGCGGATTACGCGACCTGCGTCTCAATCGCGACCGGGAGTGCCCAGAAAGAGATGGTGGTTCCAGCACTCTTGGCGGTTGGGGCTCCGGTGGTCGTTGGACTCTTGCTGAATGTGAGCGGCCTGATGGGACTCTTAGCAGGTGCTCTTACATCCGGCTTTGCACTAGCGATCTTCATGGCGAACGCGGGCGGCTCTTGGGATAACGCTAAAAAGTACATTGAAGCCGGTCATCATGGTGGTAAAGGGTCCGAAGCGCACAAGGCTGCGGTCGTCGGCGATACCGTTGGCGATCCGTTTAAGGACACTTCGGGACCGAGCCTGAACATCTTGATTAAGCTGATGAGTATGGTTGCCGTTGTTTTCGCCGGTGCGATTGTAAAATATGGTGCTCAAATCGGCGAATTCCTTGGAATCGGGGGGTAAACTCCCCAACTTCGGCAGCTTGAGACCCAACTTCTTGATCGAGATCACATCATGAAGTCCTTCACCGAACACTTCACTTTCAACATTCCAGCGCGGATGGGCTTCCTCAACATCACCCCTCGGATTGAGGAGGCCGTCCGTAAGAGTGGTGTGCAGGAAGGCCTGGTCTTGGTGAATGCGATGCACATTACGGCCTCTGTGTTCATCAACGACGATGAGTCGGGTCTCCACGAGGATTACAAAAAGTGGCTCGAAGATTTAGCCCCGTTCGATGCTTCACCTCAGCGTTATGCCCACAATCGAACGGGTGAGGACAACGCCGACGCCCACATGAAGCGTCAGGTTATGGGACGAGAGGTTGTGGTGGCAATTACGGAAGGGAAGCTCGACTTCGGGCCTTGGGAGCAAATCTTCTACGGTGAGTTCGATGGTCGCAGACCCAAGCGTGTTCTAGTCAAGGTGATTGGGGAATGAACGATCACGGAACTTCACGAGTTGCTTGAAAAGGTCGATGTGCCAGAGTCATTTCTTGAGTTTGGGCGGAAGTTGCGGGCCGACAGAATACCAGAAGCCGACCAACCAACTGACGAGTTTGAGCCTGGAGTCAGCGGCTAGGAGAACTACACCGTCGAGAGTTTTCTTGAAGCGGCCATTGCGTAGGCTGACGATTCAAAGCTCGGTTCAGATCAAGGTTAAGTTGATGCTTCAGCGTGGAAGATGTTTGCAACTTTCCTGTATTGCGGCAAGGATTTCGAATAAAGATGATGAATAAGAAGAAGACCGTCACGATAAACGGGCTACCGTTGCCGCCAAGCATCATCTCATTGAGGGATGACGGAAGATGGGGACATCCCGGCGACGACGTAATCAAGAAGGTTGTCCCCTTCCTCAACGAACCTGTGGACTCTCTCCGTTGACTCGATGAAACGCGAGTCATCTACACATTTTGCGGTGTTCCCTGAGATGAGAGGTAGCTGGTTCGTACTCGTTCCCGACCTCCCGTGCCGAGATGTGAGCAAGTCGCTCTTCATCGCAGTCTATCGAGTTCCCGGTGACGATATTGGCAAAGCCCTCGACTTTCGGAAGGGTGCCGAAACTGACCCAAGCGTGATTGCCAGTGATTGGAGCGACGGAACGTGCACATGGATAGAGAGTCTCCGATTCGCTAGCTGAGTTCCTCCGCCGTATCGGCCTGTAAAGAAAGCTGATGTGTTCCGAGCCGGATGCCGAGAATGATCGCAACAACTTCATGGTCTGCCGAGGATGGAGCCAAGCCTCGCCGGAGCAAGTTCTGAATCCCTGAGCATTCCAATCGTGACTTATCTACTTGTTGGGTTTGCCCTCCTATTGTCGTCCGACGGCAGTAGAACGACAGAATCACAGTTGGACGATCTTGGCAAGGATCGCCATCAGTGAGTAGACTCTAGGTTTGTCATCTCTCTAAGATTCCGAGTCGTCTCACGAACAAACCAACGTGACCTCAACATAAAAACAGATTGAGGTCGCGAGAGCCAATTACCAAGGGGGGAGTTTGCGAAGGTGGTGAAGCTACGAGTTCGAGCAGGCGAGTCTATTCAAGACGCTGTGCGCCGATTTCGGAAACTCTGCGAGCGTAGCGGGTTACGAAAAGAAATGCGTCGAAAAGCATACTACGAAAAGCCGAGCGAGCGTCGACGTCGCGAACAACTGAAGCGCCTTCGGAAAGCTCGGACGGCATCACGCGTTTGATCGATCTGTCATCCTTGATCCGTGGCTCAGACCGAAACTCGGTCACGTTGATTAAGTAGATTTGGGTAGCGATCCCGGATCGAGGCCACAACGCCCTGAAGGAATGCATCGACCTGTTCTGGGCACCGACCAATGAAGGCGTCGGATCGAAGAGTCTGGTTAAGGTCGATTCCTTCGAAGGTGGGATCATTCTGAAGTAACGTGATTAGCGGATTCTGATCTCCACCTTGCTTAATCGCCTCTGCCGCGGTCCTTGAGTGGATCCGGATCCGTTCGTGGAGATCTTGCCGATCGCCTCCGTTTTTCACGCCTGCCATCAAGATCGCTTCCGTTGCCATGAAGGGAAGCTCGCGATCTACATTGCGGGCAATGACCTGAGGACGGACAACCAAGCCCGGTGTGACGTCGAGATAGAGTGATAGGAGTGCATCCGCACAGAGGAATCCTTGGGGGAGAACGAGCCGTCGAATTGCGCTATCGTCTAAGGTGCGTTCCAACCACTGAGCCGCCGCTGTCTGAGAGGCAGCCGTGCTCTGAGCGATCAGAAATCGCGAGAGTGAGCACATTCTTTCGGCACGCATCGGATTTCGTTTGTACGCCATTGCCGAAGAACCGATCTGATTTGCTTCAAACGGTTCTTCAAGCTCCTTGTCATGGGCGAGGAGCCGGAGGTCGGAGCCAAATCGATGGGCACTTTCCGCAAGGCCGACCAATGAGCCGAGGATCATCGAATCAAGTTTACGCGGATAAGTCTGTCCGCTGACGGGAATGATCCCCCGAAAACCGAAGGCTTCGGCAACTCGACGGTCGAGTTCCTCAACCTTGGCGTGGTCGCCGTCGAACAAGTCCAGGAAGCTCGCCTGAGAGCCGGTGGTCCCTTTGACCCCAAGAAAGCGGATCCCTTCGATCCGTCGTTCGATCTCTTCCAGGTCCAGGATTAAATCTTGACACCAGAGGGTCGCTCGTTTGCCGACCGTGACGAGTTGAGCCGGCTGGTAATGTGTATAGCCAAGGCAAGGCTCCGCTCTCCAGCGCTCGGCAAAAGTCGCAAGCGCATCAATGGCGCCGACGAGGCGATCGCGGATCATACCGAGACCATCACGGAGGAGGATGAGATCCGTGTTATCAGTCACGAAGCAGCTTGTTGCACCCAAGTGAATGATGGCACGAGCTTCGGGGACCGCGTCACCGAACGTGTGGACATGAGCCATCACGTCGTGTCGGAGCTTGGATTCGTAGTTCCGGGCTGCCTCGAAGTCGATTTTCTCCACCGCCGCTTCCATCGCAGCTATCTGCGACTCGGTGATCTCGAGTCCGAGCGAGCCTTGGGCACGGGCGAGTTCCACCCAGAGCCGCCGCCAAGTCGAGAATTTCCGATTCGACGACCATAATTCAGCCATCGGTCGGCTAGCGTACCGAGTGATCAGTGGATTCTGATAGATCAGGTTCGGATCCATGGTGAGAGGTCTTTCTGAGGGCGTTGGACGCCAAGAGTGAGTCTCGATCGGTCGCTCAGATTCCGGCGAGGATTTTAGCCCGGCCGACTCTCCGGATCCCCAGGACGAAGGCTGCCGTTCTCATGCTGACCCCGTGTTTGCGGGCCAGTTCCTCGACTGCAGCGAAACTCTGAACATGCCGTCGATCCTGCTCTTCTCTGATTTTGCTGAGATCCCAACGAAAGTGTTGGAGATTCTGGACCCACTCAAAGTAGCTTACGACCACGCCGCCAGCATTGACGAGAATGTCGGGCACGACTGGTATCTCCCTCGCTTGAAAGACTTCATCGGCTTCAGGCCAAGTCGGGCTGTTGGCGGCCTCGACAATCGCTCGGGCACGGACTTCGCGGGCGAGATCGGCATCGAAGACACCCCCCAGCGCCGCCGGAATCAAGACGTCAACATCGGCCAAGAGTACATCTTCATGACTACATGAATTACCCCCAGCGAACCCGGCGATCCTCCGCTTCGTGGCGACGTGACGCTGGAGCGCTGGGATATCGAGCCCTTCTGGATTGATGATGGCTCCATAGGCATCTGAGACAGCGATGATCTTTGCGCCGAGATCATGGAGTTCACGGGCGGTGAAGCTTCCGACATTACCAAATCCTTGGATCGCGAAGGATGCTTCGTCGACCGTTCTCCCTTGGAAACGCCGGAGGAACTCTCGGGTGATAATCGCGACCCCGTGGCCGGTTGCCGATTCACGCCCTTCCGAGCCGTGAAGTTCTAAGGGCTTCCCGGTGACGACCGCAGGCTGGTGACCATGGAACTTGCTGTATTCATTCGTGATCCAAGCCATTACCTGAGCATCCGTACCAGCATCCGGCGCCGGAATGTCTTTGTTGGGGCCGATAAAGTCGTGGACCTGCTGGACAAAACGCCGGGTGACACGTTCCAACTCACCGCGGGAGAGCTGGGTCGTATCGCAATTAATCCCACCTTTTCCACCCCCAAAAGGGATGTCGACGACGGCCGTCTTCCAGGTCATGAGGCTCGCGAGCGAGCGCGACTCATCTTCGTCAACAGCAGGATGGTAGCGGAGCCCGCCTTTGAAGGGACCGCGCGCATTATCATGCTGGACGCGGAAGCCGATGAAGTTACCGATTTCGCCCGAGTCCATTTCAATCGCCACTTCGACCCGAAGCTCACGCTCTGGCGTCGCCAAGAGCGTCTTCATATTCGTTGAAAGATCAAGGATCGAGGCCGCTTCGTGGAAGTAGCGATTCGTCGCCTCAAAAAACGCCTTCATTAGCGTACTCAACTCGGACGTTAAACGAATCAATAAAACCTGTTGAGTTGATCGTACTTCCTTCCTGGGGATCCCGCAACGATCCCGACGACCAAAGGAAGCGACTCGGCTTCTAGACCTTCCCTTTGACCCTTAAACGATCAATACCCGGTCGATCTACTGCCAACAAACGGATTCTCTTGTCGTTCGACGCCGATCGTTGTGGTCGGTCCATGGCCTGGATAGATGATCGTCTCGTCGGGTAAATCGAACAATTTTGTCTGGATCCCTTCGATGAGCTGCTTCGAACTACCGCCTGGGAAGTCGGTCCGTCCGATCGAACCTGCAAATAGGACATCACCGCCAATCACGACTAACGGATCCTCCCCGTGGAGCACAAAGACGACCGAACCAGGGCTATGGCCAGGGATCTCTCGGACTCCAAAGCAAACGTCGGCAATTTCGAACTGTTCCCCATCATCGAGCAACCGATCTGCCGGGGGGCTGGTGAACGGTAATCCGAACTGAGCACTGAGGTTTGCGGAGGGATCGGTCAGGAGGTGGGCTTCGTTTCTACCAATCAACAGAGGGGCTTCGGGGAATGCTTGTAGCATGGCCTGATTGCCTGCAATATGGTCACTGTGGCCGTGCGTATTGAGGATGCCAACCAATTCCAGATTCTCTCTTTTCAGGAATTCGAGAATGGGGTCGGTCCGGAAACCGGGATCGACAACAATTGCCCCAGTTCGGTCCGACTTCCAGAGAAGGTAAGCCCACTGTTCGAATGGAGGTGACAGGAACGCCTCAATCCGAGTTTCCCGCTTACTCATCGTTCAAATGCTCCCAACTATGTTGATCGTTGTTCGTTTGTTCGACGCACCAAGTGTTGTGCTGTCTCGACGGATTGTAACGCTGGTTGTAGTACATTGGAAAAGCGACATCAGAGGGATTTAAAGCGAAGTGGGCGACCAGATCGATCCGGAGAATCAGGACCTTCACAAACAAAAAGAGAGTCCTCGGGCTTCTCGGCCTCGAAATTGCCGATATGATTCTCAGTGAATCTCGGACCCGCTTGAGCAATCCCCGTCCCTACATCTCTTTTGATTCAAACTAGTCGATCATCTTAAACTAAGGACCGGAGATGACGTCAGCATCATCCTCGATGACCGCGAACCCCCTCCATCCTCCGACCCGGAGACTTCTTTACCCGAGGGCACCGATCATGCTTAGTCTCAACGGTAAGATGATCGCCACAGTTGCCTCTGTTGTCATGGCGATCGGGGTAGCTTCCAATCAAGTTGCGGTTGCCCAACATGTGATCGATCCTCAGTCAGTTTCCTTCTACTCGACCGCTCCACCCCCCCTCGACTACCCTGGCCCGATCCCTCAAGGCCTCGAATCGAACCTCGCCGATCCTCGATCTTCGGGAAATGACAATCGTGGAGTCGATGATCAATACGTCCGGCCTGCGGAACTTGAACCTGAGCGATTTGAGACCGATCAGTCGGAATTGCAGAATTTCGCCTTCAATCCTCCTGAGCCGTCCGCGCCCACGTTCCCTCCAATCGAGTCGCCGGCGCCGACAACTCCCAGTCTAGGACTTCCAACTCCAGAAGCTGAAGCAAACCGTCCTGCGGATCGGAACGCTCCAAATCCTGAGGCGGAGCCGATTGCATTTGCGAAGGCAGCGATCGCTGACTGTAAAATCCGCTACCAGTCGGTCAGTGATTACACCTGTGTCTTCCAGAAGAGAGAACGGATCCGGGGTCGCTTGAGCAAAACGAACCAGATGCTGATGAAAGCTCGGACCAACCCCGAGAGCGTTTACTTCAAATTCTTGACGCCGACCCGAGGTCGCGAGGCGATCTACATTCATGGCGCGAACCGTGGGAAAGCGATTGTCCACGATGTCGGCGTAGGTAAGCTCGTCGGCGGAACGGTCTGGCTCGATCCGCGATCGCGGCGGGCCATGGAGGGCAATCGCCATCCGATCACTGAAGCTGGGATCGGTAATATGATCGACAAACTGGTCGAAGGCTGGGACCGCGAGATGAACGCGCAAGATAGTGTGGTCGAAATCAAGGAAAATATCAGGGTCGATGGTCGCCCTTGTATCATGATCGTCTCGAACCACCCGGAACGGAGCCAACGCTTTACATTCCACGAGGTCCGAGTTTACATCGACAAAGAACTTGGGCTCCCGATTCGGTTTGAAGGGTATGATTGGCCCTCACGACGAGGTGGGAAGAAGGTTTTGCTCGAAGAATATACCTACCGAAATCTTCGGCTCAACGTTGGATTAACGGCACGAGACTTTAATCCCTCGAATCCGTCGTACTCCTTTGGACGTCTCTAACGATTGAACGTTCTTTGGTCCTAAGCTCGATCCAGGTTGCGGGATCGAGCTCTGCCCTACCGAGAATCGGAATCATCGCGTCGGCGACTGCTTCAGAAAGCCGACGTGCTCCTGCAGCGTTCAAGTGGCAAGAGTCAATAAAGTAATCGGATGCTAATCCGAGTGGTTGGCTATCAAGAATAGTGAGCTGTTGGTAATCTCGTTGTAACGCTCTTAAATTGTCGCGATGCGCTTGATCGAGTGATCCGGCGGCACGGATCGCTTGGGCTCTGGGAACGATTGGTCCGATCAGCCATACGACCTTGATCCTATATTTTTCGGCGAGTCTAATCATCTGCTTGAAATAGAGGGCATTGAGCGCAGAGACCCTCCAAGGTTGTTCATAAAGATTCTGTCGGAGTCTGGGATCGATCCCACCCACGTATGTGGGATTAGGAGGACTCGGATCAGCTCCATCCTCCGCATCCCAGCGTCCCAGAATCGACTGGGCTTTAAGAAGCTGGGGAAGGAGTGATCTGGAGACGAGGCATTCGTCGGTCCAAAATGATCGCAGATGGAGCCGGTAGCGGATACTCGGACAGAGACGATGGATAACTTGGCACCCGACCTCGGTTGAGTCCCAGGCGTTCTGGATGAGTTCGACGACTTCTCGGAGTGTCGCGATTTCCGCATAGTGCGGTGCCTGGTCGTAATTGGATCCACCCGCCAATGTCATATGACCAACGACGATCGCTTCCGGTCTGGCTCCCCTTTCAATCGCCCGCTGAAGCAGGAAATAGGACAAGGGTGGTGGTCCGGCGAGAACTCCGAGATTAAACGTGGGACGTTCGAGTCGCTCCTCAAAGACGGAAGGCAATAATCCGACCTTCACCTGACTATCGCCGAGTAGGAGAATCTTGGATTCCTGAAGGATCCCGTCGCTAGCGACCGCCTCAGCAACGAACTGGCAGTTTAGGCCGACTCGATCCTGCGGGAACCGAGTTCGAATTCCGGACTCAACAATCAAAATCGCTGCGATTGCGCCGAAGAGTCCGATCGGTACCGCTGTAAGAGGTCTGATCGTGGACCGATGCGTCTTTAACCGAGTGTTTGGGAGAGCTCCCGACATCCTGTCGGACTCCTGAGTCCGCGCGACGCTCCATGTCGAAGTCAACGCAAATCGATCGCTTCGGCGTCTTGATGAAACGGTTTACCGTGCTCGGACCGTACCCGAATCGACGCCGATGCTCTAGTCGAGTCGGCGTTCAATACGATCTACGAAATCTCCGATTCGGGGTGAGTCTGCCTCTCCTTCTCATTAGTTCTTGAATCAAGAAGTGTCAGGAGATCTTCGAGGTCCACTGGTTTCTCGAGATGGTGATCAAAACCAGCATCTCGGCTCCGTTCGCGATCATGCTGCTGACCATAGCCGGAGAGTGCGATTAAGGTCCTCGGCGCTGAGTTGGGGTCAGTCTGAAGTCGCTGAGCGACCTCGAATCCATCAAGCTTGGGGAGACCGATGTCAAGAAGGACGATATCGGGGAGGTAATGTCGGGCGAGTTCCAGGGCGGCCTCACCATCAGCGGCTGTTCTCACGAGAAAGCCTTGGCTCTCCAGCAATCGGGATAAGACGTTGACCATCTCAGTGTTGTCATCGACCAAGAGGATCCGTTGCCCGGATTCCCCGTCTTGAGTTTCTCCCGTGGATTCACTACACGCTGATTCGGTGGGCTCATTCGGTGTCCGATGCTCAAATTCATGCTTCCCGGAGTCTTCCTGGGGCTGCAGCGGGAGTGTGACCACGAACTCGCTCCCTTGACCGGGGCCAGGACTTGAGGCCGTGACTCTCCCTCCATGGTGCTTCACTAGACTATGGACCAGTGTGAGGCCGATTCCGAGTCCTCCCTCAGACCGTGCGAGGGTGCGGTCCCCCTGCTCAAAGATCTCAAAGACACGTTCCAAGAGTTCGGGAGCCATCCCGATACCGTTATCCCGGACCGAGAAGTGGATTTCCGCCCCCTCTGACTGAGCTGAGAGTTCGATTCTGCCGCCGTCTGGTGTGTACTTTGCTGCATTCGCAAGTAGGTTCGAGAGAATCTGCTCGAGTCGGAGTCGATCGGCAATGATGACGGGCAAATCATTCTCGACTTGAATCACTAACTGGTGCTGATGAATTCGGATTGATTCCGCAACCCCGGCGGTTGCACGTTCGACTGCTTCGATTGGTCGGATTGGTTCAAAACGTAAGCGGACTTTTCCATGTTTGATCCGACCAGCGTCGAGAAGATCGTCAACTAGTTTGGCAACGTTCTGTAGTTGCTCGTGAATCATCTCGACCAATTCGGAGCGTTCATCCTCGTCGGCACCGAGTTGAAGGTGTTGAGTCGCCAAGGAAGCGGTCGCAAGAGGATTCCTAAGCTCATGTGCTAACATTGCCAAGAATTCGTCTTTCCGTTTGGCCTCTTCTCGGAGAACCAGTTCAGCTCGCTTCCGATCAGTGATGTCAAGGATTGCTCCCGTGAGGAGGGCCGACCCGCGTTCAGGATCACTCGCTTCGGGACGGCGGCGCCCCCGGACCGCGATCCAACGAGTGGTGCCGTCAGTACCGATCATCCGATGTTCAAACGAGTAGGTGTTCGGAGCCGATTGATCCAAGACAGCGCGGATTTTCTTGCTGACCAGATCACGGTCGTCGGGATGTACTGCATCGAGCATCTGGTCGATCGAAGCTTCCGCCGGGACTCCGTAAACATTTCGGCAATAATCGTCAAAACAGATCAGGCTGCTGAAACCCTGTGAGAGATCGCAATACCAGGTTCCAAGTTGACCTCCTTCAAGCGCTATCTGAAGAAGCTCTTTGTGCCGGATGAGGGAATCGGATGTCTCCTTGAAGAGCGTAATATCGGCGAGGGCTCCCGTCATGACTCGTTGACCACTCTCCTCGGTGACGACTAAGCCTTGGTCTCGGGCCCAGAGGATGGTGCCATCGTCTCGGAGTAGCCGATACTGCTCTTGATAGGGCGCCGATCTATCGATGGCTTGGGTGATCGACTGAAAAACGCGATCATGATCTTCAGGGTGAACTCTATTAAGAAACCCTTCGAGTTGGTGAGTTGTATCTGTGTCTTCCAGCCCCATCAGTCGGTTCAGATTCTCGTGACGGGTTGCCTGGTTCGTGTTGAGATCGATCCGCCAGGTCCCGATTTCAGCGGCTGAAAGTGCCACGAGGAGCCTCTTGCTGCTTACCTCTGCTTCGTGCTCAGCTCGATATCGCCTGACTGCTCCTTCGATGACGCTTGAAACCGCTGAGAGAAAGTGGGCTTCGTCACTATCGAAGAGTCGATAGCTCCGAGTCGAAGCGCCAATGACCCCTCGTGGCCCCTCAGTACTCTGGATCGCGACACAGATGGCACTGACGGCTTGTTGGCTCCGACTTGGGCATCGTTGGGGAAACCGGTTGTCGCGCTCAAAGTCCTCGACGATCACAGGAAACTGGCTCTGGAATGCACATCCTGAGAGTGTGCTGAGATCCAACGGGACTTCGGTGAATTGATGGGAGTAAGGAGTCGTTTCAATGGATGAAGTTAGCTCCAGTCGGTCTCCGGCTTCAGATAACTCCATCACAAAGCAGGAATCGACGTCGAGTACTTGAGCGACCATCCTCACACTCAGCTCGATCAGGTTTACTGGATCCGATTGAGCCAAGGCCTGTTGACTTAACTGGGCGACAACGCCTCGACGTTGCTCTTCTTTGCGAGAACGCTCCGTTGCCTCACGGAGTTCGGTGACGTCGTTGAATGTGATGACGACACCATCGACTCGGTGATTCTCGGTCTGGTACGGGAGGACCGTTCGGACCAACCAACGCCCTCTCGAATCCTGAAGCTCGTGACGAATCGGGGTTGACTGATTGATTACGGATTGCAGCTCGTTCTCAAGGCCGTCACCGAGCATGGGATGACTGATCTCCCGGATCCGTGAGCCGAGATCTTCACCGCTGAGTCCAAGCAATTGCTCAGCCGCTGGCGTAATGCGTTGAATCTGGAGCGTCTTATCAAGAAAGACGGTGGCCAGATTGGTGCTGGAGATGAGGTTTGAGAGGTCGTCGTGAGCCGTCCGGACCTGGTCCATCTTTTCGCGGAGCTGTGCATTGACAGTGATCAGCTCCTCATTTAAGGACCGGAGTTCTTCGGATGTCGACTCAAGCTCTTCGTTCGTCGCCTGTAGCTCTTCATTCGTAGTCAGGGCGATCTCATGAGAATCCTTGATCTCTTGATTACTAATCTCAAGCTCTTCCACCGTGTGCTGGAGATCGGTCCGGACGGCATCGAGCTCACGTTCTAATTCATGGATCATCCGATCGCTGATTGTTTCCTTAGGGGATGACTCGTCAGTGTCGTCTAGTTGCGCTGATATGAACGAGACCATCGCGTAGCTGGTTGTCTGATCGTCATCACCGAGCGGCCGAATGGTCACACGGGTCCTGGTCTCTCTTCCCTCGATTGCAGGACACTCCACTTCGATCTCTCGCTGCTCACGACGACCTTTGAAGAGAGCCGATTGGATTCGAATGCGGAGGTGCGGCAGAAGCATTTCGAAAAGATCTAATCGGACATGACCTTGAGGTAGCTGGAGGTATTCGGAGAGGTCACCGTGGAAGTAAATTGCCTGATCATTCCCATCAATGACAACCGATGGGGGGACCCATCGTGTGAGGAGCTGACCTTGGATGAACTGGTGCGATGTTTTTGCGGTAGCGAGCGTTCGCTGCCTCGGTAATCGAGACAGAGGATAGGGCCGGATCGTGTTTACGAATGATTGCTTGACGCTCGAAGTCCCCTCACGACGTCGAAAAATCCGCCACTTTGTCGAGAGGGGCTCAAACCACTCATCAACGACACCGAGGGACTCCGCGCTACCGAGAAAGAGGATTCCGCCAGGTTGTAGTGCAAAGTGAAACATTCGGAGCACACGTTCTTGTGCTTCGGGGCGAAAGTAGATGAGCGCGTTTCGACAACTGATCAAGTGAAGCTTGGGGAACGGAGGGTCGGAACAAACGTTGTGGATTGCGAATGAAATGAGGTCTCGTAAAGGAGAACGGACTACGTATGCTGAATTATCGATTGGTGAGAAGTAATCTTGCAGCAAACTCGGAGGAATTTGTTTGACAATATTGGCGTCGTAATTCCCTTTTCTTGCGACTTGGATCGCTTCTTCGTCGACGTCGGTTGCAAAAATCTGAAGCCGATGATGGCGGTCAATGGCCCGACAAGCTTCGGAGAGAATCATCGCAATCGAATAGGCTTCTTCACCGGTAGCGCAGGCTGGGATCCACGATCGGATCGATTCTCCAGAAGGCAGCTCGGAGACAAGATCATCAAGAATTCTTCCACGGAGCAGTTCGAACGCTTCTTGGTCGCGGAAGAATTCGGTGACCCCAATCAAGAGATCCTGGATGAGCTGCCGACGTTCCTCAGGATCCCTCTTGAGCAACCCGATATATTCTTCCGGGGTTGTCATCGCAGCTAATCCCATCCGTCGCGAGAGCCGCCGCATAATGGTTCCCGGCTTGTATTGGTCAAGCTGGAAACCTTCTTCATCACGCATCAGTTCTTCGAGACGTTGGGACAATCGAAGCGCGGCTTCCTCGGTCGATATCGACCGATCGGTCCCGACCAACGGGTGCCTAACAAATTGGGTTAAGGCTTCGGGGATTTCTTCAATCTCAAGTGTGAGGTCGACCGCACCGGCGTCGATCGCACTCTGTGGCATTTGTGAATGGGCAGCCGTCGACGGCTCCTGGGCAATCGCAAGCCCTCCGGCATCACGGATTGCTAAGAGCCCTGTGGTGCCGTCGTTCCCGGTCCCCGAAAGGACAATCCCGATCGGGAGGCACCATTTGTTCCGGGCGATCGATCGAAAGAGCTGATCGACTGTTGTCCGACGCCCCCGGAGCTCTCGGAGCATCGTGAGTCGGAGTTCACCGTCAAGCACTTCCAGAAATGCGTTCGGAGGAATGACATAGACGTGATTTGAGAGAATCCTCATTTTGTCGGATGCCTCGGCGACCGGCATCCGCGTGTGCTGGCCCAAGAGTTCGGCCATTAAGCTCTTCTGTGTCGGGTGTAGGTGTGGTGCGAGGACGAACGACATCCCGGTGTCCGGCGGAATCGCTTGGAGAAACTTCCGGAATGCTTCGAGTCCACCGGCAGACGCGCCGAGGCCAACAACTACAGGACGCTCTGCCGAATCGGACTCCAAAGGTGAGATGCCGTTGCTCCCGGTCATCGAACGTCCTCCAGGCTCAACGTCTCCGATACTCTAGGGCTGATCACGCCATTGATCGCCCTATCTTACCTTGTTTTACTCATTAAGCAGCGTGGCATTCTAAAAAAGCAAAACATGGCGGCAGGTTGTTGCCTAGTTTAGCTGTCGAATTGGATCGGACAAGACGAACTCCTGCTGAGGCTTATCAAAACAAGTTGCCGTGCCCTAAACCTAGCATTGCAATCGTTTTCGGAAGTTTCTCCTTAAACGGAAAATAGCCCCGAGTTGCATGAGGCCAATGTGCCTCATCCCAGGCGCGACGGATAGGGACTATTCGGATTCCAGCGGCTTCGAGTGTCGGCCGGAGTCGATCCAACTGATCCCGGGCGGGACCAACTGGTGCATAAGGAGTGACAATCTCCGCAAGACCTTGAGCACGCGCCCACTCGATGAGTTCAACGGCAGGATCAGTGCTGCTTAGTGGATCAACCGCTACCCCAAAGTGAGAAGCCGATCGTTCGGAAGCATCTGCAATCGCTCCGTCAGTAAAGTCCAACGGGAGTCGGCCGACGGGAAGGGGTGAGCGCTCCCGAGTGCAATTAAACGTCCGGGCCGCTTTTACCTGATCCGGCTCGATTTTGAGCGATTCGGGATGAAGGTCGTCTTCGGTCAGCAAGAGTCCGCAGGGGTTGCCTGACGGCTTCTCAACCCGGGGGATCGAGGATGCCTTCGGAATCGGTCGACCTTTAATCGCCTCAACGTCGGTTGCGAGTTCACCCGAACCCGGTCTGAATCGCCCGCTTGTATAAGTCGCAATGTTGTCCGGTGATGCTTTGTAGGTCTTTCCAATCGTCTGGAGTCCCGCGACCCAACGCCAGGAAAGCGTATTCGAGGCTGGATCGCCGTCGATCAGATAGCGGATGAAGAAATCTGCGCCGAGCTGCCAAGGGAGGCCTAAGGTGAAGATCCAGATACTCGCGAACCACATCCGGGTATGATTGTGTAAATATCCGTATTCGATCAGTTCGTTGCTCCACGCATCAAAACACGTAATCCCTGTTTTTCCCGAAGTTGCCTCCTCGACTCGGAGACGAAGACTGGAATCAACTTGAAGCTGATTCAAGAATTCACGGACGTCTTGATCATAGTTCCGCCAGATACTTGGCCTCATTTCAAGCCAACCCTTCCAGTAGGTCCGCCAGCAGACCTCCTGGATGAACTTTTCCGATGCTTTGAGGCTATATCGATCAAGGGTCTCTGCTACGATCTCTTCTTCAAGGATCAATCGATGTCGGACAAATGGAGAGAGCGCCGAGACGTTGGAGCGATCATCGGGACCGTAATCGAAGTTTCGGGTCCTTGTGTAATCACGTCCGGCGCGTGGGAGGAAATCTTCTAGCCTTCGCTGAGCTTCAGACCGGGTCGGAATCCAGTAGGAAGTATCTGCGTGCATCGGGAACTCGATATTTCAAGGAAAGGGCGGTTCGATGGCCACCTGAACTTGTAGGCTGATTAAGAGGATCCGGCCATCGGACTCTTGCGGTCGGGGCGTTGAGGGGCGATATTCAGTGTCGAGGGGTCCGACGCCCCGACCCCCTCTCTTTGTCGGCCCGACCGAGCGGAACGATGTTTGTTTATATCAAGTGCCGCTGTGGCCGGTCACTCCGTGCCCAGCGTAGTCCTGAACCGTCCACCATTACTTGTTGGTCTTGCGGTCGTCCCGTCAAAGTCCCCGCGTTTAGGGAGACTGGCGGGCCGAGACCGATCAGCCGACTCCGTCAGCTTTTTGCGCTCGGGTACGGCGAGACATTTGCTGCCGCTGCCTTAATGGCACTCGCTACGGTCCCGATTTTAATGGTTCCGCGGTTTGGAATGATTGCGGCTCTCACAATCCTGACAGTCTGGACAACCTTCTATCTGCGGAGAATCGAACGATCAGGTACGCAGCCGACTCCTAATGCCGAACCTGAGCCCGCTACCATTATCCCTTGGCCGACTCGGATCGCTGCGTTCACGGGACGCTTCGTTTTGGCGTTGATCTTTACCATTGGGTTTACGATCCCCTTCGCGCTCGCGGACGAAACCGCTCAACGTGAGCCAACGACGCCTTTATTGCGATCGTATGTGGTTCCCATCGGTGCTTTCGTTCTTTGGCTCCTGCTCCCTTTTCTCGCGTTTCTGATCGTTGCACGACGAGGCAACGAGCGACTCGGGGTCTGGTCCGCGCTGGGCTCTGCTTGGAAACGGAAAGGGATCCTCTTGACTACACTCTTTCTCTTCCCATTTGTGTTTATCGCGTTGGAAGCAGTACTCGTGGGCATCTTTTACGCCACCGAGCTCCTGGTCGTTTTTGTGTATGACCTCTTTCCGGTTCCCGAGCCGCTGGCGATTACCGAACTCGGTTCTGTCGTCAAAATGCCCGAAGAACAACGGGGGGTTGTGCTCAAGATGAACATGGCACTTGAGACTTACCTCCAAGGTCTGAAGGAAGGAGCAACGCTTCTCGCTTCGATTCCGATGTCGTTGTTCCGAGGGCTCGAACCCCGCCTAAGGCTCGCTCTCATCCTTGGTTCCCCAACGAACGAAGCATACTTGATTACTCGAATCGGCATTAGTTATGCAGGACTGGCGTTTTCGTTTTTTATTCTGGCCATCCAAGCGCGATTACTTGGAAGAATTGCCTGGCCTATTGATCAACAAGAGAAGCTTAAGCAGAAGTTAGAGGGTGAGACCGTACCTACTACGGAACCATCGCCGGTTGCTTGATCAGAAGCCCGACTCCATCGAGTTGTTCTGTCATGTTCGTCGATGTCCGGCGATCCGAAGCAATCCACCTCGGAGAGGATGAGAGGTAGTCCTTCTCCGAGAGGATCAATGAGTTTGCTAAATTAGAGTGTCACCCGATAGAGTTCTTCGACAGTAGTGAGGCCCTGGATCACCTTCGTAATGGCGGACTCGCGTAGCGTCTTCATCCCTTCATCGCGTGCGACCTGGCGAATTACGTCTTTAGTCGTCTCCAGCAAAATCAATTCACGGACGAGGTCAGAGATATCCATAATCTCATAGATGCCTATCCGGCCGAGATAGCCTGAATGGAAGCAGGCGCTGCATCCTTCCCCTCGGTAGAGAGTCAGGGCACGATGCTCATCAGGGTCAAGCTTGAGGGCCCTCAGAATCGTCTCGTCGGCCTGATAGCCAACCCGGCAATGTGAGCAAATTTTCCGGACGAGACGCTGATTTACGACACCCTGCAGCGCACTTGCGAGTGTAAAGCCCGGGATCTTGTAGTTGATCAGGGAGCCGATCGTTCCCGCAGCATCCGAAGCATGAATCGTACTGAAGACGAGGACACCCGTGAGTGCGGCCCGAATACCGATTGCGGCCGTCTCCTCGTCACGGATCTCACCGATCATGAGGACGTCGGGATCTTGACGGAGGATCGCCCTGAGCCCTTCCGCAAAGATTAAGCCGATCTGGGTGTTGTACTCGACTTGGTAGACGGCGGGGAATC
>CAZEAN010000086.1:0-24834 GCA_964510225.1 uncultured Isosphaeraceae bacterium
GATGACGAAGAATCAGGGCTCGAATCAGAATTCCACACGATGGAATCCGTCGACTGACTGTAGTCTCACGCAATTCGATGATCATCCCAGTGGGAGTGTTTTAACGAGGGGCGGATCTCTGTAGTCAAGTCTTAGAGCTGCCATTTCCCCACCTGACCGACATGTCACAGCTAAACGGGATTGCACTACTACAACTTCTAATTACTCTTAGAGAAGTGTTGATTTGTTCCAGTTAATACAGACTTCGTGGAATTAGAGACGGGTCTGTGTTCAGGCTCTATTTGCCGTCAAGTGAATAGTAAGCCGATGATGAGTTTGGCCGGATTCGCCAATCGATAATTGCAACGTCCTCACAAATTGAATTCTTGAGTGAACAATGTCTGAGCCCACAGGCTATGTCATCATTGAAGAGGGTCGGTACGAATACTATCCCAACAAGTGGGGACAAATTTCTGTCTACCGAGATGTCTTTTGGGGAATGGAGGAGACGATAAGCTGGATTCGGAGCCGATACCGCCCGCGCATACCTCCGACACGTGAAGCGAAAGTTGTCGTTGAGGAGATCAAAGGGTGCTATTGTGGCTGTGAGGTGATCATCGACTTGGATCATCACCAACTCATGTTTACGCCTAATCACTTCATCGAGCATTGGATTTGGCCGTTTGAGCGTCTCTATGAGCACCTTCTTTCGAAGATGTGGGATGGATGGCAGATCCGGGTCGATCCCGATTACTCTGAAAGCGATTTTCTGAGATTTATCCAGCCCGAAACCTTCGACGTGCCATCGAACGGGAATCTGGCGCCTGATGATGCCAATGACGCCGGGGAGTTTTCGGCTGCAGAATGCGTGGCACGACGACAAGACGAAGACTATTGGACAAAGCAGGGGGCCGATTTCCTGTCTGATTGGTTGAGCATCCGTTTCGCGAATGCAGACATTTTCGACTATGCATTCATTACAGATATTGACTGGCCTACGCTACCCCGATTGTTGCAGGAAGGACCGCCGCTCATCGACCTGCTCAAGGACGCAAAATCGGATGTGGTGCCCGCCGAATACAAAACTGCCTGCGGCGCTCATCTAGATCTCGCGAAGCAGTGCTTGTATTTCTGGGAGTCACGCTACGAGGATCGCATTCACCAGGAGTCGAGATTGGCTAAACGGTGGTCCGGCTGGAACGTTCGGCGACTTGAGCAAGGCTGGTTTCAGCAGATGCAGGCCACGCAGCGCAATTTCCCTGACAAACGTCTAACTGATCGGACGCTCGTTAAGTGGATCCTATACTACCTGATCGGCTTCAGGTCTTTGCCATATCAGTTCCGCGATATGAATGAGCTGATCCAATACCATCAATTATGTGGTTGGTTTACTCTTGAAGAGCTGAAACCGAAAAGACTTCAGTATCTTATTCAACAAGAACCCGAACTTCCTGCTCATGTCCGAGAAACGAGCGGGAGGCATCAGCAACTGCATCGACTCGGTCGAGTGATCCGGGAGACTGGGTGGAGCGATGTTGATGACATATGCGATTGGCTTGAGGCGGTTGAGTAATTCGCAAGTGCAATTGTCGAAGAAACAGGAATCGAACCAGAGTCTCCCTTACTCGACTTGGTTGGTTCATCGACCTGGACGATCTCATCCCTCAATGCCTGGTGATGGATCTGGTGAGAATAATTGTCCATCCTCTAACGCTTGGATCCGCTGGATGTAGCGTTTCGAGTTGAACTTCTTTCGAGTGCTTTCATAGCTCATGAAGCGGATCTTGCCGAATATTGGTCGCTCGGGCCAACCGCGGTCGTGCTTGCCACCGATCGCCCAGGCGACTCCGGTATAGCCGTTCGGATCGCGGCCATCCATTTCGTAGCGATCGTTGAGTTCGAGGGTGATGTTGAATGCAGTCTCGGCATCGGGTGTCCATTCGAGGATTTTCTTCGCCCAATACATTCTGAGATAGTTGTGCATTCGCCCCGTCATCATCATTTCTTTTTGAGCCGCATTCCAGAGAGGATCATGCGATTCGCCGGCTTCGAGTTCCTTATTTGAGTAGAGATAAGGGCGTTTGTCATCCACATGATCCGCGAGCGTTTTGAGTGCCCACTCATGACAGCCGTCAAGTCGGTCGTACTTCGGATTGTGATTTACGTAATTAATCGCTAATTCACGACGGACAATAAGTTCTTCGAGAAAGCTGTCAATATTTGCTTGACCAGCGTTGCTCTCCAAGGCGGCCAAGGCACAGGTTACGGGACTGATCTGCCCAAAGTGGAGATGTGCTGAAAGCTCGCTTGTGTTGTAAGGGACCGGTTCGTTCCGTCCTTGGTCATAATTCGGGAGTCGGTCACGAACAAACGTCTGGAGCCGAGTCATTGCCTCGGCTGTTCCACCTCGATAGTCCCTTACCTCGCCAACACCACCAACTTTAGTTTTCTTAAGGAGGGCATCGGGGTCAATTACCTCACCCTCAGGAGTTGATTGCTTTTCCCAAGGAGTGGTCGCTTTGAGATCAGGGAATCTGACGAGGTACTGCTCCCAAACTCGATGGATCTTAGGACGGATTGTCCGTGCTGCATATTCCTCTTTGTCGAAATGTGAGGTTGGCACGACGACGTCACCGTCTACGCAGCGGAAGGGGATCGGTGTTTTCTCAGCGACACGGTTCCGCCACTGCTGGCCAATCCGGAGCGGGTTTTCGTCACTAATCAAGATCGCAGGATTGACCTCCTCAGCGAGCTTCAGGATGACGTCGTCAGGCGATCCAATCCGGAGGACGAACGCAACACCGCGCTCTTTGAGTTTTTTTTCGATCTCGGGGATCCCGTCCAGCATAAACCGGTAATGTCTCCGGTTCGCGGAGGGATAGTCGGCTGTGAGGCCAAATGCCACGAGAACCGGGAGCTTGAGGGTGTTCCCAAGGGCGATCGCCATATTGAGCGCCGGATTCTCGGCGGCACGCTGCGATCGCTGCATCCAATAGAGGACAACGCGACCTCCTGAGTCCGGTGACCCCTCGTTGAGGATTCGGACCCTCGGATGTGGTTTCAAGAGGGTTGCAAGGCTCGATTCCGACACTCCAATAGCCTTCTGGTTGAGAGAGGCGATCGCCACAACTCCATGCTTTCGGTTTTGCGCCATCAATCTCCGTTCGACAACCGTGCCCTTCGATTTTCGGCGACAAGATGAGGGTCGTTGTAGGGGCGCTTGGGAGCTTCACCGTGGAGGACTCGGACAACATCTTCTGCCACCCAAGTCGCCATATTAATCAAGCTTTCGGCGGTCTGAGCTGCACTATGTGGTGTGAGCATGACATCAGGCCGACCAATGAGCGGGTGGTCATCGGGGGGGGGCTCCTCCGCGAAGACGTCGGCACCATAGCCCCAGAGTTGCCCCTCATCGAGTGCCGTTGCGACGGCATCTTCATCGACAACAGGGCCACGGCACGTATTGATTAAGATTGCGTCTGGTCTAAGCCATTGGATTGTCTTTGGGTTGATCATTTCGCGAGTAGTTTCATCGAGCGGTACGTGCATCGTGAGGTAGAGGGATTCTCGAACCGCGGTCTCAAAATCGACTCGCGTGGCATTGGCCTGAGCCTCAACTTCGGAAGGTGCCGGAACGATGTCGTTATACAACACACGCATACCGAACGCCTGATGGGCGATCACACCAACCCGCCGACCAACATTACCGAATCCAATAATCCCGATCGTCTTGCCCTTGATGTCTCGCCCCATGTATTTGGTACGATCCATGAACCGACCTCCGAGGAGGGAGGCCGATTGCTGTGGGAAGTGCTTCGAGAGCCCGATCATGAATGCAAAAACGTGCTCTGCGACTGCTTCTTTATTTGCGCCGGGCGTCGAGACAACCAGGATCCCGCGTTCAGTGGCCGCTGGTACATCGACGTGATCAACACCGACTCCATGTCGACCAACGACTTTCAGGTTCGGTCCAGCATGATCCAAGAGGGTGGCGTCGATCTTTCCGTAAGTCCTCGTGATGATGGCATCGACACCTGCGACCTCGCGGTGTAGGGTTTCTGGGTCGAGTGTTGAGGCCATCCGGACCTCCCCGGCTTCGCGGAGGAGTTGGATTCCAGCCTCGTGCATCCTGGTCATCATCAGAATTATCGGTCGATCAGGCATGGTGTCGTTGCCTTCGAAAAACCTTGTTCGGACTTGATTAACGCGATCGACTCACCATAACAGACCAAACGATTGATTGTCCGCTCCGTATCGAATCAGATTCGAGAGGGCGGACACATCCGTACTGACCGACTTTTAAGCAACCCCCTCGAAGAATCGACACCGACTAACTGAGTGAAAGAACAGATTGTCCGCTGAGGACTGAATACCTGATGCGACAGTTAGCGAAATTGCCACCACCTCAGGCCCGAGCGATTACTGATCATCTGTTGACGCTCGGAATAACCTCGAAGGTCAACCCGACTCGTGATGACGGATTAGAAGCCGTCTGGGTCCATCATGAGGATCATCTTGATCGCGCTCGGGAAGAATTGGCCGCATTTCTTGAAGATCCGGAGGCGGAACGTTATCGGAACGCCAATCGTGAGGCGGACGCGATCCGGCAGCGTGAGGAGCAGATCGACCAGGCATACAAGAATCGGACAATTCAACTCAAGAACCGGATGCGGCGTGTCCAACAAGCCGTCGGGTCGTCGATCCCGCTTGGGCTGGTTACTCGATTTCTCTTGATCAGTTCGGTTGCGGTCTATGTCCTAAATTTCCTCTCCGTGAGGGGAGCTAATCAAGACCTGTATTCCTGGTTGCTTTTCTCCGAATGGTTTGTGATCGACGGGCAGGTCGGTAATGTTGGCTTCGAACTCATTCTCCAAGGACAGTTTTGGAGGCTGATCACGCCGATCTTCATCCATTTCGGACCAATCCACTTGCTCTTCAATATGATGATGTTGTATCGATTGGGGGCAGCGATTGAATTGGTACGGACCCGCGGGGAGTTTATTTCGCTCGTTTTGACCACGGCGTTGGTATCGAATATCGCTCAATGGGCGTTCCCCGATCTCTTTGAAATTCCCCTACTGAACAAGAAGATGGCCGGGGGTGGACCGTTCGGAGGAATGTCCGGAGTCCTCTGTGGGTTCTTTGGATATGCCTGGGCCTTGTCTCGCTACTTTCCTCAGGTTGGGATCAGACTCCATCCCCAGTCAGTCATTTTGATGATGGGGTGGATTGTGCTCTGCTTCTTCAACATCCTCGGACCGATTGCCAATACAGCACACATGTTTGGGCTCATGACCGGGATCGCCTTCTGTTTCTTTGCGATGTGGCGTGAGGGGCAGATCCGTTGATCGCGTCATGGAGTTGGCCAGAACGTCTGATCGCCGGTCTGATTGTCTGCATTGGGCTGGGGGTTCGTGTGGCGCTCTCGATGCCGATCTTGGTCGGATCCGCACCCATTCCTGATCATGATGGCTATCTTAGCCTCGCTGATTCGTTGGTCTCGGGAGAAGGCTATCGAGCTGCCGGTCGCCTCACTGCTTATCGTCCTCCGCTCTACCCGATCACGCTGATGCCTGGTCTCATCCTCTTCGGCAAGCCAGCAGCGGCGTGGGTGATTGCAATGAACTGGGTCTTTGGACTGGCGACAATCCTGGTGACAGGGCTAGCGGCGTGGCGTTGGGGGATCGACCGCCGTGGTGTTTTGGTCGCGATGTTTGTGGTCGGAGTCGATCCAGTTCTGGTCGCACAATCGAAAAGTCTAATGACGGAGACCCTCGCAACGCTTTTAGTCGGAGGGCTCTTCTGCTGCGCTGGGGGATCGAATCCGACGATCCGAACCGCGCTCTGGACTGGGGTGGTCGGCGGTCTCGGAGGACTCTGCCGTCCCAGTCTGCTCCCGGCGGCACTCCTGATTACGTGCACAACCTGGCGGGGTTCCGGTTCGACGCCTCGACGTTTCATTCGCGTCGCGATGGGGATCGGGGCACTGATCGCAATCCTAAGTTCCTGGGCGATCCGGAACATGATTGTGTTTGGGGAACCGGTCTGGACGACAACCCACGGCGGCTACACTCTCTTACTCGCCAATAATGAGGTCTACTACGACGAGGTTCTCAACGGTCCCCTTGAGGTCTGGTCGGGACCGCAACAGGCTGATTGGTTCCGATCTGTCAACCGACTTGCGCAGGGAATCTCTGAGCCAGAATCGGATCGTCTTTATCGCTCCATGGCGCTTGAGTTAGCGCGAGAGCGACCGTTTGATTTCCTCAGGGCGTCTCTTGAGCGTCTCGGACGGTTTTGGGCGTTAGCTCCCTCAGAGTCGGTCTATTCGCTGAAGCTCCGGATCGCGACTGCGCTTTGGACACTCCCTCTCTGGGTACTCGTGATTCGTGGTCTGCTCCGTCGGTCGCTATCAAACGGGCTCCGAGCCGCGACACTCGCATTGATCGTGAGTCTCTCAGCTGTTCACACGATCTATTGGACCGATCTCCGGATGCGAGCCCCAGCAGTTCCGGGATTCGCGCTCCTCGCGGGATCGGCAATCTCTCGGCGATTGGGTCACGGTCCTGGTTCGATCGCGTAAAATCCTAACGGAGAATGTCATTTGGCAATGGGGTCGTTGCCTTGCTCTTTCTCCGCCCTACTCTGTTCAGATTCGTCGGAGCCTTAGAATTGCTCCTTGTTGAACTTGGAGAACAATCGGGTGCGCTTCATCGAAGCCCGATTGCGGGAGCGGAGCAGGATGGTAGACTCGAAGGTACTTGCCAAGAGCCCTTCTATTTGCCGGGGTCTCCACTCTGGCCCTTTCGTGCTTTTCGATGCACCACAGTTGTTTTAAGTGAATCGTGAGGTAAGCGCGATGTCCGACTTCGATGCCGAGATGTTGATCGAGCGGGCAACCCTGTTCGGCTTGGTGACCTCGGATCAGATGCAGCAAGCACGGGAGGAAGCCGACGATGGCACCGTCGAGGCGCTGCAGGCATCTTTGCTCCGTCGGGGTTTCCTCACGAGTTGGCAGGTCGAACGATTGCTCAAGGGAAGCACTTCCGGATTTTTCTACGGTGGGCATGAAGTACTCTTCCACCTTGCGGAAGGGACCTTCGCGCGGGTCTATCGAGGACGGAAAGTTTCGAGCGGTGAGCCAGTCGCGATCAAGGTCCTCCGTCAACGTTTCACCCAGGACGCTGACTCGGTCGAACGCTTCAATTACGAAGCTGAAGCCGGGATGAAGCTGGTTCATCCGAATATCGTCCGGATACAAGACTACGGTGCCCAGGACGGTCGCCACTACATGATCATGGAATTCGTCGAAGGTTCTAACCTTCGTGACTTCCTAAAGTTCCGGCATCGGCTCGGAACAAAAGAAGCCATGCCCTTGATCTTGGGGATGGTCCGAGGGCTCCAGTATTCGATCAACAACGGGATCACTCACCGCGATATTAAGCCAACCAATATTCTGATTAGTTCGAGCGGCCAGGCTAAGCTTGTTGACTTCGGTCTTGCGACGATCGAAGGGGACGAACGAAGGATGGCGCAGGCTCATGGCCAACGAACGGTTGATTATTCTGCCCTCGAACGAACGTGCGGCAGTGAACGAGGAGACCCTCGGTCTGATATCTACTTCCTCGGTTGCATCTTTTACCAGGTCTTAACCGGCCGACTCCCGCTTCCCGAGGTTGAAGCCGACGACCCCCTCGCAAAAATGCTTAAGCGAAGCTTTGGTGCTATCAAGCCAATCAGCGAGATGGACCATGCTCCGGATCCCGCCCTCTGCCGGATTATCGAGAAAATGATGAAGATCAACTTGGATGATCGCTACCAAAGTATGAACGACGTGGTCCGCGACTTCGACCTCTATTACAGTGAGCTTACGGGTGAAGCGGCCCCGAAAATTGAAATTCAGCACGAAGTCGAAACGGATATCGGCGATCTGTTTATGAAGCAGCGGCGCGAGGAGGAGTCGCACCAACAGAGCCTCGATGATAGTTCGAATCGTCGACGGCTCATGGTCGAAGAAGCACGTCCAGCGGCGGTCCGGGCTTCGTTCAATGGCGATGATGATGACGACGATGACGATGGTGATTTTGAGATTGGTACGTTCAAGCAGCCCCAAGTCCTCAGTGTCGAGGCCCAGGACGAGATTCGGACGGCATTCCGAAAAACACTCTCGAAAATGGGGTATCGGGTCTTACTCGTCAGTGATGCAGAGATCGCCGCCGAGCGATTTCGAGAGGTTGGAGTTGATGTGGTTGTCTTCGACGCCGATGGGCTTGGACTCGAAGCGCTCGATGCGTTCAACGACATGCACAACCGATCCCACGACGACGGCCACGGCCTTGCTGCGGTGGTCTTGCTCGGACCGAAACAACACGGGCTCGCCGAGCGGCTTCCGACCGATGATAACCTGATTATTCTCCAGAAACCGATCCGCATGAAGCAGGTCCAAGACGCTCTCAATCAGCTCGCCCCATTATGAGCTCTGGTCTTTCCTGGAGTGTCCCTGCTCGCTTCGGAGTTCTTCATTGCAGTCAGCGTTCTGGTCAGCGATGGAGGCGATGGCGGAGTCATCACCACCCAAGGCCGATTTTGTCCAAGGACTCACCGAGTTCGCCCAAATCCCAGAGTTCGACGGCATCGGATTGACCGATCCGAGCATCGACTGCAGCGAGCCACTGTGCGTCATCGCTGAAGGTCACGGCACGGACAAGTTCACGACGTCCTGGGAATCGGAAAATCCGATCGGGCTCAGGTGAGGTGTCGCCACTGAGTTTCCAGAGTTCGAGCGTACCGCTTCGCGTTCCGACCGCGAGCGTATTGTCACTGGGGGAGAACGCCACCGAAGTGACTATTAACGATCGTCCCGGCTCTGGCTCACTAATCGTGATCCTCCCACGTTCTCTACCATCCTCAGAGTCGATCAGAAGAATGCTGCCTGCTTCGATACCGATTGCGAGGATGGTGCCACTTGAATTGAGCGCAAGGCAAGTCGGCTTTACAAAGCGCGCGAGTGTCTCGGTTGTACCAGAATTCGGATCACCAATTGGAACTGACTGAAGGCGATCGCCGGTATCGAGGTAAAAAAGACGTTCGCTACCGGGACTGATCGCAGCGATTCTTGAGAGGGGGAAGGTTCGGTAGGGACCCAGAACCTTAGGCCAAGCTGTTTGGTCCGAGGGTAGCATCAGGGTTTTGACTGTCCCCGTGGGATTACCATGGGATTGCCAAAGGAGGAGCCCAAGTTCGGCTGGAATCTCCTGTTCTTTGGGCTTTCGAGGCTCGCGTCGGACCAGGAGCTGTGAAATTAAGACGGCAGACTTGTCCGGTGCTTCGGCGAGGATCCGGGCTCGGAGTTGGGGAGGGCCGCCGAATCCAGGTCCTTGGCTTGGCCCCTTGTTCTTGCTTCTCGTACGCTCTGTTCGATGTTCGGGTGAGAGTGGTAGATTGAACTTGCCGAGGATGTTCTCGGGATCCCGATTTCCGCAGCGGTCAATCGCGGCCTGATTCAGCAGGACAACGTTGTCGCTTTTGACTGCTAAGAGACGATCATCACTGACGAAGGCGAGATCGGCGGAGTGAAACTCGTCGTCTGGCCAGGATCGCCGACGTGTTGGGCACTCTTCGTCGAGCCGGAACTGAGGCCTTCCCCGTTCGACTGGAACAAGCAAGGTGTTATCGGCACCAAAGTCGGGGAACATCGGTGGTTCTTGGTGCGAGAAACTGAACCGCCTCTGCCCGATCGGTTCGATGATCTCCCAGCGAGCCGTCCCGTCTTGAGTCGCTACCAAGAGAGTCTGGTCATCTGCGAAGGCGAGATCCCTGACCCAATCAGTGGAGGGTAACGAGGCGACAAGGGTATTCGCGGCGGGATCCCAGAGATCGACACCACTCCCTGGACCAGCAATTGCCAACATCGACCCATCGGGACTGAACCGAAGCAGCAAGGCGAGGCCGGGGTGGTCGCTCAAGCCCGGAAGGGCCATCAAGGAATTGTCTGTCCCGAGTTCGAATAATTGGATCCGGCCGTCACCCGCCGCGGCGATTAAGCCGTCGTTGCTCACCGCGAGTGCCGTAAGATTCAGATCTGTCGAGATCGTTTCCAGCTCTTGACCATCTGCCGCATCGAAAATGGTGATGGTAGAGCCTTGGAACCAGGCAACCACCACAAGTTCACTTGATGGGTTCGCTGAGACGAGGGGCAAGGGAAACTCGAAGGGAGATTCGACCCCCTGTTGCGGATCAGAGTCACCAAGCTGTTTGATAAGCGGTTCCTCAGGATTCTGGAGGTCCCAGAGGTTTACCGTTGAGTCCTGGAGTCGACGGTGTCCAACGCCGCGTCTCGGATCATTTTCGACCTCGATGGTGACGAGGCGATGCCCCGAGGCTACCCAGAGATGGTTCACTCGCTCTCCTGAGAGCGGGAGATCGGTGATCACTCCCGTTTCGGGATCAATGAGTCGAACACCGGGACCCTCGGGATTCGGTACGGCCACATTGGAGCCGAGGACTCCGATCACCGGTTGCCATGCGAATCGATCAAACCGTTCTCCCCGTTCTGCGGCGAAAGCATCGAGTACCGTCCGCCGCGAGGCGATCTGTTCGCCACTGGGTTTCCAGATTGTCAACTCACCTCGATCTTTCGAGACGGCAACGACCTGATCCCTCCCCGGGAAAGTCACCAGTGAGTCGACTTCACGGGTGGCCAAGGCGGGGCGCTCAACGACGTCACGGGCTGCGAGCAAGGCCACCGCTTCAGATCGAAGATCAGCGAGGGTCTCTGGCGCAGGACGGAGTTCGAGAACGCTTTCAATCTGGCTGAGCCCATCCTCGCGACGGTGCGGCACTGCGGAATCCCGTCGTAAGCGAATATTGCTAAAGTGCGCCCGAGCAAGTGCCTGGTTGGCTCGTTCCTCGGCTTCTTGTGCAATTTCGAGTGACTTTTCCAGTGTCGCCTCATGGAGTCTGGCCTGATCACGCTCACGGGAGAGACTCTCGTGGCGAATCAGAGCGGCAGCAATCAATGCCGTCGCTGCCATAGCGGTCGCTGCGGAAGCGATTGGGTAACGACGAGCGAGCCGCCAGAGTCGGCCCACCGGACCGATCCGACGCGCACGGACGGGCTCGAATTCGAGAAAGCGGCCAAGATCATCGGCAAGCTCGGCAGCGTTGCTGTAGCGATCGTTCGGTCGCTTCGCCATCGCTTTCAGGATGATTGTCTCCAGATCCCGGGGGAGCCGCTTGACCAATCGTCGAGGCGGAGTCGGCTCCAATGCGGTGATCTGGCGCGCTAATTCAGCCGAGGTCTGACCATTGAATGGAGGTCGGAGGACGAGAAGTTCGTAGAGAGTTGCACCGAGACTGTAGAGATCGGATCGACCATCAAGAGAACGCCCTTCTGTCTGCTCCGGACTCATGTAGCGTGGGGTCCCAAGTGGATTCTCCCCTCGGGTAAGGCCCGGATCTTCAAGCCGTCGTGCGAGCCCGAAGTCTGCAACCCAAAGACTTCCTTTTGCATCAACAAGCAAGTTCGAGGGCTTGATGTCACGATGTATCACCCCGCAACCATGGGCGTAGGCCAAGGCGTTGGCCGCTTCTTGACCGATAGCAGCGACCCAGCGGTAGTACGATTGCCCGGCTGGAAGTTGGAACGGAATCGAATGCGTTTCATCACTTTTTGGAAGAGCCAAGGAAGCTTCTGGGCGCCAGGAGACGGTCTGATCGGTACCACTCTCTGGCTCTGAGAATGGCAGGGCGTCGATGGGACCGGGTCGCGATCCGATCCATTCTTCTGTCGACTGAAAGGTGGGTCCTGGAGTGCCTACCCTGGATCCAGAATCAACGGCTCGGTTATCACGGAGTGATCGGATCACCCGATCTAACCCGGTGCCTTCGATCCGTTGCATTGCGTAGTAGCAGAGTCCGTCTACCTGACCGACATCAAAAACCGGGACAATATGAGTGTGGTGCAAGCCAGCAGCGGTCTTGGCTTCGTTCAGAAACCGTCGACGCCCATCGGAGCCACTGGCGACATGACCGCTGAGGACCTTTAAGGCTACAGGTCGGTCGAGGTCGACGTGCATCGCTTCGTAGACGACCCCCATCCCGCCTCGGCCGAGTTCCTTGATGATTCGGTACCCCGCAATCGAATCTCCAGGCGTTAGGGGACGGGAACCGAAGAGATGACTCCCACTTCCCGCGTGGATGAGCTGCTGGACCGTGGCGAGACCCTCCAGTGCGGCGCGGAGGTCGTCAGTGAGATCCGGATAATTTGCGATGAATCGCTCAGGATCAGGGGCGTTGCCTGCTTCTACGAGTTCCAGGAAGATTTCGACAGCCTCGCCGAGGCGCTCTTCGGGGCTCTCGGAAGTGATCTCACCCAAGGTCGCCATGGTTCTAACCCGATCTGGCTATGGGGTTTAAAGGATTGAAATACAACTATGCCAATCAGTCTGACGGCTGGTTGGGGCCAGCCCCAAAACGGATCGAACCACCAGGTGGGCCTTCGAGTGTGCGTTTCAGACGGGTCAGACCCTTTGCCCAGAGCCCTCGGACAACCTTTCGGCCTAGGCCCATCTGCTCTCCAATCGCTTCAAATGACTGATTTTCGGCGTGATAGCGCCAGAGCACCTCAGCTTCGGTTTCAGGGAGGTCGGCGAGCGAATCGGCAAGGAGGACCACCAATTCGCGACGGCTTGCCAACTCACTCGGGCTCGTCTGACTTAAGGCGAGGACGTCGAGCAGTCGCGCTCCTCCTGGCGACCCTGAGGGCTTTGCGTTGGCATCGGTCTCCCAAGGCGCGTCGAGCGGTAGCGCCTGGCCGTCGCCGACCCGCTTGGCGCGACTGTGATAGCGGCCGAGGTCAGCGAGTTTCTGACTCACGAGCCGCCTCAGCCAACCGATGAGGGCGGCTTCGTTTTGGCCGGTGAATGAGGGGAACTGCCGGACAACTTCCACCAAAGCCTCCTGGACCACATCTGAAAGCTCGACACGCTCACGGAGTCGGGGGCCCAAACCCGACCGGACGACCATCCGGAGATAGTTCCGGTATAAGTTGCACAATTCTCCGAGCGCTTCAGCCCGGCCGGCGCGGGCCTCTGCCATCAGTTCGATTGGTCCGGCCGCCATTGGCGAGGTCCTTCCACAGGGGAGTCCCCCCAGACTTAATGAAGCGTCATCCAGAAGCCAGTTGACCCCTGAAGCTGGTTCAACAACCCTCAATCACTATCATTGGCCTCATGCCACGACCTGGCAAGATCGCCTGATAATGAAGCCCCGGATGACGAATTAACGACTGATAATCTCAGCACAAGACTTGCCCCGACGAGCGCACCAGATTGTCCGCAAGATTGAGGCTTCCCCCCAAGCTTCAAGAGTAGCTCGACCGCTATTCATCAGCGACGCTATTTGTGCTGGCACAACAGACAGTGAGTCTCAAATCAAGAATCGCAAGGAGAGTTACCTATTCCATCAACTTGCCTGGCCTAAATCTGATCCGTTATCGTATCGCAAACACTCCGATTTGTCAGATCAGCGCTGCCTCAGAAAGCCAAGAAGCTCGGCGTCGAGGAGAAGAAACTTGAATCAGCTGCAGGCTTGTCCGCTTTGCGGTACCGAGAGTTTTCAACACGCCTACTCGGGACGGACTACTCGCAATCCGGACGACCCGAAACGTTGGGAATTGGTCCGTTGTCTCGATTGTGACCACGGCTTCCTCAATCCCCAACCACAGTGGGACGAGCTTGCCGAATACTATCATTCGGCTTACCCACCTTATGATCCGAATCACGGGGTTACGGAAGATTTTGAGGCAGTCGCTGCGTCAGCCCGAGAGACTGGGACCTACCGGCATGTTTCGATCCGACCGGGCCTCCGAATCCTCGACGTCGGTTGTGGCGGAGGCTCGTTCCTGGCAGTTGCTCAGAAAATGGGAGCCGAAGTCCAAGGAGTCGAGCCGTCGGAAGTCGCTGCGGAACGTGCCAGACAACTAGGACTCAATGTGACGACAGGAACGCTCGAAACCTTCGCGGAGACCAACCCGGATGCTCGCTATGATATGATCACGTTCTCGCATGTCGTCGAACACCTTACGGATCCGGTACATACCCTGAAAGTAGCCGCAAGTCTCTTGAACAAGGAAGGGATGGTCTGGGTTGCAGTCCCCAACGGAGCTTGTGGATTCGCCCGACGATTAGGGTGGCGTTGGTATAGCACTGATCTGCCGTTGCATCTTCAGCATTTCTCGATAACAAGCATGAAGACCACCGCTGAGCGCGCTGGGCTAAAGGTGGAGACAATCTACACCTACTCGCTCCCAGCAGCAGTCCGGATGTCGATGCTGGTTGAATGGAAACAACAGTTTCGGATCCCGCAGCGGATTAGTCGCGCGATCTGGACAGAACAACGTGCCGAGAAGCTCGCCAAGAAGTTGGATCAGGAATCGGCTGGAGAAGCGATTCTTGTCGAGATGACCAAGCCCTAAGAGAAAGCCCTGAGTCACTCCCGACTGAAGAAATAAGATTGCGGATCAAGGATCACGAGTTCGCCCTGCTGCTACAATCTTGTCCAGCATCGACGTCATCCGAGCGAGCTGTTTGGGCTTAATAGTCGCCAGATCATGAGATTCCGAAGGGTCGACACTGAGATCGAAGAGTTGCTCTCGGATCTGAGCCGATTGACCTGGCTGTTTCGGGCCTGGCAGTCGGACGAGTTTCCAATTGCCGACACGAAGGCCAAGCATGTTCCCATTGTTGTTCTGCTGCAGTAAATGATCACGCCCTACGGCTCCCTCGATTCCGAGCAAGGCTTCGAGCACGTTGAAACTGTCGAGGCATTCGTCATCCGGGATCGATTCTCCGACAAGGGCGGCGAGGCTTGCGGGGAGATCAACCGTGCTGACAACCTCGTCAGAGACTCCTGGCTTGATTTGACCGACCCAGCGTGTGATGAAGGGAGTCCGTGTTCCCCCTTCGTACACACTGTACTTGCCATCTCGATAGGGGCCGCCCGGTTGGTGGTCGCCGAGGCGTTCGGCCGCCTCATCCTTGTAGCCATCGTTGAGGACGGGTCCATTGTCTGAGCATAAAATCACAAGTGTCTTTTCGGCGAGTTCGAGTCGATCAAGGGTGTCGAGAAGTTCGCCCACGCACCAGTCGAATTCGACAATCGCATCTCCTCGGAACCCCATCTCCGTTGCCCCTTGGAATCGTTCGTGAGGCATCCGGGGAACATGGATGTCGTGGGAGGAGAAGAAGAGGAAAAAGGGACGGTCTTTGTTTGCTTCGAGCCAACGATTCGATTGGTCGACCCACTCATCGGCGAGGTCTTCATCCCGGAACCGAGCAGCGTGCCCTCCCGTGTAGAACCCGATCCGGCTAATCCCATTGTGAATGGTTCCGTTATGGCCGTAGTCCCAATCCATCCGGAGTGTATCACGATGCGTCACGCCGGTCGGATGGTCGGGTGAGGGTTTGGTGTTCCCTACCCAGAGGGGATCCTTAGGATCGAGGTTTTTCACTCGATGATCCTCAACATAAACCTGAGGGACACGATCGTTGGTGGTCGGTAGCAAAAAGCAGTGATCAAAGCCGATTTCGAGAGGGCCCGGCTGGAGCAGACCGTTCCAGTCAGGAGCTTGATCACCAAGGCCGAGGTGCCACTTTCCGATCACGGCAGTGGTGTAGCCTGCTCGATGGAGAAGTGAGGCAACCGTTTCAGTTCCTGGGCGGATGATTGCCGGAGAATTCGGCGCAGCGATTCCCGTTCCCTTTTGACGGAAGGCGTAGGTACCGGTCAGGAACGAATACCGGGTCGGAGTACAGGTAGAGGCTGAAGTGTATCCTGACGTAAATCGCAAACCTTCAGCCGCGAGACGGTCGACATTGGGTGTCTCGACTGCAGTGGCTCCATTACAGGAGACGTCGCCAAAGCCCAAGTCATCGGCCATGATGACGACGATGTTCGGTGGCTCTGTTCCGAGGCTGATCGAGGAGATTCCGAGAAGTATCAGCGAAAGGATGATCCCCAGTTTCATAGTGCTACCTTCTTCTGAGATTCGGAGATGTGGCATGGGTTTCGGATCGTTGACAGATTAGCATGACAGGTTTGGAAGGTCGATGAGGAAGGTCCATCGAGCGGAGGACCTGAAATCGATCGAGTACGCCAAGGTCCCACAATCCAGAGGTGGAAATTGAAGACTATCGGCCTCTTGGGTGGAATGAGTTGGGAGAGTACGGTCCTCTACTACCAACTCATCAACCAGCAAGTCAGAGAACGTCTCGGCGGCTTGCACTCGGCCAAGATTGCCCTGGTGAGCGTCGATTTCCACGAGATCGAAGCACTACAGCGCGACAATGATTGGTCCGGTGCCGCAGCCCGATTGAGCAAAGCTGCATTACAGGTTGAAGGTGCCGGTGCTGATGTTCTCCTGATCTGTACCAACACCATGCACAAAGTTGCGCAGGAGATTGAAGAGTGTATTGCGATTCCCATCTTGCATGTAGTTGACGCGACCGCGATTCGGCTCAAGAATGATGGGATTCAAAGTGTTGGATTACTGGGTACACGCTTTACGATGGAACTAGATTTCTATCGAAACCGATTCCAGGACCGATACGGCATCGAAGTCATCGTGCCCGATCAATCTGCCCGCGACGAAGTTCATCGGGTCATTTACGAGGAACTCTGCTTGGGGCAGATTAGAGACAAGTCACGCGATATCTATTTGGAGATCATTAATCAGCTAGGGCAAGCAGGAGCAGAAGGGATTGTTCAAGGGTGCACCGAGATTGTCCTCCTTGTTCAACAATGCCACACAACACTTCCGCTGTACGATACGACATCGATCCACGCCGAAAGTGCTGTCCAATGGGCTCTCGAAGATTCTATGCCACACGACCAGCAGGAGTTCATCGACAATGAAATTGTACCAAAATGATCGAGACTGAGAGATCGCAAGGGTGGATCGTCCTGTGGCGATCCTGCAATCAATCATCAGTCAGCCTGTTTGCGTAGATGTTACGCATGCTGATTTCTTGAAGGAGGTCTCAGCAAACCCGATGGTCAACAACCTCTTTGATCGTCTGCGGAGTGAGAAGACTGCTCAGATTGTCGGTGTATTCATCGCGTTGGTGGGGACAGCGGTCTTTTGGTATCCGCCTATCCTCTCAAGAGTTCTGCCGGAGAACCTCGTACTTAGGAACCTCTGCGCTCAGGGGTTCGATTGGGCTTTCTGTCTTGCTTTGGTCGGGGTTGTGTTGTTCTGGGAAAAGAAACCGCTGTCGTCGTTGCAGTTCAAGGCACTGACAGTCAAGAACTTCTCGGCTGGAATGGGGCTTGGGAGCTTCTGTATGATTGGCCTTGTGGTCTGGACTTTTCTGATCCAACCGATGATTCCAGGACTCGATCACACTACCGCCAGCAATCGTAATGAGGAGTTGCCCAAGTATTTCTTCCTTTGGTACGCCCCGATTGCACTCGTCACCGCGAGTGTTTGTGAGGAGGTTATCTATCGAGGCTACGCCATGGAGCGGTTGCTCTTGCTCACGAAGCGCCCTTGGTTGGCTGTGGTTCTCACGCACATTTCCTTCGTGCTCTATCACATCAAGGATGGTCTCGATGGTGTTATCGCCTTGAGCGTCCTCGGGCTTCTATTTCCGATTTACTATCTAAAGACCAGGGATTTGACGGTAGTGATCATTGGTCACGCTCTCATCGACTTTTTGGCTATTGTGGGACACTTCGCAGGGTTGTGATCCTTGAGCATCAAGAGTGTTCCAGAGAGCAACGGACTGTGTAAGCTCGACCAGTGTAATGACTGTACGCTCCACCGACATCGATGATTGGGTCATGGAAGAACCAACTCTAAGATGGACCTTCATCGACTGGCTTCAGCGTCCACATTTTCTGGGCATGGTTCTAGTTCGCCATCACACTCCTGCCCACTCAATCGAATCAACTTCCTGACTCGGCAGCTTACTACGATGAGAACCACATTCTTGCTCTTCATCCTCCTTACAAGCACTTCTGCACTGGGGCAGGATCGCCAACTGAAGGAATACGACAACGATATCAACTACGACGAGGCTAAAGTCCCGTACTATGACCTCCCACCTCTCCTGGCAACGGAGGAAGGTGAGATCATCACCACCCCGGAAGAGTGGAAAACCAAGCGACGGCCTCAAATCCTCTCCTTGTTTAGCAACCTGATCTATGGTCGGGTGCCGATTGCTGAGTTCCCGATCACCACAACAAGTGAAGTTATTGAGAGAGAGGAGAATTATCTCGACGGCAAGGCAACTTATCAGAAGGTCAAGCTTGAGTTCAGCAACAAGAACGGTACTGTTTCGATCGAGCTTCAGATTCACATTCCGACGGAGGCCGAGGAGGCAGTTCCCGCGTTGATGCAGTTGGGAACAGGAGGACCGCTCGAAAAGTGGATTGATCGAGGCTTTGCCGTCGTTGGGATTCGGCAAGACAACTTTGTGGGGCACAATGAGATCAGCTTCGAAAAGTCGATTCACCGATTGTTTTTCAGAGGCGGCCAGAGTTTTCCCAAAGCTCGCGAATGGGGAGTCCTCGGCGCGATTGCGTGGGGGCATAGTCGAGTTCTTGACTATCTCGAGACGGTGGAAGCAGTTGATGCTGAACGTGTTTCTATCATGGGACATTCCAAGAACGGCAAGGCTGCACTATGGACCGCCGCTCAAGATGAGCGGTTCGCACTGGTGATTTCGGCACAGTCTGGATGTGCTGGTGCAGCTCTCTGGCGTCGACGTTCCGGTGAGACCTTGCAGAAGATGGTGACTCGATTTCCCTACTGGCTCTGCCGGAATGCCTGGAAGTTCGTTAACCAGGAAGATGACCTACCTGTAGATCAGCATATGCTCTTGGCCCTCATCGCGCCACGTCCCGTCTATGTCGCCAGCGGGATCAACGACACCTGGGCCGATCCTCGGGGCGAATATGCTTCCGCCTACCACGCCAGCGAAGTCTATCGCCTCCTCGGAAAGCAAGGGCTAACCTCACCCCAATTCCCCAACACCGATCAAGTCTTTCTCAATGGTGAAGTCGGTTACCATTGCCGCGAAGGTGCCCACTCGGTTGAAGATTACGATTGGGAGATGTTCATCAAGTTTTGCGAGCTTCATCTGCAAGAGTCAGAATGACGACAAAAGCATCTAATGAACCATACTGGCGATACTGTACAGTCTCGAACGCCCTTGCCGTCCCGACTGTTGGATCAAGCCTCCTTCTCGGAGGCAGTACACCATCTTCTGGGATAACTCTAGCCTGATGTCGAGGGCGGTGGCAAGGTCGGCGGTTGTGAATGATTCGAGACTTGTCGGAAGCAAACCGAGCCAGTCGGTCGAGTTGATAAAGCGTTGCTGGCCAACGACGTTCAGTAGTCGACGCTCTACTATCGTCCATCCCGTTCTGCGACGGCGCTGGGTGCTCTGGTAGTGCCGCGTTTCCTCCACTTGAATCATCACTACTTCAAGTGAGAAGCGCTGATTCAACAACAACTGTGGCAGGCTGACCATTTCGCAGAACAGATCTTCGATTCTTCCTTTCTTTGGTGACTTCCGGCGTTGTACGGTCCCTCCACCTGGGGACGACGACCGCACTATCCACTTCTCAACGACGATTGGATAAAGCAAGCGAATCGGATGATTCTGGATCAGTCGATTGAGCTTCGATTTAATCGCCGCGAAGTTTCCTGTTTGAACCTCGATGAGGAGACCATCACGGACGAGATCGATGACAAAACCATCGACGCTGACTTCGACCTGGTCTCCCTCCTGGGCATACCAGTACTTCAGTGAAGCGTGGAGCGGTTTCTCGTTGAGCAACCCAATTCCGGACATACCGCCTCCTTGCCCCAAATCATCACACTTGTTTCAGCGAGTTACGAAGTGAGTAACGGGAAGAATGGGCCTTCCATCTTTTCACCGGTTGCTACTGGGGGAACACCATCAAGCATCGGATCGTCTGAATTAGAGCGGACTCCGTCGAGGAAAGTGTTAAGCACCGTGGCGCGCCGAGGTCGATCCGTCCGATTGGCAAACGAGCCGTGGACCATCAGAGGGTGGTGAAAGGTCGCTTCACCCGCCTTCAGTTCGATTGCGACCGGGTTCTGGAATTGTTCCCACTGCTCGTCGTTGAGAACTTCGCGGATTGCTTCCATGTTCCCTGCGAGCCCAGTGATCGGCAATAAGTCCCAGTTCTGGCTCTTAGGAATGTAGTGCACGCAGCCGTTGTCGACGGTACTGTCGTCGAGGCCGATCCAACAGGTCAGATGCGCCATCGGAATCGTCCGGGTCCAGTAGGAGTAGTCTTGATGCCATGCGACCACACCACCGTGTTTTGCCGGTTTGCAGAAGAGTTGGTCGTGCCAGAATCTGACTGGGCCGCCTAGAAGTTGTGAAGCCGGTACACCGAATGCCGGGTGCCAGAGTAAGTCGTGAAAACCCGGCTTGATCCGCCACGCCCCGAGTGCATGAAAGAGGACCTGGTTCGGATCGCTGGACTCGTTGCTGTGATACTCGTACCAAAGTTCCCGACCGGGATGATCGGGCTCGAACCATTCAGCAAGCTCGGACCGGAGCGCTTCGATCTGAGAGTCATCCAGGATTTTGATCCCAGCAAGATAACCATTCTCTTGATAGAACTCAATTTGGTCATTCGAGAGGCGATAGCTCTCCAAATCTGTTGTCGACGCCCGAGGGAAGAGGTCTGTGATCGGTTGATGATGGGTCGAAAGATCAGTGATCGTGGCCATGGGTGACTCCGTGACTCCAGCGAGTGGGCTAATCCAATTTTTGGAACCCACCCTGATCGGCGAGCAAGAATCCATACTAATCGATTCGCAGTCCATGATTGAGCCGCGAAACCTAACAGAGGGTACCGGAAGCGCTGGCAATCTGAGTCTTAACAATCTCCCCGAAAATTTCACTTTTTTCCAACACAAAACAGGCTTACGATAATTTGTCATGATTCTGATTCGACAAGCTGGGATGCAGTCAAGAGAGCGTCGATGCGTCAATTTCCGATCAATTGTCCGAAGTGCCAGTCGGAGAGCTGGGTCAACATCGACAAGCTCGACAAGCAGCTCCGTTGTCGGCGCTGTAAGGTCCAGTTTTATCTTGATGTTTCGGGAGATTTTGAGATCGGCGTGCGCCCGCCGAACCTCGGTCAACCAAAGCTCTTTGCACCCGTCTCGTACCAAAAGCGACGGGACAAGGGGATTGATCTACTCGAACGGATTCCGGGACCGATCAAATTCGCTATTCTGGGAGTCATCTTAGCTGGTTTAGGACTCGTGATCGCACGCGTTGCGTTCCGACCGAAGGAGCCACTGCCAGCAACCTTAGAAGGTCGTGCTGAGTATGTAGCGCTTGCGTTTGCCCACAGTGACCCCGATCGGATCAATCGACTCCGAGGAGAAGGAAAGCCTCGAGAAGTGAATCAATGGCTCCAGAAATCAAGGCCGCCTTCCTGGGAGTTCGAATCGGAAGCCCAGATCGAACTAGGGGTGGAAGTTATCACCGAGAAGTCGAGTTACGGCTTGGTGATCGTCACCATCTACCCTCCGGGTACGTCGAAGCCGGAACTAGATGGTGAAAACTCGGCACCTCCACCACCTCCCGTCACCCCAGGCGGACTTCAAGACTTACAACCCTTGGAAGTTCCTCTCTTTTGGACCCTTGACACAGAAGGTCAATGGCTCCTCGACGTGCCCAAATGCCTAAAAGAAAGCCGCAGCGTCACTTAGAGCGAGGATAGATCAAAACACTGAAACTGAATTTTCAGAGGTAGTCGCACTCAATGTGGCATAATCTGGCACGATTGATCCTTCGTCAAACAGAAATTAATCAAAACAAGAGATGCTGTTCATAGAAGATTCACGCAATCTTTATGACGCTGAAGTGTTGTGTCTTATACACTGTCGGCTACCTTGAGAGAGTTGCGAATTAAACCTTCGGAGAGCATTCCACCGAATGGTTGCTCTCAAGTAAACAACCCCCACTTGTTTCGAACCTCTTTGGAGATTGACAGAGATGAGAAACCGCCGTCGAAGCGGCTTCACCCTCGTAGAACTCCTGGTCGTGATCGCGATCATCGGAATTCTTATCGCGCTGTTGCTACCTGCGGTCAACGCCGCCCGCGAAAGCGCTCGAAGTGCAACCTGCAAGAACAACCTTCGCCAATTTGGCATCGGTTACAATGTTTACGCTGAGAACAACCGAGGATTCTTCACCTCGGGTGCTGCCGACTTCTGCCGTGACGGTTGCTTCACCGAAGTTGGTTTCATTGCTGACTTGGTGAACAACAACATCCCTACGGGCGAAATGCTTTGCCCGACCAATGACATCCAGATGACGGAAAAGTACAACGACTTGCTCGCGGAGGAATGCCCGAGCGCGTTGGATCCTAACGGCAACACGCTTCCTTCCTGCGGCATCCCGCTGCTCGGTAGCACGGACAGTGCGTGCCGATTGCTTGATGATCCGAACATTGGTGCTGGTAGCGATCTTGAAGCACGTCGGCAGGTTGTCGAAGACTTCATCTGGGAACGTAACTACAACAGTAACTACGCTGCCAGCTGGTTCTTCGTCCGAACTGGTGTCAAGCTCGACTCGCTTGGTAATGTTCTTGTTCACCCGGCACAAACCGGTTCTGGCTGCAAGAGCGGTCCGAAGGAACGTCTGAGCTGCATTGGGCCACTCTCACGTCGCGTGGTCGACAACGCAATCGTACCGTCGAGCAGCATTCCGCTCCTCGGTGACGCGAGCCCTGGTGACATCCGTGAAGCTGTCCTAATTTCGACCGTTGGTACCCACGAAGCAGGTGAGCGACTCGGTGAAGCATTCTGTGATGGTCCGGTGACCGTTGCAGACGGCATGCGACCTCCGACAAACGATGGCTCACTTACCTTCAACCAGTTCTTGATCCAAGGTTGGGGCTCCACCCTGCAAGATACCCGAGACTTCGGTCCGGTCCACGGTTCGTTCGGCGCTGCGACCTGCAACATTCTGATGGCTGACACCAGTGTCCGGACCATCCGCGACAGCAACGGTGACGGCTTCCTGAACCCTGGTTTCAACCCGGATACCAATGGCGATGGCGTTGCTGACGTCGTCAACATTGGCTACACCGACGCTGAAATCGAACTCGAGCCGAAGAACTTCTTCAGCGGCTGGACTCTCCAGCGAACCAACCGTAAGGGTAACCTTGACCGTCAGTAAGACGTTCGAGTCGGTTAGTTGAACACGCGACTTCGACCCTTGTTCCTCACCACTTGACGTCTGCCTCAGGTCGAAGTCGCTCCTCCAAGGCCCGCCGGATGGCATTTGCTGTCCGGCGGGCCTTTTTCAATTGATGTTCGTTCAATCATGGGTTGCAATGCTGGGATCGATCAATTCCTTGTCGGATCTCACCGAATTTCGGTAGCCTGTTAAGATAAGAGAGCATTCTGACGAACCAAACCAAAATGGTTCACTCACGCCCGGGGATCTCAGAAGGCATGGCGACAACGACCGACTCCAACCTCGATCTCACTTCCCTCCCAGATTCGATCGGCCGCTTTGGAAGATTCGGTGGCCGTTACGTTCCCGAGACGCTCATTGATGCGTTGAATCGGCTCACGGAAGCGTATGAGTCGATCAAGAATGATCCGGAATTTTGGTCCGAGATGGATCATTACTTGACGCACTATGTCGGTCGGCCTTCTCCTCTTTATTTTGCGGAGCGGCTCTCGAAGGAGGTCGGTGGCGCCTCGATTTATCTGAAGCGTGAAGACCTGAATCACACAGGTGCTCATAAGATCAACAACGGGATCGGCCAGGTGCTGCTCGCCAAGCGGATGGGCAAGCGTCGGGTGATCGCTGAAACGGGCGCGGGGCAGCATGGCGTAGCGACCGCGACCGCCTGTGCCCTCACGGGGCTCGAATGCACCGTCTATATGGGTGCCGAAGATATCCGACGTCAAAAATTGAACGTCTTCAACATGAAAACGATGGGAGCGACCGTCGTTTCTGTGACGACGGGTTCAAGGACGCTCCGAGACGCGACCAACGAAGCGATGCGCGACTGGATGGGATCGTCGAATGAAACGCACTACACCATTGGATCGGTGGTGGGTCCGCATCCGTTCCCGATGATCGTCCGCGATTTTCAGTCGGTGATTGGTCGCGAAACGCGTCAACAGTGCATCGAGCAGACGGGACGGCTCCCGGATGCGGTGGTCGCTTGTGTGGGGGGTGGTTCCAACGCGGCGGGCATTTTCGCGCCGATGATCACGGATGAATCGGTCGAGTTGATCGGTGCGGAAGCGGGGGGAAGAAACTCGAACCTCGGCGAGCATGCGTCGAGCCTGACTCAAGGGAAGCCGGGGGTCTTGCACGGTAGCCTGAGCTTTGTGTTGCAAGATGACGAAGGACAGACCAGCGCGGTTCATTCGGTCTCGGCTGGCCTCGATTATCCGGGAGTCGGTCCCGAACATAGCTTCTGGAAGGATATCGGCCGGGTTCGTTATGAAGCGGTTACGGATGCCGAAGCGATGGCGGCCTATCACCGACTCGCCCGGCTTGAAGGGATTCTCCCCGCGCTCGAGACCAGTCATGCCGTGCATCAAGCGGCACTAGAAGCCGCCCGTCTCGGTCCTGACAAGACGGTGATCATCAACCTCTCCGGCCGCGGCGACAAGGACGCCTACGAAATCGCCCGCCTCCGTGGCGAACCGATGGATTGAGCAATCCGACCTTGAAAAGCGTCTCCTGACATCTGAGGCCGATGATCAGGAGACGCTCCATCCCCGCGGCCGTCAACTCCCTAATTCCTCTCCTCCTCACTCAGCCCGAG
>CAZEAN010000087.1:0-24821 GCA_964510225.1 uncultured Isosphaeraceae bacterium
ACGGACCAGCCTTGAAGAATTACCGCAACTGATCAACGTGCTCAAGGGTGAAATGAGCCTGGTCGGTCCGCGTCCCCTGCAACTCCGCGATAGTCACCTCCTCGAAGCAAGCGATCCTGATGCCTTCTCACTCCGACTCAGCGTCCCACCAGGCGTCACAGGTGCTTGGCAAATTGGAGGGCGATCGGACGGTACCGAAGGAATGATCCGACAAGATCTGGAGTACGTCGAGAACTGGTCCCTTGCGGAAGACCTCCGAATCATTCTGATGACAATCCCTGCCGTGCTTTCCTGCCGTGGTGCCTATTAAGCCTATCCTTCGTTGATCATTCTCCATCTAAGAAACAAAACACCCAAATCAACAGCTTGTTGATTTGGGTGTTTTCTTGCGCGACAGTACCAATCTCCATCGAGTCCATGACTGAGTTGTTATCTCCCATGAACTCTCGCTGAACCGTAAATTTTTCCTCGTCACCTTGCCTTCGCTCAGGCGTGCTATTGCTTGATCCGGAGGACTCGGTGGCGAATCAACGGACGACAGACTTGGTCGGTTGCGGTTCGCAATGGATAATACTGTCATAACGGTCGTCTGGGAGCGTCGATGTTCCTCTGATTGCTGTTACGGCCGCCGCTAACTTACTTCGAAGAGACAGCACGCTAACGACTGGGGAATCAGACGTATGTCGGCCGTTCGATTTATCTTCGCGCTCCATAATCATCAGCCCGTCGGCAACTTCGGTGCTGTTTTTGAAGAAGCCTATCAAAATAGCTACCTTCCATTTCTCGAGGTCATGGAGCGGTACAGCACGCTTCCGTTCTGCCTCCACACTTCCGGTCCTTTGATTGAGTGGCTCGTCGAGCATCGTCCCGAATATGTCGAACGACTCCGGGCACTGGTTAATCGAGGTCAGGTCGAAATCCTTGGCGGTGGTTTTTACGAGCCAATCCTGACGATGATCCCACAGCGCGATCGAATTGGCCAAATTGTGCGTTTTACCGAATACCTTGAGGCTACACTGGGGCACCGAATCCGCGGTGGTTGGGTTGCCGAGCGCGTCTGGGAACAAAATCTGGTGACCTCGATGGTCGATGCGGGAATCGAATACACCGTTCTTGATGACTTTCACTTTCATCGCGCCGGCGACGCTCCGAAAAACCTGTTCGGCTACTATCTGACCGAAGACGAAGGTCGACTCCTCAAGGTATTCCCCAACAGTGAGCGGATGCGTTACCTGATTCCATGGTCGGAACCTCATGAGTCTTATGAATACCTCCGAAAAATCGCCGCTGAGCAACCCGGCGCAATCGTGGTCTGTGCCGATGACGGTGAAAAGTTTGGCGGCTGGCCCGAGACGCACGAGCATATCTTTGAGAAAGGATGGATCTATCGATTCTGCGACATGTTAGTAGCGAATCAGGATTGGCTCGAAACAACGACGTTCAGTGAAGTGATCGATTCCGCCGTTCCACTCGGCAAGGTCTATCTCCCCGATAATGCATACCGCGAAATGACAGAGTGGGTTCTACCTTCATCCGAGTTCAACGAGTTTGAAGAAGTGACAAAGCAACTCGATGCGGATCCACATTTGGAGAACTTCCGGAGATTTCTCAAGGGCGGAGGAACCTGGCGCAATTTTAAGAATAAGTATGCTGAAACTGATGAAATGTATGTGCGATCACTCGGCCTCTCTGATCGACTACATCGTCTCGAGAATTCCGGTGGATATGACCTTGAAATCCTCGAAGACGCACGACGGGAGCTTTATCGGGGCCAGTGCAACTGTCCGTACTGGCACGGCGCCTTCGGAGGGCTCTATCTTCCGCATCTCCGGAACGCCATCTATCACAATCTGATCTCGTGCCACGACCTCCTCGATCGAGCAGAGCGGCTAGAAGGGCCTCGGGTCTCGATCGAGGTCGGCGACTTCAATCTTGATGCCCGACAAGAGGTGAAGCTCGAGAACGACCGACTGATCGCGTTCGTCCGACCTGCATCTGGCGGTCATATTTACGAGTTGGATCTCCGCGACTCCAAAGTCAACTTACTCGCGACTCTCGATCGTCGCCCTGAGCCTTACCACGCGACAATCGCCGAAGCGATTGCTCAGCCCCAATCCGAGGCTGGGACTCTCGACGGACCATCCAACCTGCACGACCGCGTTACCCTGAAGCAGGAGGGACTTGATCAACGGCTCGTCTACGATCGATCCCCTCGGAAGGCGCTCGTCGACCATTTCTTCGATAGCAGCACAACCCTCGAGGACTTGGTCGCGTGCCGTGATGTTGAATCTGGCGACTTTGCCCAAGGAACTTACCTTTCGCAGCGCTTGGAAGAAGCCGGCCGAGTCGTCTTGATGATGGAGCGTCGCGGTCTCGTCGACGGACATCCGATCAAGCTCCGTAAGTCGATCGCTCTTGAGGCCGGAAGTCCAACCCTTGAGATCGATTACGAACTTGAGGAACTCCCGGAAGGTCATCCGCTCTACTTCGCTATTGAGCTGAATCAGGCAGCGATGGCTGGGCACGCGACCGACCGATATTACTCTGATTTGGACGATCGACCGTTGGGGATGCTGGACCAACGTCTCGATCTTTCCGAGACGTCTGGGATCAACCTCAGTGACGAATGGCTCGATCTCCAGATTCAATTACGCTGGTCAATCGAGGGGGGCCTCCGTTGCTTCCCAATCGAGACTGCAAGTCAGAGCGAAGGTGGTTTCGAGGCGATTTATCAGTCATCCGCCGTCATCCCACATTGGCGGATTGTCGCCGATCAGAGTCGCCGATGGTCAATCCGGATTACCTGGACGATGGATCGAATTTCTCAAGCGACGGACAACGGTACTGGCTCGGTCACGACGGGTCGCGCCGTCGCTGACGCTGGGTCGATCAGGTAACTCCTGGATGTTTCATGAGATTCAGGCGTTGGATACGTAGGTTCATGAATCGATTCGTTCCCAGATCATCAAATCACGTGAGGACCTCTGCGGTAGATCCTGCGGCGATTATCCGTCGGGCTCGTCGCCTTCGATTTCGGGTCCGGCCGACCGCCGTCACTCAACTTGCGGGTGCTTATCTAAGTGCTCGTCCAGGGACTGGGCTCACCTTCGCTGAACTCCGGGCATATGAACCGGGTGATGACGTCCGCCATCTCGATTGGAACGTCACTGCAAGACAGGGTGGACGCCCGTTCGTTCGTCGCTATGTGGAAGAGCGATCACTCAGCATCTGGATCGTTGTCGATGTCTCCGCGAGTCTCCGTTTTGGCGTGGACGGTCGTTCCAAGGCCGACCGGGCAGCACAGGGTGCAGCCCTCTTAGCGGCGGCGGCGATCCAGAACGGCGACCGCGCTGGTCTTACACTCGTGAGCGATCGAGTTGAAGCGGAGCTTCCACCGGGCGGAGGACCTAAACATCTCGCTCGTCTGCTCCGGATTCTCATCGCGACACCGGCGGCCTCTCGTCAGTCGGATATCTCCATCGCAATCTCCAGGCCCCGGCGTTTTGCTCGTCGAGGACTTCTGGTTGCATTCAGTGATTTTCTGACTCCCGAGCCGATTGGTCCCTGGCGACAGGTACGACGACGCGGCGAGGTAGTCGCGATTAGAGTAGTCGATCCCCGTGAGGTCGAACTTCCCAACGTGGGCCTCATGAGCATTGAAGATGCCGAAACTCGATCGAGGCGTGTTGTTGATACGGGATCACGACGAATCCGTGAGGACTACGCGAGGGCGGCCGCGAGTCGTGATCGCGACTTCCGAAGTTGGTGCCAAGCCTCGGATGTGGTGGGACTTGATCTGTCTACCGAAGAGGACCCACTTGATCTCCTGACTTCTTATTTTCGAGGAAGTGTCCAAAACCGTTTGAGAGTCTAATGATCAACAGGCAACGCGACCAAGAGAAGCTGCCTGAACCTGTGCCAAATGGACCACCCTTTGAGCCTGCGCTGAGCAATTTCGATCGATCAGCACCACTCCTCCCGCCCCGGCCCAACCTCGGCCCGGAAGCCTGGCCTGAGTCAATTGAGGAGACCCGTGTCAACGTAGAGGCAATAACATTCGGATTCGGCCTCTTTGCAATTCTACTCCTCTTGATCGGGTTCCGTTGGCTCAGCCAACGACATCGGAATCGAACGGAGATTCGTGACCCTGTCGTAGATGCTCGGACCCGCGCAACTGACCCCTCTTTGCCCGCACCGGATCGTCTTCTTGCACAAGCGGAAGCGATCCGAGAGTCCCTGATCAAGGCGTTGGGGCCACAATGGGGAGCGCGAACAACCGAGGAGTTGGTAGATTCGGAAGAAATTGTTCAACAATTGGAACCTGAGCAATCTCAATACATCATCGCGATACTCCGTCGCGCTGATCAACTCAAGTTCGCTGGAGACTTACGATCCAACGACTCCCACTTGAACACGAACCCTGAGAGTTCCCTTAGCGGCTCTCATCAGTTCTCCGAGGTGCTCGGGAAGCTCTTGGCCGGACTAAGTTCAAGCAACACGGGAAAATGATCGGACGGCGTGTGGGGACCGAGCCGACGATCCAGAACAACCCATTCCTCACTGATCAGGGTGTGATCAATCGCCAGTCGTATCGGGGACCAAGTGGGCCAACTAGGTTGTCGGCCATGTCCATAACGTCCGTCCCGAAGTCCCGTCGTCTCGAGAAAATCATGGAAGATGAGCGAGCCCTCGGTCCGGTTGAAATCTCCGACCACTAACGTCGGGCCGAACCGTTCTCTGATTAATCGCGCGAGCGACTCGAACTCTTGTCGCGACTGAGGTCCTCCTCCGAAGAGGAGATTCGGACCATGTAGAATCCAGAGATGGAGTGGTCTTTGGCGCGGATCTCGTGCCGAGAGGTCGATGGTCGAGCAAAGTGCGGGGTTTCCCTTTCCCCGGAGTGGTCGGATCAATTGACTCGGCGGGTCTGCTAGTACCGGCAGCTTTGAATAGAGAGCGATTCCATCAGTCCCATCCGCGATCTCGATCCGATACGGATAGCTGTCGGGGAGTTCATGGAGGACAGCCTGGCATCGTGCATTAAATTCAACAATCGCAACAATGTCTGGATCTTCAGACTTCACAAGACTCAGAAATGGCTGATAGTCTAACACATGATAATCAACGTTGGCATAGAGTATTTTAAGCGGCACGCCATCGGTAGCAGTCGGCAACGCCTTGAGCGGCCAACTGTACTGCAAGAGCCCCCATGATTGGCAGAGCCCAAGGACAACAAACCAAGGAGTCATGTAACGACGCGTCCATTTTGTTGTTCTCACTAGCGCAAAGACCGCGATAATCGTCAGAATCAGGCCCGGGAGTTGGAACTGAGCGACCAGGTCAAGCCGCCAATCAACCCGCGAGAGCGATCGGCAAACTGGGGTCACCAAGGCGAGCAACGCCAGCGTGACCACCATAGCGCGGTGGAGGTAACGGCGTCCCTTTCCCATTTCGACTGTTAGGTCCAAGCCTTCCTCCACCACGCTTAGCTCGCTCAGTGTTAGCGCTCTGATCTCCAGAATTCCATTCAAGCACGATTGTTGCACCCGAGACGATGCCAATTGGACCCTACTTCGTTAAATCGCAGCCGCTTGATGATCGCCTGCAAGTTATTGGTTTTGGAGATCTTCATCAGAGCTTCTTACAAGGGAAGGGAAGGCTCGATTATGATGATCGAATCTTCAGAACCGACCTACCCAGTCAGTTAACCTCGGATTTTCACCAACTTCATGATGCTTTCCGTCCATGATTTGAAAGTTACTTATCAAGGAAAGCATATTGTGCTCTCCGGACTTGATCTGCAAGCGGATCGGGGCGCCTTCATCGCAATCTTGGGCCGATCGGGGGCAGGCAAGACGACCTTGCTTCGATGCCTCAATGGTCTGCAACGGCCGACTTCGGGATCGATCCGTCTCGGTGGAAATGCGATCAGCGAACTTAGGGAGCGTCAACTTGCCTCGGTCCGTCGGCGGATTGGGTTTATCTGGCAGGAGCATAATCTAGTCGATCGCCTCTCGGTCTTGACGAACGTACTGACCGGCCGCCTCGGATACCGGAACGGACCGCTCAGTCTGGTAAGGTACTTTAGCCAATCAGATCGACAGCGTGCTCTAGCCGCTCTTGAGCGTGTCAATCTCGCCCACCTTGCAGCGCAACGGGCTGACCGCATTTCCGGCGGGGAAAAACAACGAGTGGCGATCGCCCGCGCTTTAACCCAATCACCAGAACTGATCCTCGCGGACGAACCGGTTGCGAGCCTCGATCCCGAACTTGCCTGGCAAGTACTGCAAGACCTAACTCGGATCACGCGCGAAGATCATCTCTTGACGATCGTTAACCTCCATCAAGTCGAACTCGCAAAGGCATTCGCCGATCGGATTATCGGAATCGCGGGAGGCCGGGTTGCGTTTGACGGTCCACCTGGTGAACTCGATAAAGCCGCACATGCCGCAATCTACCGATCGGACGCTGCTACCACGTCAGCTCCCTCCGTAGGCTCAATCGCGAGCGTCGCCTTCACCAAAATCCAATCCGAGCCGACTCCGGACGTCTCCCGATGAGCAACTCATCTCAATCTGACCATCGTGCTGAGGATCCTGGGCGTGCACAATCGCGCTCACTCTCGGAGAAGGAACGTAACGAATTACTCCGTCCATTTCCGAGAATCGGGCTTAAGTCAATCCTCGTTGTCGTCCTCCTCTTCTGCCTCTATTCATGGTCGATCACCGGGACCGATGCGCAGCCATCTGCCCTCATTGAAGGGCTCCCCCACCTTGGTGAATTCCTCGGTCGACTTGTCGTTACTGAATCACAGTCCGTCGGACTCCGTAGTGCCTGGGCCGAGGGTGACTATCGGACCTTCGCGCAGCGATCGGTTCAGCTTTGTCTGGACAAGTTCGAGTTCGAACCGCTGACCTTACAGACGCCTGAAATCCGGATCCCACTGATCGGCGTCACTCTTCCAAGGCTCGGCACCGAAGACAAGTCGATCCCCTTCCCCACAATCGTCTGGGCGACGCTCGAGACGTTGCAGATGGCGATCATTGGCACGACAGCAGCGATTATCCTGGCGGCTCCCTTCGGGTTACTCGCGGCTCGAAACGTCTCGCCACACCCGCTCGTCTACCACGGAGTCCGATTCTTTCTCAATGTCATCCGCGCGATCCCCGACCTCGTCTTCGGCCTCATTTTTGTTGCTGCCGTCGGGTTAGGCCCCTTTAGCGGGGTCCTTGCCTTGGCTGTCGGTTCCATCGGTTCACTCGGCAAGATGTTTGCGGAATCAGTCGAATCGGTCGATTCTCGTCCCCTCTTAGCGATTCGGGCCACAGGAGCAAGCCGGCTCCACACCTTTGCGTATGGTGTCATCCCCCAAGCGATGCCGAGTGCCGTCTCTTACGCCATCTTGATGTTCGAGCACAACGTCCGCTCGGCGACAATCCTGGGCCTCGTCGGTGCGGGAGGCGTCGGGTTCGAAATCGACAAATATATTCGATTGTTTCAGTATCAACGCTTGATGGGAGCGATGATCGTTGTCATTCTAGTGGTCACCATAATCGATCGCTTCAGTGACCGAATTCGGAAGTCGCTGATCTGAAAACTCGGCCGATCATCAGAAGATGGTCAGATCAGAACGAAAAACGGGAGATCATGCATGCCGATCAGCCGGGGAACTCAAGCCAACGCAACAGACTCAACCTCAACCCGAATGATCCTCGCGGTTCTGGTTAGTCTCGGGGTCGCACTCGCTGCTGGGCTACCGGGATGTGTCGTTAGCGACTCCGATCCTGGCAAGGGTACTCGGCTTGATGGGCCGAAATCGGATTGGCCCGAGGTTTTCCGGATCGGTTTCTTCGGTGAGGAAAACCCGATCGCCGCGCTCGCAAAGCACGACGCTATGGTCGAGTATCTTGAGGATCGATTGGGGATCCCGGTCGAGGCTGAAACGGGGATAAGTTACACTGCCGTGATCGAAGCCATGAGAGCAGGACATGTTGACGCCTTCGAAGTTGGCCCCTTCTCCTACATCATGGCAGTCCGGGAGGCCAATGCCGAGGCAGTCGCAGTTCTCGTCGAACATCACGGCGCTCCCGCCTTCGATCCAGAACTTCTTCCCTATTATTTTTCAGTGATTTTCACTCGTAAAGGATCTGGAATCGAGAGCCTCGATGACCTCAGGGGAAAGCAATTCTCCTTCGTCGACCAAGTTTCAACATCGGGTCACCTCATGCCGCGGACGATCTTGATGGAGCACGGGATCGATCCCGAAGAGGATCTCCTCTTTCGATTCGCCGGCGCTCATCCGACCTCGGCTCTGGCGGTCTGGAATGGTTCTTTCGCCGGTGGCGCAACCAACGAGCTTAACCTCGCCGAGATGGCAAGAAACGAGCAGATTGACTATTCCGGTTTTCCCGACGGCAAGATCAATCGTCCGAGGACTCCAGAGGAAGTCCGGCAGCAATTCGAGGATTGCCCCAACGGCGAAATCGCCTTACTCGCCTTCTCTGACCCGATCCCTGAAACGCCATTCGCGATCCGACGCGACTTACCTGAGTCATTTAAGATCGAGTTGCGTCGAGCACTGATCGAGATGAAAGACTACCCCGAAGTCGTAGCCAACTCGGTTGGCTGGTATGTTGACCCCACCGAAGAACTAGGACTCGATTCCCTCGACGAGTTTTACAACCCTATTCGCGAGTTGGCCAAGATTCTCGATCTCGATCTTAAGAGCATCGGCGAAGGCTAAGTCGTCGATGAACGCCGAACGAATCCGAAGAAATTCAATGTCGGTTGATCTTGAATTACAAACACACAATCTCAATGTCCTCGCTCGTGCAGAGCCCAGTAAAGTGTTGAGCCTTGCCGAGGCAGTCCTCCAGGAAGCTGAACAGGTCGAAGTCATTGCGAATCAAGTCGGACTCGTGATGCTCCCGATGCGCGAGCCCGCCCAAGGTACGGCATTTCACCTTGGTGAAGTCTTAGTGGCATCAGCCAGGCTCAAACTGGATGGTGTTGAGGGCTATGGAGCCTGCCTCGGACGTGACGCCAAACGTGCGCTGGCGATCGCTGTCCTTGACGTCGCACTCCGGTCGGGGATCATGACAGATCGCCTACAGTCATTCCTTGAGGAGCAAGCGGCAATCCAGGCTGAAGAGGATCGTGTGTTGCTATGCCGAGTTGAGGCAACTCGGGTCGAAATGGAGACCTTTTGAGTGATGCCTACTAGCCCCACAGAAATCCCTCCGGCACCGCAACGGACCGAATGGGAGGCAATGAACCAAGAGACGTTCCTGGGCTTAATGTGGGCACTGAGCCATCCAGGACAATGCTATCAACTCCCGACGGCAATCTCTCGATTCGGACCAGGCCTTCTTCAGATCGGTGCGGCCTTACTTGATCTCGAGACTTCGTATTGGACTGACTCGGCGAACCTTGAAAAACAACTTAGCGAATTTGGTGCTCGCAACACAACGGTCCAAGAAGCACTGTACCAGTTCGTCACCGATCCACTTCGACTCAACCTTGAGGAACTCGCCGAAGCCTCGGTCGGTACGTTCCTGAGACCAGACTCCAGTGCTACCATCATCTTGAACGCCACGATCCAGGGGACATCTGGAACACGACTTCTCCTGAGCGGACCCGGTATTGACGGTGGAGCTGAGGTGACGATTGCCGGGGTCCCAGTCGAGTTCTGGAAGCTTCGCAGTAAGCGACTCCGGTACCCACTCGGCTGGGATCTCTTCCTGGTTGAGACGAATCAGATCATGGGATTCCCAAGAACGACACTCATTTCATTAGATTAAGCTTTGATAATCCGTCAAGAGTCTTACCCATGGCGTATGTAGCAGCAAAAGGAGGCGAGCAAGCAATTTTGAGGGCCGAGCAGCTCCACCAACTGCTCGGAGGCACACCGAGCGCATCCTTGATTCGAGAGATCGAATTGCAGCTTCCGTACCTCATCGATCGAGTGATGGGTGAGGCCTCGCTCTACGCTCCTGAATTGGCCGCCTTAGCCGTCGCTCAGGCGAGTGGTGATCTCTACGAAGCGGTCTTGATGCTGCGTGCTTATCGGTCGACGCAACCTCGACTTGCTTATGCCGAGATCGTCGAATCCAATGACCTGCTGACAATCCGGAGAATCTCCGCAGCCTTTAAGGAGATTCCGGGCGGACAAATCTTGGGACCGACGCTCGACTACAGTCATCGGATCCTTAAGCTCGACCTCCTCGAGGCCGACCAAAGTCAGCAAGAATCACTCCAGCCCTATCAGGCAGCCCCAATTCCAGCACCACGGTCCTATCCTGCGGTCGCCGACTGGCAACGCGACCACGGTCTCCTCGATCGACTCGCGCAAGTAACGACGGGGAGGGATGAGCCTTCCGCGATCCCTGACCTCACCCGAGAACCAGTCCGGTTCCCGGCATCGCGTGCTCATCGCTTGCAGTCCCTCGCACGGGCCGACACGGGCGGTGTTCTCGCCCTTGGTTACGCGAATATGCGAGGCTATGGCACGATCCACCCAACTGTGAACGAACTCCGACTTGCGATGGCGGAGGTCCAGCTTCGTCATCCCGTCACAGGGGCTCTCTTTAGTATCGGGCGGGTCCGTCTGAGCAGTGCTGAGGTTGTCACCACCTTTAGCGCTTCGACCGCTAATCCTAAGCCCCAAAGTCATCCCTCACTCAATCTCGGTTATGCGGCGACATTGGGCTGGAATGAGGTCAAGGTTATCGCCGCCTCCATGCTCGATCGCGCGATGGATCTTCCGGAACCGCACCCCGCACATACTGAAGAGTTCGTCCTTCAGCACACCGAACCGGTCGACGCCTCCGGTTTCTGCATCCACTACAAGCTCCCTCACTACGTCACCTTTCAGAGTACTCTCGATGCCGTCCGAGGGGTCCGCGACGGTGGAGTTCTTGATTCCGAACCCGAGCCCATTGAAACCGTGGAAGGAAACGGTCGGGGCGAACACGAAGCGGATCGAGATCAACTCAGCTCTGTCGAGGAGCCGTCATGAGCACCACGCTTGATAGCCTCAAGGCGCCAGTCTCTGACTACTCCTATGCGTTTCTTGATGAGTTCGCCAAACGAGAACTCCGGCGTAAGATCCTTAAGGCCATTGCAATCCCTGGATATCAAGTTCCCTACGCCAGTCGCGAGATGCCGATCGCTCGAGGTTGGGGAACGGGGGGTCTCCAAGCCACCTTGGCAATCATTGGGCCGCGCGACGTCATCAAGGTGATCGACCAAGGGGCGGACGATTCGGTCAATGCGGCTAATCTCCGACGTTTCATTGCACGGATGGCTGGCGTTACCACCACAACGGATGCCTTGAAAGCAACCATCATTCAGAGTCGTCACCGGATCCCCGAGGAACGACTCCGTCGCGGTCAGACCTTGGTCCTCCAAGTACCGATCCCAGAACCACTCCGCTATGTGGAGCCAGACGTCCCAAAGGCATCCCAACGTCATGCCGATGCTGATTACAGTCCACTCTGGCTTCAACTCTTCGAACGACTGATTAACTACCGACGCGATTCTCAGGGAGCCGATGCCCCGGTGATTGTCCACGGTCGCTACGTAATGGCACCGAGCCCAATCCCGCGCTGGGACAATCCAAAACTCCACCAGGCTGCACACCTCACCATCCTCTCTGCAGGTCGCGAGAAGCGGATCTACGCAGTCCCTCCCTACACTGACGTCCGTCCTCTTGAATTTGAGGACATCCCGTTTCTGGTCGAGGATCAATCCGGAAGAATCTGCCGGAAGACGGGTGTCACGACCTGGTTTATGAACGAAATCCCGGAGAAGGACGGGAGTGCTTCATTCGAACTTTCGGATACCGGATTTATCGAAAAGCTTGTCAGGAAAGAACGCGGTGAGTCGTCTGGAATCGGGCCGACCTACTATGACCCCGACGGCCGCTTTTATGTGCCGGGTTATCTCAAGGACCATGGATCAGACCCAATCTAAACTATCGCTCCTCGATCCTCCGAGACTGGTCCAGGAGTTCCCGATCCTCTCCGCCAGAGGGCTCCGGCGTCGCTTCGGCACCATCTGCGCCGTGGATGACGTTGATCTCGACGCCTATCGCGGTGAAATCCTCGGGATCGTCGGTGAATCAGGCTCGGGTAAATCGACCGTTCTAAGGATTCTCAATCTCCAAGAGCCGGCAGACGAGGGCTCTTACTCACTGAACGTTGGTGACTACACTGGCCTCAACTTGCTGAATCTTGATCGGGTCGATCAAGCCGAGGTCCGACTTCAACAGATTGGGATCGTCTACCAAAATCCGCATCAAGGACTCCGGATGTCGGTGAGCAGCGGCGGTAACGTGGCGGAACGACTGATTGACTCAGGTCATCGTCACTTTGGAAGGCTCCGGGAGTCGGGTCGACAAGCGTTAAGTGCCTCAGAATTTCCGATCAATCGGATCAATGACCCTCCGCGGCAGCTTTCCGGTGGGATGCAGCAACGGGTGCAACTCGCCAAGGCAATCGCCTTGCAACCGAGGTTGCTCCTCCTGGACGAACCAACGACCGGGCTCGATGTCTCTGTTCAAGCGCTCGTCCTTGACACCCTAAAACGCTTGCAACGGGAAACCAAGGTGACGACGATTATCGTCTCCCACGACCTCGGCGTCATCAGGACCCTCGCAGACCGCGTCCTCGTCATGAAAAATGGTCGGGTCGTCGAACGCGGTCTTGCTGACCAAGTCCTCGATGACCCCCAGCATCCCTATACCCAACAGTTAGTCCATGCCAAACTCTGAGACCAACAAACCATCCTCATTCGCTCACCCGATGACCCTCCTTCAGTCTGAGCACTGAGAGATCACAAAGCCGAGATCAGCTTATTTGTTGGGCTATCATTCCCCCAAAACGATGACCAGCTAAAGCCATTCGTATCAAGAAGACAGGCAAGATTGATGTGTTTGTTGGCAGTTCGCAACTTGGAAAAACGATTTGTAATTCATGCCTTGGGGCGTCAGATCCCTGCCTTTTCAGGTCTGAACTTCCAGCTCGAATCAGGTCAATTCCTCAAGATCGGTGGGCCGAACGGGTCGGGTAAGTCAACGCTCTTACGCTGCTTGTACCGGACCTGTCGACCGACCTCGGGATCTGCTCTCTTCCAATCGAGTCATGGGCTCGTAGATCTCGCACGTGCGGCAGACGTTGATATTGCACTTCTCCGTCGCGACGAGATTGGATTTGTCACCCAATTCCTCAGGCCAAGGCCACGCGTCCGTGCAATCGATCTCGTCGCTGAACCGCTCCTCGGGCGCGGTATCGACGTCGACTCGGCTCGAGAATCCGCTCGTGACCTCCTTCGGGCATTTGGCCTCAAGCCCGGACTTCATGAAGCCTATCCAAGCACCTTCTCTGGCGGTGAACAGCAAAAGATCAATCTCGCCCGAGCCTTGATCACGCCGAAACGCTTGCTCCTCCTGGACGAGCCGACCGCCTCGTTGGACCAAGGAGCCCGGGAGGCGCTCGTCGCTCGCCTTTCAAGACTCAAGGTCGGTGGCACGGCGATGATCGCGGTCTTCCACCACGAGGAAGATGCGGCCGGCTTAGTCGATGACGTTCTCAACCTCAACACAACGGCTGCCGCCGAAATCTCTGGAGCTTAGACCGATGTGGCTCTCTGACTTTCAACTTGTCCTTCCTGATCGTGTGTTGGATCGCGGTTCGATCCGGATTGAAGGCGCTGAGATTGCCGAAATCGTTGATGGTCCAGCGCCCTCGAGTACTGAGGCCCGGATTGATGGGCAAGGACTGACGATTATTCCGGGGATCATTGACCTCCACGGCGACATGATCGAGCACGTGGTCGAACCGCGACCTCGTGCCTCTTTCCCCTATGAACTCGCCGTCTATGAACTCGATAAGCAACTTGCCGCGGCAGGCCTTACCGATGCCTTCGCCGCTGTGGCTTTCGCCTGGAGCGTGATCTGGCGCGACCAAGCAAACCGACGGGATGAAGAGCGGATCCGAGGGATTTTCTCGGCAATCAGGCAACTCCGATCTAAACTCCTTATCGGTCATCATGTGCACGCGCGTTTTGACGTCAGTGCTCCAGAAGCGACTTTGCTCTTGAACGATCTCATTCAAAACGGCCTCGTTGGCATGCTCTCGATCATGGATCACTCGCCGGGCCAAGGACAGTATCGCGACATCGACCGGTTGATCGACGACACCGTGAAGAACCGAGGGATGACACGGGAAGCGGTGGAGACAGCCGTCCGTCGGAAGCTTGAGGAAATGCAAGCGAGAGACGACCGTTGGTCCGATGCGCGGATCCTCGCTCGTTCGGCCCAAACTCAGGGCTTGGCGGTCGCCTCCCATGACGACGATACCAGTGAGAAGCTAGGCAAAATGGTCGATCTGGGTGTCACGATCGCGGAATTCCCGGTGACATTCGAGGCAGCAGAAGATGCCCATCGGAGGGGATTAAGCGTCATCATGGGTGCACCGAACGTCCTCCGAGGACGCTCGCATACTGGAAACCTTAGTGCCAAAGACGCAATCCGAGCCGGACTCGTGGATGCCCTTGCTGCCGATTACTATCCGCCTGCATTACTACAAGCAGCCTATAATCTTGCATTCGAAAAAGTCTGTTCGCTTCCAGAGTCGATTGCGTTGATTAGCAGTGGGCCCGCTCGGGCGGCCGGCTGGACGGACCGCGGTCGCCTCGAAGCAGGCTGGCTTGCCGACCTCGCCCTGGTCGAAGAATCTAAGATTCCTCGAGTGCGTGGCACCCTCAAGGAAGGCAAATTAGTCTTTGCAGACAGCTCGGTTCACGATCGGCTCACCAGCATGGTCATATCCTAACTCAATATAAACAACGTTCAGCGTTCCCCAGCAAACGCTTGATCCTTTGGTCTAAGATCGATATGATCCAACACCTGGTTTTCAGTCAAAAACCTACCTGATCGCATCATTGATGTTGATACTTGCTTCCCGGCGGCGTAGCTCAGTCGGTTAGAGCAGCGGAATCATAATCCGCGTGTCGGGGGTTCGAGTCCCTCCGCCGCTATTCATTAAATCCCTGAGGGGATTCCGTCATTGAGGTCGGTTTCCCCCATTATCCCCTCTGGATTCCAAGGGTATTAGCTGATTCTTTAGCCTAAGTTCTTTTCTCTGTTATCCGCAAATCGACAAATGATCGTTCGATTTACGATAACTCACTCATAAGTTTCTAATCAGAGTACCCTCGCCTGACCGATAGAACCTGAATAGGGCGAGCTAATCGCTGGCAGCTTCGGTTCGAGGTCCGTAATCGTCCTGCGTTGACGAGGAAAGCGTCATGGACTACGTTGCGAACCCAAACGGCCTAAGCCGAAACCGGACCGATCCAGGAGAATCAAACCGAATTCCGCCGGAACCTGGATTCCGCCATGCCGGAGTTGCAAGGAGGCAACGGATGGCGACTGCGATCGAAGAAGGATCGTCCTCGGGACGGTCGGCCGATCTCATTCATCATGATCCTCGCAGTGACACGCTCGATTCATCCATTGGATTTGTGCGCGAGGTCTTGCGTGCCGAGGCCGAAGCAATCGCTCAGGTCGAAGCACGGATTGATTCGTCGATTGTTCGAGCTGCGGAACTCATACTCCATTGCCAGGGATCGATTGTCGTCACAGGGATGGGCAAAGCCGGCCTCGTTGGTCAAAAGCTTGCAGCGACTCTGGCATCGACTGGAACCCATGCGTTCCCGATGCACCCGGGAGATGCCGTCCACGGTGACCTTGGCCGCGTCCGGGCCATTGATCTCGTCTTGGCACTCTCATGGAGCGGCGAAACTGGCGAATTGAATCGCTTGATACCAACAATCCAGAAAATTGGCGCACTCCTGGTCTCGATTACCGGGCGCCAATCAAGCACGCTTGGTTTGGCGTCTGACCTCTGCATTGCCACCGGTCCAATCGACGAAGCCTGCCATCTCGGTCTCGCACCCTCAGCAAGCACAACCGCGATGATGGCAGTTGGTGATGCACTCGCACTTCTCGTCAGTCGGAATCGCGGCTTCAGCCCCGACGACTTTCTCCGCTACCACCCAGGCGGGAGCCTCGGACGAAAGCTTGGGAGAGTCAGTGACGTTATGAGGACTGGCCGACGAATCCGCACGGCTCGACCTCATGAGTCCATCCGTTCGATCCTCGTCAGACATCAGGGAGCCCGTCGACGTTCTGGTGCGGTACTGGTTGTCGGAGATGAAGAACAGCTCTTGGGTATCTTCACCGACAGTGATTTGGCTCGTCTCTTCGAAGGACGTCGCGAAGAATTACTCGACCGACCGATCGCTGACGCGATGACAGTGAATCCGGTGGTGATCCACCCCGAAGCCCGACTGACTGAGGCAGTCGAACTCCTCAGGAACCGAAAGCTCAGCGAACTTCCGGTTGTGACCGATCCCGCACATCAACTCTGCGGGCTTGTGGATATCACTGACTTGATTGGAAGAGAAGCAGATGAATGGGAGGCTTAACCTCGTCATCTCGTTCAGTAACTTCGACAATCAGATGCAGAATCCGATGCGATCGTCTCTCTTCTCCGAGACTTAAGGGACAGTACAAAAACATGATGATCGTCAAACTCGCGGTCAACCCGAACAATCGGGTCATGATGAAGCCCGGACCAGTCGAATGATTGGAATCTTTGGCACGCAAGCCTCATTGCCCCAGGATTTGCATAAGGCTCTTACTGTACGACTTCGGCGTTGTCGAGGTTAACGTCAGATGCAGGAAGGGGAGACGGACCTGAGGCCATGAACCGAACCGTCCGAACAACGCTGACCATCGCAATGCTAGTTGCCGGCTACGGTGGCTATCAGCATCTCTTTGCGACGGTGACTGAGCGACTTCAGAAATCGATTCCCGAAGCGCGGTTGGCCCTCGATTTCCGACCTTCAGACTCCGCAAGTGCGCGACGTGCCGTCGAACTCGCGGAATCGGTCTTTGGCAAGGACCATTGGACTTCCGGGTTCGGAGTCGATCGCTACTACAATGTGGAACGTGGTTACTGGATGTACTGGGGGAGCTTTAGCTTCCCCGAGGGACATGACCGCCACCGAATCTCCTTCGAGCCGTTCGCCCTGATCTGGGATGCGGACGAAGAGGGCGGACTTAAAGTCCTCTCTGGCGACCGCGCTCTGGTTGACTTCGACCGTCCCTTCAATTTGCTCGGGGGCTCGAAACCGAGCGTCGTTCGCGCGCGGATTGAAGGCTATGCTGACGACGTGATGATCCTCGACGACCGAGGGACTCCTGGAAATCTCGAAGATGACCTCGTGATCCAGATGCCCTATGCCGAATATTCGGAAGCAGATTCGGAAATCCGCTGTAAAGAACGTGTCCTGCTCTCTGATCAGAACGTCGAAGCTTCAGGAAACGACCTCACGATCAAGCTTCAACCATCGACGACCTCCAACGGCTTCCCGACCGCCGAGACAGTACGGCTGGAACGTAATGTTGTGATTAGGGCAGCGGATGCGGGCCAGACAGGACTCCTCCCAGGGTCCGCGCGGCCTGACCAGCTTGAGACCGAAGAAACTCAGCGAACAGAAGATGTTGAGCCTCCGAAGACGCCTGTTGTCCTCTCCTGTGATGGTGTGATGACACTTCAATTGGGGAGGTCGAGGATCCCAACCGATGTCGGACCACCGGCACCACCTCGACCAACGATCGCCGACTTCTCGCGTAATGTCGTTTTGGAACGTGGGAGTAGTGATCCTGATCGGATTACTGGGGACCATCTTCACGCGGTCCTCGTCCCCGTTGAGAAGTTTGACACAACGGGAGATGACCCGTCCGAAGGCGGTGGTCCCAGCACTGGAGGACTCCGGCTACTTCGCGCTCGGGTGGATGGCCATGCGGTCTGGCTGGAGTCGCGGTCTGAAAACGTCCGGGTCCGAGGCAATGAGCTGATCTACGAAAAGCCGAGTACCGACCAGCCCGACGTCTCCTATTTTCGGGCCGATGCTGGTTCGTTGGTAGAGTTCGAACGGGTCGAAACGGACGATGAGGGCCAAATCCTCTCGGTCGCCACGATCTGGGCCACCGACGCTACGATGTACGGTGATCCCCAGCATCAAGGGCAGACGACTGTCATTGCTCGGGGGCCAGGACGGATGGAAATCCGGACCAATCGTGGTGCTCCCATCAGCCAAACCGCTTCCTGGCGTAACGAGATGATCATCGAGACGTTACAACCGGGAGACCCCACCGCGGGTGAAAACGCAGATCAGCAACTCCGGATCCGGCTCACCGGTCTTCCCTACTTCGAAGATCCGGAGCAACTGATGATGGTCGCTCGGGAGGAAATTGAAGTCAGCCTCGAGCCTCGACCAACACCCAATCAGGACTCTTCGGACCTGGAGACCGAGAATGGAGCGTTCGGAGGTCGATCTTATCGCGTCAATCGACTAGCTGCCCGTGGCGATGTCCATCTCATCACGCCAGAACAAGTCGACGATGCAGCGATCGAACCGATCGGAGCACAACCGAGCGTCACTGCACGACGGGAACTTAACGCTCGAGATTGGCTAGTTGTCGACTTTACATACCCAGTAACGCCTGCACTTGCATTGAATCTCGGACAACAACGCGCGCTGACCGAGGCCCAGATCGTACAGACCAGCTACAGCCCTCCCCAGCTTAATCCCGAGGATACGTCACCAATCGAATCAAACCGACCCGTTGAAGCACGTGCCGATCTCGTCTGGGCCCAAGTGGAGGTTGTTGGCCAGAGCGCCTCCGGGAACTCAGGATTCAGCCTAAGCAGTTCAACCGGGGGCCAGAGTGAGATCCGCGAAGCAAGGCTTCGTGGTGAGGTGTTTATCTATCAGGATCCTGCGGAGGGCGACGAAGAAGGATTCCGGGTTGAAGCCGAAGCCGTTGATCTAAAGCTACCCGCCCGCGGTCAGATGACGGTCCGTGCCCAGGGAGCCGATCAACCGGCAATCGCCGGGTCGGATGAATTATGGATTCAAGGACCTTCACTCTTTGTTGACCAAGGCTTGGACTTTGCTTCAGTGGAAGGAAAGGGATTCCTCTGGCAACTCTCGGAGATTGATCCTCAGCAGCAATTCGGCCTCGGAACCGCCCGAGAGAATGCACCGGTGACTTCGGTAGCAGGAGCTGACTCCGGACGGGAAGAATTGGCGGAGAGATCAGTAAAGCAACAGATGCTCATCGAATGGTCCGAGGGGATGACTTTCCACGGCTCAATGCTGGAGCGTAACGGCCTGATAGGACCTGCCCGCGCACTCTTCGTCGGCGATGTTGAAGCAAAGTTGCCCAACGAACGCGTCAGTTGTGGTCGGATGGAGGCAATCTTCGACCGTCCACTCTCCTTTGACCGCGATCGGGACGATTCGTCGGAGGAGACTAACTCCGATACACGACCAGTCATCGACGTGGTGATCTGCCGAGAGGATGTTCGACTTCGTTCTGTTGTCCATGAGGAGCAGCCGAACTCTGGAAACAAATCGCAGCCTTTGATTAAAGAGTATCGCGAGGTCATCGGAGATTCATTAACCTATGTAAGGTCGTCCGATAATTTCTGGATGGACGATCCAGGCACGATTTATGTAACCACGCTTCAGCAAGAGGCGGAAAATAATAACGGTTCAGGAACAAGACGACGCCAGCGATCACCGGGACCTTGGTCGCTAAACCAGCTTCGGGTCGACTTTAACAAGAGTCTTGAAGGAAAGCTCGGGGCGGCCGGAAGCACTCCACATGCGGCAACCTTTGAGGGCGATGCCCGTGCGATCCGGGCTCGGGTCCGTACGTGGAACGATCACCTGAACTTCGATCGAACCCCAGCAGACGCGGTCCAACTCTCCGCTGAGAGGATCTATGCCGACCATGATCCCGGGCTCCCCAAAGTAGGAGTACCGGCTCAGAGTTCTCTCAGAGCTTTCGGAGATGCGGAAGCTAGGACGAACAACGAAGCAATCGCAGGCGACATCATTACCTATGATTCTACAAAAGATCTTTTTTACATCAAAGGAAGTGCTGCGAACCCCGTCGCATTCGCTTCTCAAGAAGCCCGAGGTCAACGACTGAGTCGCGGGCTGGCGGAGTCGGCTCGATACAATGCGAAGACCGGGACGATCAGCAGCTCAAGACCTGGCGATGTTGTCTTCTTCCGACCCAAGACTGGGTCCAGGGCCGGGTTTAGTCCAGACAAGCCCAAAGTCGAGCGACCTAAGGAAGAACTCCCCTCCCTCCGACTTCCAGCTCAGAACGACCTCGAACGACAAGGATTTACGGGAAGTTGATCGCTGATTCGGACTCAGATCCAGTTATCACTTCTCACATCGTGCGTGAGTATCTCGAGATCTCTCGGAGGCAGTGCTCCTCCGGAGGGATCGGGACGTGGAACTCCTTCGCGATCACTCTCGGTACTTCCGATCGCTCCGATCCCAGCAGATCTTGATCATGCGCGTCCTGAGTTCGCTTGTTAGAATAGGTTTGACACCCGACAATCCGAGAGTAGTAACCGTGCCCGCCGATCGTCACTGAGGATGTGAAGCGTAATGATCGACCCCAGAGTTGCCAGTGGTCTCCGCGACATCGTTCCCTCCGTGATGATCCCTCGCGAGCGGATGCTTGGGATCTTTCGATCGGTCTTCACCAGCTTCGGATTTGTGCCGATTGAAACCCCCCATATCGAACGGATGGAGGTCCTGACGGGAAAAGGAGCGGGATCGGATGAGGTCCTCCGCCAGATTTTCGATGTCACGAATAAAGGTGGAACCCCTGGTGAACTCGCGCTTCGATTCGATCTCACTGTCCCCCTCGCACGATTTGTTGCGAAACATGTCGAGCAACTCGGAACCCCGTTCAAGCGTTATGCAATCGGTTCCGTCTTCCGTGGAGAGCGACCTGCAAAGGGCCGATTCCGCGAGTTCACGCAGTGCGACTTTGATACCGTCGGAACCGAAAGTCCAGTGGCGGACGCTGAAATCGCGCAGGTAATCGAGCGGTCTCTGACTGAGGCTGGTGTTCCACCATTCACGATTCATTTGAACAACCGACTGATCCTCGACGGACTACTCGACCACTTCGGCGTCATCGATCGCAAGGCACTCGTCCTCCGAAGCCTCGACAAACTCGGCAAGATTGGTCGCGACGGAGTCCAGGCCGAGCTTAGCGACCCGAAGGAAGGGGAACCTGTACTCACCGATGACCAGGCCCGCTCTTTACTCGACTTTGTCGGACAAGGAAAAGGGGATGGTGAAACCGTCCTCGCTTCGGCTGAGACAATGCTTGGAAGTCACCCATTCGCCAGAGAAGGGATCGAGAATCTCCGGACGGTCCTCGGCTTGCTCGATTCCGCTGGGGTCCCGGAAGAACGGCTGAGCCTCGACGTTGGACTCGCACGCGGCCTCGATTACTACACCGGGATCGTCTTCGAGACTACCGTCAATGGATGGGAGCGATTCGGCTCGATCAGCTCCGGCGGACGTTACAACGACCTCGCCAGTCTTTTTACTAAGAGACGGTTGCCTGGGGTCGGGGCATCGATCGGGCTTGATCGTCTCTTGGCGTTGCTTGATGAGGCCGACGCTCTGTCCGATTCATCGACAACAACGCCAGTCTTGATTACAAACTTCCCTGGAGTTGACCCATCCGTTGCCTTCGGACTCGCTGCACGGCTCCGACGCTCCGGGATCGGAGCCGAGGTGTTCCCAGAACCGATCGCGATTGGTAAACAGATGGGGTATGGCTCGAATCGAGGTCATAAGTTGGCCATCATCCTTGGTCCTGATGAAGTAGCGACCGAGACATTCAACCTTCGGATCCTCGCCACTCGAAACGAAGACAAGGGGCTTTCGCTTTCCTCCATCGAAGATTCGATCCAGAGTGCCTTGGCAATTATTCAGCAAGATCATGAGTAGTCGAGACGTCAATCGATTCACAAGGACGAGACGACAGGTTAGCATAAGTCTACTTTGCCCCCTGGACCAGATCAGCAGCTACCTGAATTATGCCGATTGATCAGAGCAATCCGACCGAGACTTCCACTCGTCTCCCTCTTCGTGAGTCGCCCATTGCAGAAGTCCGTGGCACACGCGACTGGCTTCCTGAAGATCTTGGAGCGTTAGAGTGGATTGAGCACACATTGAGGTCGCGGTTTGAGTCGGTCGGCTATCGCCCGATGCGGACATCAATCTTGGAGCCAACCGAACTCCACCAACGGAAGAGTGGCGCTGGGATCATCTCCAAGCTATTTGAACTCGCCGATGGTCGTCCCCATCGACTCTGCCTCCGCCCCGAACTCACCGCGAGCATAGTCCGCTCTTTTACCGCAGCAGAAGCAGCGCCTGCGATCCCCTGGCGAGTGGCTTCGTCGGGACCCGTCTTTCGGTTCGAGCGCGAGCCTGGCCCTGGTCGGTATCGCGAATTTACTCAGTCAGGAGTTGAACTCTTGGGTGAACCCGGCGTCGAGGGTGATGCCGAGATCATCACCCTTGCTGTCGATGCCGCAAAAGCGGTTGGGCTGGACCAACTCCAGCTCCGGATCGGTCACACGGGGATGATTCTCGAGCTTCTTGATCGTTCCGGTCTCCCCACGGTCGCGGTCGCGGCGATGGTCGAGCACCTGAGTGACAAAGCAACCGAAGGCCGAGGCGTCCGTGCACTTGAGACAGCACTTGATCGACTTTCCGGTTGGCTCCAGAGCCCTTCCGAACAAGATGCCAAGTCAATCTTGCCCGCCGTTGAACAAGCTGATGATACAGGTGTGGAGCGACTATTCCGACACCTAGTCCCTCGTGTGATCGGTCGACGGACCGGTTCCGAAATCATCCATCGGCTTCGTCGCAAGTGGAACCTGGGGCACTCACTCGACGTCTCGTTGGACCGCGTACGTGACCGATTACGAGCACTCTCCGACCTCCGAGGGCCTGCAAACACGGTACTGGAGCCGTTGCTGGATCAATTTGGCGAACTGGCACCGACCTCAATCCGAACCATGTATGACCTGGTCGGACTACTGGATCAGCACGGGATCGACCGCAGTCGGGTCGAACTCGACCCCGGATTCGGACATGGGATTGGTTTTTACTCCAAAATGATCTTCGAGCTCGGTGCTCAAACACCGAAAGGTCCGATCGCGGTCTGTCACGGTGGTCGCTATGACGGTCTCGCTACCGTCCTCGGCAGTGATCGAGACCCTCATGGTGTTGGTTTTGCGTTTGGGATCGAACGGATCTGGCACGCGCTCCAGGATCGAGAATCGTTGAATACGGCGGGTCCGAACGTTGGTAGCGACTGAGGTAGATCATGAGTCAGGACGGCCCCGCGACATCGATCGATCCCATCCGGATTGCCCTTCCCTCCAAGGGTCACCTCTTCGAGGGGATCGTCAGCCTTCTCAACGCGGCAGGTTACAAAGTCAGGCGTGCCAGTGAGCGCCAGTACGAGGCAACGATCAAAGGACACAAGCGATTTCACGTAGTCTTTATGCGACCTACTGATATCGTCTTTCAGGTCCAGGAAGGTCGATGTCATCTCGGAGTCACCGGTCTCGATGTCTTCGCAGAGCATGAGGGAGAAGCCACCGAGGCGATTGTGGTCGATCCTGACCTTGGCTATGGCGGATGTCGATTAGTCGTTGCCGTCCCTGAGAGCTGGATTGATGTAACCCATATGCTTGACCTCGCCGATCTTAGTCATGAATTTCGCGACCAAGGGAAGGCGTTTCGGGTCTCAACGAAGTACTCGGCACTCACGCAAGCTCACTTCCGAAAGTGGGGAATCTATCATTACCAGGTGATCCATTCGGAGGGTGCGCTGGAGTTGCACCCAACCCTGGGAATTGCCGACATCATCGTCGATCTCACGAGTTCCGGTACTACCCTTAAGGACAACCGCCTCCGAGAAATCGAAGGAGGAATTGTACTCGACTCCGCCGCCTGCTTAGTCGGACATCTCCCGAGCTTACGTACTCTGGTGGACGAAGGTGATAGTGGGGCGATGGCACTCCTTCTCGACGCCATCGATGGGGTCCGCGCATCTGAAGGCCAAATGCTCCTCGAAGTTGTGGGGGGGCCCGAGCAAGGACATCAAGCGGCTGCGGTCGCCGCTTTTCTTGCACAACAGCAAGCACAACATGTTGTTCGTGGAGAAGTCTGGGATGAGCGTGGCCGGTCCTACTGGAGGGTCACTGCCATCGTTAGGGATGGCAGCTTAACCTCATATCGTCGAGAGTTATTCCGTCTCGGGGGTCGTCGCGTGGTCGGACTTCCTGCACGTTTCTTTTTCGATGCTGATGGCCCGACGTCAACTTTTGACCGGCTTGCTGAAACTCTCCGAGCTACTAGCAGTCATACCTGAGTTTCGGCTAGAACGATCACACTCCTGCTGAGGCTGCCCAACCTACCATCTGTATCGTCAGAAGCCAGAGGAGCCAACAACCCAGCAAGAATGCTCTTAGAGTCCGGTTGAGGACAATCTGAGTCAGCCCGTAATTGAGAAGAAAGACAAACAGGTTGAGTGAAGGAAGAAAGTAGCGTGCTTGTACTTGAAGGGAAACCGTAGCGTTAAACTGAATGAGGAGGGCAACATTCGTAGATGCCACCGCAATCATCAGTATGACACCCAAGGACTCGGGATTACTCCAGTGCAGTGTTCGGCGCAATATCTTGTGGAGAATCACAACGACTGAAAGCGAGACCAGTATGGCGGCAACACTCCAACTGACAGTGTAGTACCATTCGTCAAGGAGAATGTCCATCCAGCCAAATCGTCCCCAGTTACTCTCAGCGAGGCGTGGCCAGACCTCTGGCCAGTCGGACCAACCTGC
>CAZEAN010000088.1:0-24472 GCA_964510225.1 uncultured Isosphaeraceae bacterium
TAATGCCAAAGGACGAAAAGGGGTTGATCCGCGTCTCGGAGCCCCAGCGCGGCCTTGAGCATCGACTCCGAGTCGAGGAGGGCTCGGTCCGTTGCGGTACGGTCCTCGGGTCCAGGGTCATCAAGGACTACGGGTGTTCCCTGGGCGCCGCAGATTACGACCCCGCCTTCGAGGATCGCATCACCATCGACCCCGCGCTGCGACCATCGGAGCATTTTGCGGATCGTCTCCACATTGTTCCACCAGCCGTCATGATTCCCAGGCGCCAAGACTTTTGTCCCCGGAAGTCGTGCGAGCCAGTTCAGATCGGGCTGCGCTTCCCGGTGGTTCCATGCCATCGAGATGTCACCCGGGATCAAGACTAAATCACGACGTCGGACCACCGCCCGCCACTGTTGCTCGATCTGATCAAGATGCTCTGACCAACGCGCACCAAATCGATCACGACGACCTGGTTTGGCCAGCGAAAGATGAAGATCACTTATCCCCCAGATCGCCATCAAAAGTTCTCCAGAGGAGGTCGATCGAACGACACACCCCATGACTTATCAAACAAGATCGAGAAACGTCGCTTGACAATTTGGCCCAAATTCCGATGTCATCAAATGCAAGAGACGGCGGAACACTCGGTTGTATCCTGCCATTGGGAAGGATCTCGAACAACCGACGCCAACAACCGCAGTCGCGATCTTGTCCGGAGGGGATGATGATGACCGGAGTACTTCAGCCGGACTCACTGAATCAGATGGCATCCCATCATCCACCGCGAAACGTTGCGCTCAAGGGAACAGCCGTACCCGTCCGAATCGATACCGTTCGACGTTGGGGATGGCAGTTGGGGTTGGGGACAATCCTCGTCTTGGTTGGAGTAGGAACAGCCGCAGGTTGGTGGATGATCCGATCAGCCAAAACACCGAGACCACTTTCGGGAGCGGCGTCTATTGTCGCACAGCGGCAGCAGGTCTCCCGGATTCCTATCTATGATATCGAGGTTGTGCAACGCTATCCTCATGATACAGATGCCTACACCCAAGGACTCGAATTTGCTGACGGAATCCTCTACGAGGGTACGGGACAAGAAGGCCACTCTCGACTCCGAAAAGTGACCCTCGAAACTGGTAATGTGATTGAAGAAGTAAAGCTCCCTGATCAGGTGTTCGGCGAAGGAATTACACTCTGGAAGGATCAGATCTATCAGGTCACCTGGAAACACCAAATCGGCTTCATCTATGACAAAGAGAGCCTCCAGGAACAAAAGCGCTTTACGTATGAGGGGGAAGGTTGGGGGCTGACGCACGACGAGAAGCACCTGATTCTAAGTGACGGTACACCGACGATCCGTTACCTCGATCCAGAGACACTCCAGGTGGTTCGGTCGCTCCGCGTCTTGGCTGATGGCGCTCCTCTTTATGATATTAATGAACTTGAATATATCAATGATAATATTTTTGCAAACGTTTGGAATACGAGTTACATCGCGGTGATCTCCCCTTCGACAGGGCGAGTGATCGCTTGGATCGACCTCAGCCAACTCCGTCCTCGCCAACGCTTTGGGAACAACGCGGTCCTTAACGGGATCGCATTTGACCCCGAAAAGAACCGATTGTTTGTAACAGGTAAAAACTGGTCTGATCTTTTCCAGATCAAATTAAAGCCACGGCAAGTCAAATGAAGTGATGCTGGTCCGATTAGGTTTGACGAGCACTTATATTGGATCATCAGTGGATGTTTCGGCATCACCAACAGCTTCAGGACTGGTCGACTTCTCTAAATCCTCCGAGAGCCAAGCCGCTCGATGGGCTTTTTGTTCGTCGGTCGCGTTGGGATCACGCTCGAGTCGTTTAGAGTCGCTGGGTTTCCGGCCAAAGGTGAGGTTGAGCCGCAGTAGTTGTCCCCGACGCGCAATCAAGACATCAACTGTTTCGTTAGGTCGGTACCGATCAGCTACGGATGACCAATCACTACTGTCGATCCGTAATTCACCGATCCCAAGAATCTCGTCACCAGTATCGAATCCAGCGTCAGCCCCTGGTGAAACGCGAGGTACTGTGGTGACCACAGCGGATCGTCCGTCAGTTCGAGTTCCCAGACCGTGCCAGGCTTGATCAGAAAGAGCCTCATTATTGGGGCGGAATCGAAGACCAAGCCATTCCAACGCATGACTATAATTCAGTTCCGATGCCGAATCGACAGCGTAGGTGAAGAAGGATGAAAGGTCCACTCCAGCGACCTCATTGGCCAAATCACGGAACTCCTCCGGAGTGTAACCCGTTTCGTCGGAGTACCGTTCAAACGCTAATCGGATCAGGTCGTCGAGGGACTTTACACCATCCGTTGCACGACGGATCTCTGCATCGAGCAAGAAACCAACAACCGCACCCTTCGTGTAGTAACTAATCGTCGCTTCACGTGAGTTCGGACCCGGACGATAGAACTTAATCCAGGCATCAAAAGAAGCCTCCGAGAGCGATTGAACTAGTCGTCCTGGTGTTGCTTCAATTCGTTCAATCATGGGAGCCAAGCCAAACCGTCCGGGACCGCTCAGAAACTCGTCTGGAGTGCAGAGTCCTGCTCGACGTAAGAGGACTGCCGAGTAGTAAGATGTGATACCTTCTGCAACCCAGAGGCTCCTAGTATACACTTCATGCTCATAATCGAACGGACCGAGTGGAGCCGGACGCAGCCGCTTCACATTCCACGCATGAAAATGCTCATGAGCGGCGAGATCGAGCCAATTCAGATAGGAAGAAGCCGATTGAGTTGCCCAGCGATCCGACATCAATACGGTGGACTCTTTGTGTTCGATACCGCCACCACCACCAGTGAGGAGATTGAAGAAGATGTACTGTTCGTAAGGCAGACCTCCCCAGAGTTCTGAGGCTGCCGATACAATCTTTCCAAGATCACGGACTGACTTCACACCATCCCAGACACCACCTTCCTCCACGTTAACAAGGCGATGCGGTACACCATCGACTTCGAACTCATAAACTGCTGGATCACCCGCCAGGATAGGTGAATCCACGAGCTGATCGTAGTTGTCGGCACGGTAGTGATGAGAGGAATCTGGGAGTGGCTCAAGCGTGGTTACTGACGTAGGCCAACCAGGGGGAAGTTCGAGGGCGACTTCATACGAGTAGTTTTCATGGCCGTCAGCAATTGTGAGAAAGGTCGACGCGCCATTAATCAAGGCGAAGGAACGATCAACCCAATTCGTCCGTACACTCGGCTCTCTCGCAAACAGTGTATAGTGAACAAGAATCCGATCAGTACCATCCGCCTCCACGATCCAACGATTCTTGGCAGTCTTTTCGATCTTGCGTTCAATCCCTTCAACGTCAAACGCAGAGAGAGATTCAATCCTCCCTGCAAACTCACGGACGAGATAGGATCCAGGAGTCCAAACAGGCATCATTAAGGTAACTGCATCAGTATCATCAACCGGGACTTCTAGCTCCACATCGATTTGGTGTGTTGACGGCTTGGGGAACCTGAAGTGGTAACGCAGCGGTTCAGGCTCTACGCTTTCTTGGGCAATTGCCATGCAGTTGCACTGACTGATCCCTAGCAACACAAGTAAGTGCAAGAAATGACGTCGAGGCATGTACAGGAGACTCCGGTTCGGTTGCGAGGTGAAGATGTAAAGCGAAGGTGTAGATCACTATTCTTGACTACAGAGTCAAGAGCCATCGCACAATTTCGTTGGCTTCTTCTGTGGAGGCGACAGTGGAACATGTGGGTTCGTGTGCGTCGACGGAACGGTAGCAATCAGAGACTATGGAGGGGGAGCGTTCGCCTTCACCAGTGAGCCAGAGTGGAATTGGAGCACAGAGGGAAAGGAGGGCTGGAAGATCTCCGTACTTCAGAGCCCCAGGCCAGAGATCAAGGTCGCGGATATCTGTAATTGTTTTGAATCGGAACCCATCGGTACTTAAGGCGATCGCACCGAGTTCCTGCCGAATAATTGCACCAGCAGCAGCTCCCCAACGACCAGCTCCACTCGTGGCGACAAGGTCAACTCGGCTTGGCTTTTCCAACTCGTAATTCTTGACGAATGTAAATAAAGTGAGGATATCGTGAACTCGGCTTGCGAAGATCGGGTGATTGTAACCAGTTGTGTAGCCGAGAAACTCCCGGGGATTCTCGACTTTGGGTGATATCGTCAGTGGTCCATCTGATGTGGTTGCTTCACCTTGGCCCAGGAGATCAAAGGTCGCAACACAGACTCCTTGTTGTAGGAGTCGTTGCACGGGTCTGAGTGGTGATCCATCCGCTTCAAAGAGTTCCGACTTCCCAGTTCCAGTAACCCAGAGGACGACGTGACCATTCCAATCAGCGGGGTACAGGAATATCGTCGGTACTGCCTCAGCTTCCGGTGTGTAGCGAATCAACGCAGCTGTCTCGTTGTAGCCGTCTTGATCGATTTCATTGGTTTTCTCATAGACGAGATCGCTGGGATTTGGGAAGCGACGACCGACCATCGTCTTGATCGCTCCTCGGACGGTTTCCTCGTATACTTTCAGCGAGGCTCTATCGGTGGGGCGGAGTGTAGCCAACTGTTCATTGGAGGCTGCATCGAGTGCCTTGAGGAGTGAAACTTCTGCTGCTTCATTTGAGGGAGGTTTGGGATACTCTTCGTTCCAAACTGACATCTCGGTGATTGAAAGAGGACGATAGTCTTGTTCTCGAATCGGACTCTCAACACCCAGTTGAAGATGGGTGTTCATGAACTCGTACATGTAAGAACGACTGGGGTAATTAAAATTGTGGCCAAAGTTGAAATACTGCCCACGAACGTTCTCCGGATGTCCAAGTAGATTGTACAGTTTTTTCAGTTCAGGAAGTCCCTTAGTTTCGATTTCGACAGTCCAATCATTAGCACCCGTGAGTCCAAGTGGCCGAGGTGCCGTGAGTCCTGCAAATTCCACGTTTCCTGTCCCGATCCGAAGATATGAGGCGTTCTCGCATGTACAGCCTCCTTGCATGGCGGTCGATACCATTACGGCAGGAAAGGCGGCCGCTACCCGCTCATCGACGGCTGAGAGTAGGAAGGTCTGTGTACCACCACCACTCTGACCGGTGACGGCGATGCGGTTTGCATCTACGTCAGGCTGGGACTCAATGAAGTCTAGTGCCCGGATCGAATTGTAGAGCTGTAAGCCAAGGATGTTCTGGAGCCGGAGTTCCGCTTGGGCACTAAAGATCCCCCAACGGTCGGGATCCTGCAGGTCCGGACGTTGGCGTTCGAAGCGATGAGCGAGTTGGTAAGAAATCGGAACACTATCGGCATAGCCAAGCATGTCGTAGTGAAAGACGATGCAGCCCATCCGTACGAGCTGGACACATCGAGATTGGATTGGGTGTCGGCCCCCGTTTTCAAAGCGTTCAGCGCCGCTCTCCAATTCGTCGAGGAGACGATCATCGTCATAGGCGTGGAAGCGTCCATCGGTCCAATGACCATGGGGTGACAGTACACCTGGTCTGAGCGACCCGAGCGAGCCTTTTGGTTTGTAGAGATTTCCAGTGACATAGAGACCAGGAAAACTCTCGAAAAAGACCTTGAATACAGTGTACTCTTCACGATCAACAGCACCGTGGATGACAGGTTTCAGCTCTACCTTCGGGGGCATCGGCCAGAGTCCGGCTGCGACCAGAATTCGCCGCCGTACCTCCTGTGCACGTTCTTCCCATTCCTCCACTGATGAAGGAGGGTGGAATGGGAAGTAATCATTGAGATTGGTCAATCCCAAGAGCCGAGCGTCTGGACTCGATTCCCCGGGTCCCAGAACTTGGGGTGGAGTGGATTGCTGGGCTTGTATAGTAGCAACTCGCCCCATCAGCCCAGTTGAGAGCACAGAAGCTGAGAAGGTCCGTAAGGCATCACGACGATTCAACGGTTGATCGTATTTGGCCATCGGAATTTACTCGTGTAACTCGTTGCGTGTGGTGATCGGTTCGATTCTGCGCTCGAAGAAGGTTAGACCATCTTCGCCATACCTCCTTCTTAACCACCTTGCGGCCTGGAAGCTACAATCTAGATTCGATCACCAGAGGCTCAATTTCGAAGGGTAGTAGGCCTTTAGCCGTTTGCAGTTTTGGTCTGCTAGGGAGGGAACTGACCTGAGCGAATAGGGCTGCGTACAGTGTCGAGCACCACGGAGTTTGGATGCTTGCCTTGTTACTTCAAGATGCAAAAAATACTTATATGTTCACTCTGAGTCGCGCCGACCGATTCACTCGCGTTGGCTACATCGTCTTCCGCACGAGCATCGCTGGACGAATCTCCGGTTCCGCCTGATTTTTGTCCGGAGGTACTTCGACACCGCTCGAAAACGTCAATAGAGCCGACTTGTGACGTCGTCATCGTTTCACGTGGCGACGTGCGTGACGTTTCTCCCAGGGATGAACCAACAGGGTCCTCAGCCGGTGTTGCAGGCGGCCTCGTCCTGAGGTGAAGCGTTCTACGCGAAGATCGTGACCTTATTTGTTGCGTCGAAGCGAGTCCCGGACCAGCTGTTTCAAGCTTTCGGAAATCGTCGGCCAATCGCCGCTAGGGATATTGCAGTGCTGGGTCCGCTTCAACTGGCGCAACAGATAGGCGTTCACGCCTTGGAGGCACCAGCCGGAGCCGGTTCATCGTTTTTCGTTCCGACCCAAGGGCCGTTCTGTGAGCTTCGGGCGAAAGTCGGAATGCGGGGCTTCCAAGACTCCCACCTACAACGCCGGCAGCGGATACGAACGTTCGAGAATGGAGTAAATCCAGCAATCGAGATGATTTCAGGGAATCCTCAGAGTCAATGAGCTAGAAATGATTGGGATGATGTCCGATGCGTTTCGAGGCAACTTTCGTTAAAGTAAGTTGATTCGGTTCCGTCGGCGCCCTGGATCCTCAATGCAGAGTGAGTGAGGTTGGAGTAAGCCAGCGCGGCTCTGAGAGTCCAACAAGGTAGACCCAGTTGCCGTCGAACCAAGGCGGAGTGGAGACCCAATGGCAATTGAACCCCCAGAGCCCACCATCGAGGCTCTTGATTCGAAGACCGACCGATCATCCCCAGCTTCTTCATGCGACCGTCGTCCGCTCCGAGGACGTCGCGTTGGAACAGCCGTCACCGCGTTAGTCGTAGGATTTGCAGCGCTTACGGGCTCGGCGGCTGAATCGGATCTCGTCCACGATATTCAGCGTTATTGTGTTGCCTGCTGGCGGAATGCCCACCTCGATCCGAGCCTCTGGGAAGACTGCACGCAAGAAGTCTGTTATCGCCTGATTGCAAAAGCTCGCGCCGGTGAGCTGGATCTAAACTTGGTCTTGAATGAAGACACTCCCGAGCGTCGCGAACTGGTCCGGGCAATCGACATGGTCCGGAAGCGAGTCCAACGCTCCAAGAAGCATCAGCCGATTGACGCCATCGAGGGCGGGGTTGCGACCGAAAACAATAACCGCGATCGCGATCGACTTGAGCTGGGCGAGATTCTTGAGGCCGCACGAAACGCTGTTCTAACGCCTCGACAAGACCAGATCGTCGAGCTTTGGACAAACGGTTGGACCGTCCCCGAAATCGCCGAGAAGCTTGGCGTGAGCCCAGCCCGTGTCAGTGATGAAAAGTACAAGGCTCTCCGGAAGTTAGAAGGCCATCTCGCCGATCGTCGTGAGGAACTCGACTTGAGACCCCAAGCTGTTCCGCAAGACTTACGTCGAGTCGGTTGATTCCGCGACTGAAGCTCAACGTGGTTTGTGCGCGACGATCCAGAGGTTGCTAGCAAGTCGATTGACCGGCCAAATCTGTTCCAGCAACGCATTCAACCAACGTAAGGGCCGATCAAGCGTCGCAAAGAGACGTTTGGCAAATCGGGGAAAGCCATAGAGCATCGTCGGGAGTAGGAAGCTATATCCCGCTCCCCCGATGATAAATCCGCGTGCTTTGAGCGTAGATATCATCTTGCCGATTTCGTAGAGACGGTCATGTGCGTTATGGCCAAGCCAGCGCTGAATCGCCTCGGTATAGCTCCAACGATTTGGAAGGCAAGTGATGACAAGAGTGCCACCCGGCTTCAAGACGCGAACAATCTCATATAATGAACTCTTGTCATCATCAACATGCTCAAGAACTCCGTTAGAGACGATGACGTCGAAATATTGATTAGGGTAAGGGAGAAAGACTGGGTGAGTAAGTTGCTTGTATTCGAAGCCAGCGGCTTCATGGAAGACGTGATAAGCACCGGGGGTGTAGAGGTCGCATCCATGGAGATCCAATTGATCACCAAACCGGCTCCGAAAGACACACGAGTCGAGTGCATGCTGGCAACCCCACTCCAAAACACTTCCGTGTAGATGCTCGCTGATCTGGTCTAAGACTCTGAGCCGACGGCGGAGCGTCAGATCCATCGCGAAGTGGGCGGCCACGTAGCTTAAGTCCGTTCCAAGGACACCAGAGACAGAATCCTCAGCTTGTTGGCGTGCCCAGAGTTGCCGCAGGGTACGGATCTCCTGATCGTGATCCCAGCGACGCTGCATCCGGGGACATTTTCCCGGGCTTTCGATAGTTTGGTCGACCACAGTATCGATCACGAGACGCCTCTCCCTCAAACCGAGATCGACATCGGAACCTCAACGTCCGGAAACCTCAGCGGCCACCATGGGACATGGCTCAGGTTTCTAAGGCCTCGCCTCGGGGATAAGACCCTAAAATCTCAAGTCGCTCACATTTTTTTCGGATTTGATCCAGTGTTTTCTTGACCGGTTCGTCGTCAGCGTGCCCTTCAACATCGAGGAAGAAGAGGTATGACGGATCTTGATTGGGTTCGAGAGTGGGGGCTGGGAAGGATTCAATCATCGTGAGGTTGAGCTTCGATCGCTCGAAGGCACTCAATACTTTTGCCAACGCTCCCGCCTGGTTGGTGATCCGGAGCAGGAGGGTCGTTTTGTCAGAGCCTGTCTTGGACTCAGATTGCTCGGCGATCACGGCAAACCGAGTCGTGTTATAGAGCTGATCTTCAATGTTCTCGGCGAGAATCTGAAGACCGTAAGCATCAGCCGCAATACGACTTGCGATCGCGGCGGCGTACTGCTCTCGCTGGGCAATCTCGGCAGCATGTGCGGTCGAAACGACCTCGACCGTGGCGGCCTGAGGGAGGTTCTTTCCGAGCCAGTGACGACATTGAGAGAGCGCTTGAGCCTTCGAATAGACCCGGTTGACGTCGCCCCAGGCGCAGCGACCGAGCAAGCAGTGGTGGATCCGAAGTCGCACTTCAGCCCGGATTTTCAAGGCCGAGTGCCTGGTAAACATTTCGAGCGTATCGGTAACACGGCCGTCTGTCGAATTCTCAAGCGGGACGAGGCCGAACTGGACGTGACGTCGATTGACCTCCTCGAACACAGCAGCGATTGAACCAACCGGGACATGCTCGACTGCGTTACCAAACTTGGAAATCGCGGCGAGGTGGCTATAGCTGTACTTCGGGCCCAGAAATGCAACGCGGAGGTTCCGCTGCAATGCCCGAGAGCCACTCATTAGCTCTCGGTAGATCAATTGCAAGGTGGTCTCAGGGAGTGGCCCCTGGCTCTGTTGAAGGACCTTGGAGATGACTTCTTCTTCACGAGCAGGCGACCAGACCTCGAGGCCTTGTTGCTCTTTGAGCTGGCCGATCTGCGTGGCGACCCCGGCTCTTAGGTTCAGAAGTTTGACCAGGTCTTTATCGATACGGTCAATCTCGGCCCGCAGGCTCGTCAGAGTTGGTCCCCGTTTCGTATCTGCACGACCACGTCCCGGGCTCTCGGTACTCTGCGGTTTTTTTGATTCACCTGGCTTCGTCGCCATCGCCTTGCCTCGAGGGAAACTCCAGCCAATTCGGCCTCGCCAGGTGAGACCATAACCTTATTGTTGATTGTGGATAGTGAGATTACGTCCGATTGTCAAGTCATTTCAGTCGACTCCTCCTGGTTCCGCAGTGCCCCAACTTCGGCTACAATCGTTTTTGTAAGGATCGACTGATAGGCCGATCTGCGACTGCCAATTCTGCGCTCGCATCCGATTCGTTGATTTGAGCTTCCTGCCAATTCGACGGTCGGCAGGACCTCTCGCTCCCTATTCAAGGATCGGAAACGATTCTTAATTCCGTTGATTTGGCCCAGTTACAGCAAATGACCCTCATCCTCGGCGTTCCTTGGCGCACACATTGCTCAGATTAAATCTGACATGACGGGCGAACAATGATTTCTCCGCGAGCAAACTCGGAGCTAACCATCACGCCTATCGACCTCACCGTACACTGCTTTAAGATTCAATGATCGACGCGTTACGTCGCAGAAGGAGAAAGCTCCATGGCTGAAGGTGAAAAAATTATTGGAATTGACCTCGGAACAACCAATAGTGTTGTCGCGGTCATGGAAGGTGGCGACGTTACTGTCATCGCCAACCAAGAAGGTGCACGGACAACCCCCTCAGTAGTCGCCTTTACGAACAAAGGTGAGACGATCGTTGGCGAACCTGCGAAGAGGCAGGCAATCACCAACCCGACCGGGACCATTTACTCGATCAAGCGGTTTATGGGCCGCCGACATGAGGAGGTTCAGGAAGAAGAAAAGATCGTCCCCTACGAAGTGGTCGGTCAATCCTCTGACTACGTAAAGGTGAAGGCGGGCGGTAAAGAGATGACCCCGCCGGAAGTCTCTGCCTTGATTCTTCGGAAGCTTAAAGAAGCGGCTGAGAGCTACTTGGGGCATAAGGTCCGGAAAGCCGTCATTACGGTCCCGGCCTACTTTAACGATAGTCAACGACAAGCAACCAAAGACGCCGGGCAGATCGCCGGACTCGAAGTCTCGCGGATCATCAATGAGCCCACAGCGGCTGCACTCGCCTACGGCTTGAACCGGAAGAAGGACGAGAAGATCGCCGTCTTTGACCTCGGAGGCGGTACCTTCGACATCTCAATCCTCGATGTAGGCGACGACGTTTTCCAGGTCCTTTCAACAAATGGTGATACTCATCTTGGTGGGGATGACTGGGATGAAGCACTGATCAACCACATCGCGGACCAGTTCAAGAAAGAGCAGGGGATCGACCTCCGGAAGGATCAGATGGCCCTGCAGCGGCTCAAGGAAGCTGCGGAGAAGGCGAAGAAAGATCTCTCCTTCCAGGCTCAAGCAGAGATCAACTTACCTTTCATCACCGCCGATCAATCGGGGCCGAAGCACTTGCTGATGAACATCAGCCGGTCTGAGTTTGAACGACTCACCGACTCGCTCTTCGAACGTTGTCGCGAGCCGGTCCTCAAAGCATTACGTGACGCCAAGCTCCAGGCTTCGGAAATCGACGAAGTTGTTCTCGTGGGTGGCTCGACACGGATTCCCCGGATCCAAGAGATTGTCAACGATATCTTCGGCAAGGAACCTCACAAGGGGGTCAATCCTGACGAAGTTGTCGCCATCGGTGCCGCAGTCCAGGGTGAAGTGATTGCCAACCCAAGCTCTCAGAACATCCTCCTCGTCGACGTGACGCCGCTCTCGCTCGGTCTCGAGACCAAGGGTGGTGTTTTTACGAAGTTGATTGAGCGGAACACCACAATCCCAACCGAGAAGAAAGAGACGTTCACCACGGCGGATGACAACCAGACGGCGGTGACTATCAAGGTGTTCCAAGGCGAGCGTCCGATCGCCGTGGACAACCGACTCCTGAGCGAGTTCAACCTCGAAGGGATTCCACCAGCGCCGATGGGAATCCCGAAGATTGAGGTGACGTTCAACATCGATGCGAACGGCATCCTTAACGTCTCCGCTCGTGATGAGGGGACGGGCAAGGAACAGAAAATCACGATTCAATCGTCGGGCGGCCTCACTCAAGAGGAAATCGAGAATATGCGTCGCGATGCCGAGAGCCACGCGACCGAAGACAAAGAACGCCGCGAGCTTGCAGAAGCTCGAAACGACGCCGATCAACGCGTCTACCAGATGGAAAAGGTCATCGCCGAAAACAAAGAGAAGCTCTCCGAGGCTGACGTTTCCGCCGTCGAGGCCGCGATTGCTCAAGTGAATCAGGCGAAAGCTGGCGAGGACGTTGCAGCGATTCGGACCGCGATCGACTCCCTGGTCCAAGCGAGCCGAGCAATGTCGGAGCACCTCTATGCGACCGGTTCAAACGGCGCAGAGACCAGCACGACGGAGGCTGCTAGCGGCGAGAATGGTGCACAGGGCCAACCCCAAGACTCAACTGCCGCCGATGATGTCATCGATGTTGAGTTCGAAGAAAAAAAGTAAACTGAGCTAATGCAGGTCTCACGTCGGACCATTCCCTGACTGCTGCCCCGTGGCAGATGAGGAAGCGGTTTTTGGCCTGACCTGCTCTCAATCACCAGTTGATCTTATTCAGGACCGAGCCGTTTCTTCCCTACGATTTCGGCTCGGGATCAACAAGTCGTAGCCGTGGCAGGAATCCACTGATGAATTTTGATGACGCCCGAGAGGTCTATCCGCTCCTTGCCCGAATCGCCAAGGAGCTCTCAGAGTCAATCAAGAACGGACAGACCGGCGTCTGGATGACCTACGACGAGCTCTGCCGCCGTTGTGAGTCTGAGCTTCAACTCAAAGAATCACCTCGGACCATCGTCGCCCGTCGCCTCAAACCGCTCCAGGCGGCTTGTCTTGAACACGGAAAGCCTGACCTCTCGGCGATTGTCATTCAAAAGCCCAGAGAGCGTGGGGATACCGGCGATCTTCTTCGGCCATCAAACGCCTGGTGGGATCCCTACGTCGAAAAAGGAGAATCTGAGGCGGGGAGCGTCTCCTTTTGGTTTGGCCGCTACCGCGAAGCGAGAGATTACGAAGACTGGCCTGAAGCCCCGTTCTTCTGAACGATCAGTTGCCTAAGGTGGTTTTCAGCCTACTGCTTGATCTGATGGATCAAAGACGAGACACCGTTGCGCGCCCATGATCTGCCCTTGTCGGAAGGGCGGGTTGGCTTCTCATGGAGCTGGGAATCGCTCTCTAAGTTGCAGTTCAGAGAGTCGTTGCAGTTCAGAGTGCAAAAGTCTCGATCAACAAGAAGAATCAGCCAGACCAGTTGGTAAGCTGGGGTCGATGACAATCCTCGACAGACTTATACGACAAGCCTGGCCCATCCTCCGAGAGGCGATTCGGATGGGCCGGACCGTAACATACACGGAGCTCGCTGGTCGTGGCGGTCCACCCTTGAACCGCCGGAATTTGCATCGGCAGCTTTTGATCCCACTGGGCGAACGCTGTAGAGCTGCGGGTTTACCGGATCTCCCAGCGCTCGTCGTTCGGAAGGACTCGGGCAAGCCGGGAATCGGCTGGCATGTTCCCCATCCGTCAGTAGATCCGGACCGTGCCTGGGCGGAAGCCCTTGAGTATTGCCTTCAGTTCAACTGGCCACGCGAAGTCCCCGTTGCGTTGCTGGACGACGCCAGCAACGACCAAAAATCGAAGCTAACCTAACAACCACCATGAACCGGAGGATAATCTGATGTCAATACGATTTGATAAGCTCACGATCAAGAGTCAGGAAGCAGTCCAACAGGCTCAAGAACTCGCGAAGGAGCGTTCGCACCAACGGCTGATGCCGTTACACCTACTTGCTGCGCTGCTTGACCCTGATCAAGTGGTGATCCGATCAATCTTGGAGCAACTTGGCGCCGATTCTGCACAGCTCTTAAGGGCGGTCGAGACGGGTTTGGATACCCTGCCGAAAGTCACGGGTGCCGATCTGACGATGAGCAGTGAACTCGGTCAGGTCTTCAATGATGCTCAGGCCGAAGCCGATCGAATGAAGGACCAGTATGTCTCGGTCGAGCACTTGCTGGTCGGGCTCTGCCGGGTTAAGGGGCGTGCCCAGGAGTTACTCAACGCTGTCGGGGTCACAGATCAAGAAATTCTCAAGTCGCTACAACGAGTCCGCGGTAATCAATCGGTTAATGACCAGAACCCTGAAGACAAGTATCAGGCGCTCGAGCGCTACGGTCGCGATTTAGTCGAGCTTGCGCGTCAGGGGAAGATCGACCCGGTGATTGGTCGTGACTCCGAAATCCGTCGGGTCACTCAAGTCCTCAGCCGGAGGACCAAGAACAACCCAGTCCTGATTGGCGAACCAGGAGTCGGTAAGACGGCGATCGCCGAAGGACTCGCGCAGCGGATCGTCTCCGGCGACGTTCCCGAATCGCTCCGTGACCGGAAGTTGATCGCACTCGACATGGGTGCCTTGGTCGCTGGTTCGAAATTCCGGGGGGAATTCGAGGACCGCCTCAAAGCTGTCCTCAAGGAAGTAACGGAGTCGGATGGGCGAGTTGTTTTGTTCATCGACGAGCTTCACCTCGTGGTCGGTGCTGGAAAGGCGGAAGGTGCCGTCGACGCCGCCAATCTTCTCAAACCAGCACTTGCACGGGGACAGCTCCGTTGTATCGGCGCTACGACGCTCGATGAATATCGGCAGCACATCGAGAAGGACCCGGCACTCGAACGACGTTTTCAGCCGGTCTTCGTAGGCGAGCCGTCGGTCGAGGATACGATCTCGATCCTCCGAGGCCTCAAAGAACGCTATGAAGTTCATCATAAAGTCAAAATTAAGGATTCTGCACTCGTTGCAGCCGCAAAACTTGCGGATCGCTACATCACCGATCGATTCTTACCCGATAAAGCAATCGATTTAGTCGATGAGGCGTCGAGTCGTCTCTCGATGGAACAACAATCGGTCCCGACCGAAATCGATGAACTCCAGCGCAAACTCCTCCAGCTTCAACTTGCCGAGAGGATGCTTCAAGGAGAGCAAGAAGAACACGCTCAAGAGCGTTTGTTCGAAGTCCAGTCGGAAATCTCCGAGATCGAACGGAACCTCCAGGACCTTCGTCGTCAGTGGGAGCTGGAAAAGTCAGGACTTGGTGATATCCAGCAGATGCGGGAGCGGTTGGAGCAGATCAAGACCGAGTTTGGTCGGGCGTACGATGAACTCCGAAAGCTTCAGGCGACTGGTTCGCCACCGACAGAATCGCATTATCAGGCGCTCGCAGATCTCGATTCTGAACGCAAGGGTCTCGAAAAGCAGATCGCCCAAGTGGAGAAGTCAGAAGCAGAGGCACAGCCAAATCAGGAGGAAAAACGACTCTTGAAGGAGGATGTGGACGCTGAGGAGATCGCTGAGGTCGTCAGCCAGTGGACCGGGATTCCTGTGAGCCGGATGATGGCAACCGAGCGAGAGAAACTCCTGAACCTGGAGGACCATATTCATCATCGGTTGGTCAACCAGGAGCAGGCGGTCAAGGCGGTTGCCGAAGCGGTCAGGCGTGCCCGTGCCGGGCTTCAAGATCCTAACCGACCCATTGGTTCGTTCCTCTTCCTCGGACCAACGGGAGTTGGAAAGACGGAGCTGGCGAAGGCCCTCGCCGAGTTCCTCTTCGACAGCGAGCAAGCGATGGTCCGGATCGATATGTCCGAGTATGGCGAGCGTCATAATGTTGCTCGCTTGATCGGTGCTCCTCCGGGCTATGTCGGTTATGAGGAAGGGGGGAGGCTCACTGAAGCCGTCCGACGTCGGCCGTACTCCGTAATCCTGCTCGATGAGATCGAGAAAGCACATCGAGACGTCTTTAATGTTTTGCTTCAAGTCCTCGACGATGGTCGCCTCACCGATGGGCAAGGACGGACGGTCGACTTCCGGAATACGGTCATTATTATGACGTCGAACCTTGGCTCCCAAGCCATTGCTGACCTCGCTGGAACCGATCGGGAGGAGGCGATGAGAGCAGCCGTCACCGAGGTTCTGAAGCAGGAATTCCTCCCCGAGTTTCTCAATCGGATCGACGAGACGATCATCTTCCAGCCTCTCGGAATGACCGAGCTTACCAGCATCGTCACCATCCAGCTCAAGGGCCTCGAAAAGCTCGTAGCCGAGGCCGGTCTAACACTCCAAGTATCTTCCAAGGCAAAGTGGCAGCTTGGTGAGGAAGGGTTCGATCCAACCTTTGGTGCCCGACCCTTGAAGCGAGTCATCCAGCGGCGGCTCGCTAACCCAATCGCCACCGGATTACTGGACGGTACCATCCCCAAAGGGTCGACCGTAGCGATCGACTGGGATGAGGCGGACGCATCGTTCACCTTCCAACCCGTTGAATCCGACCAAGGCGCTACTGTCTGATTCCGGTTACAGCGATTCACCTTTGGGTCGCTGAGTGGGTATGATCGAGGTCAGGGAATCTCTTTAGGATTTATTCCATGAGACCCTATCCCTCCGATCTCCGACAACGCGTCATCGACGCAATCGATCACCGCGAAGGAACGCAAACTCAAATCGCTTTCGCGTCAATGTCTCCTTCATTGCCCGGCTGATGGAGAAACGACGCGAAAGCGACTCCATCACACCGGGACCTCACGGCGGTGACCATTCGCCCGCGCTCGATGACCAAGCCCGATAACCCTTGATCTCTGCTGTCGAGCAGCCCCCCGATGCCACCTTGGACGAATCGGCCAAACCGGTCGGTGTCTGCTGCCTCTCCGACTTAAGAATCGGCACGATGTGGGGGTGATCGAGGGTGGCGAGTGCCTCAGCCTCGTGCTGCAAGCCAGGCTTGTGATCCTCTGTTGCTAGGTAGTCGGCTCGAATCATTTTGATCGCTACGAGCCGGTTCAGGCTGATCTGTTTTGCTTTGAAGACGGCGCCCATGCCACCTGGCCTAGCTCTCGAAGCAGCTCGCAATCCCCAAAAGAGGAAGTTAGCTTCGACTGATCCATTTGATTTTCCTCGAAAACCAGCTGTGCCGGCGCAACGGACGAAGCTCTCGGAGTCCGGTCTGTCGTTCTGTCACTTTCACGAACGGGCACAAAGTGAAGAGTCTCGTCAACCAAAGAGTCAGCGAGAGCTTGACGCATCATGCAGTACGGAGATAGTCCATCCAAGGCGTCGTTCGGGCTGTATTACCCACAACCCGAACACCGATTGGTGGTTGTCATGTTGAGATCCCGTTTCTTTTCTACCGTCGCTTCTGCAATAGTAAAGAGAACTGAAGGGAGACGGACCTTACAGGAAATCCCTGAAACCGGATCTGAGCGGACTCAAAATCGATCTGGGGTTTCCGAGGCAACCTGGTTGTGAGATTCGTCAGTTAGAGCAATTGGTGATCAAACTGCTCTACGATATTGGTCTCTGGGGGTGTGGGCGACGGAAGTCCCGCACACCCTCTGATCTCGACTGTTTGGGCGCAGTCTACATGTTTTACCATGAGTTTTATTTAATCATAAGTTGTCTTGTGTTAGTTGGAATAACTTCCCTTAATGCACGAACATTATTTGTACTGCAGAGTATCTAGAATCTCTGTTATGTCACACCGAGCCATCGTTCGCGGGACTCGTGCCCAACCGGTTCGGGATCCTGCCCAGCCAGGATGGCCTGAACCGTCATTTCGTGCTCGTGGAGACGATTTCCCCCTCAGTGCCTAAGTCGGGGAGTTCCTGGACACCTCGATGCCAACCTCGGGTTTCTAGTTCGCGCTCGACGGCGACAAGGTAGACATCCGCAATGTGATTGGGCAGCAAGTCACCAAAATTGGCAAGGAACATCCAAGGCTCACCGACATGAACATAGCCAACCCCCATCTTTGACGAGGGAACCGTCGGGACGCTATCAGCGACGTTGGCGACTCGGTAGGCATTGGGGACAAGGCGGGCGAAACTCTCCGCGAATAATCTGTTACCCACCCGAGGCCCAGCATAGGTGTAAAGTCGGATCTGATCACGGAGTTCGGGAATCCGGTAGGCAAGTTCGAATGCAGCGAGTGTGGCGATCGCCGAACCGAGACTGTGCCCGGCGATGTAGAGCGGCTTGGAGGGATCACCTGATTCGAGGATCATCTCGCCAGCTTCAAGGACCTTCGGCGAAAGTGAAGATGGAAGCTCGCCCGTTGCAATGTTCGCAAAACCTCGATGCACATATCCCAGCAACTCCTCTTCAGGTGACCGTGGGTACCGAATCTGTGTGCTCTGGAGGTTGCTCAACCACTCCGCTTGCGACTGGGTTCCTCGGAAAACCATTACGTAGTGATCCTCCGACTCCATTAAGAAACCGAAGTAGACCTGCTCTCTGTACTGTCGCCCGATGATATTGGGGATCACCTCTTGGAGTGCCCAACGATAGGGCTCGATCTGTCCCTCAAGAGGACTCTGGATCGTTTTCTTGACCCTCGGAGGCTCGGCCAATTCGAAATAACGCTCGAAGCGCTCGTCGACCGCCGTAAATGAGAGGACGTGTTCATAGCTGGAGAAATGGCGTTGGAACGTCTCGAGTTCACTCAAGTCTCCATTATACTCTGGTACCGAACGGCCAGTTCGGTACTGGGTCACTGCCATCCGACAAGCACGAATGAGTTGCAGTGAGATATCGCGATCATAAGGGACGGACGGCGAGTCGGTTTCGAGTTCCGAGGAGGTCAACATGTCTCGGAGCTCGTCTTGCCACGAAGTTTCGGTCTCGTAGGCAGCCTCGATCGCGCTGCTATATTGAGCCAAGGGACGGGCGGATGCTAATCCTGCAACACGCTTCTGATGTCGGAGAATGTCGATCGTGGTACCGATCACGAGAGTGATTGCAAGCCCGACCAAGAGGATCCGACGTCGAGTCCAACTCACGAGGCTTCTCCTTCAGACGACGCTTGGGTCGCGACTTTGCTGAGTTTTGCCTGACGCTTCTCTCGAGCCCGAGCGATCTGACGGAGCCGTTTCGGATCGAGCCGTCGAGCACTGAGGTAGTAGTCGTTAAACGTCCGGCCGATCGCAATCGTCAACGCGAGACCAGCGACCACCCTTCCCAGGCAGCGGAGCGGAGGGACGAAGAGGCTAATGGCGAAGCCGATGGACCAGACGGAGATAAACAAGATGAACGCACCGAGCACACCAAGCACGAGCATCAGGACGGCAAGCGTTCCTTGACCTCGAGGGAATCCCCAGTTTTGGCCGATCTGACGGATTAGGAGCAGGTTCACAATTAAAAGTGCACCCAACTGAAACTCAAAGACCCAAGGCCACGGCGGAGGGGTCATAATGATTGCCATCAAGAGCGCGTAGTCAAGAATTAACCGGTTCACACTCGCATTGGCTTGGAGAACGGTTTCGACAGTACGCGACAATTCTGAAGTATTGGTCATTAAGATTAACCGGGAAGAGTAAAACCGCATCTAAATGGAGGGTGAGCAGGTCGATCACTTACCGAACGTGAGCGGTTTAGCGATCCTGCACTTATCCTAGTCTAACAAGCGATCATTGACGACCGTGGCCTCTATTCATCCAGTGCTTCCAGCCGATAGCGGTCTTGATGACATCGCATCGCCAGCGGAGGTAATTGCCGTCATCGATCGATTCTGGTGCGAGGAGGCTGATGAGATGCACCTTAGGCGTCAGCATAATCAAGACTAATTAAAGAAATCATATTGTCTTTTGGGTCTTCTGGTTTGGAAGTGATCGTACGAGGGCTGTGACCTCTTTCTACAGCAGAGGTCACAGCCCAGCGGATCCGAAACGTCAGCCGGTTTGTGGTGCGGTCTTAATGTTGGGTACGCCCCGCTAGACCCAGTTGGACATTGATCAGGTCAATCAGCTTACGATAGGGCTCCTCGGGAGATACACCAACGGTCGCTTCCAGCACCACGCCGTCCGGACCAATGAGCAGTGTCGTCGGGATTGCGTCGATTCCAAGTGCTTTGACGACCTCGCCACTGGGATCGTAACCCAGCAGACCCACGGGCCCATTCGGCAGTTGGGCTCCGTAGGCAAGGACTAAGTTATTGACGATTCGTTGGTACCTACTCGTGATCACCGAATCATCGGACTTCTCTCTGGTGTCAGGATCTTCGGTTGAAAGAACAGGAGGCTCTAATCCCAGTCCTTGTGGTGAGTCCAGATTGATAGCGATGATTCTGACCTTGCTGTTAAGAGGGCTCGCATTGAACTCGCGGACGATTCTGTTGAGTTCAGTAAGCCGACGTTCCGAGCCTCGATACCAGGAAGCCCAGCAGTCGACAATGACATATTTCCCTCGAAGATCTCTCTTAGAGATCTCTTCGGTCGCGCCGTTCCTGCTACTAACGATTAGCTGAAACTCAGGAATTTCCAGACCGACCATCGCAGTTGTTTCGTCGAGATCTTCACCAGGGGGCAACATCAAGGCAGCAAGGCTCGCGACCTCGACCGTTTTAGGGCCGGGTTCGAAGCGAAAGCGATCGGGAGCGGGATCGAACGTGACCTTACCCGGTGACCAATAATAGCTCTCCATCACAAAGCCGGGCGGCAGTTCATGAGGATTGAATTCGAGATCGATCTGGACGAGCTGAAACCGCTTAGGATCGATGCAGAAGCGGACCTTAGGTCCTCGTTTCGGCTGCAAGACAATCGCCTTCGCTCGGGCTCCATTCACCGCACGATCGGGTTCCAGGATCAGTCGATCGACACCTTGTAAAAGCGATTGACCCGCATCCTCTGAGGTCAGTAACCGGATCAATGCCATCGATGGCATTCCGGCGGCGCCACTCAACGCGAAAGCCGCCGCAGGGTTCGTCTTGAGGTTCTCAAGACCGGGCTCCGCCGATGTCTCGGCAACGTGGTAACGATGATCAATCACCGAGTGCCATCGTTTGCCGTCCGCCACGAACCGAACCTTGTCCATCTGGAGCACGAGTTTCCGCTCCGTCCGGTCGATCGCGAACGGTTTTGGGGTGCTCTTCGTGGTGGTTTGGTTCTGGAATCGGTAGGCGACGGTAATTGAACCGTCGTCCGCGTACCTCGGCATTGCCCGATACGCCCGGGCGACCTTCTCCAGGAGTTCCAGGGCACCTGGGTCGTGAGCAGGGGCTTGTGGCCCGAGCGCAAGTATCAGCAGCCCGATCGCAGCAGAAGTGAACTGTATCACGGCAGAGTCCTTTCGTGCCGAGGTAGGCCTCTCTCGTCCGATCGTCCGCGTATGGGCTCAATCCTCCAACGCCAACTAATACAAGCGTCAGGGCGCACCGGTCCGGGATCATATCGCCTGAGGGGAGTTCGACAACCCCGGTCCAGCCGTATGATTAAACTTCAAATCATCTGGGCTTACCAGCCTTATCACACCAGGGGAACGCGATCGCTCGCTTCGGGATCTCGCGTGCCTCTTCTCAGCTCGGATGGCGTGCATCGTCGCTGTCTATCCAATTTAAAATAAATTAATTGTTATTTATATGAATTTAAGCAATACCCTATTGCTGGCAATCAGCGCATCGCGTAGGCTTTGGGATCGAGGATTTATGGGGCGCAACCCAAAGAAACGTAACGCTGCACTCCTTCTCGCGTGAATTCAACTAGAAGAAGCCACTGTCGCCCAGGGGGCATCGCAATGTCCCTTACAGACGTGGGCGCAGTTCAAGCTCAAACCTTCAGTTCTAACGACAAGGTAACAACGTGGCATACCGACGACTTTTTGCAAGCGATGTACGTGCACAGTCAGCCGAGTTGGCGAAGCAACGGGTTCACCCGCCGCAGGTAGCAAATGAGGAGGAATTTGAATACCGCCGGAGTGACGGCCAACCGTCTTTCATCGCCAACTTCACCAAGGGCTTGCAGCACGATAACCGGGGATTGGTCGTAAACCCGAGCGACTATCTCGCCTTTGTCCGGGCGATTGACTCGGGACGAACTGAAGACTTCAACCTTATCCCACTTGGTCCTGGACCGTTTGACCCCTTCGGCCGCAATGCCAACTTCGACCAAGGGGAACCAATCCACGATTGGTACGACGCCGAAAACCGCAAGAATCGGGTCGCTGTGCGGGCCTGGGAAAGCCAAGGGGCGGGACTCACGTTCGACCTTCAAGGTCCCGACGCCCAAGCCGTGACCATGCCTCCAGCCCCCCGGCTTGATTCCCAGGAATTGCTCGCCGAGATCGCCGAAGTCTATTGGATGGCGCTCATCCGAGACGTCTGGTTCGACAAGTTCGAGACGGATCCGCTGGTCGGACAAGCCCGACATGCTCTCGCCCAACTCGCCTGGAATCGGTCTGACCGCGACAATCAATTAACCAGGGCTGACCGTTCAGAAGCGGCGTCTCGACGACGCCGATTGCAGGCTCCTCTCGGGGAGGAGAAGGTTCCCCTCGAACTCCTCTTTCGAGGTGACACCCGGGGTGACCATGTCGGGCCGTACATCTCCCAATTCATGCTCATCGGAAACACCGGGATCAATTCAAGAGACACTTCCCGGAATCTTGCCGATGGCGAGATTTCCTACGGGTCGATCACCATTAATCAACGCGTCCGGCTCGCCGAGCCAGGTACCGATTACATGCTGACCTGGGAGCAATGGCTCGACGTCCAGAACGGCGCCGACCTCCGTGGTACGGAGTGTTACGATGAGGGTTACCGGTTCATCGCGACGCCTCGTGATTTGGCAACTTATGTTCACTACGATGCGCTCTATGAAGCCTATCTCAACGCCTGCTTGATTCTCCTTGGGTTGCGTGCTCCCTTTGATCCCGGTCTCCCGTTCCTCAACGACGATTGGCGTGATAAGCAACAGGGCTTCGCTCAATTCGGCGGTCCTCACATTCTCTCGCTTGTCACTGAAGTTGCGACTCGCGCCTTGAAAGCAGTCCGGTTCCAGAAGTTCAATTTGCATCGACGCCTTCGTCCTGAGGCAGTCGGCGGGCTCCTGCAGCAATACTACCAGTCAAAAGCCGAGGACTTCCGAGTCGTCGCGGGTATCCTGGATGCCTTCTCTGATTCCGAATGTCACGCATCCTCCACGACACTCCTAGACCTGACGGCAAAACGAACCGGCGGGACCGTGTTGCTTCCCATGGCCTTCCCAGAAGGATCGCCGATGCACCCTTCCTATGGTGCGGGTCATGCCACCGTGGCCGGAGCATGCGTGACGATTCTGAAGGCCTTCTTTGATGCCGGATGGGAACTTCCGCTCCACGACGCCAAGGGGAGACCGATTGCTTACCAGGCAGACTCGAGTCAGAAGGGCAACTCACTGGGATCCGTGACCCTTGATCGTCCGCTTACGGTCGAAGGCGAACTCAACAAGCTGGCTTCAAACATCTCGATCGGCCGGAACTGGGCGGGAGTTCACTACTACTCCGACTACATCGAGTCGATCCGCCTTGGCGAGCAAATCGCGTTGGGGATCCTTGAAGAGCAAAAACTGACCTACGGTGAGAACTTTTCCATGACCGTCCCGCTCTTCGATGGCGGGACAGTCCGGATCTGAGGCATGTTCCCGAGGATCGGGGGGCCGTGATCGCCTTGATCACTCTTTTTCAAGAGTGGTCAAGGCTGCGGGTCTCCAGGAAGGCTGGGCATCGGAAGGTCCTCCAATGGAAGAAGATGCCCCAGTTGGTCTCGTTTCGTTTGAAGGTAACTGGCCCGGTGAGCGTCGGGGGGAGCAATAATCGGAATTTGGTCGACGATATCGATTCCAAATCCACTAATGACAAATGCGTCAACTTTTTTAGGATTGTTTGTCAATAATCGAACTTTGGTGAGCCCGAGGTCACGGAGGATCTGGAGGCCGATCCCGTAGTCTCGGACATCGGCGGGTAGTCCCAAGGCCAGGTTTGCTGCGACCGTATCCATGCCTTGGTCTTGGAGATCATAAGCCTTCAGCTTGTTGATCAGACCGATCCCCCGCCCCTCTTGGGGGAGATAGATGAGAGCCCCAACCCCCTCCTCCGAAATCCGCTTCAAGGCAATCTGAAGCTGATCGCCACAATCGCAGCGAAGTGAGGAGAGTAGGTCTCCGGTGAAACAAGACGAATGGAGCCGGACCAACGGTGCTTCTACAGAGCTAAGATCACCAAACGTGACCGCAATCGGTGTTGTCAATTCATGATCGACCCGATACGCGACTACCCGTGCATCACCATACTTTGTTGGCAAGGATGGGCTTGCCTCACGATGGACTAAGACTTCACGATTTCTCCGATACCGAATCAAATCTTCGATGGTGACGATCGGAAGATTGAAGCGTTCGGCAATCTCAAGAAGCTTTTCGCGGCTCGCGCGTCCCGTACCGTCAAGAATCTCGATAAGAACGCCAACTGGTTGAAATCCCGCCATCTGCGCGAGATCAACGGCGGCCTCTGTATGACCAGCGCGTCGGAGAACGCCAGCTTTCATCGCTAAGAGTGGAAAAACGTGGCCAGGCCGGACGAATTCTTCCGGTCGCGACGAAGGCTCAAACATCTTCCGGATCGTCAATGCACGTTCTGTCGCAGTGATGCCGGTCTGACAATCCTGATGATCAATCGGGACAAGGAAGGGGGTTTGGTGGTGCGCGGTGTTGGTTTCAACGATTGGTCGGAGATTGAGCCGGTCTGCAAGTTCAGGCATGATAGGAACACAGAGTTGCCCACGCCCCTGAGTAATCATGAATTCAACCATTTCGGGAGTGATCGCCTCAGCCGCAGCGATAAAATCTCCCTCATTCTCGCGGTCTTCGGCATCGACCACGATGACCACT
>CAZEAN010000089.1:0-24103 GCA_964510225.1 uncultured Isosphaeraceae bacterium
GGTCCGATACGAGCTAATCGCATGAAACTTCGTTAAAACGGTTACAGTAGAACTAGAATCTCTAGCATGATCTTACCCCTCAATACAATAATTGTAATCAGGATTATTGTTTCTTAATTATCTTTGCTTTGTTTTAAGTAAGCGTTGGTTTTCTTATAAGCATGGTAGTTCCCCACATGCTCTTCCTTTTAGGTACGCGACTTGGTACGGGACGGGGATCTCATCTGGTAAGAGATACTTGCACCCGCCGATCGACCTGACAATGATCCCAACGTGTCTGTTGACCGAGACTGAGATGTTGACCGAGACTGAGATTGGGCTGACGTTCGTGGTTTGGCATTGAGACCGAATCTCTGTCTTGACCACCGTTGCCCTTGGTTCTTTCAACTCGCAATCAACGAAGTGGTTGTATTTTGCACGTAGTGGCACCGGAATGTGAATCGTTCCTCGGACACTTCAAATCGTCTCGCCTTAAGTCTCTGACCTCTTGCTCAGCGCAAGTAATCGGTGCTGGTCTCCGTCAGATGATCTGGCAGCCAGTGACGAGGTTAATCCAGCCGGGGAAGTTGTGGCAGCCTGCCGCAACCCTGACGAAAGCTAAATACAACACGACGGCTGGCGTACACCCTAAGTTGGAGGCGGGCACGATGTCAGGGTCTGGAACAAAGAAGCCAGGGTTTGTCGCGAAGCCGACGGGTTCCAGGGCCTTACCTGCGAGATCTCCCGGGCCATTGGGGAGGAACGACCGCGCTGACCCCAATGTCCCCGCTCTTGCGGGGGACAGTCCCGGGCCCGCCGGGTGCAACGACGGTTGCGAGTATCAGCGCGCTTTCACTCCCGTACCTGCCTGTAAACTCGACGATGCGACCGTCTCACGATTGCTTGGTTCCCCGAGATCGCCCGTTCCGGTCGCTGGACCAAGGAGTGACTGGGCGGGCTATCCAGATGAGATGGCCCTCTTCGTGACCTGGCTGGTCCGGGAAAACTACATCCGCAACGTTGCGGGAATCCTCCCTGCGGCCTGGCGCGCGATGCCCGAGGCAGAGTTGACCACTTTCCTGTCGAGCAAGTACAGCGAGGCGGAGATCAAGCGACAGTTCCTCGCCAAGTACGCCGAGCGGAAGGCGATTAAGCAACGCTTCCGGAAGGTGAACATTGTCGCGGCACTCGTGATCGGCTTGGTCTGGGCCCGGGAGAACATCGAGGAGGGAGAATGGGGGACGGCGGCCGCCAAGATCGGCGGCGCTGGTTTTTCGGCCTTTGTACTGAACAAGCTGCTCTACATGCGAGACCCGGCCGCAGCCACGATCATGGCAAAACGCGCTGGTAATTTCGGACGGTGGTTCCAGGGGGCGGCTCGAACCAACAAGCTTGTGAACTTCCTGGCCCGAGACGTCGCGAGAGTGTTGGTAATCTGGGATCTGAAGGACCTGTTATTGAGCGGTGGATACGGCGGGCCCAACATCCCCTTCGACTTGATCATGGAGATCGACATCGACGACGAATCGACCTGGAAGGAACCGGATCAGGCCCTCCTGAATTTTGGGTTCAACATCTGGTACCAACAGAAGTGTACTGAACTCCGCCCAGAGGCCTGCGGCTCGCCGTTGTACCTGGGTAAGGTCGAGGGCAGCGCAATCATGGGCCTCTTGAGAGTTCTCGACATTGCACCCAGCGATGTCCCCAAGCTCCGACAGAATCTGTACCGGATCGAGGGAGACTTCGACGTCGTCGACTTTTTCATCGTTTCCTACGTTCGCCGTCGTGTCGAGGCCAGCGAGAACGTTTTGGTCATAGCGACTGGTCGCCTCAGCGGCATGCAGGTATCTGGCCGTGGCCACTTCCGAAACCTTGAGGTGATACCAGCCAACGAAGCCGCCGTGAAACTCTTCGGGGGGAAGTCGAAGCGATGGGTCCCCGAATATCTCCTCAAGTCGTGTGGCCTCTGATCGCTGGATGGCTCGGGTCGAGCCAACCGTAGCTGTTCAGCTGTTGCCCCGAATATCTCCGACGGGACGGTCCGTGACAACCTTGCTTTCTCAAGAATTAGGATCAGGCGACGTTTTCCCTCGTCTGGATCGCCAAGGCGCTATCCACGGCAGCCCAGACACGATCGGTGGTTAGCTCAGTCATACACTCCATCCGATCACACCGTTTCAGGGTTTGGCCTGCGCACCAAACTTCCGTCCGGACCACGGTTGCCCTTGGATCATAAGGCCCCGTCTTTGCAGGATCGGTGCAGGTAAAGACAGCGATGGTCCTCGCTCCTGAGGCCACCGCAAGGTGGAGTGGGCCGGTGTCGTTTGACAGAAAGAGATCGGAGGTCGCTGCCACTCCGGCGAGTTGCATCAGAGTTGTCTCCCCAGTCAGATCACGGACGGAGATTCCGGAATCTTGGAGCCGTCCGACAATCATCGAGGTGAGGGGAGAGTCCTCCGGAGCGCCGACAGTGACGATTCCCGAGCCGTAAACGGTGGCGGCACGCCGGGCGACCTCCGCGAAGTGGCTTGGCGGCCACCGTTTCGTGACCCAGCGGGCTCCCGGATTGAGAACCAGGATTGGACGAGGGACTCCCTTTAGGGCCTCCTCCGCCCAGTTGTGGTTGGAGTCTTGGATTGGAAGTCTGAATGCTGGAGTCGTGGTGTCCGCACCGAATGCCCGCGCGATCGTCAAGAGACGATCGACAGCGTGAAGTGCATCCGACGTAATCCGATGTGTGTAGCAGGCGCCAGCCCCTTCACGGGCATCGGCGCGACCGACGCGGACAGTTGCCCCAGTTGCCGCCGTCATCAATCCAGACCGGAGAAGCCCTTGAAGGTCAATTGCTAAGTCAAATCGTCGCTTCCGTAACTCTTGAAATAATTGATAGCCAACCGAGAGCCCCCCAAGGCTGAGGCGGAGTTGGTTTCGATCAAACGGAATGACCTCATCAAGATCGGGATGCCCGTTGATTAGGCCGACGAGACCTCGGTTGATTACCCAAGAGAAACGCGCTGAAGGCCATCGACGGCGGAGGCTCACAAGAACAGGTAACGCGTGGACGACGTCGCCGAGAGCGCTGGGCTTGATCAAGCAGACTCGTCGAGGCTCCAGCTCTCTTAGATTAATCGCTGTAGGCATCTTGCACCGATCTCCTCGCGTCCCAAAGGCCCATCGCGGAGAGGATGGTAGTCAGAACATCCTGACTTGCCAGCGCGAATCGATCGGGCGTTGTCGATCTGGAATTCAGACCGCAAGTCATCTTAAGTGGATGATGCCTCAGTCATCATCCGATTGAGATCTTCTTCGGTCAGGCAGATTCGCTCGATTGTGGACGCACGTCCGGAATGGGGATCGATCTCTACGATCGCTCCACAGAGCCTCGGGTCGCCGGATGCAACTTCAAAGAAACGGGGGACTTGGGTCAAGGTTGCGGCGATCACATCGTCGTAGCAACGGCCGATCACCGAGTCATAAGGACCCGTCATCCCAACGTCGGTCTGGTATGCCGTCCCCCGCGGTAAGATCATTTCATCGGCGGTCGGCACGTGAGTATGAGTCCCGAGGACTGCCGAGACCTGGCCATCGAGGTAGCGGCCGAGCAGTTGCTTATCGCTTGAAGCCTCAGCGTGGTGGTCCACAATCACGACCGACGTTGTCCCAGCGATCCGTTCCAGGATCCGCTCAGAACTCCGAAAAGGGCAATCGACGGGCTTCATGAACGTCCGGCCGAGGATCGTAAAAACCGCGGCAATCGTGCCGTCGCGGGCTTCTGCATAAATCAGTTCCGGGCCTGGAGATTCCGTCGGCCAGTTCGCAGCGCGACAGAGACGGTCACTCTGTTCGAAGAGTGAGAAGATCTCATCCTTCCGATAAGCGTGGTCACCAAGCGTGAAGATATCAACACCTGCCTCGCGGAGTTCTTCAAAGGGGCGTTTCGTGAGCCCCGAGCCACCGGCGGCGTTTTCGGCATTACAAACAACGAGGTCGATCTTCCAGCGAGGGATGATTCGAGGGAGCCCCTGCGTGACCATTGCCCGTCCTGGTGCGCCGACGACGTCGCCGATAAAGAGGAGGTTCATGAGGAGACCGTGTTTCGGAGCGTCCCGATTCCATCGATCTCGATTTGAACGATGTCACCTGGTTTGAGCGTGAAGTCCGAGGGCGGGATGATCCCCGTTCCAGTGAGGAGAATGACTCCGTCTGGAAACAGGTTATCTCGACCGAGCCAGTCGATCAGATCCTCGAAACGACGGGCCATCTGAGCGGTCGATGTCTCTTGTTGACAAATGATCGCACCACTCCGTTCCACCTGGAGTTTGATCGCAAGACTATTAATCGGCGGCATCGAGTCGATCAACGTGACGACCGGCCCAATCGCACAACAACCGTCGTAGACTTTTGCCTGGGGAAGATAGAGCGGGTTCTTTCCCTCGATGTCTCGGGCACTAACATCATATCCGATTGTAGCTCCGACTATTCGGAGCGTGTCATCGATGACGAGTGCAAACTCCGGCTCTGGAACGCACCAGGAAGTATCCGTACGGACGCGGATTCGACCTCCGGATCCGACGACACGGTTCGGAGTTGCTTTGAAGAATAACTCCGGACGATCGGCCTGGTAGACCAGATCGTAAAATGAGGCCGCCTGTTCCGACTCTTCTTCGCGGGCTTCTTTGCTCCGAAGATAAGTGACCCCCGCTCCCCAGACTTCGTGTTGATCCATCGGTGGGAATAATCGTACCTGATCGATCGGCAACGACGATTCACGCGTCGACTTCCGACGTTCCACCTCTTGGGCAGGTTCTGGATGCTCAAGAATCGTCGCGATCCGGCTTGATCCCCGGAGTGGTCGAATCAGATCTGATTCGATCAAACCGAGTCGAGGGGTCAGTGTGGTCGGGTCAAGAAATTTTGCAACCTGCATAGCCAAGTGATCCCGTTCCTGATACTGATTCCGCATGGAAGTTCAGAATCATCATGGAGAGTTCCGGAGTCCCACACTCTCAATTACCAGGCTCCGAGCAGATCGGTCAATCGTCCAACGATCAGAGCCGGCAAGTTGATCGCCCTCGGTCTAAGACGTTCGTCCTGATTCGGGAGTGGAACACCGAGGCCGTTTAGGATCCCGAAGCGTTGAAGTTGTGGGGGGAGGGAAGACCCTAATGAGTGTCGAGATCGCCGTTGTTGGTCATGGTGCGACGACTTGCCTCGGGACGGAGATGGAGACAACCTGGAATCGAATCCTCCAGGGCGATTCTGGGCTCAGAGTTCATCATGATCGTCTTCCGTCGGACCGCTACCTTCAGTCAATCGCTGGATTAGTTGATGGAGTCGGTCCTGGGACCGCGCTCAACGATCCTGCGGTTTCCCGGCTCGGATCGCGGTTTATCCATCTCGGCCTGAAAGCCGCCCGAGACGCCTGGAGCGACTCGGAGATCTCGGAACATCCGTTCGATTCAAATCGCGTCGCCGTCGTTTTTGGTACGGGGCTCGCTGGGCTTGATCTTTATGACTCCGAGGCTCAGAAATCTGTTGACCGGCGCTCAAAGGCGACAAGCCCCTACTTGGTCCCCGGATTGATCGCAAATCAGGTCGGTGGGCAGATTTCCGAAGCTCTTCAACTTCATGGTCCCAGTCTTTGTCCGGCGAATGCATGCGCCACCGGTGGGCACAGTGTCGCGATGGGTGCGCTCCTCCTTGATCGTGGTGAAGCCGATATCGCCATCTGTGGCGCCAGTGAAAGTGCCTTCACTCCGGCGGTTGTCAATGGCTTCGTGACAATGAAAGCGATTCTCGGCAAGCGGAACGATGATCGGAGTCTCAATGATCCCTCGCTCGCGAGCCGCCCCTTTAGTGTCGACCGCGCTGGCTTCATCATGTCGGAGGGTGCGGGGGCCATCGTCCTGGCGACCCGTTCGGTAGTTGAGCAGTTCGGCTTGAAGATTCAGGCAATTCTCCGAAGCTGGGCGACCAACTCCGATGGTTATCATCTCGCCAAACCGCACCCAGAACGGGTCGCTCTCTGTCTTTCGACTGCCTTGAATCGCGCTGGAATCCATCCCGAGCAAGTCGATTACTATAATGCTCATGGTACCAGCACGCCGATTAACGATCGTGTGGAGACAGAAGCAATCAAGAGCGTCTTCGGTGATCACGCCCGTTCGATGCCGATCAGTTCCATCAAAGGAGCGATCGGTCATTCACTGGGCGCGGCGTCGGCGATCGAAGCGGCAGTCGCGGTCCGATCGCTCCAGACGCAGACGATTCCGCCGACTCTCAACTACCAGGCCGATCCTGAACTCGATCTGGATTATGTACCCAATGAACCGAGAGATGCTCGGCTCAATCTGGTTGTTTCTGCATCGTTCGGCTTCGGGGGCACGAATAACGCCCTTGTTTTCGGGAGGTCCTCAGGATGACGGATCGCGCACTATTCAACGAACTCGGCACCTTGGTCCGCTCAATCGCGAAGCTCGATGATCAAGTCCCGATGACGCCCGAGACCAGGATGGTTGATGATCTCGGGGTCGATTCACTCGACCTCGTCAGCGTCTACTTGGAGATCCAGGATCGCTATGATGTTGCGGTCGCAGAGGATGATCTTCCGGAGATCAAGACGCTCGGTGAATTGACCGATTATGTTGCTGCCCGCCGAAGTGTTCAGGCGGCCTAACCGAAGTCGATTGCAGACGACTTGAGGTCTCTCGTTTCCGAATCGGGGACCGGCTCGATCAAGGAGGCATTTCATGCGACGCCGAGGTGTTAACCTCCGGAAAGGGTTCCTCCGCGCCAGCCTGCCGTTCCTCCGATTACTCCCTCCACGGACTGCCCTCAAAGTCGTCGGGGGATTCGGACGACTTGAATACCAGACACGGCGTTCGATCCGAGAGGAAGTTCAAACGGCAATCGGTGAGCATCGCGATTTTTTCAGCGACGCTGTCAATCCCGAACTCTTGGGACCTGATCTGGCTGCGAACCAGATCCGTTCCCGTGCGCGTGATCTCTTAATAGAGGGATTGTCGGCATCTCGACTGGAAGAACTCTTTGAAGTCAAGGGACGTGAATCGCTTGATGAAGCGTATCAGAAGGGGCGAGGCGTGGTTCTCCTGGGGAACCACTTTGGTGCCTACCTTCTGATGGCCTGTTGGATGATCCGGCAAGGCTATCCCTGGCGGATGTTCGCAGAACGGCCGAGACATGTTTCACGACTACTCGCCCAGCAATTCGCGATTGACGGCCCGCTCGGTCAATCAAAGCTCTTTATCTCGAGAAAGACGAACCCAACGGAAGCGGCCGGCGCGATCCTCCGAGCAGCACGGGTTTTGAGAGCCGGAATCACTGTGAGCGTCGCTGCAGACGTCCGATGGAGTGGCCCGATGACGGCAACAGGGCTCTTCCTCGGTCGAACTTATCGGTTCTCGTCGACTTGGGTGACCCTTGCAGGGCTCACGGGTGCTCCCGTTGTCCCTGGCTTCTGTGCAATGACGCCAGAAGGCACCTATCGACTTGAATTTGCTCCTGCTTATGAGGTCCCGCCGAGCCACGCCAAGGACCCTCAGGCCGCGCAGCAATGGGTTCAGCGAGCTTTAGATCTGATCCAAGAGCGTGTTTATCAGAACCCTGCCAACAGCATCGACTATTTCTTTTGGGATCCCGAAACGGCGATCGATGATGATCCCACCGATTCTTCCAAGGTCGATTCCGCCGTCGCCTGAGGTGACAGCGCGGTCTTCTTCGTTGTAAGCTCTTGACTTGTCAGAGTCGCGGAATCATTCTCCGAGACTCGGTCGTGTCAAGCTCAACACAAGGGAGGCTGCGATGGTCACGGTTCTCGGATTCCTCTGCGCCATGGTCGGGAACGCCGGAGTGGCTCCGAACTCGCTGTCGACAACGGAGCCGGTTCCGGAGGAGGGATCAGTGCTGCTCTACGTCGGAACCTATACTCGAGGAGCGAGTGAAGGTGTTTATCTCCTAGAGATGGATCCGGTGGGCGGTTCTCTTTCTGAGAAACGTCTGGTCGCCAAGCTCGATAATCCCTCATTCCTTGCGATCGATCCCAGCGAGCGTTTCCTCTATGCCGCCAATGAGATCGGCCGCTATGAAGGACGACCCTCGGGTGCGGTCTCGGCATTTGCGATCAATCGCTCGACGGGTGACTTGACCCTGTTGAATCAGGAGGCGAGTGAAGGGGGGGCACCGTGCCATCTGATTGTCGATGCCGAAGGCCAGAACGTCTTGGTAGCCAACTACGGCGGTGGCAATGTTTCGGTTTTCCCGATCAACCCTGACGGGACATTGAAGCCGTCGAGCGACATTAAGCAGCACGAAGGCTCCGGTCCGAACCCGGATCGACAAGAACGTCCTCATGCCCATTCGATCAACCTCGATCCGACCGGTCAGTTCGCAATGGCGGCCGATCTTGGTATCGACAAAGTTTTGATCTATCGATTTGATCCGGAGTCGGGGACTCTCGAAACAAACGACCCTCCCTTTGCAGAGGTTGAGCCTGGTGCCGGCCCTCGACACTTCGACTTCCATCCCAACGGGCGTCTTGCCTACGTCATCAACGAACTCCAATCAACCGTCACCGCCTTCCGATACGATTCAGAATCGGGCGCGTTGGTCCCGTTCCAGACGATCAGCACACTCCCGGATAACTTCGAGGGATCGAACACGACGGCTGATATTCACGTTCATCCGTCGGGGAATTTCCTTTACGGTTCGAACCGAGGACACGATAGCATCGCAATCTTTGCGATCGATCCTGATGACGGCTCACTGACCGCGATGGGCCACTCTTCCACTCAAGGCGAAACCCCGAGGAATTTTGGGATCGCTCCTGGTGGAAAATTCCTCCTCGCAGCGAACCAGAACACGGACAATATCGTCGTCTTTACGATTGATCCGGAGGACGGATCTTTGGAACCAACCGGGACGAACGTTGAGGTACCGGCACCGGTCTGCTTGAAGTTCCTAAGACGAGAATGACCCCGCTTGTTTCCCTTCGCTCGCTAATCCACGGATTCCTGGAGTTCCTCACCGATGACCCTTCGCCTCGCAGCACGATCGAACCAGATTGCACCCTCCGCGACTATGGCGATGGCAGCAGAGGCGAGGGCACTCCGTAACTCGGGGGTTCAAGTATTCGACCTCGCCCTCGGCGAGCCCGACTTTGATACTCCGGCACATATTGGTGAGGCAGCGAAACGAGCGATTCAAGAAGGGAAGACGCACTACACTCCCGCCGCTGGGATCCCTGAACTCCGTGCGGCACTCGCGGAACGCTACTCAAGAGACAAGAACCTCCCTACAGAACCTCATCAGGTTGTTGTGTCCGGAGGTGCCAAGCAGTCGCTTCACAACGCGATCATGGCCCTCTGCGGTCCTGGCGATGAGGTTATTATTCCAGCACCGTATTGGGTTAGTTATCGCGACTTGGTGATCCTCACAGGCGCACAGCCCGTGATTGTACCCACAACAGAGGACCAGTCATTTCTCCTCTCGCCCGACCAATTAAGAGCAGCGGTGACACCGAAGTCCAAGCTCTTCATGCTGAATAGCCCGTCGAATCCAACCGGCTCTGTGTATAGTCCGTCGGCGTTGGAAGCACTTGCGGAGGCGATCCTCGAAACCGATCTCGGAGTCATTTCGGATGAAATCTACGAAGACCTCGTTTACGAGGGGCATTCAACACGCTGTTTTGCTGGATTGCGCCCAGACTTGGCAGACCGTACAGTGACGATCTCGGGCGTCAGCAAGTCGTATGCAATGACGGGCTGGCGGATCGGTTGGGCGGTTGCCCCGGCACCCGTTTCAAAGTTTATGTCGAGTTTGCAGAGCCAGGAAACCGGCAATACATCCTCGATTAGTCAGTGGGCAGCCCTCGAAGCGGTTACGGGGCCATCGGACTCAGTCGAGCAGATGCGGACCGTCTTCGCGAAACGGCGGGCGTTCGTCCTTGATCGCGTCTCTCGGTTCCCTGGCCTTTCATCGCTCTCACCGGGTGGGGCGTTTTACGCATTTTTGAACATCAGCGAGTACTTGGGACGATCCATCGGTGGTGTAGAGATTCAGGACTCAGGAACGTTCTGCCGGTTCGCCTTGAAGGAAGCCCACGTCGCTCTGGTCCCTGGTTCTGCCTTCGGCGCGGAGGGGTATGCCCGACTCTCGTTTGCGGCAAGCCAAGAGACGCTGGAACAAGCTTTCGATGCCCTGGAGCGTTGGGTCGGTTCTTGATCGCAGAATAATCGGCTCAGAGCGAAGGCAGTTGAAAGCGACTCAGCGGGGATTGAGTACACCTTCTCCGATCAATGAAGGATTCCTGGAGATTTTCTTGGCGAACTCGGTGAGGTACCGGAGTGCAAGATAGGCTTCTCCGACCGTCTGATCGGCTGATGCTGCGAGCCGTACCAGGTCATCGAAGAGTTGCGGATCGGTCACTAGCCGTTGCAGGGTTCCTTCGCGGTTTAATTGCCCTTGCCGATCAACCAGGGTGGAGGTTAACGCACTGATCTCGAATGCGATCCGATTCGCTCGCATTAGTGACTGTCCGAGATTCGATCGAGGCATTTCATTGGGACTAGCGTTGAGATCCTCGGCCAAGGGTTCAAGGTTCGCGAGGACATTGTCAAGCCGACGGGTTGCTGAGGTCGTGTTGTCGAAGAGTTCCTGAAGCTGTTCCTGCGATGCTTCGTCGAGGATCAGATCCATCTTGCTCGTGACCCGACGGATACTGGTCAGTGCGAGTTCGATTTCTTCCTCGTTTTCAGTGACGATCCGTTGTAACTCACCCGCCGTCTCGTCGATCTGCTCCCCCGTTTTTTTCCAAGTCTCGAGGAATTCGTCCAGCGTTCCGGACTCGCCAGCAACGCTGCTGAGTCCCTCGGCTGCGGCCTCGATTGCCTCAAGTGTAGTGTCCGCACGTTCAATAAGTGGAGAGGCATTGTTGAGCAAGAGGAGGGGGTCTGCCGCGACCCGTCCCTCAACCCAATGATCTGGATTCGCTGCTTCACCCGGGCTGAGGTAGGTCGTCATCAAGTCTGTCCCCGATCCACCAATGAGATCGATCGAGACATCGCCGATCAAGGCACGACCGAGTCGAGGAATGGTCCCGATCCGAAGGCTGTATTGGGGCTCAATCGCTAAGGTTACAAGAACTCCTTCGGGAAGCTCGGGAGGCGTGAAGGCAAAGCTGTGGACCTCTCCAACTCGGACACCACTCTTTCGGACCGGAATCCCTCGGTCGACACCCGGAGCTTCGGGAAAGAGAACGGTGATGTAGGATTGCTGCCTGATGAGGGTCGGTGCCTCGAACCAGACCACCATCATCGTCAAGACAAGACCCGCTACGATCACGAACATCCCGATCCGGAATTGCATCACGCGATCGTCCATTGTCTGCTCCCCCTGGCCGGCTGTGGAATTGGGACCCTGAGTTTGATCTCGACTCTTGCTGGTACCATCGTACCCTGCGTTAGCCAGATAGGTGCCAAGTCACCCGGGATCAACCAACCGAGACCAGGGGCCTTCGGCGTGACTTAGGTTGTAAAAACGTTGCCGAGACGCTCGCCGGCTTCGCCTCTGACGAATTGCCGGACCCGAGGATCGGGATGGTCATCGAGACCAACGGGTGGACCATCGTAGAGGATCTGAGGTTCGTCTGGAGCGAGTCGGGAGAGGGGGTAGAGCATCACAACCCGATCAGCAACTTTCGTGACCGTTTTCAGATCGTGAGTCACCACGATTCCCGTTGCCCGCTTTGTCTGTTGAGTCCGCAAAATCAATTCGTTGATCACATCGCTCATAATCGGATCAAGGCCCGTCGTCGGTTCATCATAGAGCATCACTTCGGGATCGAGAGCAAGTGCTCGGGCGAGACCAACTCGCTTGCGTTGCCCACCAGAGAGTTCTGCAGGCTTTTTACGCTCAATTCCCTCAGGCAAGCCAACCTCGCGGAGCCGCTCAAGCACGATCGAGTACAGTGTTTCGGGGTCATAGAGATGATGTTCGCGTGGGCCGAATGCCACATTGTCGAACACAGAGAGGCTGTCGAATAAGGCGGCCATTTGAAAGAGGAACCCAAATCGTAGCCTGACCTTGTTCAGCTCAAACGAGTCGAGCTTCCGGAGATCGTGACCATCAAAGCGGATTCTTCCTTCGGTCGGGTAGAGAAGTCCGATGACGAGCTTCAAAAGGACGGTCTTGCCACAACCACTTTCACCAATAATACAGAGCGTCTGTCCAGGTGGAATATCGAGTGTAATCTCCCGGAGTACCTGCTGGCGACCAAACCGCATCGAGACTGAATCAACCTCGATAATCGGTGATAGCTGGCCTTGATTCGTGCCGTTCGTCGACTCGGCGCTGGCTCCGGTTGTCATGGGTCTATGCCTCTGCACTGCAGAAGGAGAGAGAGGAATTCGGTTCGATTGATCCAGAGCGGAGAGCTACAGGATCGTCTTGGCTGTCGGCCATAAGACGGCTGCAGTTTGGTTCCAGAGAATCCCGAGACAGAAGTCGAGGAAGAGGATTGCGATGAATGAAGTGACAAACGCCTCGGTCGCTGCCTTCCCGACTCCTTCCGCACCAGCGGTACAATTGAAACCTCGGTGACAACTAATCAACGTAATCGCAGCGCCAAAGAAAAGACTTTTGAGGACTCCTGCGATTACATCAATCCCACTGATGAACGTCCTTGAATGATTCCAATAGTGATACGAGTCAATCCCTAAGAGCTGGGTACTGACCACGGCGCCGCCGAGGATTCCCGTGAAATCGGCCATGAGGGTCAGCAACGGGATCAGCAGAATACAGGCGACCAATCGCGGGACTGCGAGATAAGCGATCGGATGGGCTCCCAAAGCCGCGAGGGCATCAATCTGTTCAGTCACACGCATCGTCCCGATTTCGGCGGCCATGGACGATCCAACCCGGCCGGCGAGCATCGTCGCCGCGAGAACCGGTCCCAGTTCCTTCACGAGAGAAATGTTGATAATCGATCCGAGCCGAGTCTCCATTCCGATCGCCGCGAAGTGGCGGTAAACCTGAACCGCCAAGACCATCCCGATAAATAACCCCGTGATGGCAACGACCGGCATGCTCCGGACGCCGATCGAATACAGGTTTGGGACCATCAACGACCACTTGAGCCGCTTTCGGAACAACCAGAGGAGGGTTTTCACTGAGAACAGTGCAACGTCGCCGACCTCTGCCGTGACCTCAATGACTCGAGCCCCAAGTTTGACCAACGGTGTATCTTCGGCCTCGTCGAGGATTACTTCTGGCGGCTCCTCAAGTTCTGCCTGTTCGTTCAGGACCGTGGTGTCGGTTGCCATTATTGGACTCGTTAAGGATTAATGAACACGAGTTTGAGGAGATCAGTCAGATCGACTCGATTGTTGTGATCGTGTTGTGATCGGTTTGATCTAAACCATTCTCTCTCAAGGGATCAAGGCTCAGAGGTTGATCGAGATCGACCACGAACTTCATGAGCTGCGTCACCTCTTGACCATCACCAATATGACTGCCTATGCTTGGTTGTTCGTCGATTTTAAATCGTGGAGAGTCAATTTTGGGGAGTTGGTTGGTTGAACATCGAGATCTCAGCCCGTCACGGTCACCTCGAACCTGCACAACAGGAGCATATTGAGCAAAAGGCCGAGAAGCTCCTGAGGTATTTTGGTCGGCTGATGGGGATTGAGATTGCGGTTGATCATCAGAAGAACAATTGGTTTGCAGAAGTTCTAGTCTCAGCGGAGCACAAGCACGACTTTGTTGGTCGTCACGAGGGACCGACCGCTGAGATCGCTGCTGAAATGGCTCTTCACAAAGTTGAAGAGCAGTTGCGTCGTTACAAACAAAAGATCCAGAAACACACCGGTGACCTGCCCCAGGGTGGGACGTCACGGACAGCACCGGACCTTCCTGAACCTCCCGATCAGGATTCCACAGAGGGGGACGATTAGTCCTCACCCCATGTTCCAGGTTTTAGACTTGTGTCAGGCGGTTCGGCAACTCAGGATTTTTCGGCGTTTGGTGGCCGAGCCCGGGAATTGACCTCATGAAGCTTTCAGACTTCGTTGTGCCGGAGTCGATCATCGTCGACTTACAGGCAACAACCAAGGAAGAGGCGATCCGCGAGATCGTCGCTGCACTCCACCATGCGGGGCAACTCCCCGAGGCAGATCTCGAGAGTGTGACGCGTGCCATATTAAAGCGAGAAGAACTTGGCTCCACCGGAATTGGTCAAGGAGTCGCTGTCCCTCACACAAGGCACGAAACGGTGGAACGGGTCAACCGGCTTGTCGGGACCGTTGCTTTGAGCCGTCGTGGTGTTGAATTTGCAGCGCTCGATGGTGCCCCGGTCGATATCCTCTTCTTGCTGATTTCACCACCAAACCAACCAGGAGATCACCTCCGAGCCTTGGAGAACATTTCACGGCATCTTAAAGATGACCAGTTTGTTCGGTTCCTCCGCCAAGCAACAACTCGGGAACAAGTTTTTGATGTTCTCGATGAGGCTGATCAGGGTGCAGGAGCCTAATCGGTGGATTGACGTGCTGCTTGGACATTCGCTTGATTCGGACGAAGGACTCGACAATACAATTGCCGCAATCTCTGGCAGGAGGGTTCAATGATGCCCTCGGAACTCCAAAAGAACCAACTTGAAGCGACCTCCCTCAAGCAAGGTCTTCCCTACCCGAGCACCTCTTCGATGAATCCGGATCCGTTGATTCGACGGAAGCAGGTTCAGATACAAAACGAGTACGGGCTTCACTTGAGGCCCGCCGGCAAGTTTGTGCAAACAGCCGGGCAGTTCGACTCCGAAATCCGAATCCGATTCGAAGATCGCGAATTCAACGGTAAGAGTATTCTCGATCTCATGACCATGGCTGCGGAATGTGGAACGATTCTAGAGCTCGAGGCGGTTGGTCCTGACGCTGGACCTGCGCTCGATGCGTTGGCTGACTTGGTCAATCAAGGATTTGGTGAATCCAAACAGACGTATGTGGACAATCAATCCTCTAACTCGACAATTGGTCATTTTCCACCTCCAACGGACTCGATTAACGATCCGATGTCTTAATCTCCCAGCATCAACGTTCTCCGAAGCAGCAAGCCCTACCGCATTGGGGGCGACGAGACAAAACAATGATCTGGGTGCTAGATCGAATCCGATGGAATCGACCCATTCGTCGTCGTAGAAGTCAGGCCTGATGCAAATCTTCCAGGGCATTGCCGTCAGCCCCGGTGTGGCGATCGGCCCGGCTTTGGTCCTCGAATCTAGGGCACCAAGGTTCACGACCCGAGCAATTCCCCGAAAGTCGATTGAGTCCGAGGATCAACGCCTTCGGAAGGCAATCGCCGACGCTCGCGATGAGGTCGAGGCAGCGGCCAACGATATTGGTGATCGGCTCGGCCAGCATTATGCCGACATCCTCTCTGCTCACGTCCGGATGATCGCGGACCCGACGCTCCTCCGCGAAGCAAGTAACCTGATCAGGGATGATCTCGTGAGTGCGGAGCATGCCGTCTTCAATGTCCTTGATGGCTACGCCCGGCAATTAGAACAACTTGGGATCAACCATCTTGCTGATCGCGCCGCTGACGTCCGAGACATCCTCCGACGGATTTTGGATCAGCTGATGGGTCAACCGCAGCCACCTCCCTCGCCTCCGGGCGATTCAGTCGAACCGACGATCCTCCTCGCCGAGGACATTTCGCCGGGCGATGCCGCTGCACTTGATCCTAACCGCGTCATCGGCTTCGCCACCGAGTTTGGCGGTCAGACAAGTCATACGGCGATCGTTGCCGCAGCTTTAGAGATTCCTGCGGTCGTCGGTGTCGGACGCTTTTTGAGTCACGCGCGGGCGGCTCGGACTGCGATCATTGATGGTTATTCCGGCACCGTGGTCCTTGACCCCGATCCTCCGACCCTCGAGCAGTATCGACAACTCGCGGTCGACACCGCAGAACGATTTGAAGAGCTTGGCCAATTCGCCAACCTCTCCTCGGAAACGAGTGACGGTGTCCGGATCGGTCTCTTCGGAAACATTGAGTTTCCCGACGAGGTAAAGGCCTGCAGAAACCGGGGCGCCGATGGAGTCGGTCTCTTCCGGACTGAATTCCTCTATCTCACTCGCTCCGAACCACCGACCGAAGAAGAGCAAACCGAGGCTTATGCCTCGGTGATCCGTGCCCTTGATGGCCGTCCAGTAACGATCCGGACGCTTGACCTGGGTTCAGACAAAGCGGAGGACTACTCGTCGGTTGCCGAACCGAATCCAGCCCTCGGACTCCGGAGTATCCGCCGATCACTCCGTGAACCGGGACCATTCCGGAGTCAACTCCGGGCAATTCTAAGGGCTGCGCGGTTCGGTGAGGTCCGTCTGATGTTTCCCTTGGTGACGACTCTTGCCGAATTCCGAGAGGCTCGGAAAATCCTCCAAGAGGTTGCCAGTGAACTTGAGGCCGAAGAAATCCCACATCGTTCCGATCTTCCCGTCGGGGTGATGATCGAGGTTCCTGCAGCAGCGCTCTTAAGCGATCTGTTAGCAAAAGAGGTCGACTTTTTTTCGATCGGAACGAACGATCTCACGCAATATACGCTTGCCGCCGATCGGACCAACCGCGTGGTCGCTGACCTTTACAACCCCGCGGAGCCTGCTGTCATCCGATTGATCGATCTCGTGGTCCGCTCGGCAATAAACGCAGGAATCGAGGTCACCGTCTGTGGCTCGATTGCCGGAGAACCGCTCTATACGATGCTCTTGATCGGTCTCGGAGTGCATCATCTCAGTACACCTCCCCACCAACTCCCCGAGGTCAAACGTGTGATCCGGGCGGCTCGACTCGACGAAGCCCGGAACGTTGCCAAAGCGGCCTTGGAGGCAGACTCGGGACGTCGGGTCTTGGCACTCCTTGAGCAAGCCTACCAACGGATTCTGCCAGATTAGCCCGCTCGATCGAGATCAGAGTTCAAGATGATCCGGGACGACGCTTGAGTGATTCGCCCGTTCCATGGACAATATAGAGTGACCGAAACGATCGAGCGTGATTCTTCAACGCGCTCCAATTGAGATCGATCTCCAGCGCCAACGTTTTTAACATCCACACGGAGTAGGTGCCTCACGGGCGACTATGGAAGTACTCCCCACGCGGATCCGCTTGCGGTTCGAGAAATCCGGTGATCTCCGGCTGGTCAGCCACCACGATTTACTCCGGTGTGTTGATCGCCTCCTTCGCCGCGCAGCGATCCCGATGGCCTCGACTCAGGGCTTCAACCCACGTCCGAAGATCTCTTTCCCGTTGGCCCTTGGCCTTGGGATCGAAGGATTCCGAGAAGTGCTGGAGCTTTCGCTCGCGGAGCGGACGGAGACCGTTGAGGTCCTTCGTCGACTAAACGAAGTGGCTCCACCTGGGTTAAGATTCTTCGAGGCAGAGCGGCTTCCGAGCCAACGCCCGGGTCAGGTAAATTCGGTGGAGTACCGGCTTCGCGTTCCCACGGAACGGCTTGAGCCAACTCGTGCTGCGATTGCGGAGGTGATGGCGCGTTCCCATTGCCGAACGATCCGATCGAAGCGTGACCGCTCGGTAGAGATCGACTTGAGGCCGTTTCTGCTCGACCTCTCGGTGGAACCGGCAGATTCTACGCTTCGGCTCAGATTGAAGGTCGAGCCCAGCGGCTCTGCACGTCCAGAAGAGGTTCTCAGCCTCCTTGGTTTAGACGATCTACTCGGAGGCGGTGTGGTGTTGGGTCGGACTGATGTTCACCTCACCGCAGTTTCTTAATCAGAGTCCTGCATTGAGAACTGCAAAGTGTCCGTGTCAGCGTCTGAGCCTGGCCAAAACCAAAACAAGATCCCTGATGAGCTGATTCCGTTCTGATTCCAAACTTCAAGAAAACCCAGATTCTTCACCCCCAAAGGGAGCCGAAGTCCCTCCAATGAACCCATTGGTCGGTGGGACGCTACACTTACCGAGATCGATTCTGATCGACCCGATTAGAGAACCCGGAATCCGTTTTGGCGTTGCGATACACTCCGATCGACTCGGAATTTGCTTGAGCGTCACCTCCGGTATCGAGCTGATCAAATCGTGACGGGCCGGCCCCGATCGGAGCCCAATCACGCATGAGTAAGAAGAAAGAGATGTTGATCAATGTCCTCCAGCCGGAGGAATGTCGGATCGCCATTGTCGAGGATGGTGTCCTTGAAGAACTCTATGTTGACCGGACTAGCCTAGAGAGCTTTACCGGAAACATTTACAAAGGGCGGATCGTCAATATTGAGCCTGCGATCCAAGCGTCCTTCGTTGACTTTTCTGTGGGCCGTAACGGATTCCTCCACGTCTCTGATGTTGAGCCGAGATACTATCGAGAACAGCTCGATGATGAGACCGTCCTGGGTCCACGAGATCGAGGACGTGACCCTCGGAAAGACCTCGATCTCCGCGACTCCACAACTCCGGTGACCCCACCAGAAAGGGCTCGATCGAGCGCACCGAGTCGTCGGACCCGTGAACTCGAAGCAATCCGGGACGAGTTGCTCGATGGACCGCTCGATCCTCCATCCACGGAACTCCCCCTGATCGGTACCGGTCGGCTTGACGAGCCGTCGAGTCCAAGCCGGAAACGTCCCGAACCTCGCCCTTCCTCAAGGGCCCGCAAACCAGAGCGGCCGAAGGATCGACGGCTCGAGCGGGTTCGGGACTTCGATGATGAGGATAGCGATGATCCTTCGGAAATCGATGATTTCGGCCGTGGGCTGATTGAAATCGACGACGAATCCGAGACTCATTTCCAAGATGACTCGACGATGCCTCTCCCTCGGACCCGAAACCGAGGTCGTGAGAGGATTCGAGATCGCGACCGAGACAGAGATCGTGATCGGGACCGGGACCGGGACAGAGATCGAGATCGAGAACGGCCAGATCTCTCCGAAAAGGGAAGACGGGACCGCTCAGTCCGTCGACGTTTCGGTGAGGGTCTCGCCGATGACTTGGATGAATCGCTTGAGTCGTTCCGGACGGATCGTGATGATCCCGAACCGGAGATGGAGTCGGATACGAGGAGACCGGAAGTGGTCTCCGATCCTCATGATGAACCCTTCGAGGCGAAGGTCGGTTCCGATCGTGATCACACCTCGGACCGTGACCGTGGTCGCGAGTTCGGATTCGGATTGTTAGCTGAGACTGACTCTTCGTCGGAATTGAAATCGAAGGGGGGGAAACTTCGGGGGAATCCGGATTCAAAGGACTGGGACGACGACCAGTGGCCTGGCCCCGACGACTTTGAGCGTTTTCTTCCGCCAAACCAGACAACTCGACCATCACACAGCCGGGCTCGGACGGAAGAACCGAATCTCGACGATCGTGAACCTTTCCGTGAGAAGAATCGGGGGCTTGAGCCAGGACAGGGAGTGACCGAACGCGATCGCGATCGCCCTCGGTCGCGGAGTCTTGACCGTGACCGCGGACGTCCTGATTCAAACGACCCCGATTTTGAACATGAAGAGCCGGAGCTTAAACCGAGACCGGAACCGGAGTCTTCCGACGTCGGAGAGTTGGAGATCGTCCCGGAACCCACGACTCGGAAACGCCGATCCCGATCCGTTTCTCGGTCGGAACCCGAGCAAAATTCACTTGAGTCTAGTATCGAAGACTTCCCTGAATCTCATACCAGGACCACGTCTCGTCGAGACTCAACTGACACTGGAGTCCCAGCAAAGCGTCGCGAATTTGGACCGACCGACGAATTCAGCCGTACTGAACGGAAACGACGATCGAGTTCAACGACGTCGCGTCAGTACGACGAAATCGACGAGGGAAAGAATCTCGGGGATGAGTCAAAGCCCCGACGCCATGACCGCGCCGGTGAGCCAGGCTACATCCCGCGTGCCGAACGCGCTCGTCGCCGACAGGAATCGGAAGACGATGTTGTCGGGCTCCCTGAGGTTGATGATCGTTCCCACGACAACGATGACGATTCAAACGACGACACCTCACCAAAGCGGCGGCGGCGGCGACGGAGTGGTAGGAGTTCCAGGTACGCTGACTCTTCGTCCAACGATCTTGATCTCGATCAGACCAACTTCGACCGTGACTACTCCGGAGAGGAGGACGATGATTCCTTCGGGGATGACGATGACGATCGATCGCGATCCGAGCCCACTCTGATCGATGACGGATCACTCTCGGATGACTATGACTTTGATGATTCGGTCGACAGTGATGCCGATGATCTTGATGACGAACCTTCCCCTCAGACTTCGAACCGCGACATCGACCCTGAACTTTTAGAAGAGATCGCTCGAGAGATCGAGGAGATCCGTGAACTCGAGCACGAAGTCGGCTATCGAGGTCGCGCTGTTTCCTCAGGAGGATCATCACGGGGCGGCAGCCGTCGCGCTGATGCGTCCGACTCTCGGTCTTCCGGAGGGAAGGGGGGTCGTCGAGGTTCGGTGAAGCCTCCGATCCAAGAGGTTTTCAAGCGGGGTGACGAAGTCCTGGTCCAAGTCATTAAAGAGTCGATCGGCTCGAAAGGACCGACTCTCTCGACCTACATCAGCATTCCAGGCCGCTATCTCGTCTTGATGCCTGGCCTGAACCGCGTTGGGGTTTCGAGGAAGATTTCGGATGAAGGCCAGCGACGAAAGCTCCGGCAGATCATGCATGAACTCGATCCACCGAAGGGACTCGGCTTTATTGTCCGGACCGCCGGTGTCGATCGGACCAAGCGTGAACTCGCCCGCGACCTCGCCTACCTCCTCCGGCTCTGGAAAGTGATCCTGAAACGGATCAAGAAAGCTCGGACTCCGGCTCCGATCTACCAAGAGTCGGATATGATCATCCGGACGATCCGTGACATCTTCAATTCTGAGATCGACACCATCTGGATCGATGAACCTTCGGCGTTTGAGCGTGCCCAAGAGTTTCTTAAGGTCGTGATGCCTCGATTCGTCGACCGGATCAAGCTTTACGAAGAGAAGGTCCCGCTCTTCCACCGCTATGGTCTTGAAGAGGAGATCGACAAGATCCAGCGGCGCCAGGTCCCCTTGCCTGAAGGAGGGTCGGTGGTAATCGATCAGACTGAGGCCCTGGTCGCGATCGACGTCAACAGCGGGAACTTCCGAGTCGAAGATGACGCCGAAAAGACGGCGTATGAGATGAATCTCCGCGCGGCGAAGGAGATTGCTCGGCAACTCCGACTCCGCGATCTCGGCGGTGTGATCGCCAACGATTTCATTGACATGCGCGAAGAAAAGCACCGCCGAGGGGTCGAACGTGCCCTCCGTGAAGCCGTGAAACGAGACCGGGCGCGGACCAAGATCCTCCGGATGAGTCAATTCGGGATTATCGAAATGACTCGACAGCGGATCAGGCCAAGCCTGAAGCGTTCCGTCTATGAAGAATGCCCTGAGTGCAACGGAATCGGGCTGGTGAAGACGATCGAGAGTATGGCCATCGATGCCATGCGAGCACTGCAAATGACGATTCACCTCAATGGAGCGCAACAGATCCGGGTTGAGCTGAATCCCGAGGTTGCAACTTATCTCTCAAATCGGAAGCGTGCCGAATTGATCGATCTGGAATCTCGGGGCGATCTCACCATCTCGGTCGATCCGATTCCCGGCGCCGGTCGGGAACATTTCGATCTGATCGCGCTCGATGCCAACGGGGGCGAGATTCCGATCCCTGCTGCCCCTCGATCGCCCAACAGCACCGGCTCTTCGCGTCGCCGACGCTAGGGGAGAATTGGCATCGAAACGGTCGGACCGAAAACAGTAAACCGCGAACGATTTCGAACAGGGCTTCACGATGGGTGGAGCCTGACGGTACGCTAGCTTGATCTTACCTGGGAATCCGGACGCAAGAATCGGGGCGTTGCCCGATCCCGGCTACCGGTAAGCTAGTCCGAATCATCAACGGAACGACTCGAAGACGACTTAGCCAACTTCACTTCGGAACAGAAGTTGGCTGTGTCGGTCGTCGTTTGTTGATGGTCCATTGAACGAAAAACACAGAGACCATGTACGCGATCTTTGAAGACGGCAGTCGACAGTATCGAGTTCACGAAGGAGATCAAGTCACCCTCGATCGTCGTGATGGCGAGGACGGCGACGAACTCACCTTCGAGAAGATCCTCCTGGTTAGCGGAACCGACAATGACGCTTTGATTGGGACACCGCTTGTAGATGGCGTGGTCGTCAAGGCAAAGATCGTTAAGCAGTTCCGCGGCAAGAAGATCATTATTCAGAAGTTCAAGCGCCGTAAAGGATATCGTCGCAAACGTGGGCATCGTCAGCCGTACACCAGAGTTGAGATTACGGCAATTGAAACAGCTTGAACGGCCCCGTTTTCTAACTTCTCTGACCGTGCAGAATGCTACAATCAGACTATCTAGTAGATGGGCTGCACCGAAGTTAAATTGGTTGCTCGCCTTTGCCCACTCGCGCGATACATTCCACTTTCGGCGGAGCTTTCAAAGCTCTTGCTGAGTTAAGCCCGCTCGTGTTCTTGAGTCTCTTAACACTCCACACTTTTGTATTGTCATCAGTACACCAGTGTTCTTTTGGTCAGATTTTCCTTGACCAGAGACGAGCGATATGGCAGAACATCGAGTAGACAATTGAACGGTATCGGAGTCCGGCGATGGCAACGGTCGAGCGACAGGACGACGTGATTATTCAATCCCACTCTTCATCGCAAGCTCAAAGTTCAAAAGGACTTCAGATTGATCGGGTTTTTAGCACCGACGGTCTGAGTCCCTTTGATGAGGTTAGCTGGTCGCGTAGGACTGCGGCGATCAAGGATGACCAGGGTCGCGTCCTCTTTGAACAAAATGACGCGGAGATTCCAGAAAACTGGAGTCAATTGGCGACTAATGTCGTCGTCAGTAAGTATTTTTATGGTGAGATCAATACCGACGAGCGGGAATCGAGCGTCCGAGAGTTGATTCATCGGGTGACTCGGACAATTGCCGATTGGGGTAAAGCGGATGGTTACTTTGCCAGCGATCAAGACGCGGAATGCTTCTATGACGAATTAACGTGGCTCACGGTTAATCAGTGCGGGGCATTCAATTCGCCGGTCTGGTTCAATGTCGGGCTCTATCATCAGCGAGGAGTTCGAGGCCCTGCAAATAACTATCGCTGGGACGAACAGACTGCGACGATTGTCAAGGTAGATGACGCCTACAAATATCCGCAGGGATCGGCGTGTTTCATTCAATCCGTCAACGACGACATGGAGAGCATTATGGAACTCGCCCGATCCGAGGCGATGCTCTTCAAGTACGGCTCTGGGACCGGAACTGACCTCTCCACGCTACGGTCGAGCTACGAAAAACTGTCGGGGGGTGGCAAACCGAGCGGTCCGGTAAGCTTTATGCGGGTCTATGACGCCATTGCGAGTGTGGTGAAGAGTGGCGGTAAAACCCGACGTGCTGCCAAGATGCAAACGCTTAAGTGCTGGCATCCCGACATCCTTGAGTTCATTGAGGCAAAAACGCGAGAAGAACAGAAGGCTCGGGCGCTAATTCAGCAGGGGTACGACGCCAATTTCAACGGCGAGGCGTATAGTTCCGTCCTCTTCCAGAATGCCAATCTCTCCGTCCGTGCCAGCGACGCGTTTCTCCGCGCGGCACTTAATGAGGAAGATTGGATCACTCGGAGTGTTACCACGGGTCGCCCTCTTGAGACTTACAAGGCGGGTGCTCTACTGGACAAGATCGCTGAAGGTACGTGGGCCTGCGGTGATCCAGGGCTACAGTTTGAAGACACGATTCAGAAGTGGCACACCTGTCCGAACACGGCGCCGATCAATTCGAGCAACCCGTGTAGCGAGTATATGTTTATCGACGACAGTGCTTGCAACCTGTCCTCAATCAACCTGATGAAGTTCCGTCGTGATAATGGCGAATTTGATGCAGAACGCTTCCGAGCAGCCTGTCGGATCTTTCTACTCGCTCAAGAGATCTTGGTCGATCATGTGAGCTATCCGACTGCCAAGATTACGGCTAACAGTCATGCTTTCCGCCCGCTTGGTCTGGGCTATGCCAATCTCGGTGCTTTGATCATGGCGTCTGGTCGTCCTTATGATTCCTCTGAAGGACGAGCACTCG
>CAZEAN010000090.1:0-23990 GCA_964510225.1 uncultured Isosphaeraceae bacterium
AACTCTCAGGTTGAGTTGCTCGACTCCGCGGTGTCTCTGAGCTATCGGATCCCGGTAGGATTGCATGGACGCGATCCCCGTCATGAAGATCGTCGCCAGGTGCCGGTATGACGAGATCATCTCTCTCGATTCCTTCAATAATCTGCGCACGGCGATCGTTCATCAGCCCAACTTCGACACTTAACTGGCGGACAAAACCATCCCGGACAACACAGAGCTGCCAGTTGCCCTCCGGATCTCGGAACAGTGAGGGACGGGGAACGATCAATGCATCCTCCGCTTCATCGGTGAGAATTCTGACCCGAACACGGTAACCGACGCTAAGCCCGCGTTCGCGCCGAAGTGCTTCACTATGGTCCGAGTCGATTTCTACGATCACCCGAACACGCTGCTGCTCGACTCCCAGGGAACTGACCTTGGTGAAGCCCGCTGGCTGTACCCGACGCACTCTTCCAGGAACAGGAACCTGTCCAATCGCAGGGCCGAAGACTTCGACCGGTGTCGCCGACTCAATCTGAACGGCGTCTTCGGATAAAACATCGGCCTCGATTTCGAGTGTAGCGAGGTCACCAATTTCGAGAAGAAGCGCACCCGGGCCCAGAAGCTGCTCGCTGGCGATCTCCCGACGAAGTACCACTCCATCGACAGGACTGGTCATCGTCCCGCGCTTGATTTCGAGTTTGATCCGATCAAGCCTGGCCTGCGCCTCGCGACGTTCTGCCTCCATTACCATGGCATGTTGTGCTTTTCGGTCGATGTACTGCCGGACAATCATTGGCGTCATTGAGACTGCCGCCTGCATCGACTTGATCGAACTCGATTGCAGCACATCTTGCTGATAGGAGGCTGCGGCGCGGGTCTGATCTGAGGTGGCTCGATCAAGATCTTCCGTGGTTGCCACCTCACGACGGGCGAGCGCCTGACGTCGTTGCAGGATCCCGTTGGCAAAATCGAGTTGCGCTTGCCCTGCTTTTACCTGCTGTTCAGCCGCGGCCACTGTGCTTGCAATCGCGTGAAGATATTCTTCAACTTGTTCGATGACAGACTCTTCGACCGCATGGTTGCGCTGTTCTTCGAGTGCGGCGTCCAATCGTGCTACAGCTGCAGTTGCTTCTTCCAGTCGGTGCTCAAGATCGGTTGGGGCAACCTGTGCGACGACCATTCCCGCCTTGACTGGATCTCCTTCCTCCAAGTCGATCGCCAGGATGCGGCCTTCGTAGGGCATCGAGATGAGGTGAGTTCTCGAGAGCCTCGTTTTCCCCTGCTCTTCGAGATACGCACGGATCGAGCCGATCTCGACCGGGACTACTTCGACGGCCGGACCAGTTCGCCATGGCCCAAGGCGAAAAACGAGACCAATAATACCAAGAAGACCAAGAGTGCCAATAAGAGTGACAGTTCGTATATTCATGATCAACTCTCAATAAACTTGATTTTGTTAGGGTTAAGTGATCGTATGATCATTCCCGAATCCGCATGCTTTCTTGGAGGTCGAGTCGGCGGATCGCTCGGGCGACAACGCCATGAGCCCCGAGGCAGAAGGTAAGCCCAACGAGGATGGTCCAGCCAAATGCCGATCCAGGATCTACCACTGGAATCCGGAAGACATCGGTCTGATACGATTCAATCAGTGCTTGGAACATCCACTGGCCGAGTCGGAGTCCAAGGAGTGTCCCGATGCTGTTGATCAGGAGTGATTCGGAGAGGAAGAGCCGACTGACTTCCCCACGCTCGAAGCCGAGGACGAGTAGCGTAGCGACTTCACGGCGACGCTCCGCGAGACCCACAAGTGAAGCATTCAGTGTTGTCCCAAAGAAAATAGTACCCGCGAAGAAAACCATGATTGTGGTAGTCGCTCTATTGGAATCAAGAAACGTCGTGGTAATGTGCTCGATGATTTCTTCACGTATTGAGGCTGCCTGGATCGCCGGCCGCGCTTTCAGGGCAACCAGAAGTCGACGTCGGAGTTCAGGGTCCGGGTTTACTTCCAGTTGGAGACCATTGACTGCGAACGATTCATCCATCAGCTTGCTCAAGTAGTCGATCTCTGCATAGGAAGAGAGGCCGATGAAGCTGTCGACGATCGCGGTGACGGGAACAGTCCGGGGCTCCCGATGTCCCTCGATCGGTTCGATGATTACCAGGTCTCCACGTTTGGCGCCGAGGTGTTCTGCCATTCCTTTGCCGAGCGCAATCCCAACGTCGGGGAGTTCAATGGGGTGCTGCTTGGTATCCTGCGGTCTCGTTAGTCGAGCATTGGATCCGATCCCAACGATAGCGCCTCGTTTTTCGATCGGGCCGTTTTGAAACCGACAAGCGACGGTAAAAACGGCTTCGGCATGATCAACACCGGGAAGTCCTGCAGCTTCGATCAGGGCATCACGCCCCTTGGTGTCACGGAGGGTGAGTTCCAGATCGCTTCGCTGGATCTGATTGAATTGAACGTCGATACCGACCTCGATCGCACTCCGGCTCATGAAACCCATCGTCAGCAATGAGGCGGCGAGCGCCATCGAGATGAGCCCGATCAGATTTCGTCCAGGATTACGGAGGATGTTTCGGATCACCATCCTCCAGTTGGTATCGAGCAAGCTCCAGAGCCAGCCGATTCGCTCGGGCCAGGTCGCCTTGCCACTGGACGGTGGCTTCGGTCGCATCGCTTCCGCAGGCTCAAGTCGGAGTACTCCCCGAACCCCTTGAGCTGCACCGAGCGTCGCACAGAGCAGGCTAATCACCAAGCCAATCGCAAAGACTTCCGGAAAGACTCGGTTGGTCAGCGAGGGGAGTTCGAAAAACGACCGGTAGAGGTTCGTTAGACCACCCCCCATCAGGTAGCCGAGTAAGTCCCCAATCGCTCCACCCAACAACCCCACCGCGATTCCAAACTTCAGGAAGTGGAGTGTGAGTTGGAGGTTTGAGTAACCAATCGCCTTTAGTGTACCGATCGTTGTCCGCTGCTGCTCGGCGAGTCGACCCATCAGAATTGCCAGGACGAGTGATGCAACACCAAGAAAAATCATCGGCATCACAAATGCGAATGTACCGAGCCCTTCAATTTCATCACTCAAGAACCGATTTGAAAGTTGATCGCGCAACGGAATGGTGGTGCCAACGCCGTAGTCATCGAGTATTGCTTCTGTCCGTTCAAGGACCGTATCCACTACAGTCTCTGAGGAAACAGCGTTGAGTTTCCCCAAGAGTTGGTTGCAGGCGCCTTCGAACCCAAAAGCTGCCTCCATCGATTCGCGTGGAAGGTAGAAGACACCAAAGTGAGCAGGGTCGGGTACAATGGCACCAGGTCCGAGGAGATACACAAACTCACTACTGATTGCGGTGCCGACGATCTGGAACGCTTGACGACGATCGTTGAGCAAGAGATGAATGGTGTCACCAGGTTCAAGGCTGTGCGCACGAGCAAAGGCGTCGTTGACAATGACTTCTTCACTTGAGATGCCAGTAAAGTAGCCCCCGTGTTTCATCACGAGGTCGTTGAGGACTGGCTGATGGTGACTCGGCATCGAGATCACCTGACCATTGATGATGCTCGGCTCCGTTTGGAGATCAACTGTCACAAAGAACTGAAGCCGTGACCGGACAGTTGCAACACCCGGAATCGCTCCAATTTGATCGACAACGGAGATTGGTGCCTTCTTGAGTTCGACACTGAAATCCGCCATACGACACTCGGCATAGTAGCGCTCCTGCCCTTCCCCGAGGTTCTGATAGGCGGACCGCATTGTCACGAAACAGGCGACCCCGACCGCAATAATCCCCGCGATCGCGAGTACAATGATTCCCGAACTACGGAGATCTCGGATCAATTTGCGATCGAGTGCCGAGATGATCACCAGCTAATCTCCTCGGGGGACACCGGCGTTTCGATTCGCCTGACTTCGACAATTTCACCCGATCGGATCCGGACAAGGCGGTCTGCCATGGCACTGATGGCGAGGTTATGTGTAATGATGAGGATAGTCTTTTGGAGTCGATGCTTCACATCCCAGAGGACCTCAAGGACAGCCTTTCCGGTTTCAAAATCGAGTGCGCCGGTCGGTTCATCACAGAGAAGTAATTCCGGGTTTTTCGTGAGAGCGCGGGCGATCGCGACACGTTGTTGCTCACCACCGGAAAGCTGGGCGGGAAAGTGGTGCAACCGGTGCTTCAGTCCAACAAGTCCAAGTGCTGTTGCTGGATCAATCGATTCAGGGACGAGATCAGCAGCGACCTTGACGTTTTCGAGGGCGGTGAGAGTAGGGACCAAGTTGAAAAACTGGAAGACGAAGCCGACCGAATCACGTCGATAGCGCGTGAGCCTCCTCGGATTACCGCTGGAGATTTCCAGGTCGCCAAACCAGGTGGAGCCTGTTGTTGGTTGATCGAGCCCGCCGATCAAGTTGAGTAAGGTGGTCTTCCCCGACCCACTCGGCCCCACGATCACGAGTAACTCGCCACGTTCGATCTCGAGGTTGATACCCTTCAGGACTTCAACCTCAACCTCGCCCATCGAGAACGTCCGGCCAACCTCAACGAGCCGGAGGATCGGGTCGCGTGGAACTCCAGACTCAACGGTCGCGGGGACGAGACTCGGGAGTGACATCGATCACCTGGTGGTTCGAAGGAGCGTCTGGTTCGTGGAATTGTTGGTCCTTGGGCGAAACGACCCGCACCTGAAACTCGTTCCTAGCGATCTTCCCTCGGATCCAACTGCTGAATCGCTCTCGATAGAATGCTCGGGTTAAGGGGACTAACAAACTGAGGCCGAATACATCAGTAAGGAAGCCAGGGGTCAGCAGGAGGGCGGCACCGATCAAGACCAAGACCCCGTCCAGCAACGGCCGTGCAGGGAACTGCCCTTGAATCATCGATCGTTGCAATGCCGCCAACACACTAAGCCCTTGCGATCGAGCTAAGGCCGCACCGAAGGCCCCTGTTGCTAGAATGGAGCCGACGGTAATTAAAATCGCGGTCTGCGGATCGTAACGGCGCGCAAGTGCGCCGTGGACTTCGAGAAGGACGAAGAGTTCCGCGATGGGGACGACCGTCAATAAAAGCAGGATCCGGACGAACATCTCGACAGTTTCACTCCTGAGGTTGGCAGATCACCTGAGTTTTCTCGCCAACGTGTTCATGATTTTCCAGGTTCTAGCCACTGGAGCGTCGGACTCAAATGTCGATTCAACGCAGAGAATTTCTGAAGGCAGTCGCGGGAGCGGGGATCTTCGGGATCCCCTTCGGTAATCCCGCGTTCGGTGCCATCTCGCAAGACGAGATCACGGCGGAATGGCCCGACAATCCGTTCCTGAATGGTAACTACAGACCTGTCTTCGAAGAAGTTGACGCGACCGATCTCAAAATTCTGGGGTCCCTCCCCGCCGAACTCCAAGGGATGTTCGTCCGCAATGGCCCGAACCCGCAGTTTCCTCCGAAGGGGAACTATCACTGGTTCGATGGCGACGGGATGCTCCATGGTGTCCTTATTCGAGACGGGAAGGCAAGCTACCGCAATCGTTGGGTCCGGACCTCCGGTTTTGAAGCTGAAGCGAACGCGGGTAAGGCAATTTGGGGTGGACTTAGTGAACCCCCCGATATGAAGTTAGTCGCCCAAGGTCTCCCCCCGTTCAAGAATGCGGCAAATACGTCGGTGGTCTGGCACGATGGGAAACTCCTGGCGCTCTGGGAGGGCGGGGATCCCCACGTCATTTCAGTCCCGGAATTGGGTACCATCGGGCCCATCGACTTCGACGGTAAGCTAAAGCACGCCTTCACCGCCCATCCCAAGATCGACCCAGTTACGGGCGAGATGTTCTGCTTCGGCTACCAGCCGGTACCTCCGTTCGTCAGTTACAGCGTGATCGATGTCGACGGTACTATTCGATCGACCTCGGGTATCGACGTCCCGCAGCCGGTAATGATGCACGACTTCGCCATCACTGAGCGTTACGCTATCTTCATGGATCTACCAGCAACCTTCAACTGGGTCCGGATGCTTGCAGGCGGTCCCTTCTTGAGCTTCCAGCCCGAACGCCCTTCGCGCTTCGGTGTGTTGCCTCGTGATGGCGATACCTCTCAGATCCGTTGGTTCGAATCACCTGCCTGCTACGTCTTCCACACCCTCAATGCATTTGAGGAGGGAGACGAAGTTGTCCTGATCGGTTGTCGCTACGAGCGGTTCCCCGGCTCGCTCGGAATGGGTGGACCGCAGGCCGGGGGTGCTCTTGAATCACCTAACGATGATGCCGAAACGCCAAGGCTCTACGAATGGCGTTTCAACATGGTCACCGGCGAAACAACCGAATCAACGATCGATGATATCCCCGCCGAATTCCCTCGAGTGAACGACGAAATGATGGGCCGACAGAGTCGGTTTGGCTATGTTGTTGGCGGCTCGATGGATCGATTCGTGAAGTTTGATTTCCTGAAAAGACGATCGGTCGCTCATCATCATGGCAAAGGACGACTCGGCGGCGAAGGTGTTTTTGTGCCACGCCCCAATGCTGCCAAAGAGGATGACGGCTGGTTGCTCACGTTTGTCTACGATCAATCGAAGGACGCGAGTGAGTTGGTGATCGTTGATACTCAAGCCTTCGATGATGAACCGGTCGCCCGAGTCTTGATCCCTCATCGGATCCCGTTTGGGTTTCACGGGACGTGGCTCTCCTCCGACCTTCTTGGCTAGTGCGAATTCGGAGCGCTGTGGCCACAAAACAAGCGCGAAGCAGGCCTGTTCGAATAAAGACAAAAGAATGGGTTGCTCCCAGGTCGCAGGATGGGTTTCCTGGGAGTATTCACCGAAACTCTGTCATCAGCTTCGAAGGGGTATACCCGCTCTGAGCCGGGGGTTGCATGGCGAATGGTCTGTCATGAAGATCCTTAGGTATGATTGAGTTCCCTTATTCAAAGGCTGCCACCCGTACTACTCAACTTGGATGAGGTGATCTCCCTCACAGCGGGTGGTCAACCAGAGTAAACGCCACATCCAACCCCAAGAGGGATGCATGATTCTTCGTATGATTCTCGTTCTCTTCCTTTCAACTCAGCTCCTATACACTCCCTCGGATGCAAGGGATCAGCAGTCCAGCACGAGGCCGAACATCCTCGTCATCATGGGGGATGACATCGGCTTGTATAATCTCTCGACCTATCATCAGGGTCTGGTTGGGTTCGACACCCCGAACATCGACCGGCTCGCCAAGGAGGGCGGGAAAATGATGACTTACTACGCCCAGCAAACGTGCACCGCGGGCCGAGCGGCTTTCATCACTGGACAGCTACCGGTCCGGACCGGATTGACGAAAGTTGGGCTTCCGGGGTCGGACCTCGGCATCCGTGAAGCAGACCCGACTCTTGCAGAGCTTCTCAAGCCTCTTGGTTACAGGACAGGTCAGTTCGGCAAGAACCACCTCGGCGACAAAGATGAGTTCCTGCCAACCAACCACGGATTCGACGAATTCTTCGGTAACCTCTACCACCTTAATGCTGAGGAAGAACCTGAGAACGTCGACTACCCAACGGCTCCGGAGTTTCGGAGGAAGTACGCTCCGCGTGGTGTCATTCGCTCCTACGCTCGACCGGATGGGACACAAGTAATTGAAGACACGGGACCGCTGACGATCGAGCGGATGAAGACAGTTGATGAGGAGTTTCTCGACGCCTCAATCGACTTCATCGAACGGGCTCAGGAGCAGGACGAACCATTCTTCTGCTGGTTCAACCCCAGCCGGATGCATGTGTTCACTCATGTCCGTGAGGAACAGATGGGTATGACCGGCCTGGGCTTCTACGCTGACGCGATGGTCGAGCATGACGAGCAGATCGGTCGGCTTCTTGATCGACTCGACGAACTCGGTCTGACTGAGAACACGATTGTTATCTACACCGCCGACAACGGACCGCAGATTGCTCATTGGCCTGACGCGGGTATCTCTCCATTCCGAGGCAGTAAAACGACCAACTGGGAAGGTGGCTGGCGAGTTCCGGCCCTCATCCGTTGGCCAGGCACAGTGCAGCCCGGTGTTATTTTTAAGGAGATGTTCGCAGCCGAGGACTGGCTCCCCACGTTGTTGGCGGCTGCGGGTGTGGCAGACGTCAAGAAGAGCTTGCGCGGTGGGCGGCGCGTGGGGAACAAGACATACAAGGTTTACCTCGATGGGTATGAGCAGACAGGTTATCTCCGAGGTGAGGAACCTTCAAAGCGGAAGAGTTTTTTCTACTTCTCGGATGATGGTGACCTCATGGCGCTGCGGTTCGGCCGTTGGAAAGCTCACTTTAAAGTTCAGAACGCCAAGGGTATCGAGATGTGGAGAACGGAACTGGAAACACTCCGTGCTCCAATACTCTTCGACTTGAGCGTGGACCCCTTCGAGCGTGGAGATGAAGGAATCTACTACGACGAGTGGTGGTTTCGGCGCGCCTACATCATCGTGCCTTCCCAAGACATTGTCCGTGACCTCATGGCGACGTTTGTGGAGTTCCCGCCCCGACAGAAGCCTGCGAGTTTCTCTGTTGAGGAGGCGCTTGACACGCTTCAAGCGGCATCGCCCGACGAGTAATCGCTACCAGATCGTGTGACAAAGTCGAAATTGGGTTGATCTGACTCGAGATGCCGCAGTTGGCGACATCAGATTCCGTGCGCTTTCTGCGATGGCACATTGGCTGTATCCAGGTTGCTCGTCGTCATCGAAGAGACCGGCTAGACCTGGAAGAAGAAAGCTGTCAACAGGTTTGACTGATGATCGGTGGCGCGGAACTAGGACTACGCCGATATCGATCATTAGTCAAACGGGTTGATATACGAAGTATATCTGTGCGTGTGCCAGTCCTGCTGAAGAATCAGATAGTCCAGATCCTTCAGCGGTTGTCCCGTCAGAAGGTCCTCGAGCCTTGGACGTGATTGGAACTCTATGAGATAACGCATTCGATGACACTACTGGTCGTGGTAGGACAATCAATTGAACCAGATTGCGAAGCCGATGAATTCGCCCCGGAAGATGCGGTTGAGCCGGCTCCAGGTTTCAGGATTCGTCAGCTCGCCCTGTTCCAGGTAGGGGGTTGCAGCAGTTCCTTGGAACCAGAGGACGAGATCGAACTCCTGCGGCTCAGTGAAGACGCGTCGGAAGTTTACGCCGAGGCGATTGTCAGTGCCGCGCCAGAATGGGACCAATTTCTCTCCCCTTAGTAGGGCATCGAATTCGTCAAGGGCAGTGAACCAGGCATCGACCATTTCTTGCGTGACGCTACCACCAGGCATGACGGTCCCCTGGCTTGGGTTGGGAATCCACTCGTGGTCATCGTCCGACTCCATCAAGATCCACTTCCACGTCACTCGGCTGAGGTCGACCATCTGCTCTAGATGGTTCAGTGCTTTCATCAGTCTCTCTGGCTCGGCGACCGGGAACCGGATGAGGTGGATCGCCGCAATCAGATCGGAGATTTCTCCGAAGTTCATCGATCCACTCTTGGCCGTCTTGCGGAGAAACGTGTAAGGCGTCTTGGCACCTAGGAAGAAGACATGGCCAGTTCGGTCGAACATCTCATGGAAGTCGTGGGCGAGGAGCATCTCAGAGAAGGCCTGCAGCAGATGGCAGTAGCCTCGGAGCCACTCGGCATCACCTCGGTCAAATGAGATGACGAAGGCTTCGGCTGTCTCAGCGTCGATGTCTCGTGCCCGCCTGTTGTACTGGGTGTAGACTTTCCAGAGTGTCTCGGCCTCAGTGCACTTCCCATCGGCGTCGAAGTCGAGACGAATGCGGCCGACATGCAGCGGGAGCTTTACCTCCTGGTCGCTGAGCTGGGCCAACGTCGCTTCGACCTCCGCGAGATCGTCGATCCATGCCTGGAACATCGCGCGGAGATTGTCATAAGAGAGCGGTTGTGGGTTAGGGTTTGGCGGGACGGGCAGGTTCGTGACCGGGAGGATGAACTGGGGTGTACCTAGTCGGAGGCCGTGCCGATGGAACGCCTGCATCCGGCTTTCGACTGCACGCAGGAACTGGACGACGCCCAGGCTAAAGCGGGCCTGGTCATCGTCGGTCGCTTCCTCCAGTCTTACCAGCAATGCCGCCTCTCCCTCGGCGAGGCGACCCTCAACCAAGAAGCTCTCGACCATCGGTGGATCGTCATTCTCGGCCACCACGACTGGCGGTTGCCCCGCCGTTAATGGAGTGATTAGGAACAGCAGATGCGTGATCGATAGTGGGCTAAGCATTGGACAGGCCTCCCCGATCGTCGTCAGTTTCCTAGGTTGAGGTCGAACAACTGTCGGTGGTCGACCAGTTGGTGAGGTCTTCTTCAAGGTAGACCGCCAGACCTCATGGCAGGCGCCTATGAACCTCGGTAGAGACCCCTTTTACCTATTCTAGTTGAACCGAAAACGTTGCCCATTGCCAATGATTCATCCAAGGAAATGCTCGGAATTAAATGTATAGGAATTGCCGATGCTTACTACGACTACCATTCGTTCCGCTAATGTGAGTCCATCTTCGGAACGAGCCATGCATACGATTGGGATCGCAAGTTGACCCTGGAACGCGGGATCGTAAACCTCGATGAATTGCGGGCTTAAAGCTTAGCGTATATGAGAGAGGTTATTCGAGATCCTGCTGAATTTTAGACTTCAAAGCGAACCAGCACAGTTTTGCCTAGTTTCCGAGAGCTTCGGCAATCTTTGAGCGCATTTGCTCAAGTTCATCACCCTCGTACTGGCCATGATGCCAGGGCCACTGAACATCGTCGTTCTGAAACCGAGGGATGATGTGATAGTGAACGTGGAAGACGGTTTGTCCAGCGGCCTCGCCATGGTTAACGACGACATTGACGCCGTCAGCACTCGTGGCCGTTCGGACCGCGCGACAGAGTCGAGGGAGGAGGGAACCGAGGTGTGATGCTAGATCGTCGGGAAGGTCGGAGAGTGTGGCGACTGCTGCTTTCGGGATCAGGAGGAGATGCCCTTTGTTAAGCGGACCAATGTCAAGGAAAGCAATTGCTTGATCCGTTTCGAGTACTTTAGCGGCAGGAATTTCGCCTCGGAGGATCTTGGCGAAGATGTTATTCGGATCGTAGGTCATGAACACCATTGCTCCCGCGAGGTTGAGCGTAATGCTCGGTCAGGTCGCGGCTTCGACCGTCTCGGTCGATTCTTCCGAAGCCTTGTCTTGCTCTCGGGACAGTTGCTCGTCTTCGGGGATCAATTGGATCACCGCCATCACCGAGCAATCACCCTGACGTTTGTGCGCTAGCCGGAAGATCCGAGTGTAACCACCGGGTCGTTCAAGATAGCGTGGAGCAATCTCGAAGAAGAGCTTGTAGCAGATCTCCTTTTGAGTCAGTACTGCCAAGACGCGACGGAACTCGGCGAGGGGGAGACGATCGGGGTCGACTTTCTGCTGGCGGCGAAGCCCTTTGACGGCCATCGTGATAAGCTTTTCGGCGTAAGGTTGCAACTCCTTCGCCTTGGCCATCGTGGTCTTGATCTGCTCGTGCTCGAAGAGTGAGGTCGCAAGGTTGCGCATCATCATCCGGCGATGTTCCGGAGTTCTGCCGAATTTTCGACCAGTTTTGCGGTGCCGCATGATTACTGCATCCCGAACATGTGAATAAGATTAGTTAGCTTGAAGATGGCCGGCTTTAGCTCAGCGACGCGCCGCTTCCATGCCCAAATCGAGCCCAAGCTCTTGGAGTTTTGAGCGGACTTCTTTGAGCGTCGTCTCTCCGAAGTTGCGCACGGTCAGGAGTTGATCTTCAGAACGACTGACCAAGTCGCGGACCGAGGTCACTCCTTCGGCCTCAAGGCAATTGGTCGCCCGGACTGATAGCTCCAGCTCTGCAAGGCTCATGTTGAGCTTTCGTTCCAGCTCCATGTCGATGCCGCCACTACGCTGGCCGTCGAAGGCGGCGGAGGCGTCGGCTGGTAATCCCGGGCCCGGTTCGTAGTATTGAACAAACGGGTTCAGGTGCTTTCGGAGAATCTTCGCCGCCTCGACCAAGGCCATTTCGGGTCGGAGGGTGCCGGTGGTCCAGATCCGGAGGATGAGCTTGTCGTAGTTGGTTCGCTGACCGACTCGGGTATCTTCAACCTTGTACTCAACCCGAGTCACAGGACTGAAGATTGCATCGACGGGTATCGCGCCGACTTCCAGTTCGTTGTTGTGACCTTCGGCAGCAGTCCGATAACCCCGTCCGTTCTCAACCGTCATTTCGATATTGAGAGGGACATCGTCGGTCAAAGTACAGAGCGGGTGGTCGGGATTAACGATCTCGACTGATTCATCGTGGAGAAAGTCGGCGGCGGTGACGAGCCCCCGACGATCACGTTCGATCCGGATCAGATGTGGTTGGTCGCTGTAATTCTTAACGACCAAGCCCTTGATGTTCAGAACCAACTCCGTGATGTCCTCGACCATCCCCGGGATGCTCGAGAATTCATGCTGAACTCCCTGAATCTTAATCGTCGTAACAGCGCTTCCTTCGAGGCTCGAAAGAAGGATCCGACGGAGGCTGTTTCCCACGGTGTGTCCGAACCCACGTTCGAACGGCTCAACGACAAACTCGCCGAACGAGTCAGTGAGGGTCTCCCGACTGCTCACGACCCTGCTTGGTAGTTCCAGACCTCGCCATCGAATGCGCATCGCTGATTGGATCTCCCAAGGCGTCTTCTACTGGAATCCTCTGATTGGCTGGAGCGAGGAGGATCACGGGATCCGGTAGGGAGCGCCCAGCGTCTCCCTCTATCACCAACCGATTGATTGACTGAATAATCCGTTAACGGCTCAACAACTCGACAATCAATTGCGGTGTCACGGGCAGTGAGACGTCTTCGATCGTCGGGAGTCGATTGACTCGGGCTTCTGGTGGTTGTGTCTCAGCGACATCAAGCCAATCCGGGACAGCAGGGCGCCCCTCCATGTTGAGAGCTTCTTCGACCAGCTTTTTCGAACCGTCGCGGTCCTTGATCTTGATCAGGTCACCCGGCTTAACCAGATAGCTTGGTATGTCAGTCTTGCGACCGTTGATCAGAACATGACCGTGTCGGATCAACTGGCGTGCCGAGGGACGACTGACTGCAAAACCAAGATGAGTGACCACATTATCGAGACGTCGTTCGAGGAGGGCCATCAAGATATCGCCTGTGTTGCCCGGACGTCGACTTGCTGCCTCATAGTAGCGACGAAACTGCTTCTCGAAGACGCCGTAGTATCGTTTTACCTTTTGCTTCTCACGGAGTCGAATCGAATACTCGCTCGGCTTGCCCCGACGTGAGAGCTGTTGTCCCGGTGGCCCTTCACGACGCTCTACAGCGCACTTAGGCGAGTCACACCGAGTTCCTTTGAGGAAGAGTTTGATGCCTTCACGACGGCAGAGCCGACAAACCGGTCCAATGTGACGTCCCATGGTCCTCGCAACACAAAGTAAAGTAAGAGAGAATGTTGAAGAGTCGTCCGGTCGATCCATCGTAGTTGGGAATCGGACGACTCTGAAGTACCGAGGGTTGAGCGTAGGTGATTCCACTCCGAAGTACGTCTGAATCGATCAGACGCGGCGTTTCTTCGGCGGGCGGCAGCCGTTGTGTGGCAGCGGAGTGACGTCTTCGATCGCCTTGATTGCCATCCCGGAAGCTTGGAGAGCAGTCACGGCTGATTCGCGTCCAGAGCCAGGACCTTTGACGCGGACTTCGACTTCTTTCACGCCATACTTCGTTGCGGTCGAGGCAGAGACCTCAGCAGCACGTTGAGCGGCAAACGGTGTGCTCTTGCGTGATCCCTTAAATCCGACTGTCCCACTCGAAGCCCAGCAAAGAGCGTCGCCGTTGGGGTCGGTGATCGTAACAATCGTATTGTTGAACGTCGCTTTGATGTGAACAATCGCACGGCTCACATTACGCCGCGTTCGTTTCTTCTTGGCTTTCGCCACCGTTCTAGTGCTCCGCGCCGAGGGTCATTTGTGAAGAAAGTCTGGTTCTTGAATTAAGGACGTTGATTCATTCTGACAGAATGAGGAGACCGGCAACCACCAATCAGATCGATTGACGATTACCGGCTTGATTCTCTCGATCTCGATCACTTGAGCAAACTGTGTATCCTCGAATAGGTCACGATATCGTTTGGACCAATGCCAGTTCGAGGACTCATGCTCAGAGAGCCACCAATTAACGCATATCCTTGACACCCTTCTTACTCGCGACTGTTTTCCGGGGTCCCTTCCGAGTCCGAGCGTTGGTCTGGGTCCGTTGGCCCCGAACAGGGAGTCCACGACGGTGGCGAAGCCCCCGGTAGCAATTGATGTCGCGGAGCCGATCAATATTCTGCTTGACAAGTCGCTTCAATTGACCTTCGACGGTATACTCGCCGTCTAACAGAGTGATCAACTTCGACAATTCGTCATCGGTCAGTTCTCGGGCGCGTTTCTCGGGGTCGATCTCAGTCCGTTCGCAGAGTTCGTCAGCGAGATGAGGTCCGATCCCATAAAGATAGCGCAAAGAAATCCGAATCTTTTTGTCGTTTGGAATGTCGACGCCCAAAACACGAGGCATCGGAGCGATCCTCCCCGAAATCCTTGATAAAACCTGAGATGATCTGTTAGCCTTGACGTTGCTTATGTTTTGGATTCGACTTGCAGATCACGAACACCTTATGGCGTCGGCGGACAATCTTGCAATGCTCGCAGATCCGCTTCACGCTCGATCGCACCTTCATTGTAACCACTCATCCGTAGTCGATTCAGGAAGATCTGCATACTTTCTGGAAGTTTGGCAGTGAATTGGACCATATTACAGCTCGCCTCAATGAATTGCAAGGATTTTGCGAGGCAAAAATCAGTTCGAAGAACATCTTTTATGTACGTGCTGAGAAGTTGAGGAGTCGACGCTCGAATCGAGTACCGACTAAGCTAAACGTTATCAACATCGAAGGCTTACCCCAGACTCACGCCCTCTCCCCCAAATTTAGTCAATGTTTCCCAGTCAAATCCTATGGCCACCACTAAACTTCTCCAAACTAATCCAGGGGACTACCGACTTGAACACAGCAAGAACGAGTTTGAGCGTGCCTCGCGAGTAATCCCCGGCGGTGTCAACAGCCCAGCCCGCGCTTTCGGTGCTGTCGGAGGCAAGCCACCATTTATGGAGCGTGCGGAGGGATCATATCTATTCGATATCGATGGCAATCAATATATCGATTATATCGCGTCTTGGGGGCCGATGATCCTCGGCCACTGTCGTCCTGAGGTCATGGAGGCCGTGCAGCTTGCCTTGGCTGGCTCATCGAGCTTTGGAGCACCGACTCCCCGAGAGGCGGAAATCGCCGAGGAAGTCGTTGCGGCTGTTCCTTCGATGGAGATGGTCCGATTTGTGAGTTCCGGAACCGAGGCCGCGATGTCAGCGGTCCGTGTCGCTCGAGGGGTGACGGGGCGACACAAAGTCATCAAGATGACCGGACACTATCATGGTCATGTAGATGCGCTCTTGGTTTCAGCAGGCTCCGCCGCCACGACGCTCGGGTATCCTGATAGCCCTGGAGTGACTCCAGGAGCCGCGGGTGACACCATTCTTTGCCCATTTAACAACCTCGATGCGATACAAGAAGCCTTCGCTGCACACCCCAATCAAATTGCTGCCGTACTCCTCGAACCAGTCGCGGGCAACATGGGCTGTGTTCCACCGAATCCTGGCTATCTAGCAGGACTCCGCGAACTGACTGAACAACACGGGGCGTTGTTGTTCTTTGACGAAGTGATGACTGGATTTCGACTCGCGATTGGTGGGGCCCAGGAACTCTTCGGGATCACGCCCGACATGACCTGTCTCGGCAAGATCATCGGTGGAGGCTTGCCCGCCGCTGCGTACGGAGCGTCCCGCGCGGTGATGACTCATGTCTCTCCAGCGGGACCAATCTTTCAGGCGGGAACACTCTCAGGAAATCCCCTCGCGATGGCAGCCGGGCTCACGACGATCCGCTTGCTGAAGCAGGAGAAGCCTTAAGAATACCTTGACCGAATCACCTCGAAGCTCGAAGAAGGGCTCCGGAAGGCCGCAACCGATGCAAAGATCCCGCATTGTATCCAACGAGTCGGCAGTATGATCACGCTCTTCTTTACGGAAGGCCCGATCCAGAACTATGAAGACGCGAAACGCTCGGACACCGCGCTCTTTGGACGATTCTTCTGGGAGCTTCTCGCTCGAGGTGTCTACTTCCCTTGCAGTCAGTTCGAAGCCGCATTCCTCTCGACTTCCCATACGGAAGCGGAAATTGATCACACCATCGAAGCTGCTGTTGCAGCATTAAAAGCTGCACGCGGTTAACACGTATTGTTTAACGAATCGTTGAGTTTTGGACATGTCTTGGAGGCGATGGGACAACGTCGTCTCTGAGCATTTCGCTTCGACATTAATTCAACTGTGTGGATCACAACTATTGACTCGATTCCACCTCTAGGGGCGACACCGTCGAGCGCTTCAGGATGGTTCAATTGTCTTCGCTGATGAGTACGATGCATGTGGGGAAAAAGAAGACAAGCGGGTCGCTGAAGTCCGTTTAGACTAAACGGTCCGCTATCGTCCCGTTCTCTGAGCTAACGTAGTCCCATCACCTGAATCGAGCCGTTACTGGTTCGAAGCTCGACTGTTGTCTCCGGGTTTTCTCCGAATTCGGCCTTCAGAAATGTTCCTGGATTCGACTGATTAATCAAATCCGTCGTTACCTTGCCATTCGAGGTCTTCGCATCGAGGGCAATCGCGCTACTCGGGGGAATCCAAAGTTTGATCGGACCGTTCGAAGTCTCGAAGCGGTGCTGACCAGGGCTCAATGCTCCTTCGTATTCGATTGCCCCGTTCGATGTCTCGGCATCTACCACACCACTGCTTGAAGTGATCGAGATCGGACCGTTGGATGACTTAAGGGAAAGTAGCCCCTGAGTTGAGATGACCTCGATGCGGCCATTCGAGGTCTTCGCTGCAACCGAGCCGTTAGTCTCGGAGACGAAGATCCGTCCATTACTTGAGGAGAGTCGGACGTTTCCACCCTCGGGGACTCGAACCAAGACCGACGCACCCAGACCGTTCGCGATTTTCTTCTCTGACTGTGCAGTAACTATCACGGCGTCTTGTTCTTGAGTCATCGAAACCAGGACTTCCTCTACCCTGTTCAGGGCGGCTTCCTCAGTCTTTCCTCTGGCGTACCGTGTCACTTCACAGACAACCTTACCCGGCTCCCCCTTCACTACTTCCACACGACCATTGAAGGTCTTCACCTCAACTGACGGTATTGAAGCGACGTCGAACGTCTGCATGAGTTGATCCTCGACCTTGATTCCTCCGACGACCGAGCAGCCGTTTAGCAAGAGGAGTCCACAGAGGAACGCGAGACTGATCCTCGTCGATCCAATGGTCTCGATGATCGATGTCGAGGCGTTTCGGTTCGCAAGCCTTCTCGATTGACAGCCAGAGTCACGAGGAATCTTCAGAGTCTCGTTCGAAACATGGGTCATCATTTGATTGCCTCTGAGTGCTTGCGTTGATTCTGGTGCCTTGCAACGAGATCGGGCGTTCTAGCAGGAATTCGCGGCCCAGGGCAGATTATTCAGCTCGATCACTTTGCAAGAATCGACCCGCGTTGACAGCAATCGGAGCGCAAGTTACAGTCCATCCGCACGTCGCGGCTACGGATGATTGAGCGATTGCGAACGACCCAACGTAGACGGGAGTTACTACCATTATCCTTAATCATCAGTAGTCCTGGAGCAGGTGCGGGCGGCCCCAGGGAGGGAGCTGCACACCGACCTACTTCACAGTGACGGGCGAGGGCAAGTCATGGAAGATCACCCCGCCGGTGCGGCATGCCCGGAGCCTCGGGGACAGTGGCGAATGTCGGTTGTTGTGCCCGTCAGAAACGGTGGCAACGCCTTCCAGTCCTGTCTCCGTGCGCTCCGTGAGTCATTTAGTCCACCGTTCGAACTTATCGTCGTCGACGATGCGTCGCAGGACGATTCCGCCAAAGAAGCTGCTGCTGCCGGAGCTATCGTGATTCGGCACGACCGTCCTCGTGGTCCTGCTGCGGCTCGTAATGAAGGTGCTCGACTCGCATCAGCTCCCTTAGTTTTTTTTCTCGACGCTGACGTTAGTATTGCCCCAGATACTCTCCAAAAAATACTCGATTGTTTCGATAAAGACTCTGAACTCTCGGCTCTCTTCGGTTCTTACAATGATTGTCCGACAGAACAGGGGCTCGTGAGTCAGTTTCGAAACCTATTACATCACTATGTTCATCAGAGCGGCAGCTTTCATGAACATGTTCGAATTGCTCATACTTTTTGGACAGGATGTGGAGCGATCCGCCGTGATCGGTTCCTAGAACTCGGCGGGTTTGACCCCAAACTTTACAGACGGCCGGCCATCGAGGACATTGAATTCGGTTATCGACTGACTCGTGCCGGTGACCGAATTCTACTCGCGCGCGATATCCAGGTAACTCACCACAAACGCTGGACTCTCGGCGATATGGTTCGAACGGACATTTTTCGGCGTGGAGTACCGTGGCTGATTTTGATGGCTCGGAGCGGTGTCGCTGAGTCCGACTTGAATGTGAGTCAGAGCCAACGATTGAGTGTTGCAGCAACGGCATTACTTTTGTTTGGGATAGCGTTGGCGTTATTGCAGCCCAACATGTTGGCCATTGCAGCACTCGCCTTATTGTGGATCCTTGTGCTGAATCGGAACTTTTACCGCTTCTTGCACGCTCGGATCGGCCTCTTGGCGACACTCGGCTGTGTACCACTCCATTGCCTCTACTTTTTTTGTTGTGGTTGCTCAGTTTTTTTTGCTGGGTGTCTTTGGCTCTGCCGACCCTCCATTCGTCTCCCTATCGTCGATCGACTACCATTGGGTCGGCGACGTGATTCCGCTAACACAATCCCTCGGCATCACCTTCCTCACGATACCACCGGGAGTCGCCAACAATGGTCGTCTCGGACCAAAACGCGGTCATAGACTCGTTACCTCACACGCGGCCCAAGCGTTTAGAGCAGGAGCGATCGCTCCTTGCTCTCGTTCGTTCTGATCGCCGGAGGGGTGCTGTTGCGGAAACTCTGGGGTTGGTGGACTCGGTCATTCCTAAACCACTCTCTGAGCCCATAGTACTCCACGCTTGGATGGGTCGATCTCGCTCAGATTCAGTCACGGCTGAGGCAGTCTCAAGTGTGTTGGACGTGTTGCTCCGCGGTACTCGATTGCCGATCACCATAATCTCAGGTGCCCCCAATGCGTTCGAATTGTTCGATTCGATTGGACTACATTCTGAGTGCTGGGGACGTCGGGTACGGTTTCTCGACCTCATCCGTGAGGAGCAGGAGTGGATTCCAGTGGCCTCAATCCAGGGACGTTCGCTCCGGATCTCGGGAACTGTAGCTCGAGCACAATCTCAAGTACTCTTGATGCCATTGTCTTTTGGTCGATCAGTTCGGTCGATTTCTCTGTCCACATTTGAGGATCTGATCCACCCTACTGATCGAATCTGGCTGAATGGTCCGAGCATGGTCCGAGCTTCAGTGGAAGTCCAAGAAACGCTCGACCGAGTTTCGGCTTCCTACCATCCTTGTCTGAGTGTTGCTGAGGGTCGACAGTTTTCTGTTCGGTCTGACCGACGCTACATTGCCATGGCGTGCTCTTCACCTGTAGATCTGAGTCAGGTTGCAGCACAACTTCTTCCTCGATCAAGTGTCATCAGTAGGTTATCAAAAGTTAAACCCACTGCCGTCATGAGCCAATTGGAACTCGTGGGGGATGTAGAGGAGCACTGTGATTTCATCGCTGGCTGTTGCCCCTCACTCTCGCTTCAAACCAGCCAGTCGATGCGGCAAGACCAGCCAAATCTGCATCGGGAGGCGGGCTGATGCGGATCGGTTTCGATGGTGGTTGCCTCTCGAACCGTCGAGGGTTCGGTCGTTACGCCCGATCAATGATCACGGCATTGGGCGATCAGGTCTTGCCACACCAGTTAGTCCTTTTTGTTGACGAGCCGTCATTAACCAAGCTTGAGATCCCATCACGATTTGAACTGGTTCCTGTTCAAGTTCGCGAAGCCCCAAGTCAGGCAGCATCGGCGAATGGGCGACGACGATTCACCGACATGCTGGCTTTTGGTCAAGCTTCAGCGCAAGCAAATCTTGACGCGATTATCTTCCTTTCCTCTTACAGCTTTTACCCAGTTTGGAACGTAGGCACTGTCGCCGTCACCGTCTTCGATACACTCCCGTCAACTTATCCCGAGTACGTCTTCCCAAACTGGAGATCGCGACTCCTATGGGGCCTCAAAGAGAAGTTCGCGGTACAGCGTGCCGACATTTTGCTCACCGCGTCTCAAGCTGCACGACGGGATATCGCTCAGCGGTATCGGAGGGATCCCTCAGGAATTGAGGTGATCCCCGGTGCTCCTGATCCTCGGTTCCGTCCAACCACCCAAAGTGTCCGATCCGATGAAGCCCTAGTCAGTGCTGGGCTTGTGCCTAGGGACCGCTATTTAATTTATGTCGGCGGATTAAGTCCTCACAAGAATCTGCCACGATTGCTTATCGCATTTTCAAGGCTATTGGATAAGAACCTCAAGCTTTTAATTGTTGGTGATTTTCGAGATGTCTTTCACACCGAGCTGCCAACAATTATGTCGGTAGTTCAACGGTTGGGTATCATCGATCGTGTGATCTTTTCCGGCTTTGTGCCGGACGAGGATCTCCTTTATCTCTACGGGAGGGCATTGGCTCTCGTGCAGCCCTCACTGTTGGAAGGGTTCGGGCTTCCGACCATTGAAGCGATGGCCTGTGGGACTCCCGTCATCGCGAGTCACACAGGATCGTTACCAGAAGTTATCGGCAACGCCGGGCTCTTTTTCGACCCTCTGGAGCCAGTTTCAATTCAAGAGGGGCTTCTCACTTTCCTTGAAGACCCTGCTCTCAGAGACCGACTTAGTGTGGAAGCTCAAGATCGTGCCGCTCAATTCAGTTGGGAGCGATCGGCTCAATCTTTGATCAAGTTAGTTGCGGGTCAACAAGCTGCCTCTCACGCTGCATAAAGGTATGCGAACTTCATAAACTGTAGCCAATCTGTGGTGGATCACTGAAATCGGCTAACGGTTCCACGTGGATCGGCAAGATCACGCTTCAACCTTCAGCTCGGAGGGGCCAGCTTAGAGGGCTGACGTTAGTCATCGTGTTTTTCGAACACCAACCGTTACGGCTGGCTTGAACCGAGATCCAAGTGGCCAGATTCACTGCAGAGGCTCCTGTATCTACCGGGGGCTGTTTTGGGGCCGAGAAATCGGTTTCGAAGGCAGTCATTGCCGACTTTCGCATCAAGGCACCACATTAAGACGGCCACCGAGGAGTTTCTCCGGATCCTTGGACGACATTCTGTAGGCGGGCCATTCACCCCAAGATTCTGCCACCGACCACGTGATGGAACGTGGTCGGAAGTTCTCGAAGTTGTGCCTTGAGTGATTCCCAGCTTGAAGCAGACGATACCGATCGCTTGAAAGACAACACGTATTACGAGTCTTCCTCGCTCACGCTTGGTATGTACAGCCTCAGTGGTTCAGACTTCTTGCATGACCATCGGGGGGTTGCGTCGGCGTCCTCGATCGGCACGCGGCCGTCGTTTTCGGATCAGGATGTGACCCACCGGTTTGCCTCCCGATTGATCGAGCTTCTTGACGGCGCGGACCTCGATCTTGCGGACCCACTCTCGTGTTACGCCTAAACGACGCCCCACTTCCTTGAGTGTCATCGGTTCTTTGCCCCCGAGCCCAAATCGGAGGGTCAGAATCGTTCGCTCACGGTCGTCGAGACGCTTCAGTCGGCGCATCAATTCGGCATGTTCATCGACCGCCTCAAGGATCGAATCCGGAGCATCACGCTCGTCTGTTGCCTCTTCAAGAACACTCTCACCGTCGTCACTTGTTCCGCCAGGGAGAAGTCGTCCTGCAAGCAACGCTTGGTCGACCATCTGCTGTTTAGAGGGACTCAACTCAAGGATAACAGCAAGCTGTTCACGTGTCGGAGGATGCCCGAATTCCCTCAGAAAGTCCCGTTCGGCACGACGCCATTTGGTCAGGAGCCCGACCATATGGGCGGGAAGCCTGATCGTTGCAGCTGTTGTAATCAGCGCATGGCGAATCGACTGTTTGATCCAATGGCTTGCATACGTGCTGAAGCGAGTCCCAAATCGAGGGTCGTATTCCTTGGCCGCTCGAATGAGTCCCAGATTCCCTTCGCCAACAAGATCTTCCAACGGGAGGCCACGACCTTCGAAATCACGAGCGATCCGGATCACCAGTCGGAGATTGGCTCGAATCAATTGATCGAGGGCGTCCTTCTCGCCTTCTCGAATCGATTCTGCTAAATCGACCTCTTCGGTGGCCGTCAAGAGGGGATCATGTCGGATTTCTTGAAGATAATCGCCCAACGGACTTCGACCGCGACGTTCCCGATCCTCGGCTAATCTCATCGTTTGCGGCTCCTCGCTTTGGTCGGTCGATGTCGCCGGAGAACAGTGCTGGCCACGCGAGCAGCCTAAAATGGCAGAGGTTTTCCGGCCTTCCGTGATGACATCCTCTTCCTGCTGGTCCGAGGCGGGCCCCAAAGTGCGGGCGTCTACGTTGCCCCTCAAGTTGGTCGGTTCAGTGAGTCCTTGATGCAACGTGGAATCAAATAGGCCCGTCTGGCAACTTCTGAGTTGAAAAACGTCCGGCCGTATCGGACATTTTTTTCGGGAGAACCATTGATTGCTCTCCAAGACCTCTGGATCAAGGTGGGGCGCTCCGGTCGACAATCCTCAATCCGATCTTCAACGCGAGCTTTCCTTTTTCTGGCAACCATGTATTCTTAAACGGGATGGATGCTCGCTATAACAAAAGTGACTGGATGGGCTCGAGGCAACGAAGGCCGAACTCCATCAAGCCTCACGTTAATGAGTCTTTTCAAATGGACGTACCATTTACGGAGTTGCTCGCGCAAGCAAAAGCCGGACGAAGCGAAGCGCTCCAACAGATCATTGAAACCTATAGCAACGACGTCTTACTCGCGGTCCGCCGCAAGCTTCCGCGCCGTTTGCGGACGCACTTCGACAGTATGGATTTTTGTCAACAAGTGTGGTCGACGGTCATCTCAGGTACTGAGATCGACCCGAACCGGTTCCAGCATCCGAGCCACCTGAAGGCGTTTCTGGTCGGAGTCGCTACCAACAAGGTTTACGAAGAATATCGCCGCCGTACTAGGACTCAGAAGTACGACTTGAGTCGCGAGGAATCACTCTACGTGACCTACCAAGGGTGTGAGCTCTCGATCGAGATTCCGTCGAGTGACCCAACCCCAAGCCAAGAGTTTTTGGGCAACGAGCGGTTGGACCTCCTCACTCAAGGTCGGACCGATCGCGAAGCAGAAGCGATCCGTCTCAGGGCGGAGGGGATGACCTTTGAGCAGATCGCCGACCGACTCAACGTAAACGAACGAACGGTCCGAAGAGTCATCAGCCAGGTCAGGCGCCGTTTGGAGTCAGACTAATGCTTATGCGTTCGCACTCGGTTCGTACCCAATTCCAGAACGAGTCATCCGGGGCTCCACTCGAGCTCCCGCGGATCTATCGGAGTCCGGAGGGATCCAGTCATCCGACGGTTCTCGTTCAGGATCTTCTTGACGAGTTCCAGCGACGCTGGGATCAGGGTGAACGTCCGAGCGCCCAGGAGTACTTAGCTCGGCTTCATCCAAACGAAACCGAAACAGCCCTCGAATTCATTGAACTCGAGTTCGATCTCTTAAGCATGAGGACGGAGGAACCACCGACCCTTGAATCGTTCGCTGACCGTTACCCTGCCTATCGCGAGCGGTTCCTCCGGATCTTCGAAATCGAGAAGATCCTCCCGAAACAGATCGATCCTGAGTGGATCAAGACGTTCGATCTCCCTTCGGTTGGAGCACAGATCGGGCCGTATCGTTTGGTCCGATTACTTGGGAGTGGG
>CAZEAN010000091.1:0-22769 GCA_964510225.1 uncultured Isosphaeraceae bacterium
GGTGAGACGATGAACGTCGATCCTCAGCAAACTCATCGCGATTCGATTTCAACACCCTTTGACTTCGTTGGCAAGGAAGTAATCGGCCGCTTCACTCGACTCGCAGCCCGGGTCGTTGATGCTCCTGCAGTCCGGATTATTCTCGCTTCAGAAGGTCGATTGCTCGTCGAGAGTATCGCGGGGAGCTTGGAGAAGCTCGGTGTTCCTCAGGGGGCGCCAATTCCCTGCCTCAAATGCCCGACACTCGCCTCCCCAAGAACCCTCGATCCGTTGACAATCCCAGCCCCATGTGGGGGCCTCTCCAAGTATTCATCGACGCTCGGGAGTCCCCTCGACATTCAGCGAGGGCCAATCTCCGGAGTTATCTGTGCAGTCGACCATCCAGACCGAGATTGGTCGGATGAGGACCGAACCGCTCTCTCTGACCTCGCCGACCTGCTTTCCTCAAAGCTCCGGTTGCAAATCGACAATGCGCTCTTCGCTCAGACTGAGGCCGAACTCAGTATCCGCACACGACTTTCAGAAACGCAAGGAGCGGTTACGTCGGCTCTAGCACGATTCGGGACACTCCAGGAAACCCTCCAACGCGCTACCGAGATCCTCGCCAAGTTGCCTGGAATCGCTTTTTTCCGGATTTGGACCCTCGACGAAACTCGCGAGTATCTCCTCTTGAGGGCGAGCGCTGGACTCTACACACACCTCGACGGCTCTCATGCGCGGATCCGGGTTGGCGAACTAAAGATCGGCCAAATCGCCGAAAAACTCAGTGCGGTCGTCTCTGATGACCTGCTGAACGATCCTCGGATCAACGATCACGAGTGGGTTCGCCGTGAAGGAATGAAGAGCTTCGTGGGACATCCTCTCGTTGTGGAAGGCAGGCTCGTCGGGGTCATGGCGCTGTTCGCAAGAAGGATTCTCGACGATGTCACACTCGACTACATTGCCTCAGTGGCCGACGACCTGGCTCAATGTATCGAGCGGAAAAGGGCAGAGACTCAACTCTCGCGGAGCGAGGCACGCAAAGCAGCGATCCTCGAATCGGCACTCGACGCAATCGTCACTATCGACCACCAAGGTGATATCCTGGAATTCAATCCTGCTTCTGAATTGATGTTTGGTTACCAGCGTAGTGGGGTCATCGGTGTCCCCATGGCCGAACTTATCGTTCCGCCGGACCTCCGAGAGGCCCACCACCGAGGGTTGAGGCACTACCTCGAGACAGGAGAAGGGCCCGTCCTCGGCCGGAGGATCGAAATCGACGCGATGCGGTCGGACGGCTCGATCTTTCCGGTTGAACTGGCGATTACAGCCGTTGAATCAACAGCGCCACCGATCTTCACTGCCTATCTCCGAGATATTAGTGAGCGACGACGGGTCGCCCGCGCCTTGGAAGATTCGAATCGGATGCTCGAAGCGATCCGGAACATCCAGACCGAGTTCATCGCGGAGTCGGAACCGCAGGAGGTCTACGGAGCCATGCTCCGGGCACTCTTGGTACAGTCCGGAAGCAAGGCCGGGTTTATGGGTGAGGTCCAGTGCGACGAATCGGATCAACCCAGAATTGCAGTCCACGCCCAGAGCAGTCACTTCGGATCAACTCGAAGTGAAGCTCCAGTGGGAATGGATCGGCTCTATGATCTTGTCGCGCGCGAACTCTGCACTCTAATTGCCGCAAGGGAGTCCAAACCAACCTCGCTGATCATGCGATTCCCGTTGCACAAAGCCCCTGACACTGAAACTGATCAGCAGGACTCACTCCCAGTCCTCGTGCTCCCTGTCCTGCTCCGCGACCAACTCGTGGGCTTGATTTGCCTCGCAGACCGACTTGAGGGCTACCAAGAGTTCCCCGTCGACCAACTCGCCCCTCTCGTTTCGACATACGGCAACCTCATTGAAGCTTACCGGGTTCTTCGATCGCGACGCGAGGTCGAAGCATCACTGCGTCTCACCCAATTTGCAATTGACCGTGCCGGTGAATCGATCTTCTGGTTGGCACCCGATGGCTCATTTATTTACGTCAACGATCAGGCTTGTCGGAACCTTGGTTATTCGCGAGAGGAGCTTCTCGGGCTCTCGGTCATGGACATTAGTCTCGACCCAAAGCGAGCATCGGGGCCCAAGAGCTGGGCGGCACACTGGGAGGAGGCCCGCCTTCGTGGGTCGTTCACTATCGAGACTTTTCACCGACGCAAGAACGCCCAGGTTTTCCCTGTCGAGATCTCGATCAATCACATCCCAACGCAAGAGAACGAGATCATCTGTGCATTTGCTCGGGATATGTCCCTCCACAAAGCCGCTGCTGCTGAGCTGCATGCGGCTAAGGAGGCTGCCGAGACTGCTAACGAGGCGAAGACCCAGTTTCTGGCCAATATGAGTCATGAAGTCCGGACACCCATGGCGGCGGTTGTCGGGTTTGCCGACATGCTCCTGGAACCTCGGCTTCCGGCCATCGAACGGGATCGTGCCATCCAAGGGATCCGACGTAATGGTGCCCACCTGCTCCAGATCATCGATGACATCCTCGATCTCTCGAAGATCGAGGCGGGGAAGATCCAGGTCGACTTCGCCTCCGTCTCACCTTGGCAACCCGTCCTTGAAGCAGGTTCGTTGATCTTCGGCCGCGCCTTACAGAAGGGGGTTGTATTGTCACTTCGACCCCTCGGTCGAGTGCCTCGGACAATTTGGACGGACCCTCTTCGACTCCGGCAGATCATATTGAACTTCCTTAGCAATGCGATCAAGTTCACCCCGTCAGGCCGTCGAGTGAACGTCACCATGGAGGTCGAGCGGGACGAGTCGTTAGATCAACCGATTCTCTGCTTCCGAGTTAGTGACGAAGGAATCGGGATGACTCAGCAACAGATCTCTCGACTTTTTCAGCCCTTTCAACAGGTTGATTCGAGTGCAACACGCCGCTTCGGTGGCACTGGGCTCGGCCTTGCAATCGCCAAGAGTCTTACGGAGGCACTCGGTGGCACAATCATTGTCTCGAGCAAACCCAATCAAGGAAGTAGCTTCGCTGTACGGTTCCCAATTACTCCCGAGACGACTGACGGTAGTTGGATCAACGCCGAAGAACTCACGGACCTGGAGAACCAAGAGGATGATCTAGCAATCATCCAGAGAAGCGGCCGAGTACTCATTGCTGAGGATAATCCCGATCTTCAGCGGATCCTTAAATACCATCTTGAGCGGATTGGTCTCGACGTTGATGTCGCCGACAACGGACTCATTGCCCTCTCGAAAGCACAAGCCGCGACATATGATCTAATCCTCATGGATATGCAAATGCCCGAACTCGATGGCTATGGTGCCACCAGTTCGCTCCGGCGTTCCGGTTCTACGGTGCCGATCATTGCCTTGACAGCGCATGCCCTCCGAGAAGATAGGGAACGCTGCCTCCGAGCGGGCTGCACCGATTATCTCGCGAAGCCAATCGACGGCCCCGCGTTGGCTGAGGCTATCGCCCCTTATCTGCCGCACGTCTCTGCGAGAGAGGCAGCGATATCGAATCGACCAAGCCCCCCTGATCAGCCTCCGGGGTTGGTCGCCTCGTACCGACGTTCACTTGTCGAACTTGTCGACAGACTCGCCGAGATCCGGGAGGTAGATCACGACGAACTCCGGTCAATCGCGCACAAGACTCGGGGAGTCGCTGCTTCGTACGGCTTCGACGAAGTCGGAGATACCGCTGCGCTCGTCGAGGACGCCATCCGTGAAGACCAAGAAGTCGAACTGATCGCGGAATTGACTGTCGAGTTCATCGACGCTATCCGTCGAGCTTTGGAAGAGTAGTGACCGACTGGATTCGAAGTGAGCCCTCTATCTCCAGGAACTGCTGATCAAACCGAGCGCTATGAGGACTGGAGATCAATCCCGACGTGGCCTTATTCGACTCACCACCGAGGAACACGTAGAATCTTCCCGACTCTGGAGCTAGGATGCAATGACCGTAATTCGCCAATGCTGGATTGATCAGAACTTCACACTAAATACTGTGCCGAGAGCACTCTTTGCCTGACTCGAAAGACCCTTGGGAGCGTTGGAAGTGATCTCCAAGAAAATGCGACGGTTCTTGGAAGTGTTCTTTGATCGGGATACAGTCCAAGGGATCCCCGCCGTGCTCCCTGGTGGACCGTATCGCAAGCTCTACGCTTCCCTCTTCAAGCGTTACTACCGAGAGATGGTCGCACGTCGGACTCGTGAGACTGCCGATGACTACTCATTCAAGCCGTTCATTGATCTAAATTGCGTCTTTGTGCACATCCCGAAATGTGCAGGAGTCTCAACCTGTAAGAGCCTCTTTGGAAACCTCGCGGGCGGTCACACGACGATCGCCGACTATCGGGTGATTCTGACCGACGCTGAGTTCCGCGAGTTCTTCAAGTTTACGATCGTCCGGAACCCGTGGGATCGGCTTGTCTCGGCATATCACTTCTTGAAGCAGGGCGGTATGAACGCCTTTGATCAGCAGTGGGCCGAGAGAAACCTCACTCGATTCGATGACTTCGAAACATTTGTGAAGCACGGAATCACCAATCCGAAAATCCAACAGGGTCTCCACTTCCGACCTCAATCTCGATTCATCTGCTTTCCAGGCCGATCCAAGATCATGGTCGATTTCGTGGGCTACCTCGAAAACATTGATGAGGATTTTGAGATCATCCGCAATCGGATCGGGGTCGACGCCACGATGATGAGCGCGAACCGGACCAAAAAGCGAAGTAAGGACTATCGGAGCGATTACACTGACGAGACCCGCGAGATCGTCGCACGAATCTACCGTCGTGATCTCGAGCTCTTCGGCTACGACTTTGAAAACTCAAACTTAGAAGCGCAACTCCAAGCCCGACAATCACCCCTGATTACCCAGTCAGACCTGCCGATCACGACGGAGCGGTGATCTCGCGGAGGACTCCGGAAATCAATTCTTCTGGTGCACTTGTCGATTCAACCAAGCCCGCCCGTCTCGGAAGAACAAATCGGACCGTGCTCCCTTGGTTTTTCTTGTCGTGGGACATCGTTTGACGCAAGGCCTCAGGATCAAGCCCCGGTGCCTTGATCGGTAATCCGATTCGCTCCAGCAGATTCCGGATTCGGGCCGTTAGGTCTGGCCCGACCCAACCGATTCGCTCTGCAAGCATCGACTCGGCAACCATCCCGACCGCAACCGATTCGCCATGCTGGTAGCCAGAGCCATAGCCTGAGACCCCTTCGATCGCGTGGCCAATGGTGTGGCCAAAGTTCAAGACCGCTCGGAGGCCGGTCTCCTCACGTTCGTCCTTGGTCACGACGTCGGCCTTAAGTTTGCAACAATGGCCGATCACGCGACGGAGTGCGCTCGACTCTAAGCTCAAGATCTGTGCGGTCTCACGTTCGATCTGATCCAGGAACTCGGCATCAAGAATCACCCCATACTTGACGACCTCGGCCATCCCGCAGCGAAGCTCACGCGCTGGGAGGGTCCGGAGTGACTCCGTCGCGATCCAGACACCGACAGGTTGATGAAATGCGCCCACGATGTTTTTGGCGGCAGGACGATTTACGGCGACTTTGCCACCAACCGAACTATCGACCTGCGCTAGAAGGCTAGTCGGCACCATGAACAGGGAGATCCCTCGCGCATAAGTCGCCGCCACAAAGCCCGCCAAGTCGCCAACAACACCCCCGCCAACGGCAACAACGATACTCCGGCGATCGGCCCGAAGCTCAATAAGTCGATCGAGGAGGACGGCAGCCTGGTCGAGCGACTTCGACGCCTCGCCCGCTGGTACGATCGCCAGTTCCGCCTGTAGCCCAATCTCGACAAGCTGATCCACCATCTTCCGCGCTATCGTCGCCACGTTGGCATCGGTGATGACCAACGCCAGCCTTGCCTTCCCTTTACCCCGCTGGCCCTGCAGGACCGATTCCGTAAACGAGGCAAATTCGCTACCGACCAGGTTTCCGGAACTGATTCGGATCTCGTACGACCGATCACCCAACGAAACCGGGACCGTCTCTATATTGGGATCTACTATCGACAACGTTCGATCACTCCATCACATAGGAATCAAAGACGGAGAACTTAAGTAATCCATGATCTGGTTCGAGAGGCCAACGTCAATACCCACGCCCCCAATTCCAGAGTTTCCTTGTGGCTGACCAGTGGCTCCAATGCATTGTTACTTTTGATTAAGTATTGGGGCCAAGCCCACTTGCAGAGTCGGGGTATGGAACCTGGCAGTTACCTGGACCTCTTCTTGGTTTTGATCCTCCTTAGTCCATGGGTGTGGGTCTTGTGGTTCACCGCTGGGCCCCTGGCGTTGTACATCGGGGTGCGTGCTCTCACGAGAGCGCAATCCGACTCCGAACAAAGCAATTTGGGATGGTGGTTCGCGGTTGCGGGCGTTCTCATTGCGAGCCTGACAACGGTGTACCCACTAATCGACAAAATGGTCCACAACATGGCACCGTACTAACTCGATCTCACATAAAACCAAATAGGAGCCTGTTATGATGAACCTCTTGTCTGCAGGCATCCGAAATAGACATGTTCTCTAACACTCCGTCGACCAAGCAACCTAATTTCTCAGGTAGCGAGGAGATACGATGTCCACCAAAAACCAAAGTGGTACAGTAAAAATACTGTCACAAGAAGCCAATGGAGACTTTCAACAAAGGGCCGTGGAGTCTGGCTCTGAAGTTAAAGCGGTTCTCTTCGGGCTCGGCGGCGCCATCCTGGGTGGTGTCGTAGGGGTTGTCTTCTTCGTGCTTTCATGGCATTTGCAGATGGATTTGTCGTTACTCGTCCTCTGGTTCGCCCCACCCACTTTGGGGATCTTGGGATTTTTCTTCGGTTGGCGCTTCGGGGCCGGACAACGTTACCTGCATGGACTGCGCAGCCTCACATTGACCAGTGGCTCCAACGCATTGTTACTTTTGATAATATGCTGCTTGCTAGCCCAAGAGAAAGACGGATGGGATATGATCTCCTTTTTGCTGAGCTTGGTGATCGTGCTCCCATGGATGTTGGTCTTGTGGCTCACCGCTGGACCTCTAGCGTTGTACATCGGTGGGCGTGCTCTCGCGAGAGCTGAGTCTGACTCCAAACACGATAACAGGGAATGGTGGTACGCAGTAGTGGGTATTTTCATTTCGACCATTTCGACCATTTCAACCATTTCATTAATTGTTCTCTTTTATGGAATAATTATTTTATAAATTAGCACAATAATAATTTAAACATGCGATCAGATTTCAATAATGTTTGACCGGTTCTCGCTTGTCCGTGGCGGTCTCAGCGAATCGAATCAGGCAAACTGCCTCCAGTCTCGGTCTCCACTGGACTGAACCCGCTACGATCGAACGAGAACCGCTCTAGCCTGCCGAGTTGCATGATAGAACTCTTTCTTCACGACAACAATGCAGTGGGCAACCGGTCACAGAAGTCCATCAGTAACCGAACACGGTACGAACTCGACTTTTCATAGAAGCGTGGCTCGTTGTTGCAGTATCATTGGCCATGGTGGCTTCGGAATCGTTAAGCAGTCCGTTCATCGCAAAAAGCTTCGCAGTGAAGGGCATTGAACGAATGATCTTGGTCGTCTCGGCCTGAGAGCCTTTTGGCAATTTCCCTGCCCAGTTACGGTCTTGCGCACGAATTCGGTTGAAGGTCGATGGACAGATGGACTCGAAGTTCATCACATGGTGCCAGTTTACAAAGACGGTGTGCTTGCGGTACTCGTTCCGGACCCAGGCAGCACGAGTACTCGCACGACTCTTGACTGACAGCTTGCCACTCCAAAATGATCGGTGGAGTAGCCCAAGTTTCACCTGAGCGTAGAGTTCGCAATACTCAAGCTCGGTCAAGCGCAGTTGCTTCCGCAAACTCACCTGTCGAGCAGTCAGAAATTCGTGCAAGAGGGCGGTGCCAATCACGCCGATTGGGGCACCATTTTTCTGGTGTTGGAAAGCGTCTCCGTGTCCACCAGGCATAGGGTAGATGATCTGATGATGCTGCTCGTCAGGCTGTAACTGCGGAGTTCCTCCCATCATCATGTTGCAGGAGAATTCGAGATCCTCCATCTGAATGACCCAGGCCGAATCTGCACCTGCGGGAAGATAATTCACTTCGTGAAGCTGCGGAATCGAATACCCGTAAACGGGATCATTCAAATAAAGATGTATGCCAGAATTATCTATTCCTAAGCGCGCACTTTCATTGATCAGCTTGTGGCTAACTAACATCGCAGTGATCGCGCCTCGACTGTGGCCCACCAGGTTGATGCATGTATGTTCTCGATGACGGTCTCGTCCCAGAGCGGAGCTAATCATCTCCACAGCCATCAACACATTGTCGTTCACACCAGCACCAGATACGTTCCCTGAAAATAATCGCTTATCGGATCGCCAGCCTTTACCAGTTGCCACGATCATCGAATTCCCATGAGCGTCACGATCTAGCTTCATGGTGGGAATGCCATACATGCTTCCCGGACCATCGAAAATCCAGCAAGGGCTTGTGGTGATGTTAAAAGTGTCTTGCAGTCCGTGTGCACCCAACATCGAGTTTCGGTCAAAGCTCGTCCCGCAAAAGTAGAGCGTGATTGATCTCATACCTGGCACCCTCGCTTATTCCGGTTCGTGAGTCTCTTTTTCGCGATATACAGATTGCGACGTCTCGGTGGCTTTAGTCAACTTTCGTCGGAATCGAGCCATTACGCCATTGAATGGAGGCGAGCGCCGTCCTGGTTGCGTCGAAGAAGCCATCATCCACCGCTTCTGCCTACTTTGCACAATCGGATGACTCTCGCGAAGTGATTCTCCCAGAATCGATCACCCTTTCACTCTCTTGAACTCCGCAGAACGCTACTATTCGTTTCAAATTGCAATTATATGCATTGATGGTTCATTGAACCACTCCAGACAAACGATAGGCGAGAAGCATTGATGTGGCAAGCGTTTTGCTTGCTCCGTAGTGATCCGCGAACGTCAACCGAGAACCCCTTCGTACGCTCGACCCTTACTTTGCAAGCACAACCTTGGTCGGTGTCAGCATGAATCATCTCAAAGATTACGATTCCTGGCTTGAGCAGTACGCTCAAAGGTCTAGTCCATCGCTCTAGAAAGGGCCAATACTCAGCTCCAACCTGTTTGCGTTGGAACCAACACATTCAAACATCATTCTGGGCATGGAGGCTCTGTTGCAAAAAAACAACATCGACGGAGCAGTACTTGAGCTACCCTACTGCGTCCGAACCCGTGGGCGATTAGATTGTGTAGCGCTTTAACAAAGCTGAACGCGAGCTTTTCGATGATTGAACCGTCTCGATCTCGTGTCTGGTCGTTCTGCGTTACCACACAACAGAGATCTTAATCTCCGAGGGTTTTAACGTAAAAGCACGCTTCTTCTCAATTGTTATCGCAATCTCTTCTGCTGTCTTAATTGGACAAGCGCAAGGCGATACGATCAATCCTGTCTCGGCCTCCACAGACATGGGCTCGGGCTTCTCTAGTTCACTCACCAACACAATCAACGGAGCGGGCTTGTCACTATTCGGTGACTTGGCGGCGACTCACGATGGGACCATTCCGAGCAACTCCTGGGTGTCGTCTTCCCTAATCCTGACGGGCAACCTTGATTTCGACCTCGGGGGGCTATTCTTTGTCGATGGCTTCTCGTTCTGGAATCAGAACAGTGGGGGGCCTGGATTCTTTGGCAGCACTGGAATCCAGGATGTCATTGTTTTGTCCTCGCTTGATGGTAGCAACTATAACCCAATCCCCGAGGCACCACTGATCTTTGCGCAACAAACCGGCTTTTCTAACGTGCCGCCCGAGATGTTCTCATTCTCAAGAGTCACTGCGTCTCACATTCGGTTCGAAATCAGAAGCAACTGGGGTGACAACGCCCAAACCGGATTCGCCGAGGTGGCGTTCTCTGGAGTGGCTGTTCCCGAGCCTGCCACCTTCCTCATGCTCGGTTTCGCTGTATCAGGTGGCCTCGCTTTCCGTCTCACTCGACGTAGCTTACGGAGCCGTCGACTTGCAGCTTAAGGAACGTATCACACTGAGAGTATGCCCGTACAGCACAACAGAGTAAGGGCATACTGATCCTTCCAGTCCGGCTCCTGGCAAACTTCAGCCAGGAGCCAAGAGTAAGCTCTGAGGCCAGCCGAGAGCGGCTCTACGACACGAAATAATACAACAATAATATCGACAGAGCTTTATTATATAGGAATAAAAATCTTGCTGATCACACACATCGCAAATATGTTATTTTAAACAATTACCAAATCAGTTATTTAATACGTTATATCACAAACAGCACAGGCAGCGTGCGGATCAATCGACCCGCCATTATGGACTTGGGATTGCAGAATCGCCGCCTCTGCCAGTTGTAAGCCGAAGTGATTCGGGGGCGAAGGGATCAAGATCGCTCGGGAACGCATACAACCGCCAGCCACCTCACGAGCCGATCAGGGACAAATCTGCTGATTGGATCAGGATCTGTCCTTCGCCTGGGATCGCTGATTCAGCGACGAGTCGAAAAGGGTGGGACGCTCCACACTCAAACAGGCGTGAATCGCGGATAAAAAGCCGGCGAGGTCTAGTGCCTCAACCCGTCTGGATTGACGGGTACAGACGATTGAGGCTCACCCGCGGGTCGGCGGTCCTGAACTGCCAATCGACACGGTACTTCATCGTGTTCGGACGCTGCTCCCACTCCACCACCTCCGACCGAATTTTGCCCAGCTCACCGATCCGACCGTCCAGGCACTGCTTGCCCAGCACCGACAACATTGAGGCGATTGAGCCTGGTCGAGTCCGAGTCGTGCGGCAGTTGGATTCCTGATTCGTACTAAATCGGTGGGACTGCTTCTTGAGATTTCAACGTCGACTGTAACGTCGGATGTTGAATGCGCAGCGTTGAACGGTTATCGCAGCGAGTGGCTCGTTTGACGTCTACTCCTGATCCGAAAGGGATGGCTCACGGATGTCGTCGGTTACAACACACCGACTATTAGGGAAGCACAGGCCTGAGCGATTCCTGCATCGAGGGTAGGTAGATTGGGACCGCTTGAGGCTGATCGTCGTTGAGCCGAGCTTTGTTGGTAAGGAGAATGGGGTCCTGCTCCACGAAGCCCCGCCGATTGGGTGGGGAAGCGTCTATTCTTGTCAGTAACTCAACTGAGAGACCGCGCAACTAAGGAAGATGTCCGACGTCCTGTAAAGTTAGGGCCCAGGGGTGGTCTGCCCATCTTATTCAACTCCAATTGACACAAAGGACTAGTCCTCGATGTTGACTGAAGCGCAGATCCAAGCGGCGATCCTTCTGAACCGACATCATGCGCAGTTTCTGTGCTGGGAAGCCGAAGCATCAACCAGATGCGGTTGGTCGGAACGGCTGCCGGCAATCTTAACGGTGCTAGGGCTCAATGCATCCTTTACCGAGCGCTCGTTTGCACTCGCGGTTTCGGCTTGGCAGAAGCAGCAAGGGATTGCGCCGGCTGATGGCATTATCGATCAACAGACCTGGAAGGTGATCCAGCCTGAGACCTTGATCTCGGCAGATCCAGCACTCATCGGTGCCCAATTTCCAAGTGGGACGCTGCAGCCAGGCCCCACTCCGACTCCATCGACGGTTAGCTCCTCGCCGTTGCTGATGCCGGGTCGGGCATTCATGTTCGTCGTTGTCGAGACCCTCCCCGAGATCGGCGCACGGAACTTGGTCCGGAAGGTTGCTGTCATTCCAAAGGACTTCCGGTTGAGACCCCGAAACCCACTTGCCAGACTTTCACCAGCCGAGCATGCGTTGGGTAACCCGAACAGCCAATGGCTTTCGGCCAGTAATCGCTCCTTTGGTGCTCCGAACATGCAAGGCCGTCCGTTGCTGATTGACATGGATGCAATCCGTCGGGCGGGCGGGAAGATCGTCTCCGAGGCAGAGTTGGTTGCCGACCTCCAGCGCTATGCGAAGCAGAGCCCAGGCGCCGCTGGTCGCGTTCAGAAACTGATCTCGGCAATTCGAGGGTTCGAAGGGGAAACACTGATCGGTACCACCGAGACTCCCCGAAATGCAGTCCGACAGGTCAGCCGTGCCCACAGTGCTTACGTCCGTGCTGCAGAGGACCTTTGGGCTCAGTTTGAAGCGAAGCAGATTTCGAGGGCGGAGCTTGAGAAAAGTCTCTCGGGCTTGGATGATGCCTACAAAGGTTCTCGGGCCCTCGGTCGAGTCGGTCGCGTCTTCATGATTGCGGGGGTCGTCTTCACTGCGGTCGATATGGGCTATGCGGTCGAACAGTCGGTTGAAGAGCAGTCATTCCGACCGGTCGCGGCGGAGTCGGTTCGGCAGGTCGGCGGCTGGGGCGGTGCGATCGCCGGGGCCAAGCTTGGCGGTATAGCTGGGGCAGCGGTCGGAATCGAGACGGGCCCTGGAGCGATCGTCACCGGGGCAATTGGAGCAATCATCTTCGGCGCTGCTGGCTATTTTGGTGCGGATTGGGTTGCTGATATGATTTCGGAAAACTAACCTGCCACTCAGAGGATGCGTTGATGCCCTTAAAGTCTCTTGATCCCCCTTGGATCGCCTACCCCGCCTCGGGAACGCTTGGCCCGATCTGGGGGGGCTGGCGTCAGGGTACTGGCGAACAATGGCTTCACGATCATTGGCTGCCGTTTTGGGGATCACTAACGTCTGAGGAACGTCGCGACTACCTGCAGCGTTTCCCCCCGCCTCAAGATTCTGATTGGGCCCTCTATCTCGAGACGACTTGGGTCCCGAGATCGGGTTCCTAGTATTAGCGGAGACCAGAGTTTGACGATTGTGGTCGGATCGGTGAACCCCGTGTGTCTCGCAAGTTCCTGTCTCACAATGGTTTGGGTTGAGGCGTGATGCGGGTCACTATCGATTCGTAACGTATTTGGAGTGATCGAGGCGATCCTTTAAGCCTTCGTGATCGTTATTGATTGAGTTGGACCCGATGGTCGGAAGGGTCACCTCCGGTTCGTTCCTGGTTTTTCAAAGAGTTCTGGCGCTTCCGGATACGGAGAGCGTCGAAGACTTGTTTAATGGGACGGTTTAAGGACTGGCGGCTGCTGAAACCTTCGCCTCGGACGGTGGAGTTAGCCGTTCGCTAGGCGTCCTGCACGGCCATGATCCCTTAACATGAATCGGTTGCAATCGAACGCAGACGCGTGGAGGTCCACCATCTGCACATTAGTGCAGAAATAAAACAAGTGATCGCCAATTGACGGCTCTCTCACGATCGTGTGAGAGACGTTTGAAGCGAGACTATCGGCCACGTGGACCCACTCCACATCAGTTATGGTTGTAAGGTGGGTCACAGACTCGGACGACTACTGGTTGGTGTAGGGTGGGACGCGACCCACCCTATCTCTCGATCAGGGGGAGTCTGTTCCATTCCACATTCGCTTACGTATTCACCAAAGCCTGTCTAGAAACAGCAAGTTCCGGTTCGGGTGCCGGGCTCATTTCAACGATACCCTTGACTTGGGGCCAAAGCTGAATCGCTTCCACGACCATCCAAGATTCCAAGACCAGCGTTCCCATACCGATGCCAAGTAAGATCCAGTTGCGGTCGGCGAACCAGCTCGTTGATTGTCCTGGTGCTTCAACGAACATCTGATAGAGCAAGGCCCAAGCTGGCAAGATCAACATAAAGAACAGTGGTGGGATCAAGAACCAGACTGGTCGAGACCGCCGCCAGAGATAGAAGCTGATCACCAAGAACGCCAGACCACCCAGGAGTTGATTCGTCGCTCCGAAGAGGGGCCAAAGAATGAGGCCGCCCCCTCCAGCAGTTTCCCAGGTCCAGGCAGTCGCGGTTGGTGCTGGTAATGAGGCGAGGCCGGCTGCGGTCGCAATCGCCAAGAGGGTCGCGCCGTGGCGGTTAGTTAGCCAGGTTGTTGGCATCCAGGAAAGGGTCGGCTTCGTTGAGGTGAACAACCCCGGAGCGGGTTCAAAATCGGTCGAGCGCATCTTGATCGCGCGGTGAACAACGACCCCGAGTTCTTGAACCACATAGCGTTGCAGTCGACACGATGTATCAAGTGTCGTCGCGGCAAAGGACGCAACCAAGACACCCATGAGGGCGACAGCGACCGAACCAGGGATCCCAAGACTCTTTAAGAGGTTGGCCGACCCGTCAACAAATGCGCCGACTTTGGCATCGAGACCGACCGCCGATGACCACGATGGGTAGCGTTCTTCCCAGGCATCCGCGCCCGCAAGGATCTCGCCGTCAGCACCTTGGATCCCGAGGCCGATCCCCGCTGCACAGGAGATGATCACGAGAGTTGCCAAAAACCCTTCGGTAAGCATCCCACCGTAACCGACGAATCGTGCCGCCGGTTCTGAATCAATCTGCTTGCTGGAGGTCCCACTGCTTACGACGCAATGAAAGCCGCTGATGGCACCACAAGCAATGGTCACGAAGAGGAACGGGACGATCAGTGGAGCTTCGGACGGTTGGAAATCCCAGATCGGTGCCACCCATTCCAGCGGCGGTCGTTCCGAGCCTCCGACGATCGGTGCACCACCGAAGCAGGAGGCGACAATTAGACCGATCACAACTAATCCCATTGCACTGATCAACTGGAGTGAATTGATGTAGTCTCTTGGCTGCAGTAAGGTCCAGACCGGAAGAACCGACGCCACATAGGAATAGAGCAATAACCCTAACGCCCAGGTCATGATCGATCGCTCTTGGAGCCAGCTGTTCAAGCTCCCGAGGACGCCGACGTTCCCATAGATGATCGTTAGGTACATGATCAACAGCGTCGCTATTGACGGAATGAGAAGCGGGATCTTCCGACGCTTCAGCATGAGACCGATGACGATCGCAATCGGAATCTGGAGCAAGCAAGGGGTGATCGTCGTCGGATACTTCTTGAAGACTGCGGCAATGACGAGGCCAAAGATCGCCAGCACAATCGTCAAGGCAAGAAAGAGAATTAGGAGGAAGAGGATCCGGACCCGCGGGTTTAAGAGCCGGCCAGCGATGTCGCCGACGGTTTGACCATTGTTCCGGATCGAGACCACTAACGACCCGAAATCGTGCACCGCTCCGATGAAGATCGAGCCAAATAGAACCCAGAGCAGCGCAGGAAGCCAGCCCCAGATGACGGCAATTGCTGGTCCAACAATCGGCCCCGTACCCGCAATCGACGTGAAGTGGTGTCCGAAAACAACTGGTGTCGACGTCGGGACGTAATCGACATCATCTTGAAGTCGTTTGGATGGACAGACAAAGCTTGCCGAAAGCCTAAATACGCGACGTCCAAGCCATCGTCCATAAGTATTGTAAGCAACAATAAATCCGACGCCTGCCAAGACAGCGACCATCAGAGTCTGCATTGTAATTGCCTCGCATCGGGGAGGGGGTCACCCGTCGGGAGTTCCAACGATTGCGCGTTGGATGATCTAATCTAAACGCCAGAAGCCCCGGCAATCAAGGAGACGGAGCCCAGTTCCTTTGTCACAAACCTCCCTGATGCCATAGCTTACGGACCTCTTTATCCTCGACTTGCTTAACCTTGATCTAGGTTCACTGAACTAATCGTCGGTCTTCCCAATACACTGCCCTATTGACAAAACTGCAACTAGGATTCCCTACTATAGGCCACTCCAATGATTGAGGCTTAGTGAAAGGCGATCGACGAGCTGACTCTCAAAGGACCCAGATTAAACGGGTTCTAACTGTGGGGTCGCTGAGTCGTTTTCCAAAACACTGAAGAAACCCTTCAGTCTTCCCGATTACTTTGAGGTATACGACCTTTAATGCAGCTCGAAGCGCTCAAAATCTTCTGTGACGTGATCCGATGCTCAAGCTTCTCGAAAGGCGCATCTGAGAACGGGGTCTCACAATCGACCGCGAGCCAAGCCGTTCATTCCATTGAGGAGCGACTTGGCGTCAAGTTGATTGATCGCTCCAAACGACCACTTGTACCGACGCCGCCGGGTCTGAAGTATTATCAGGCGTGTCGGGACTTGCTCGATGGCTTCTTCGAAGTGGAACGCTCGATCCGCCTTATGCAGCGTTCTGATCTCGTGGAAGGCACGGTGAAGTTAGTGGCGATCTACTCGGTCGGCTTGAGTCACTTGACCCAAGACCTAGAACAGTTTCACCACCAATGTCCTCGCGCCCACTGTCGACTCGACTGCACCCAACCCCAGGCGGTCCTGGAACGGGTCCGGGATGGAGAAGCTGATCTCGGGATTCTTTCATTCCCTCGGAAGTGGAACGACCTCACCGTCGTTCCTTGGAAGTCGGAAGAAATGGTCCTGGCGACTCCGCCTGATGATCCGTTAGCGCAACTCGACGCTGTCCGAGTCTCAGAACTCCAGGGGCGTTCATTCGTCCATTTTCATGAGAACCTGGTCATCCGTCGCGAGATCGATCGCTTTCTCCGCCGACATGAAGTCGAGCCATCGGTCGTCCTGGAATTCGACAACATCGAGAATATTAAGCGTGCTGTTGAAGTCGGTACTGGTATCGCCATCCTCCCCCGCCCAACCCTCATTCAGGAAGTCCTGACCAAAACCCTCTCAGCGATCCCTCTGTCGGATACGCAGTTTAGTCGCCCCCTCGTGATTATCCATCGAGGAGAGTCTACCCTCGGCCTCGCCGGGAAGCAGCTCCTGGAGGTCCTCCAGTCGGAATCGGTCCCTGCCAATGCAACGGCCGACTACCAAGACCGGATGGAGGAATCGAACCAACTAAACGTTGTGATCCAGGAAACAACGAGTCGGTCGAGCCCGAAGTCGGCCTGATCTCGCATCGAGATCGCCGACATCAACATCGACCTCCACGAAGTATGAAGGACTAAATAGAATGCAATCGTCATCTCCCTTGGCTCAAGGACTCTACGATCCAAAGTTCGAACATGACGGATGCGGAGTTGGTTTTCTTGTTGATCTCCAAGGGCGACGCTCGCACAAGCTTGTCCGCGATGGTCTCCGTGCCCTAGAAAACCTTGACCATCGGGGAGCCCGAGGGGCTGAACCCGAGACGGGCGATGGCGCTGGGGTCCTCATTGAGATTCCAGATCAGTTCTTCCGAGCACGGGCAGCCGAGCTTCAAGTTGAGCTTCCAGGACCGGGTGCCTACGGAGTTGGGATGCTCTTTTGTCCCCAAGATCAGGAACGCTCGGTTTTGGGACGCGACCGGATCGAACAGATCCTCGATGAAGAACGACTCCCGATTCTCGGCTGGCGCTCTGTTCCGACCAACAACCAAGCACTCGGTCGTTCTGCGAAAGCGGTCGAGCCTGCGGTCTGGCAATTTTTTGTCAGCTCACGCTTTGGTGAAGACACCGACGCCTTCGAACGCAAGTTGTTCGTAGTCCGGAAACGGATCGAATCTGAAGTCGCAGGACCACTTAAGGCCGAACATCACGAGAGCTATTATCTCTCGAGCCTCTCCTGCCGGGTAATCGTCTACAAGGGGATGCTAACTCCGGGCCAACTCCCAGAGTACTACGAGAATGATCTCGGTGACCCGAGACTGACTAGTAGCCTCTGCATGTTTCACTCTCGTTTTAGCACCAACACCTTTCCGAGTTGGGAACTCTCTCACCCTTATCGGATGATTGCCCATAACGGCGAAATCAATACGCTCCGCGGCAATGTCAATTGGATGCGTGCCCGTGAAGCTTTATTTGAATCTGACCTTTACGAGCCAGGCGACCTCGACAAACTCAAGCCGCTGATCGAAGAAGGACTATCAGACACCGCTTGCCTTGATCTGGCGATCGAACTCCTCGTTCGGTCTGGCTACAGTCTTCCTCGGGCGATGATGATGGTGATTCCGGAAGCCTGGGAAAACCATCAGACAATGTCCACGACGAAGAAGAACTTCTACGCCTATCATGCCGCACTGATGGAGCCTTGGGATGGTCCGGCCTCGGTCGCCTGTACCGACGGCAAGATGATCGGCGCGATGCTTGACCGCAACGGGCTCCGACCGAGTCGCTACTGTGTCACGAAGGACGGCCTCGTGATCATGGGCTCGGAAACAGGGATGCTCAATGAGATCCCTGCTGATGAAATCGTCCTCAAAGGACGCTTAGAACCGGGGAAGATGTTCCTCGTCGACACCACCGAGGGTCGGATTGTTGGTGATGAGGAACTTAAGGAGCGGCTTGCAACTGAATTCCCCTACGGCGAATGGCTCGATGCTAACCGGATCGCCCTCAACGACATTCCCCCGGCACCAGAGGTTCCTGGGCCAGATCGCGAAACATTGCTCCAACGTCAGATCGCTTACGGGTATACGCTCGAAGATATTAAGTATATTTTATCGCCGATGGGTTCTCGAGGTCAGGAGGCAATCGGTTCGATGGGAACCGACACGCCCCTGGCCGTTCTCTCGGACCACGCTCAACCACTCTTCAATTACTTCAAACAACTCTTCGCTCAAGTAACCAACCCACCACTCGACGCAATCCGCGAAGAGCTGGTGACGTCTGTCCGGACCGGTCTTGGCGGCGAAGGTAATCTCCTCGATCCCGAGCCCGAGAATGCTCGGCAGATCGAGCTTGAGACACCGATTCTCGATAACGATGAGACTGCCGCGCTGAAGCAACTCGATGGCTGGGACGGATTCAAAACGGTGACGCTCTCCATGCTCTTTCCGGCATCGGAAAAAGCCGAAGGAATGCGTCGACGCCTGGAAGACCTCTTCCAGGAAGCGAAAGAAGCGATCCTTCGGGGGGCTAATCTCCTCGTTCTCTCGCATCGGACAGTCGACGAATCACTGGCGCCGATTCCTTCGCTCCTCGCTACCTCCGGGCTCCACCACTTCATGGTCCGTGAAGGGCTCCGGATGCGTGCTGGCTTTGTTGTCGAGTGCGGCGATGCCCGAGAGGTCCACCATTTTGCACTCCTCCTGGGTTATGGAGCGGGAGCGATCAATCCCTACGTGGCGTTCGAATCCTTGGATGGGATGATTGAATCGAACATCCTGGAAGGAACCAGCCACGATGAGGCCGTCACCAAGTATCGGGCGGCGATCAAGAAGGGGGTCGTGAAGGTGATGTCGAAGATGGGGATCAGCACGATCCAGAGCTACCGGGGTGCCCAGATCTTTGAGGCGGTCGGTCTCCAATCCTCCTTCGTCACGCAGTACTTTGATAAGACGGCTTCTAGGATTGAAGGAATCGGCCTTGAAGAAATCGCTGAGGAAGTACTCCACCATCATCGGAGGGCCTTCCAAGCTCGTGACGTAGGACCGATCCTGCTTGAAGAAGGTGGGCAGTATCAGTGGCGACGTGAGGGCGAATATCACCTCTTCAACCCCGAGACCGTCTTCCGGCTCCAGCACGCGACACAATCGAAGCGCTACGACATTTTCAAATCGTACACGAGTCGAGTCGACGAACAGAACGAACGACTCTGCACGCTCCGGGGTCTCTTTGAGTTCAAGCGTGACGGCTTTGACCCGGTTCCGATTGAAGAAGTCGAACCGATCGAGGCGATCGTCAAGCGATTTGCCACGGGTGCGATGAGTTACGGTTCGATCTCCGCAGAGGCTCACGAAACGCTCGCGATCGCGATGAATCGGCTCGGCGGCAAGTCAAACACCGGCGAAGGTGGCGAAGATCCGGCGCGCTTCGACCCCTTACCATCGGGCGACAGTAAGCGATCGGCAATTAAGCAGGTCGCCTCAGGTCGATTCGGCGTCACGAGTGAATACTTGGTCAACGCCGACGAGATCCAGATCAAGATGGCCCAAGGGGCAAAGCCTGGTGAGGGCGGCCAGTTGCCTGGATCCAAAGTCTGGCCCTGGATCGCCAAGGTCCGATTCTCGACACCGGGAGTCGGCCTCATCAGTCCGCCACCACATCACGACATTTACTCAATTGAAGACCTGGCGCAACTGATCCACGACCTCAAGAATGCAAATCCGAGGGCCAGAATTAGTGTCAAGCTCGTTGCTGAGGTCGGAGTAGGTACAGTCGCGGCAGGCGTCTCCAAAGCACACAGTGACGTCGTCTTGATCAGTGGTTTCGACGGGGGAACTGGTGCGAGCCCGATCACCTCGATCAAACATGCGGGAATTCCTTGGGAACTCGGACTCGCGGAAACTCAGCAGACGCTGGTTCTTAATGGCCTCCGTGACCGGATCGTCGTCCAGACCGACGGCCAGATGAAGACCGGTCGCGATGTCGTGATCGCTGCGTTGCTCGGTGCAGAGGAATACGGATTCTCGACTGCCCCACTTGTCGTGATGGGCTGCATCTTGATGCGCGTCTGTCACCTCGACACTTGCCCGGTCGGAATCGCCTCACAGAACCCTGATCTTCGGAAGAAGTTCAACGGTCAAGCCGATCACGTTGTCAACTTCTTTCAATTTGTCGCTGAGGAAGTCCGCGAGTTAATGGCGAGCCTCGGCTTCCGGTCGATCGATGAGATGATCGGTCAGAGTGATCGGCTCGACATGCGGAAGGCAATCGATCACTACAAGGCCAAGGGGCTCGACTTTTCAAAGATTCTCTATCGTGCTGATGATCCTTACGGATCAGCGCCACGGAAGGTCCGGGATCAGGACCACGGCTTAGAGCGATCGCTCGACCACCAAGTCTTGGTTCCGCAAGCGAAGCCGGCGCTGGAAGACGGACTCCCGGTCACGATCGAGACGCCGATCCGGAACATCAACCGGACTGTCGGCACAATCCTCGGCAGTGAGGTTACCAAGCGCTTCGGTGGTCCTGGCTTACCGGACGACACGATCCAGATCCGCTTTCAAGGCTCGGCGGGTCAGAGCTTCGGGGCCTTCGTTCCTCGAGGGATGACCCTCCAGCTCGAAGGGGACGCCAACGATTACGTTGGCAAGGGGCTCTCAGGCGGTAAGCTCATCGTGAAGCCGACGGAGGACGCACCCTTCCGTGCCGAAGAGAACATCATTATTGGGAATGTCGCTCTCTACGGAGCAACAAGTGGTCGAGCCTTCTTCCGAGGCCGGGGCGGTGAGCGGTTCTGTGTCCGGAACTCGGGGGCATTCACGGTGATCGAAGGGATCGGCGATCATGGCGCAGAGTACATGACAGGTGGCGTCGCCGTCATCTTGGGTCCCACCGGCCGAAACTTCGCTGCTGGAATGAGCGGAGGGATGGCCTTTGTGCTCGATCCTGAAGGGACCTTCGAGGGGAACTGCAACCAAGAGATGGTCGAACTCGATCAGTTAGGAGAACCGGAAGACCTGGAGTTGGTCCGTGACCTCCTGATCCAGCACGCTGGTTACACCGGAAGTACAGTTGCTGCCAACATCCTGAACGATTGGGAGACCGCTCGACCTCCTTTTATCAAGGTAATGCCCAAGGACTACCTTCGGATCCTCAACCAACAGAAGGAGGTTATGGAGACCCTCTTCGAAACCGCCAGAACACTCCAGCGGACAAGGGGCGATTTCGGCCTTGAGGATCTAAAGCGTGAGGCTGATCCCCGGAAGTTTGACTTCGTTGAGGATCTCCTTAATCGCTATGCAAGGCCGGGCCTCCTCGACGAAGTCGACGGAGTCTTGGTCCCTCGGAACGGTCACGATTGGGACTGGCCCTTCACCAACTTCGTCAAGGTCTTGCCGGAGTCAAGTCGTCGAACGCTCCTCGAACGCAAGCAGCAAGAACTGACGTCGAAAAAAGCAACAACGACCACTCCCGAAGTATCGATGGAGGTTCAGAATGGGTAAGCCAACCGGTTTCCTTGAGTGGGGTCGTCAAGCCGCCGGCTACCGACCAATCGACGAACGCAAACATGATTACCGCGAGGTTTTTACCAGTCTTCCCGTCGTTGACCTGCAACAACAAGGGGGCCGCTGCATGGACTGCGGGATCCCGTTCTGCCACCAAGGTTGCCCCCTCGGTAACCTAATCCCTGACTGGAACGACCTCGTCTATCGGGACTCCTGGAAAGAGGCGATCGATCGACTCCACTTGACCAACAACTTCCCCGAGTTCACCGGGGCCCTCTGCCCCGCACCTTGTGAAGCGAGTTGTGTTCTCGGAATCAATGATGATCCGGTGACCATCAAACAAATCGAACTCGCGGTCATCGATCGCGCTTGGAAAGAAGGTTGGGTGACTCCCGAACCTTCTGTCGTAAAGACCGGGAAATCGGTTGCGGTCGTTGGTTCCGGCCCCGCCGGTCTCGCCGCCGCACAGCAGTTGGCCCGAGCGGGTCATGCGGTGACGGTCTTCGAGCGTGACGACCGGATCGGTGGACTCCTCCGTTACGGGATCCCAGACTTCAAGATGGAGAAGATCCGGGTTGACCGACGGATCGAGCAGATGGAGGCCGAAGGTGTTGTATTCCGCGCTGGAGTCTCCATCGGTGACGATCTAAGTCCTCAAGAACTCCTGGAGAACTTTGACGCCATCTGTCTCTGTTGTGGTGCGACCAAGCCTCGGGATCTCCCGATCGAGGGGCGTGATCTCGATGGCATTCAGTTCGCAATGGAATTCCTCCCGCAACAAAATCGACGGATCGCGGGTGATCAACTTCCTTTTGACCAATCAACAACGGCGACTGACAAGAATATCGTGATTATTGGTGGTGGTGACACTGGTGCTGATTGCCTCGGCACTGTTCATCGTCAAGGGTGTCGGAGTGTTGCTCAATTCGAGATCGTGGATCGCCCTCCTGATACCCGGTTGCCCAACAATCCCTGGCCTCAATGGTGGAATACCTTCAAGACGTCCAGCGCCCACGAAGAAGGGGGCGATCGAGAATACTCCAATAGTACGACCCGAATTGTCGGTGCCAACGG
>CAZEAN010000092.1:0-22602 GCA_964510225.1 uncultured Isosphaeraceae bacterium
CAAACGCATCGATCGAACCGTAGCGATCGACCGGCTTCTTGGCCATCGCTTTCAGTACGATCCCATCCAACTTCGGATCCAACCCCGATCGGACCTGCGATGGCGGCTTCGGCTCCTCGGCGATGATCTGGACGAAGATCGACGCTGCCGTCCCTTGGAACGGCCGAGACCCCGTCAACAATTCATAGAGGATCACGCCTAATGCATACACATCGGTCCGAGGACCGATCGCGTTATTCTCACCGTTGACTTGCTCCGGAGCCATGTAGTGTGGCGTCCCCATGATCGCTCCGGACTTCGTCTTCAGCGAATCTTCGGGATCGTCATGCTTCGCCAAGCCGAAATCGACGACGACAGGGGTCTTGCCCCGCTTCATTAAGATGTTCGCCGGCTTCAAGTCACGATGCGTTACCCCTTTGCGGTGCGCTTCGGCAAGTCCCGAGGCAATCGCTCGGACAATTGCAATCGCCGCTGAGGGCTTCATTAAGCCTTTCTTGATCTGATCCGCGAGCGTCTCGCCCTCGATGAACGGCATCGTGAGATAATGGGCGCCGCCGGACTCCCCCACATCAAACACCTGGCAGAGATTGGGGTGATCAAAACTGGCTGCCACCCGTGCTTCACGCCGGAATCGCTTGATCAATCCCGCGTCTTGGTTCGGATCAAAATGAGGAACCTTCAGCGCCACCTTCCGGCCTAATTTCAGATCTTTCGCCAAGAAGACCGAACCCATCCCGCCTTCACCGAGTGCCTTTTCGATCAAATAGCGTTCTGCAAAGGTCGAGCCCACCGTCGGCGTTTCGACCATCGGCACATCGTCATCAATGTTATTCTCGGCGCCGTGGAACGTTGATAACTCGAACGGCTGCCCACACTTCTTGCAACGAGTTCGACGTCCTAGATGCGACTCCGCCACACTGAACGACGCCCCACATCTGGGATTAGTACACGCAACACGAACTGTTGACATCTGCGTTCCCTACCTCCCGTAAGAAAGGGCATCTTCACTTTTAAGTGAGACGCTTAATCACTCGGTCACGTGCGCAGACCATCGTGTAATCGACTCATAGTATAACCGCGGGAGGGCACTGATTGCTTGTCTCCTCGAGTGCTTTTCCAGAACAAAACATTGGCAGCAAGCTGCCAGTGCTACCCAGACGTCGATTATTGGATTCAAAAAGTGACTACAAAGCGCGTCAGATTCGATGATGAGTGGAAACAGCCCATCATGGTCTGGTGAGGCTCAATCTTAATTCGAGACCTAGGTACAGTCTGGAAGGCCCATGTCATTGGTTGATGCGACGGTTGATCCATCGGAAGAAATGCTGGGAACGGTGACCGAGGATCATCATCCCATCAATTCCTTAATGCTTTGTGAACGCAGTGATGAGCTGTTTGGTCGATTTGAGCAGGAACTTATCAGATCCTTTGATCCCAAAGATCCGATTGAGCGGGTCTTGGTCGAGCGAGTGGTCTTGGCGACATCGAGGCTTCGGCAAGCAGCGCTGATGGAGGATCAAGCGACGATGCTTGATCCCGCTTGGTCTCGCTATCAGTCCTTGGCAGATCGTAACTTTCGTGATGCCTTGAACCAGCTCGAACGCTGGCGGCGGAATCATCAGCCCTCGCCTGAGCGACCACAGGTGCAGCGTCCTGAGTCGGCCAGACGAAGTCGAGCAAGAACTGAGGAACGTTCAAACGCCGAACCAGCTCCAGTTGACGACACCAATCGAGCCGAGGTTCCACCGATGATGGTGTTGCCTGATCAGGATCCGAAGGGGGCGTTCAACATTGAGGTCGCTGTGAGGGAAACAGAGGAACGCCGACCGAGGGCAGGGGAGCATCACCAACGGAGTGATTGGGAACGACAACGACCCTTGCTGAAACTGACCAATGCCGAGTCAAAACTTCACTCGTTCGGCCTTGAGCGGATGGTGGAATCAGAAACGCCTCAAGAAGGGCTGAGACCAATCCGGAACCCGGAACGAGTCATGACCGTCCACAATCGTTCACCCGGCGGTCAAGCTGATGAAGATCAATCATCCCCTTTCTGTACGTCAAGGATCAGTTGAGATCCTGACGGGGTGGGGCGACGAAGCTCTCCCAAACAAATGCCCCTCTCAAGAAGTGATTGAATCGGCGCTTCTTCAACGAATAATCGTTGCAAGACGACCGTCAAGTACGGCATCGTTAAGTGTTGTTTCCACATCGATGGAGAGTGAGGTCACGCGTCCGATGGTTCAATCAGCCTCCTGCGCTCATCATTTCCGAGTTCGGTTGATCATCAGCGTGGTGATTCTGAGCCTGGATGGATTCGCTGTCCGTTCCGTCAACGCTCAGGGCCAAACACCGCCACTGTGCCGGCATCAGCATCAGGAGGCCGAGCAGAATCGACCGGTACCAACCCCGGGCAACTTTGGATCCATCTTTATGAACTTGGGCCAGCAAATGGCCTCTGACCCAGCGAACGGAATGAAGGGGTTTGTTGATTGGATGTCGGGGCTCGATGAAGCGGCGCTCAAGAATGTGAGGTTGTCGCTCTCGGAGGAACGTAAGATCGGTCGTCAAAGCGGTTTAGAGATGCTCAAAGAAGCAAAGCGGCGTGGTCATGACGAAGTCACTGAAGGCGAAGAGCTGCAATATCTTAAAGATCTGGTCCAGACAATCGCTCCGCTGATGGAGCATCGGGATCGGTATCAAGACATTAGAGTCGTCCTGATCGAAGCCCCCGAGCCCGACGGCTATTGCCTCCCGGGCGGCTTCTTGATCTTTACCACGGGCCTGCTCGATCAGCCTGACGAGGCGACGGTTGTCGGGGTGGTCGCCCACGAACTCGCTCATCTCGATCTTGGCCATGTTTATCAGTACGCCAAGCGGTCGAAGCTTGCCGAAACAACGTTTGGGAATTCGGGGAATCCGGAGACCTTCATGCTCGGTGGGATGGCGATGATGGGCCTCATGATGAATCCATATCGCCCCGAGGATGAACTCGAAGCCGATTGCCGCGCTGCGACTTGGATGTATCAAACCGGTTACGATCCAATGGCCCTCGTCCGCTTCTTCGAGCGACTTCACGAACGGATTCAGGATCGACCCGCCGAGCAAGACCCGCCCTTCTTCTTCCATGCCCGCTCCCACCCTTATTCCTTGAGGCGTGGCCAGATCGTCCAAGACCGACTCCAACAGCTTCAAGCCTGGCGACGCCGTGACGATCTCGGCCTCTTCCCCGATAACCTCCGGGCTCGGACCTCTCGGATCCGAGTCCAGAACCAAGATTGAGATCGAGCCAAGAACCTCATCGCGACTTGCTACGATTATCCAATATGCATTTATTTTTTGTGTATGCACACATGATTTTTAATTAAGGAATACAACGCTCTATCGATCGAATGATCCATAGAATTCGATTTTTCCTGTAGAGGAATCACCCTTGAGACGATCGTTCGATCGTCCTAAGGGTGTCGCATTCAACCGGTCGGCTCACTGTGCAGTTTACTGTACATTCGCGGGTTGTGGTGTTGGGTCAGGCCGATGGAGGCTTACCACCACTGCGACTGCAGCACCGTTCGCCAGGTAGTACCAGAGGTCGATTCCGCAAGCAGCTCAGCGCCAGAGCACCACGCGGGCTCTTCAGTGGAATCGAGGACTTGACGGAAAGGATGTCCTCAAGTCTCACACGTTATACGATGTCGAGGCAGTGGTGCCGCCGCGGCCAGTCCAGTTGGTGTGGAAGAACTCACCGCGGGGGCGGTCGATTCGTTCGTAAGTGTGAGCGCCGAAGTAGTCGCGTTGAGCTTGGAGAAGGTTCGCAGGGAGGCGATCCGAGCGATAGCCATCGAAGTACGCAAGGGCAGAACTCATCGCTGGGATCGGGACACCGTGGGAGACTGCCGTCGCGACAACCCGACGCCAGCCGGCCTGGGCTCGATGCAATTCGTTCAGGAAGAACGGATCGAGCATCAGGTTCTTGAGATTCGGATCCCGATCAAACGCCTCCTTAATCTTGCCGAGGAAGACGCTCCGGATGATGCAACCACCGCGCCACATCAGGGCGACACCGCCGTTATTGATCTCCCAACCCGATTCGGCCGCCATCGCACGGAGGAGGACAAAGCCTTGGGCATAGGAGATGATCTTGCTCGCGTAGAGCGCCATCTCCACGTCGTCAATGAGCTGCTGGCGATCGCCCTGGTAGGATGATTCCGGTCCTCGGAGCAACTTCGACGCCTCGACCCGTTCCTCCTTTTGCGCGGAGAGACAACGGGCGTAGACCGCTTCACCAATCAGGGTCAGAGGCACACCGAGTTCGGCGGAGGAGATTACGGTCCACTTCCCAGTCCCCTTTTGGCCCGCTGTATCGAGAATGAGATCGACCATCGGGATCCCCGATTCTGGGTCACGATAGCCGAAGATGTCGCGAGTGATCTCGATCAAGTAGCTATCGAGAGCCCCGGTGTTCCACTTGCTGAAAACCTCCCTGAAAGCATCAGCATCGAGCCCAAGCAATGACTTGAGCAACTGATAGGCTTCACAGATCAATTGCATATCGCCATATTCGATTCCGTTATGAACCATCTTGACATAGTGGCCTGCACCCTCCGGACCGACCCAATCGCAACAGGGTGTCCCGTCTTCGACCTTCGCGGCGATCGCCTGGAAGATCGGCTTCACATGAGGCCACGCAGCGGGATCACCTCCGGGCATGATTGATGGCCCCTTGAGGGCTCCCTCTTCACCACCCGAGACCCCCGTCCCGATGAACTGAAGCCCTTTCTCTTTGAGCGCTCTTGTTCTTCTTGTGGTATCGGGATGGAAGGTGTTGCCGCCATCGATCAGGATATCGCCAGGCTCCAGCATCGGCGTGAGTTGATCGATCACGGCATCGACCGCCGGACCGGCCTTGACCATGATCATCACCTTCCGAGGCCGCTTCAGGTTGGCGATCAGCTCTTCCGGTGTCTGGCAACCGATAATCTTCTTCCCCTTCGCCCGACCCGCGACGAAGTCGTCGACCTTCGAAGTCGTCCTGTTGTAGACCGCGACCGTAAAGCCGTGGCTCTCCATATTCAGGACCAGGTTTTCACCCATCACCGCCAGGCCGATCAGCCCGATGTCCGCAGATGCGTTGGCCATCACTGAACTCTCAAAGGTCGTGCCGGAAGATTGTCAATCGGTTTAATGACAAATTACGGAATCGACCGGTTGGAAGCAAATTGAGCGTTCCTGGATTCACTCCGAATCCGTAATGAGTTGGTGCTCAGACTGGCCAACGCTAGGGATTCAGACAAGGTCACGATCGATCGTAAAGACAAGAATCTCGGGGAGCTGATTCGCTGCTTTCACGACATAGCCATGGATGGGATCCATGGCACGGACTTGACCGGTACGCTCGACATATTCATAAGCAAGAACCGCATGACTGACGCCATTGCCTGATCTAAAAATGAACATGCAACAGTGCCAATTCTTGATTTCTTGCGCGAGCCATTTAGTGTTCATCATCCCTTCCATGATGAGGTAGGGGCGCAAAGTCCAGTCCAGCAAGAACCGTTTGTATTTATCACCCCGGAGGTATAGGCCCCCTTTGGGCTTGCTGTTGCTGTATTTCTCAACGAATGTCCATTGATCGCTATCGAGATAGTAGTTTACGTGCCTCGACCAAGACTCCATACAAGCCGCCCAGCACATGTTCCGTTCCGCTTGAATCACAAACGGAGGGCGCTTACCGCCGCTCAACGGAGTTTGCTGGCTCCGTTGAGAGAGTCGATCTTGCATCAGAGCATTCATAAATCATGCCTCCATCAAATTAAAGTGACACGTACAAAATGCGACAAACTGGAGCCGCTGTTGATGAATCAGAGCCGGTGGATCAATGTAGGGTTACCCTCGGGCGCAAGGAAAATGACATTAATCATCCCCTCAGAACAGGTCCCGAGGACTCCAGACGGCTCGATTCTTTGGAACTAACGGAGTCCGTCACGTTTCGTGACGAGTTATGTTTTTCGACAGCGATTTGAGCCTGAAAATATAACCAAAATCACATTTCATGATGCGCATATGCCAAAATAATCTTTAGTATCGCTGATAGCAAAATAACCGTCATACGCAAATGTTTGGGGGTCTCAAGATTGGTCTGGTATCAGGATGACTGGAACCGCGACCGGGCGACATGAACTAAAGATACCCTGGACACAACTGTCGCTTTACGTTCCATTCGATGAAGATCGTTCCGATCAACCAGCCGAGGCGACCTATCGGGCGATCGTTGAGCAATGGAGGCCACGATGGTGTTAAGGTCCTCGCGACCCCGAGCGAGGACCCGAACTTAATCGCTCATCTTTCTTTCGTGAGCCCATGTTTCTGACGGAGTTCGTCAAGAACCTGAGTGGCTGGAATACCGGTATTACGAGCGTGCATGTCGACCAGTGCCTCTTGAACCGTTCTGACCGTGGCGATAGGAAAATCTCGGAACCCATCAGGCTCGTTCAGTCGATCAATCGCCAATGATCTTCCCATTTCTACAGCATCGATCAGAGCATAACCTGGGATGTTATGACTTTGGTCGATATGTCTGTGGTGTATAGTCAGCCAACCTCTTTGGCGCAAGGATCTTTGTGATTTTCGCGAACCGTGCAAGACCGTCGACTTGAGGGACGCTGACCCAATCGCTCCCGATCAAGGGGCGAGCGTAGTCGATAAACTCATCGGTAACATCGATCCGGCTGGGTGCGATCCAGGAATCCGGGAAGCTCCGGTCCTTGGTGGCAACTTTTTCCAAGGGGACTTTGTCGTAATCGATGTTGTAGCCGCCCTTGGTCCGATCACGGAGCATCGTCGCCATAAAGCCATTGCCGTCCGTCCGGGCGACATGAACCGCATGGCAGCCGACCCGGTAGGCTTCGTCGAGATCGACCACGCTGGCGTAGGCAATCGCGTTCCGCTGGTCAGTCCCGGGAATCTGAAATCGGGCCTTCCCGGGAACAGGGAGTCCCAAAGAGTTGATGTAGTTCGTCACGACTTGGGCAACCGTTGTCTGGCTCGCGCTGAATTGGACGTGGCCGAAGGTGTCGCGATTGGCACCAAGATCGCCGACGTCGAACCCTTCACTCAGGACCACGATACAACGGCGGTCGCTCTTGAGCTGGTCAATCACATTCTGACCAAGTTGTTCCAAACTTACTTTTGATTCAGCCATGTAGATCTGGATCGGCATCTCACGCTTCGGATCGGCGAGTCGTGCGGCGGCAGGAATATAGCCAATCTTTCGGCCCATCGCCTGGACCACCATCACGGGATCAGACGGACAACTTCCGGCGTTTTCCTCATTGACCTGGCGGATGTACTGGGCGAAGTAACGCGCCGCCGAACCATAGCCCGGCGAGTGATCGAGGAGGGTGAAGGCGTCGTCACCGAGGTCGTTGTCAATCGTCTTGGGAACCCCAGTCGCAATGAGGTCGAGCCCCTGTTCCCGAGCGAGGAGGCTGACCTTGTACGCGGTCTCCTGTGAATCATTGCCGCCGATGTAGAAGAAGTAGCCGACGTCATGTGCCTTCAAGACCTCGACAACACGGGCAAAGTCTTCATCCTGGCCCGGTTTGAGCTTGTAGCGACAGGTCCCGATCCCACCCGCCGCCGGCGAGGTCCGCAAGAGGGCGATCTCTTCAGCGGGGCTCGCCGAGAGATCAATCAACTCTTCCTTCAGAACCCCTTCGATTCCGAAGTTGCCGGCAAAGACCTTCCCGAAGGTCTCCGAATCATTAAAGCAAGTCTCGACGATCCCTCGGAGACTGTTGTTGATCACGCAGGTCGGTCCGCCCGACTGCGCCACGACCACGTTACGGGCGGGCATGATGAGTACTTCCTTCGGAATCCGAGGTCACTTCGCGGAGAAATTCAAGCAAGACTCGATGAAATATCTCTGGATCAGACATATAAGGTGCATGACTGCCATTGGGAATGATGACCTTTCTGCCTTGAGTAACTGCTTTGGTCAAACGATCGGCATGGGCGATCGGAATCGTCCGATCGTTCTCACCCCAAACAGCCAACACCGGAACGGTAATGTGATGGAGTCGGTCACTGAAGGTCTCAAGTCCGACGGGAGCAACGGCCACAAAGCCAGCGACCGCATCCGAGTCGACCGTCAGGAGTGGAAGGCTGTAGCTGCCACTCATCGAAGGGGAGACGATCACTGGTTTCGACTTGAGACCAAGCTCATGGAGGACCGCCTTGAGCCAGAGCCCCCGATTTCCTAACGCATCAGCAAGCGGCTTGGCCAGACGGAAGCGTTCCAAGACCACTTGTAGCCAGGCCGGAACGGCTGAGCCTACGGGATCCGACTCGCCAAAGCCTGGCAAATCGATCCCAATTCCGTGATAACCCTGCGCCTCAAGTAGGTTGAGCGTCCCGATGTCTTGCCAGGTCTTCGCTTGAAAGCTCGCACCATGGAGCAACACAACGGCCCCGAGTGATCCTGGATCGGTCTCAAGGAAATGAACCCGACGACCACCAATGTCAATTGATCGAGAATGGATGGCCATCGGAGGCTCCTCTAGCTCACTCTCAGCCCTTGGCCGTCCATGGGGGAGTCTCAGGGAGGAGGGCCTCGAATTCGGCGATTCGGTCTGCCATGTATGAGCCAGCGTAGGTCCCATCAAGGAACTTGCCGAGCGCTTCATCATGGAATCGACGCCACGATTCCTCCTCAAAGCCGGGATTGATCGGAAAGAAGAGAACGCCGTTGGCCTCAGCGGCTTTACGGTCACCTGGGGCGTCACCGATCATCAAAACTTTGTCTCGATCGTAGCGATCGGGAGGCGCGGCGAACCCGAGGTGTTCTTTCTTGGATCCGAGTTCTTGGCCCGCGATCAAGCCCACATAGTCGGCAATTCCGTGCTCAGTCCATTCCCGTGTTAAGGCTTCGACCGGGGTCGCGGAACAAACAATGGCGTCTGCTTTGCCTTGCAGGGCCTTCAGTGATTCAGGGACACCAGGGAAGGGGGGGACATTGTGGACGATCTCGCCGACGGTCCGATTGACCGCCGTGCTCCATTCAAGACAGCGCGTCAACTCCGGATCCTTCCCTCGGTCGACCTCTGCCTGAAGGACCGGATTTCCGAGCTTCGACTCGCGAGCGATCCAGGCTCGAAGCGATGGTAATTCAGGGACCTTGAAACCACGCTTAACGATTTCGGAGCGTTCTTTGAGCAAATCAAGTGTTGTCGTGAGGGCGGGGAATCGATTGATGCCTCGATGCTTCGAGTAGAGGTTGACGAATTCCGCCGCCTCGCGGGCATATTTGGAGATCGCCGCGAGCCCGAAGTATTGAATAATATTAGGAATGAAGCATTCCTTATGCTTCACTTCCATCGTGTCGAAGGCACAGCCGTCGCTATCGATGCCGACGAAGTAGTCTTGCGTCTTCGCGAAGTTCCGTAGTTGATCTTGGGGATCGGTGGATGCCATCGTTGGGCGGTTCCTTACCTGTAGCCTCGTTGAGGGCTCCGCGCGTGGATGAACCCAAGTTTCCAGATTAAGTGCGTTACGTCGCGCTCGGTCGAGCGTTCTTTCTTAAAGGATCAACTTCAACATGTTCAAGAGGGGATTGCCGTCGAGTCGCGATGATGAGATCAAGTCCCGTTCTTGTCAGGTCTTGGGTCGGATGTTATGGTACGCAAAGTGCTTGTGCGAGGTCAGGGACGGCGATCTCCCAGACCAACCGGTTCGCTACATTCCGTCGGGGGGTCTGATAAGATGGCCACCGCTGAGCAACGTAAATCTGAAGGCCAGCCGCCAATCGATCTGCTTCCTTTGCTCAAACGTTCGAGAATTCTGAGTAACGAGAGGTTCGAGGAGATCTGGCAGAAGGTAAGGGATGGTGATCTTCCCTTTGATGCCACCGATCTCGCGAAGTATCTGGTTCGAGAACAGCTCCTCACAGATTATCAGGCGCGGAGACTCCTTAACAATCGTCCCGGCGGCCTCATCATCGGTCGATACCTCATTCTGGACCGGATTGGTGCGGGGTCGATGGGGAAGGTTTACAAGGCACGGCACCGGATGATGTATCGGTCGGTGGCGCTTAAACTAATCGCCCCTGACATCCTTAAAAACGAACGTGTGGTTGCCCGGTTTGGTCGTGAAATGCGGATGGTCGGGATGCTCGACCATGATAACGTCGTCCGCGCGTTCGATGCCGATGACGAAGGAGGGCTCCTCTACATCGCCATGGAATATGTCCGTGGTGAGAGTCTTGGGCAACGATTGAAACGAAAAGGTCGGATCCCTCCGGCAGAACTCTTCAGTTATGCAGCACAAGCAGCGAAAGGTCTGCACCACGCCCATCAGAAGGGGATCGTCCACCGCGACGTCAAACCGTCGAACTTGATGGTGACCCAAGATGGAATACTAAAAATTTTGGATCTGGGTCTTGGGGTTCTCCTCGAACCAGATTCGGAATCCGTCTTCGAAACGGCTGCCGGCGTTGCGGTGGGAACGATCGACTACATGTCGCCGGAACAAGCCTGTGGCCGCAGCGTTGACGCTAGGAGCGATCTCTTTGGCCTCGGGTGCACGATGTACCACCTCTTAACCGGCCGACTCCCCTACACGGGAAATTCCGGGGTGGAGCGACTCGGCGCCCGGATTACCCAACCGTATATCCCGCTCGAGGAGGTGATGCCTGATCTCCCCGAGAAGTACATCGATGTGTTTGACCGACTTCTCGCGATTGAGCGTGGACAACGGTATCAGAATGGACTGGAAGCAGCCGACGCGATGGAAGCGGTTCTTCCGTCACAACGACCGGTTGTTGCAGCTGAACGGCAGCAACAGCCCAATGTCCAGGTCCAGTACGTGAACGTCACCCCCAACTACCCAATCTGGTTTCAACCCTTCGCCACACTTGCCGAGTCTGCGGGCATCTGGCTCTTGATCCTCGCGATCGGGTTCATCTTCGCTTTAGTCATGCTCGGCTTTTTACTTGGTCGCCTTAGTTGATCAGACTTAAACGCGCTGAGCCGGTGTTGAAGTTTCTGACGTGTCTCCCTCTAGCCTCGGACGCTCCGTTCGGTCAAAGATCTCGGTGAGTGCGTCGTTGAGTTCGGGGAATCGGAAGCGATAGCCCAGGGCTTCTGCAGCCCGAGGGAGGACGCGTTGGCCTCGGGTCACCACCTGGGCAACCTCGCCGAGGATCACCCGGAGGAGAGTGTCAGGCGGCCCGAACGGCAGGAAGGGTCGATGAAGGACCCGGGCGAGCGCCTTGCTGAACTCGGCGTTGCGGACCGGTCCCGGCGCGGTCCCGTTGATCGGTCCCGAAGCATTGCGGTTGTCGAGACCAAGGAGAAAAAGCTCGACAATGTCGTGGAGGTGAATCCAACTGAACCACTGTTGGCCCGTCGCTGGAAAGAGGAACCGTCCCCCATTCCCGACCGGCGCGGCACCTCCGGGGACCCATCGAAAGATCGGGGTCATCACATTGAGCGCGCCACCATCATGGGCAAGAACCACTCCAACCCGGATGATCACTCGTCTGGTCCCATATTGCTGAACACGCTCACTGGCTTGCTCCCATTCGCGGCAGAGGACCGCCATAAAGTCGGTCCCCGAGGGGGAGTCTTCGCTGAGTTCTTGATCCTCAGTCGGACCGTAATAGCCCACTGCAGAGGCCTGGACAAGAACCTCTGGACGTTGTGTCGCCTTCACGATTGCATCTGCAATCTGATCAGTCGAATGGACCCTACTATCACGGATCGCTCGCTTGATCTCCGGCTTCCAGCGCTTGCCAAAAACATTTTGACCGACGAGGTTAATGACCCCGTCGACGCCATCGATCGCTGACTTCCAAGGACCGGGCTCGGTCGGATTGCCTTCGACGATTTCAACCGCCCGATATTCCGGACGATCAACTAACTTCTTGGCGTTCCGAGTCAAGAGAATGACTTGATCACCTCGATCCCTGAGCCTTTTGATTAGCTCAGTACCGATCAAGCCACTTCCCCCCGTCAAAAAAACACGCATCTGAGTGCTCCCTCTTCGGGAAGTCAAGCAAGAGCAATGCTCTTTTTTGGACCACATACATTGATAATAAAAGAGCGTAACACTTTGGGCAAAGACATGCCTGAGCAAAGTGTTACGCTACTTATTCGATTCAGAACCTAACCAGACGATAGGTCTGGAGATGACATCAAGCTATTAGAGGCCCCAAGATTGGAGCCTCGAGTCGCTTTGCTTAGCGTGTGGTTGTCGCACTGAGCGAGATATCACCGAGATCCGTGTCAGCGCCACCTTCAACCTTCACAACGGAACCATAGCGACCAGTTCGACCGCCCTTGTAGCCGATCGACTCTTGCCAGATCACGAGACGGCAGGGGCCGGCGGGAACATACTTGAACTCGAATTCACCTTCGGCATTGGTGACGGCGAAGTACGGGTGATCGAAGACGCGGAGCCAGAGCCGCTCCCAAGGGTGCGGTGGGCAGTTGACTTGGATCGCGTTCCGTTCTGCCTTCAGGTTCGGTGCCGTGACTTCGCTCTTCGGCGGCATCGACTTGTTGACCGCCGGATTGTAAAAGCCTCTCATGTTGAAGACGTGAGCAACTGGCCCTTGGTTTCGCATCAAGAGGCCTTGGCCTTCTTGAATCGCAACCGCATGTGGGACGTAGCCCTGCGGCTCTTGGTCGACTGGGAATAGCTTCTTGGACTCAGGGATCACGGTGAGTGATTCATGAGCCTCTAAGGTCCCCCGACGGCTTTCCGGAATTAGCCAAGCCATCACCCATTGGACAGCTTTCGTCTTGGGATCGACGACCCAATCTTCGTTCAAGATTGGACCCATCGAGCGGAACCAATCGAGGTCCGAGGGAGGAAGGGCGACCGTTGCGAGGTCTACTTCCTTACGCTCCGGCACAGATCCATTGAACACGATCCGACCTTTGAGACCACCCCAAGCAGTGTCGGCATTGACTTTGGAGCCGGTGATTGCCACCGGTGCACCTCGACTCAACGAGGCGCCCGTGACCATCGTCAGACCGGTCAATGCCGTTATCCGTTGGATAAAGTCTCGGCGGCTCTCAAGATCGCGGTAGTACTGATCAGTATCGAAATAGGCCACGTCGCGATGCTCCGAATTTGGTACTTAACAGCGGAGGGCGGCTTGCTCAGCGATCTGAACAATAGTTGTCTGTTGCAATAATGAGTTCAAGAATGACCACACTCGGTCAATCTCCCGGCCATTCAGTGAATGCAGGTAATTCTATTAGAACAAGGCGATACGGCCAGTGTCGAGAGCCAGGGATTCAAGGCTCATTGTGCGCGGCCGAGTTCCGGATCATCCACTTCGACGGACGCTGATCACTGGTTTGACCATCATTCCGACATACCAAATTAGGCCACTGCCTTATGGGCAATTGTCCAGTATGCCGATTCTTTTGCAAAGGAAATTGTCGAAACACCAATAGATCAATGCGAAGCGAGTCTTGTCGAACGCCCAAAAAACATTCAAGTTCACTCGTTTTCTGACCGAGACGGTTCCAAGACTCAAAATCCAGCACTTCGGTATAGCGGTTGCTGTGTACAAGTGAACTCGATCCGAACTCCCTCGACCGAACAACGGAAGCGATTCGGCTTCCCAGGAGCATCGGCTGAACCAAGTTCGCGCTTCAGCTGGAATTCTGCGAGCAGGCCCGATCGCGACGGTTCTGCATGGTATATACATAGGAGAACGTTAATCGAGTACTGCCATCGGGAGGGCACTCAAAGCCGATGACTGGGGAAACTATTCCAACTTCTTCGGCTTTGATACGGGCAGAAGCATGGAGTCGCACATCGAGGCTTTGCCTCGGGATCCTGCCCGGCTGGTGCGACCCGGATCGTTCCGGGTTCCGTGGTCATATCGGTCCGGGAGGTGAGGACCCTTTCCGATGAGTTTTTTGCAGCGTTTTTTCGATCGAGTACTTCGAACCAATCCAACCCGAATGTCGCTGACGACCTTCGATGAAGTCAGTCCGGAAGAACTGGATGCTCACCTTAAGGTTAATTCCTACGGCGAATTCTCACTGACGGATGCGATCCGTCCCAGTCTTGGCCTCGAGATCACGCCTCGACAGGGATACCGACGGGACATCTATCAGGACCCAGAGACGGGGCACGCGATGCCTGTCCTTGCAATCGCCGCATCCCGCGAGCACCTCTTTGATTTATTTACGGATCTCCTCGATCCCCTCGGCGAGATGATTGATGTCGTGATGGAATCAAGTCATGAGAGTCAACCAGGGCACCATGACGACTTCTATCGTGAGCACATTGACCTCGTCATTCTGAAGAGCCAACTCTACGATTTTGAAGACCTCTTGCTTCACGATGGCTGTGCGGGGATTGCTGCCCTTAATCCCGAGGAGCCCATGGAAGTCCAATTCGATGAACATAAGCTGCTCTTTGTTTATTCGCACAATTTAGAACCGTTCGAAGAAATCTTGGAAGATTATGGGATTGAACGGGACGATGACATCAAGTTCATTTCTGAAGCCGAACATCTTCATACAACCGATGATGTTTATCAGCGGCAATTCGAGACGCTTCAGATCCGCCTTGGTGTTGATGATTAAAGCAATTTGATAGTCAAAGCACTGGCGATGGAGTGCCGGTCTTCTCGTTGATCCCATTCGTTGAGTTTCCCCAGGCCGATCGCTACGATCGTCGCTAATCGATTGCGGTCCTAACGAGTCCGGGGGAACAAGTTCAACTCTCCGACTCGGTCGAAGGCTTGATCGAAACCCATGGAGATTGATCATGATCCCCGGACGAATCGGGCTCAGCGCCGGTCTGAGTCTCTCTTTACTTGCTCTCGGATGGTCGCTGGACTCAATCGGAGCGATCTCTCCCGCGAGCGCCGCTGAGTTCCGGTCAGACTGGGAAGGGACTCAAGACCAGACCTGGATTGGGGCCTCGTATTGGGCGAATCGGCTCCAGGACTGGGCGATCAACGACGGCCGACTCGAATGTATCGAATCAGCCCAGAATGCTCCGATGCGGACGGTCCATCTGCTGACGGATCGGATCGAGGACGGAACTTCCCCGTTTTCAATGGGCGTAACAATCCGTCAGGCCGATCAAGGCCCGATCAGTCCGGACGCTGCCGTTGGATTCTTGATTGGGGTCGGTGAGGTCAATGAAGCAGCCAAGGCCCGCGCAGGCAATTTACTCAATGAAGCGGGGCAGATGGACTATCGGGCCGCCGCGCAGATTCATCGGAACCCAGGTCCAGGAGGGGGTTACTTCGTTGGTCTCGACGGAACTGGCCGCCTCTTCTGCCGATCCTTCGGCAGCCCCTTGGGATCAGAAGCCATCTCGGAACCGATCGATTGGGCAAACGATCTCACAAGCTCGTCTCGGTTGACAATCGAAGGTAGAGAAACAGATAGCGGTCTCCGATTACTCCTCCGAATCAGCAAGGGAGATGATTCTGATGTTCAACCCGTCGAACTCAGACTCCCGAGACTTGATCCTACTGGTGGAGTGGCATTAGTTTCCCATCCCGGCACTGGACCAAATCGAGCCCGGTTTTCGTTTCAAGGATGGAGACTCGACGGCGCTGCAGTTCAGAGCTACCCAGAACGATCCTTCGGCCCAATCCTTGTAACCCAGTACACCCTCCATCGCGGAACCCTGAAGCTGACTGCTCAGCTTGCTCCCCTGAGCTTAGTTGAATTCCCTGAGGCCGTTTTCGAGATCGACCAAGGCAACGGTTGGGAAAACGTCGCGACAGCTCAGATCGAGCCATCTGGCTATGTCGCTCGGTTTCGAATTGAGGACTGGGACGCAACACGAGATACACCGTTTCGAGTCCGCGTCGATTTCCCGAATGATCGTCAAGATTCCTTCGGAGCTTGGAACGGCACGATCCGACGCGATCCGATCGAAAAATCAACCGTAGTCCTGGCGGCGCTCAGTTGCTCGGAGCAGTTTGGTGTTTCTGCGAATGGCCCCAATGAAATCCCTTGGGCATCGAGGTCGTGGTTTCCACATGCTGACCTGGTCGAGAACCTCTCGAAGCATGAAGTTGACCTCTACTTCTTTGCTGGCGACCAAATCTATGAGGGGAGACCGACACCACCCATCAGGTCCCCGCTCGAAAAGGCAACCTTAGATTATCTCTACAAATGGTACCAATGGTGTTGGTCCTTTGGTGACCTCGTACGCGATACTCCCTGCTTCTGCATCCCCGATGACCATGACGTTTTCCAAGGAAACATCTGGGGAATGGCAGGCGCCCCCAGTGCCGAAGGAGATCGCGGGGGACTCCGAGGCGGTTATGGAATGCCTCCCGCGTGGGTCAACATGGTCCAGAGGACTCAGACCAGTCATCTTCCCGACCCCTATAACCCAGCTCCTCTCCTGCAAGGGATTGAATCCTACTACACAAGTCTTGACGTCGGTGGGATTGGCTTCGCAATTCTCGAGGATCGGAAGTTCAAGTCTTCACCCGCGATGGTCCCTGTGGAGATGACACGCGACAGCCACATCACGACACCGGGCTTTGAAGGACGGAAGGCCGATCTCGCCGGTGGAACGCTCTTGGGCGACGATCAGCTTCAGTTTCTGGACGCCTTCGCACGAGATTGGAACGGTCGTGAGATGAAAGCGGCCTTGAGCCAGACGATCTTCTGCAACCTCCAGATCAGCTCCCGAGGATCGACGGCGGGGCAGCTCGATCGTGATCTCGATTCCAACGGTTGGCCTCCCTCAGGTCGTCGACGCGCGCTGGAAGCCATCAGAAAATCCTCAATCATCCATATCGCTGGCGATCAGCACCTTGCAAGCGTCGTTCGGCACGGGATTGATGACTGGGAAGACAGTATCGTTTCCTTCTGTGTTCCGGCAGTTGCAAACCTCTACCCGCGTTATTGGAATCCTGACTATCCACCACTCAATCTGTACGACGGGATGCGACCCTTCACCGGACGCTATCGAGACGGTTTTGAGAACCGGATCACGGTCGATGCGGTGGCAAACCCGGTCGTTGAGCAACCGGAACTCCTTAAGGAACTCCCCGAGCCAAGGGCGCTCTATGGCGAAGCAGTTGGGTACGGCATCATCCGATTCCGGAAACCGGATCGATCGGTAACCCTCGAGTGTTGGCCTCGCCATGTTGATCCGGAAGATGGGAGCCCCTTTGATGGATGGCCGATCACGTTCCGGCAGGATGAACTCGCAGACACCCCCGCCGAGGCCTTCCTCCCTGAAATCCATGTCCGTGATGTGGCGATGCCTGTGGTCCAGATCTTCGATGACGCCACCGGAGCGTTAGTTTCATCATTTCGGAGTCCCGGCCCCATCGTTCGACCTCGGGTCCGTCAGCCTGGTGAATACCGACTCATTGTCAGTGACCCCGAAACGGGACGACAAGCGGTCCTGACGGAACGTTCCTTGCCACCCGGAAAACCTCTGATCCGGACCATTACCCTGGATCGTGTTGAGGCCCCATGAACTCCACTCATCCGTTGACTTGAACCGACCTGACTATGCCACTACCGACCGTCGTGGAGCTGGCCTCCGAATTCATGGCACGCGTCCTGAGACCGGGCGATTTAGCAATCGATGCCACGGTCGGTAACGGCCATGATACCTCGTTTCTCGCCGAGCAGGTCGGACCGACTGGCATGGTGATCGGGATCGATATCCAAGACGACGCTCTTGAGGCCACCCAGAGTCGGCTCCGATCGGCCAATCTTGAAGATCGCGTTCACTTGATCAAGTCCGATCATGCCCAACTGGATCGGGTCATCGACATCGATTCGGCTCGTCGGCAACCCAAAGGAATCATGTTCAATCTTGGATATCTCCCGGGGGGTAACCATGCGATCACAACCGAAGCCGAATCGACGATTCGGGCACTTGACGTCGCCACATCAGTGATCGACCCCGCGGGACTCATCACAGTCGTTGTTTACACCGGACATCAGTCAGGTGTCCGCGAGTCTGCTCAGTTGCTTCAATGGTTAGAGCACCGAGACAGCCAATCCCTGAAAATGCTCAAGATCGAACTGCTTTACCCTCGGTCGCCTGCCCCTTGGCTCCTCGTCCTCACACCAGATTTAAAGCGATCGAGTTCGAGTTGACGAGAATCTTGGTCAGGATCGTGATCATTCCCTTGTCTAGCGCTGAGCATCAAGTTAAGTTAATAGAGTCAAGCGCCGGGTTGAGGTTCGAACGTTCTACTTTCTGATCCAAAGTCGGCCCGCCCCTGCATTTCACGCAAGCTAATCTGCCGACTCGTTGACCTCAACGCGGAACTCCTTGATCTGGCGAACGTTCGTCCGTCGGACTCGCCCCCGGCACCTTCGGAAGCTTTCTCGTGAAAAAAGTCACGAAGCCCACAACATCCCTGAGCACAGCATAAGCATGGTTTGCTTGGCGACAAGAGTAGCCAAGTGACAGGGTGTCTCGGTTTACGGTAACGTTGGTGCTCGGCTGCAATCAGAATTAACGAGGAGAGCGATGGCGCAGATCTTTCACCCCAGCATGAACGTAGTTGCTCGGGTTTCGATCGTGAGCGGGGGATTCGTGGCTGCTGGGATCGTCGGGATCGTCTTCATGGTGATCCGATCACCTTACCAGACGAATGTCCATGTGGTGAAATCACAACCGGTTCAATTTAGCCACGAACACCATGTTCGGGGACTCGGTATCGAGTGTCGATACTGTCACAGCTCAGTTGAAGAGTCGGCTTACGCCGGGATGCCGCCGACCTACACCTGCATGAGCTGCCATTCGCAGATTTGGACCGACAGCGAGATGCTAGAGCCTGTCCGTGCAAGTCTACGGAACAATGAATCAATCGTTTGGAACAAAATTCACGACATCCCAGATTACGCAAAATTTAATCATTCGATTCACATCAAGAAGGGTGTCGGCTGTTATTCATGCCACGGCGAGGTACAGTTGATGCCCCTGGCTTGGAAAGAAGAACCGATGTCGATGGGCTGGTGCTTGGAATGCCACCGGAACCCGGAAGAGCATTTGCGTCCCGCCGATAAGATTTATGACATGGAATGGTCGGCTGCCGATGATCAGTCGAACCTCATCGCCCTCTTTGAGAGCGAAGCAGACCAAGAAACGCGCGATGTTGTACTCGACGATAACAAAGTGACCCAAACGGAACTTGGCCTTTTCCTAGCCAGCCAAAACAACGTACCGACGCTCGGACACCAGACCCCATTGACCAATTGCGCGGTGTGCCACCAATGAGAGAGCCAGCAGCGTCACGGACCCGATCGCCCCTCAACATAGCCGACCTCCGTGCCCGGCTTGCTGGAACCGACGGACCTCGGTACTGGAAAGGGCTGGAGCAACTCGCTGAGACTGAAGAGTTTCGTGAGTACCTCAGCCGTGAGTTTCCCGAACAAGCGTCGGAGTGGCATGATGGTGCTTCTCGCCGTGAGTTCCTGAAGCTCATGGCAGCCTCACTGGCACTGGCCGGCGTCAGCGGTTGTGCTTTTCAACCGCCTGAAGAGATTGTTCCCTACGTTCGAGCCCCCGAAGAGCTTGTTCAGGGAAAACCGCTCTACTTCGCGACCTCGATGACGGTAGCGGGTGATGTCGTCGGAATTCTCGCTGAGAGTCATGAAGGACGTCCGACCAAACTGGAAGGGAACAGCCTGCACCCGGCTGTCCCTCCCGCCTTCGTCAAGCGCGGAGGCGACTCGGATCAAGCGTCCGAGACGGGGGCCGCAGGGCTCTTTGCCCAAGCCGAAATCCTGACACTTTACGATCCGGATCGATCGCAGTCGGTCCTCCACTTCGCCGTCCCGAGCACCTGGGAATCCTTCCAGGACGAGATGCTCGACAATTTCCAGCGTCGGAAGCAAGACGGACGCGGTGCTGGGCTCCGCCTACTGACCCCCGCAATTACCTCCCCAACCGTCTCCGCACTGATTCAAGAGCTTCAAGAAGAGCTTCCAGGAGTCGGCTGGCATCAGTACGAACCAGTGAATCACGATCACGCTCGTGAGGGCGCGATCATGGCATTTGGAAAGCCGGTCGATGCCAAGCTCCGGCTTGAGAATGCTGATGTCATTGTCTCGCTCGATCGCCCGTTCCTCACCGAAGGTCCTGGGCACACGATTCATGCCCGAGACTTTGCTGATCGTCGTGATCCCGAACATGAAGCCGGAATGAACCGGCTCTACGTGGTCGAGACCAACCTCACGGTTGAAGGGGCCAAGGCAGACCATCGGATGCCGCTCACCCCATCGGAGGTGAAGTCCTTCGCCGCGGCGTTGGCGACCGAACTTGGCCTAACTGGGGTTCCCGAGGTTACGGCGAACCTGCCGGTAGCGGCCGTGGAGTGGATTGGTCCGGTCGTCCGCGACCTGAAGGCAAAAGGCCCGGGTCGTAGTGTAATTTTAGCCGGGGAGTCCCAGGATCCTGTCGTTCATGCTCTCGCTCACGCGATGAACGACCTCCTCGGAAACGTCGGGCCAGAAGGAACGATCGAGTATCTCGATCCAGTCGTTGCCGCATCGGTTGATCACGCCGAATCACTCCAATCGCTCGTCGACGATATCAATGCTGGGGAAGTCGACGCACTGATCATGCTCGGCGTCAATCCCGCTTATGATGCTCCTGCGGACTTGGACTTCGCCAATCTCTTGCTGAAGACAACCGGGGAAGGGGATGCAGAAACCGACCTGGTTCCACTCCGTGTACACCTCGGAGAATATCTGAACGAAACGGGTGAACTCTGCCACTGGCATATTCCGCTCGCACACTCGCTTGAATCCTGGGGTGATGCCCGCGCGTTCGACGGCACCGTCTCACTGCAGCAACCGCTCATCGAGCCACTTTATGGCGGAAAATCGATCGCTGAGGTGGTCGCAGCCCTCCTAGGAACGCGCAACCCGAGCGGTCGGGAACTTCTTGAGGGACAATGGAAGCCGATCTTGTCTGAAGAGGATCCAGAGGCCTCGCCTGAAGCCATTAATCGAACGTGGCGTGCTGCTCTCCACGATGGAATCATCAGGGGAACTGCCGCAGAGCCCATGACGGTAACGCTCCGGCCGACCTCAGAATGGCTCAACGCCTCAGACTTTGAAGCGGCAGCGTCAGGAGAAGGGGTTGAACTTCTCCTTGCCCCAGATCCGACCATTTTTGACGGACGGTACGCCAACAATGCCTGGCTTCAAGAATGCCCCAAACCGCTTACGAAGCTGACTTGGGACAACGCCCTCATGGTCCCGCCCTCGATGGTCGACGCTGGTGGAGCGTTGGAAGGGCTGGAATCGGGTGACGTCGTCTCTATCAGCATTGGGGAGGACACCTTCGACACTCTCCTGCAGGAGTCGGCCGGCGGGGTTGCAATCTGGGTGATGCCAGGGCATGCCGATAACGCGGTTACTCTCCATCTCGGCTATGGCCGTCGGCGGAGTGGTCGAGTGGGCAAGGGGATTGGCTTTAACGCTTACGTTCTCCGAACCACCGAACAAACGCGAGTCGTACCTGCGGTCACCCTCACACCAACTCGTGGAAAGTACCAACTCGTCTCCACGCAGATCCAACGGTCGCTCGAAGGTCGTGAACTCTACCTCGAGGATACGTTTGCTCATTACCGTGAGAGTCTTGAGCATGAAGGGGATCACGACGAAGAGCATGGTGGTGGGCACCACCACGGTGACCTCGGTTACGGTTCAGCAGCCGGACCGGGCAAGGTTCCCCCAACGCTCTACCCTGATTACGACTACTCGCGAGATCGGGAAGCCACCGCTGGCGAAGGATGGAACGAGTACCCAGGATACGCCTGGGGGATGACCGTTGATCTTTCCCGTTGTATCGGATGTGCCGCGTGCACGGTTGCCTGCCAAGCCGAGAACAACATTCCAGTCGTTGGAAAGCGGGAAGTCAGTCGCGGTCGGATCATGCATTGGATGGAAGTTGACCGCTACTATTCCGCCTCTGTTGAGAATGATCCCGACTCGGCACTTGCCAATCCGTCGGTCGCGTTCCAACCTCGGTTCTGTATGCATTGCGAGAAGGCGCCGTGCGAGCCCGTCTGTCCTGTCGGTGCGACGGTTCATGATCATGAAGGCTTGAACAACATGGTCTACAACCGTTGTGTCGGAACACGGTACTGCTCGAACAACTGCCCCTACAAAGTCCGACGCTTCAACTTCTTGAAGTATTCCGAAATCCAATTAAAAGAGACCTCGCTCTCCAGCGGTGTTTCACCGATGGTCCTCCAACACAATCCCGACGTCACTGTCCGACCCCGGGGTGTGATGGAAAAGTGCACGTACTGCACCCAACGGATCCAGGCCGCGAAGATTCAAGCTGAGCTGGAGGATCGTCTCGTCCAAGATGGCGAGATCTTGACTGCCTGTCAGTCGGCCTGTCCAGCAAATGCCTTGGTCTTTGGTGACCTCAACGACGTTGAGTCAGAAGTCTATCGCTTGAAGGCAACCCCGAGAAACTTTGGGATGCTTGCCCACGAACTCAACACCCGACCGCGGACGACCTACCTCAAGCGACTGACAAATCCCAATCCTGAATTAGAAACCGCCTAAGGAGAAAACAGCGGAAATGGCGACTGTTGATCAAACAATCTCCGGC
>CAZEAN010000093.1:0-22147 GCA_964510225.1 uncultured Isosphaeraceae bacterium
TAGGCATACGATATTAACTCTGGTGAGCCGGTCCAGCGAACGAACCCAATCACTGGCGAATCGGTCGACTGGGAGTTCACCAAGGAAGGGCACCACTGCAACTACGCGATCGCAAGCCCACACTTAATGACCTTCCGCGCTGACACTGCCGGCTTCTGTGATATCAGCAGTGGAACGACCGGGAGACTCGAAGGCTACCGACCAGGTTGCCGGAACAGCCTGATTCCGGCGAATGGCGTCTTGAATTCGCCAAACTTCGCCGAAGGTTGTATCTGCGGTTATCCGCTCTTTACCTCACTGGCGATGGTCCACCGACCTGATGCCGAACTCTGGACCTACAACGCGATCGAACTTGCCCCCGAACATAGTGCAATCGACCGGCTCGGTGTCAACTTCGGTGCTCCTGGCGACCGGATGTCTGAAGATGAGACGCTCTGGATTGATTTCCCCAGCCAAGGTGGTACATCACCATCAGTTGATGTCACAATCGAAGGAGAGTTCGACGTGTTCCGGCAACACTCGGCCTTCGTAGAACGGGCTGAATTGCCTTGGGTCGCAGCATCAGGGGTCGAGGGTGTTACGGGCGTAACCATCCCGACCGGGATTGATCCTGAAACCGATCCGGTTCCCTACACCATTCGCCTCCACTTTGTTGAGCCGAACGACAAGGCCGAACCAGTTGATCGGGTCTTCCAAGTGATTGTCCAAGATGAGCTAGTCGCCGATGATTTTGATATCGTAGCGGAAACCGGTGGTCCTCATCGCGGCGTGACGATCGAGCGAGTCGGAGTCCCAATCGCTGGTCCGCTCCGAATCGAACTGAACGCGAAGGCTGGTCAACCGGTCCTCTCGGGTCTGGAACTGATCGCTGAATCGGCAGAAAACGAGGAAAACTGATGAAGCGTTCGCATCCATTGAAGCCAAACTTGAATTCGCTCGTCGTCGCCGTGATCGTTCTGGTCACGGCTGTCGGACCTGCCATCGCCTGCTCGGTTCCGGTTTTCCGGTATGCCTTGGAGCGTTGGCGTGCCGACGCCTTCGAGGTAATCGTCTTTCATCGCGGCCCACTCTCCGACGAGGCGAAGGCTGCTATCGATCGGCTGGAGGCAGCCGAGCACGGGTTAACCGCGAACCTGATCGTCCAGACCGTCGATCTCGATTCCAGCCCTCATCCTGACCTCCTCGATCTCTGGAACGAGCAAGCAGAACGTGCGACACTCCCCTGGATGGCCGTTTATTATCCGATCAAAGCCAAGGCTACCGGCACAGTCTGGAGTGGTGAACTCAGCGCTGAAGCCGTGGATCGCGTGCTCGATTCTCCGACACGTCGAGAGGTTGCCCGACAACTCCTCAAAGGAGAGTCGGCTGTCTGGATCCTTCTCGAAGGGGTTGACCCTGAAGAAAATGAAGTTGCGTTCGAGCGACTCCAGAAGCGCCTCGATTATCTCGAAGAGCACCAGATGCTCCCGGAAATCGAGCAGAAAGACGTCGACAACGGTTTGATTGGAATCGACCCAGAAGAACTAAAGATTGTCTACTCGATCATTCGACTGTCCCGCGAGAACCCTGACGAAGCGATCTTGATCAACACCTTGTTAGGTAGTGAATCCGACCTTCGTGATCCCGACTTCGTCGAGCGACCGATGGTCTTTCCAGTCTTCGGACGAGGTCGGGCCTTGTACGCCCTCATCGGTGGCGGGATCAATGACACCACCATCGACGAAGCCTGTGGCTTCCTCATTGGTGCCTGCTCGTGTGAGGTCAAAGAGCTAAACCCGGGAACCGATCTCTTGATGGCTGTCGATTGGGAACGTCTTATCGAACCAACGATTGAGATCGATACCGAACTACCTCCGCTGACGGGTCTGGGTGGCTTCATCGCTGCCACTGATGTTGATGAAACAGCCATCGACAAGACCGAGACCGAACCATTGGCTCTCCCGGAGCCAATGCCCGAAGACTTGCTGACGATTTCTGAAAGTTCGGCAGCCACCTTGGCCAATACCACTGAGTCGCCCTCAACACAACCAGGTACTGGTGCGATCACGAGGCCAGTTTTGGCTGTCGCAGGATTGGGAGTCGTGGGTGTCTTGATCGCTGGCTTTGTGATCATGATGAGAGGCGGCAAACTGTCATGAACCTCTGGCACTTGATCGTCCGTGAACTCTCGCATCGGCTTCTCAACTTTGGCCTGGGACTCCTTGCAGTCGCTGCCTCAGTGGCCTGCCTGGTGGGCACCCTCACCCTCTTGAAAGCTGACCAGCTTCGGACCACCACTCTTCTCAACACCGAGCGACAGAAGGTTGAGGAAGTAGTCGCCCTCCGTGAGCAAGAGGTCGCAGACACCGGTGCCGAACTCAAAGATGCCATGCGGGTGATCACCAAGGGGCTGGGCTTCAACATTCTGGTTCTTCCTCAAGATCAAGATCTCAACGAACTTCAGGTTGAAGGTACCCTCTCGGAAACGATGCCTGAGGAATACGTCGATCGGCTCGCTGAGTCCGACATCGTGACGATCAACCACCTCCTCCCAATCGTCACGACCAAACTTGAGTGGGCAGAACTCGATCGGACGGTGATCCTCACTGGAACTCGGGGTGAGGTTCCTTTCATGCACCGTCCACTTAAAAAGCCGCTGTTAGACCTGGTCCCCGAAGGCTCGATGGTCGTTGGGTATAATCTCCACGCTCCTGACAAGAGCAATAGGCGGAAGCTCAAGCTAGGTGAAGAAATCACCTTGTTGGGCAGAACTTTCATGGTGACAGAGCTACTCGAACAACGCGGCAGTGCGGATGATTCCACGATCTGGATCAATCTTGGTGAAGCTCAAGAGTTACTCGGTAAGCAGAACCTCCTCAACGCTATCCTTGCACTTGAGTGCAACTGTGCCACCGTAGACCGTGTCGGTGAAATCAGAGCTGAGATCGGGACAATCCTACCCGGCACCCAGATCATTGAACGTGGTGCACCAGCACTCGCCCGAGCTGAGGCCCGGAACACTGCCGCTGCCGTTGCCGAAGCAACCTTAAAGCGCGAACAGGAGGCCGGCGTGGCACGCTTGGAACAGCTCCAAGCAAGCCGGAGCCAACTGGAGCAGAGTAGGGCAACGTTCGGCAGTATCCTTCTTCCAATCGTCCTGGTTGCCAGTGGCGTCATCGTCGGCCTCCTTTCCTACGGGAATGTCCGACAACGGCGACCTGAAATCGGGATCCTCCGCGCCATTGGCCTCAGTTCAACTCAGGTCTTCGTCATTGTCCTCGGTAAAGCAATCCTCATCGGTCTCGCCGGGGCAGCCGTTGGTCTTGGGATTGGCATCGCCGTCGGTGCTGCTTGGGAACCTCTTCCTGCTGATTACTCTATCGCGGAGGTGATCGATCCCACGCTCTTAATGGTTACTCTGGTCGCCGCCCCTTTCTTGGCTAGCCTCGCGAGTTGGATTCCAGCCCTTCTTGCGGCAAGACAGGATCCGGCCCTGGTGTTGCAAGATGCTTGACGGAAGCACGAAGACAGCAGGAAGCACATCAGCAATCGAGAGTGAGTCAGGGGAGCATCCAGTGTGTCGGTCCTTCTAACCTTGGAACACGTATCAAAGTCGTACCGCGAGGGGGATCGGGTAACCCCTGTGCTCGAGGATCTCTCGATCACGGTCGGACCGGGTGAGTTCATCGGGGTCCGCGGTCCGAGCGGTTGCGGTAAAACCACCTTGCTCTTGATCGCTGGCGGACTCTTGGAGCCTGACAACGGCCGGGTTGTGATCGATGCTCAGGAACCTTACAACCTCTCGGCTGAACAACGGGCGTTACTCCGCGCCAAGGCAGTCGGGTTCGTCTTTCAGACTTTTCACTTGGTTCCGTACTTGAGTGTGCTCGACAACATCCTAACACCATCGTTGGCCTCAAGGAGGTCAAGAAGCGAAGCAACCCAACGAGCCCACGAGCTGCTCGATCGCTTTGGCTTAGCTCATCGTGCCGACCATGTACCGAGCAAGCTGAGCGCGGGGGAGCGGCAGCGGACCGCCCTCGCACGTGCACTCCTCAATCAGCCCAAGTTGTTGTTGGCCGACGAACCAACTGGCAACCTCGACCGGAATCATGCCGATACAGTACTGTCAGCGCTTCGGTCTTTCACTGAATCTGGTGGTGTCGTACTTCTTGTTACTCATGACGACAATGCTGCCGGTTTTGCAGAACGAACGATTCAGATCGGCAACGGTCGACTGACAGCACCTTGATCTTTGGAGACTCCCACCGTGAATCGCTTCAGAGGTGCAGCGAACTCAACACTCCTTCTCGTGGTCGGTTCAATCATTGCCGTTGTCGTCCTGTTATTGCTACTAGTCCGTGCGCCGGAGTTGGTCACTCCGGAAGATGCCGCACCAACACTCCGGTTTTTCTGTGCGGCGGGGATCCAAAAACCGATCGAAGCCGCTGCTAATGCGTTCCGTGACGACTACGGTGTGGAGGTTCAACTGCAGTACGCCGGTTCAGGTGAACTGCTCAGTCAACTCCAGGTTACTGAACGAGTCGATCTCTATCTGGCTGCCGACAGCAGCTACACCGAACTCGCCCGTGAACGTGGCCTCCTCAAGGAGACAATCCCGCTTGGCTTTCAGCGCCCCGTGATCGCCGTCTCCGAGGGTAATCCCAAGGGGATCACGTCCATCGATGATCTCTTACGCGACGACGTCACCATCGCACTCGCGGATCCCAACGCTGCCTCGGTTGGAAAGCTCACCAAGAAACTTCTCAGCGAGATGGGGCTTTGGGAGCAGTTCGAACAACACACCAAAGCATTCAAGCCCACCGTAAATCTACTTGCCGCTGATGTGAAGTTAGGGGCAGTGGACGCAAGCATCGTCTGGGATGCCTTGATCGGTCAATACTCGGGTATTGAATCCGTGCATGTTTCGGAATTCGATGAAGCGGTTAAGGACATTACTGTCGGTATCCTTCAGTCGTCGCCCCAACCAACGCTCGCCCTGAAGTTTGCCCGATACTTGCAAGCTCCGAGCAAAGGGCAACGGCACTTCGCCGATTTCGGTTATGAAACATTGGAAGGAGATACCTGGGCAGAGGTCCCGAAACTAGTCCTATACAGCGGCGGTGTCAATCGACTCGCGATCGAGAATACACTCAAAGAATTTGAGCGCCGTGAGGGTGTCGAGATTGACGTCATTTACAATGGGTGCGGGATCTTAGTCGGCATGATGAAAACCGGGGAGCAACCCGACGCCTACTTCGCCTGTGACAGCTCCTTTATGACCCAGGTTCAAGACCAATTTCGACCTGGTCTGAACATTTCCGAGACTGATATGGTGATCGTCACCCAGCCAGGCAATCCCTTGAAAATCAAAGGGGTTCGTGACTTAGCCCGTCCCGGACTCAAACTTGGAATCGCGAACAAAGAGCAGAGTGCGCTCGGTGCCTTAACCGCTCGGATGCTCAGCCCAATCGCTTTTGGCGATTCAAACCTCTATGATGCGATCCAACCGAATGTTCGAGTGACGACACCGACCGCCGACCTCTTAATCAACCAGCTTCGCGCCGGCGGCCTTGACGTTGTGATTGTCTACATGGCCAACGCGACACCGGCGAAGGAGCATGTCGAGATCATCCCGATCACCGAAGGAGATCCGACGGCGGTCCAGCCGATCGCGGTAGGAACCAACTCAGCCTATCCCTTCCTCACCCAACGGCTTGTCGACGCAATCGCCTCGGAAGAGTCACGGCTCTCGTTCGAAGCAAAGGGTTTTCGATGGATGAACGAGCCCGTCAAGTAATGCTGATCGACTCCAGTTCCACATCCACTGCTACTCCAACCGAACCGGGCCGGAAACCCCTCCGAGTCGGTTCGGATCTACCATTTTACCTTAGTTTCGGTATCATCAGTGGTGCTTACATAGTCTTGATCGTCGCAATGCTCGTCTCCGAGGCAACCTATACCTCGGTAGGGCATCTTGCTGATGCATTTCAGAGTCCGGAACTTCGTTACGCACTCCGGCTTAGTCTGATTTCTTGTGCGATCACCACCATCCTCTCCCTCTGGGTCGCGGTCCCGATCGGCTACTTGATGTCGCGCCACCAGTTTCCTGGGAAAGTCTTGGTCGACGCAATCCTCGATATCCCGATTGTACTTCCACCACTCGTGATCGGGCTCTGTCTCCTCATCCTCTTCCAAACGCCGATGGGCCAGGCAGTTGAAACTGGCTTTGAGAATTTGAGCATGCTCTTGATTGGTCGGAAGGTTGGCATCACCTACGAAGTCCCTAGTGTTGTCTTAGCCCAATTCATGGTTGCCTGCGCCTTTGCCGTCCGAACAATGCGCGTGGCCTTCGACCAAATCGATCCGAGGTTCGAACGGGTAGCCCTCACACTCGGCTGTAATCACGGACAGGCATTTTGGCAGATCGTCTTTCCGCAAGCACGCCGAGGGTTGCTGGCCGCTGGGACGTTAGCCTGGGCACGCTCACTGGGCGAATTTGGACCGATCCTGATCTTCTCGGGTGCAACTCGGTTTCGGACCGAAGTTCTTCCCACTACCGTCTATCTCGAATTGACGGTTGGCAACATCGAAGGTGCAGTGGCTGCATCTCTCATTATGGTCGTCGCCGCTGTGATCGTCCTGGTAATCGCCCGAGTGTTTGGCCTCAAAAAGATGGCGTTGTAACCTCTTTGCCGATCCAGAAGCCGTCTTCATCCACCTACCCATTGACCAATCAGTCTGGCCACTCGCCCTGGAAGACTTCCGTCGCAGGCCCTGTCATGAAGACTGATGCTCCCTCGGTTGGCCAATCTACCTGAAGATCACCACCGGGCAGATGTGCAACGATTCGTCGTTCGGTCCGACTTGTAAGGACACCCGCAACACAGACCGCACAGGCTCCGGTCCCACAGGCTTTCGTCGGTCCTGAGCCCCGTTCCCATGTCACCATTCGCACCTCACTCCGATCGAGGACGGTCACAAAGTGTGCATTCACGCGGTTCGGGAATCGGGGGTCGAGTTCAACGGCCTGACCAACTCGTTCAAGGGGGAAGTGGTCAAGATCATCAAGAAATGCGACCGCATGAGGATTTCCCATCGAGACGGCGGTCAACCTGAGTGCCATCCCAGCCGCTTCAAACGGCACGTCAAGTGGTGGGTTACCCGGAAGTGTCGTGGGAATAAGAGACCCCTCAAGAATCGGAGATCCCATATCGACCCGGATGTGTTCTGCTTTACCCTGAGAAGCTTCGATCTCGAGGGTCAGCACGCCTCGTCCGGTTTCAACGGTAACTTGGTTTTTCGCGGCAATCCCGTAATCGTAAAGATACTTCGCGACACAACGAATCCCGTTACCACACATTTCCCCTTCGGAACCGTCGGCGTTAAACATCTGCATCCGTGCATCTGCTCGATCGGAAGGACGAATCAAGATTAGACCATCGGAGCCGATCCCCTTGTTGCGGTCACTCATCGCCTTGGCCAGTTGCCGAGGATCTGGGTTCAGCTGCTGATCAAAAAGATCGACATAGACATAATCATTGCCGATCCCGTGCATTTTTGTGAACCGAACTGGCATTATGATCCTCGATCGTCCAAAGCAAACCAACCGTTTTCGGGCTGATCAATAGCTGCTTTCATCACGCCCAATGGCCTCAACGGGACACTCATCGAGTGCATCCTGACAGGCATTCACTTCGTCCGATGATTGGGGCTGTCTTGCAACATAACTGTAACGGCCCGAATCCCAGCGCTGGAAATTTTCCGGAGCGGTTTCGCGGCAAAGTTCGCAGTCGATGCATGTCTCATCGACATAGAATCGGCCCGGTACGTTCTCAGGAACTTTCGCAGTAGGATCTGCCATGAGTAATCATTCGTAAGAATAGTAAAAAAGGGCTCTGAATCACAATGGGCACTCTGAGTCTTCGCCTCGCATTATAGTGCGTACTCCCCTAATTGAGAGGAGTTTTTCGTTTGATTTCTTGATGGTTGCTCTTCATGAAAGGCGTAAACACCTTTGTATTGCTATTGGGCCTCGGTGGCTCATCTGAGGGGTTGACCGGGGACGAGCAAGCGACTGGCTGCCCCTGCTTCGGTCCAACGTGTGAATGCCCAGCCTGCCTCGGTGACTGCCCGGAACCTGTCGGCGCAACCCCCTGCTGTATCGACGGTTCCTGCTGCATTGACACGACCTGCTGCCCGGCCCTGGAAACGGAACGCACGGCCGAAAATGTTGATCCTTGCTGCGCCGAGGAAGCCTCGATCGCTGAGACCTCCAGTTGCCTTTGCTGTGATGGTTCTTGCGCTTGCCCACTTTGGCCCTGTGACTCCAACGCAACCGAAGGCGATCGTGCATGCATTGTCAACACGCCTTGCTGCGTTGCCGAAGCCTCGGAATCTGCAACCGAATAAAAACCAGATTGACCAGCCCTGCTAACGTCAGAGGCCGGTCATGTTCGTTCCTTGGCCGAGGGACAGATCACCATGGCGCTACTTCTTCTACACAGAGGTGGAATGGCTTCCTGGGTTGCTCTCTTGAGTTGCGATCAACATCATTCGCGTATGTTTGGGCGACGAAGAGCGGTTATAATCATCCTGAGTTGCGACGAGCAATGTTGATCTGAAATCGACCGCAACGATCCCAAAATCATTAGCGAGACCTCAATCATGATCGCCCGAATTCTGCCACACGCAATCGTCGGAGTTGCGCTTTTAGCGGCCTTGACCGCACCGCAAAGTAGTTTCTCACAACAAGCCAACCCGTCGGAGGAACAACGGGCCAAGCTCCAAGAACGGATCAAAGAACTCAGCGCGCTCAATAAAGAGCTTCGTCAGGAACTCGTCGCCGAGAAAAAGCGACGTGCCCAAGTCGAAGAGAAACTTCGTCAAACCAATCAAGAACTCGTCCGAGCACTCGCCGTTGCTGACGAAGCCGCCAACCAAGCAAGGGTCCAACGGGCTCGCGTTGAAGAAGCACTTCGCGAAGCGGAAGCTCAGCGTGCTCGTGCCGAAGATCAACTCGGACAGGCCCGCGTGGTTGCAGAAGAGCGATTCGAAATGGCCAAGGAGGCCGTCCAAGATTACTTAATGGATATAGAAGCCCGCTTCGACGACGCGGAATCACTCGAAGCTGTTCGCGACAACCTCTTGGATTCGGCTCAAGAATTCTATGGCGAAGTTGTGGCCCAGTTTCGCGACAATGAACTTGAACCTCGGAGGAGAGTTCAGGAGCGCGCGCGGGAGAACCGACAATTGCAGCAGCGTGAGCGCGAGCGCCGGCAGATGCGGGAAGAGCGTGAGGTCATGGAAAGTCGCGAGCGGGCGATCCGTGAGCGTGCCGAAGCACTAGAGCGCGAGGTACTTGAGCGCCGAGAAAGCCGCGCTCGGGTCATGATCGAGATCCAGGAGGCTCGGGTGGAAGCCGCCCGTGCCCAACTCCGACTCGCTGAGAATCGCTTGGAGGCAGCCGTCGAACGGCTCGGTCTGAACGAGGAGCTTACCGAACTCCGAATCGCTCAGGTCGAACAGAACCCAGAGATCGCTACCCTTGAAGCACAGCTCGAAGCGCTTGTGGCAGTTAACAGTGCCAAGGAAGAGGCACACAACGAAGGCCGCGCACCAGTCGTTGAACTCTTCGAAGCCCAAGCGAAGCTCGCCGCAACCCAAGAACGGCTCGAATCACTTCGGAGAAATTCCGACATTACGTTGCAACTTATGGGGATCGAATCGCGGATCCAGATCAATGAAAGCCGGTTGGCCGTGGCGGAAGCCGAGGCACAACTGAGCGAAGCCCGCGCGGTGATGGTTGAGGCCGAACTTGAACTCGATGAGAGTGTTGCGTTGATCGAACGAGGACGTGAACAGCGGGAGGACGAAGAGGAGGACGACGTTGAAGAAGAACACGAGCGTCACCAGCACAGCGACGATCATGAAGTCATCGACGAAGAAGAAATCGTGATTGATATCGAACTCGATGAAATCGAGACCGACATCAAAATCAACGTCGACACCGTACTTGACACTGCTGACTCTGTTTTGAATGTGGTGAAAACAATTCGGAAGGAATTTGGCGAACGTCCTGATGAAAAAGTGACCGACGAAGACGATAGAAACGATGATATGAACGACGGCGATTCGTCTGATCCGATCGAACAGGTAGGACAGATCGCGGATGCCGTCGAAGAGGTCGTGGAAGTGATCAAAGCAATCCGTCGATCCAAGTAATGGCTCACGGTAACCGATCACTGACGTTTCGTGTTGCTGGGGATCACGACGCCGTGATCCCTTTACCATTTGATCATCTTGTGTGACCATTCGCTTGCAATCAAATCATCTAACCCATGCTGATCGCGTTAAGAGCCCTCCGCGAGCGGCTCCATTGATACCGATTGTGGTGGCAGTGGGGCTCGGTATTGTGTTGGATCGCGAGTTTGATCCTTGTAGCACAAGTCACTGGACAGGACTCTCGTTGGTCTCGGCCTTGCTAACGATTCTGCTCTGGAACCGTAAAATCTCCGCAACAGTTGCGTTACTCTGTGCCTTAGTAGCCTTCGGGGGTGCATGGCACCACCAAGCCTGGTCGGATCGAGCCCCCCATGATCTCGCAGCACTAAATCTCAAAGGTCCGACGCTGAACTGGCTCCGTGGTGTTGTCCTTACCACACCAGAACATTTCCCAGGTCTCTATGGATTCGGGGAAGAAGATCAGGGCTACACTCGATTTGAGATGGAGGTGGAGCAGAGCAGCGACGGGAGCCAATGGTGGTTTGCTACCGGTCGACTTCAAGTGACCGTCGGTGGTGACAGGACGGATCTCCACGCCGGTGACCCAATCGAGGCTGCCGGAACGCTCAAGCCGATCGAAGGACCATTGAATCCGGGGACTTCGGACGCTCGGGTCTACCCTCGGAGTCGAGGGATCGTCTACCGCTTCTCAATCGACGATCCTGAGAGCGTGCTCCGGCATGAAGCGGGAACGCCAAGGCCGATCCTCCGTTGGATTAATCAGATCCGGACCGACGCCGAAAATCGGATCGATCACCTTTACGATGATCAAGCCGCGCCCCTGATCGCGGCATTGTTACTGGGTCGCCGAGGAAGACTCTCAGAGAGTACCAAGGATGCCTTTAGCCGAACAGGGACTGCACACCTACTCGCGATCTCGGGACTTCACCTCGGTGGAATTGCACTTGGTGTTGGCTTGCTAGCCCGATGGATGGGATATAGCCCCAAACCGATCGCGGTCTTGATCATTGTCGCCTCGATCGGCTACGCGTCGATGGTCGGTTGGCGCCCCTCGGTCGGCAGATCGACAACAATGATCGTCGCTGCTTCATTAGCAGTCCTGGTCGACCGTGAGAAACGAATGATCAATCTCTTAGCGATGGCAGCGTTGGTGACAATGGTGGTCGATCCCACGTCTCCCTACAATCTGGGTTGGCAACTTTCGATGCTCTCGGTCGGTGCCTTGATCCTCGGCCCTCAGCCAATTGCGCGGCTCCTGAAGAAGTGGACAGAGCCAACTCACCCGCTCGATCGACTGGAGCGTCGTCTCCAACCTCCCTGGCAGCGAATGATCCGACGGATTTTCTCCCTTCAGGTATCGCTCTTGATTGCTTCAACAGTAGTCTGGGGCGTTTGTCTTCCTCTCTTGATCCACCACTTCGGAGTCATATCGCCGATCGGTGTTCTCCTCAACCTAGCAATGATACCCATGGTGAGTCTAGTTGTTGCGCTCGGAGGCGTCGTACTTCTGCTCTCCGTAATATCTCCGGCACTGGCAGCACCGTTTGCCAAGGCCTGCGGTTGGTTGATTCAAGGAACCGAAGCAATCGCTCTTTGGGGTGCTGAAGTCCCTGGCGGCCATTTCTTCCTTCCTTCTCCACCCGTAGAGCTAATCATCGGATTCTATCTCGCATTGGCGCTGGGAGTCTGGGCGAGTTACGGGTCCTGGTCTTGGCCGATTAGACGTACTCTTCAGGCTAGTCCAGTGCTAATTGGCATCGTCGGTGCTGTCCTCGTGTTTCTTCCTCACAAACCTCGGGAACCGGAGGTCCAAATCTATGCCGTCGGGCACGGTTTATCGGTGGGTATCTTCGGTCCCGATGGTACTGCCGCCCTCTATGACTGTGGGAAGAGCCACGACCCTTCCGTCGGGAGAAGGATTTTAGCTCCCGCATTCTGGTCGCGTGGAATCCGGAGGATCGAGGCCGTCGTGCTCAGTCATGCGGACTCAGACCATTACAATGGTGTTCTCGATTTACTCGACCGATTTGAGATCGGTTCGATCTATCTGCCGGAAGGGTTCGGAGGTCCAGACAATCCGAGTGCTGTTGGACTACTGAATTACGCAAAGAGGCTTGGGATACCTATCAATACTGTTGTCGCCGGAGATCGATTGCCTCTCGTCGCAGAAATTGAAGCAACCGTGCTCCACCCGCCCGCCGGATGGCTCCCGTCAGCGCCGGATAATGATCGAAGTTTGGTCATCGATCTCGCGAATAAGGATCACCATCTATTGCTCACTGGCGATCTCGATGGCACCGGGACCGTTGAATTCGCTGGGGGGCCAACCAGAGAGATCGATGCCATGCTCGCACCTCACCACGGTGGTCGTTCTGCTAATCCCTCGTGGTTTGATGATTGGGCACGTCCTTCAATTGTGGTGGCAAGTCAACAGAGACCACGGGAAGGGACCCTTGATAGTTTTGCAGCCCCCCGTGCCCGAGGTGCGGCAGTTTACCAAACCTGGCGCGACGGTGCGGTGTTACTCCGGTGGAGCCAGGATGGTTTTCTAGTCCAGACCTGGAAGGAGTCGGCACAGTGAATCATCTTGGGCCAATCCTCTCAAGCGTGCTCCTACCTGTTCGACCTCCCCATCGCAGTCGCAAGTGCTTCCTTGACCTCTGGGCGGTCAGGCAACCGAACGGCAACTGTCTGAAGATCAGCAACAGCATCATCGAAGAGTTGGAGTGCAAGTCTTGCACGTCCCCGATACCACAAGGCCTCGGTGTCATCAGGAGCAATCTCCACAAGGCGGTTCAACCGGGCAAGTGCAGATTCAGGTTGTCCTCGTTCTAGTTGGATCGCCGCGATCTGCCGGAGTGCGACTGCCGAATTAGGGTCTTGCTGTAACGCCCGAAAGTAAGATCCAAGCGCTTCATCGACCTGTCCATCGATTTCTAGAACCCGTGCGCGACCGAGGTGAGCCGCCGTATGACCAGGGTCAATTTCAATGGCCTCATCAACTCGACGCAACGCCCTTAGCAAGCTTCCTTCAATCGTGTCAATTCTGGCCAAGCCCACCAGTGAATCGACTGCTTCAGGATCATTCGCCAAGGCATGGCCATATGCCGATCTTGCTTCGGCATATCGTTCCAGCCTTTCATAGATTTCACCCATCCGGCTGTAGGCTTCGGCTGATTGAGGATCCGCTTCCGCAAGCCGTTGGAGTGCAATCAGGGCGCCGTCATCATCGCCAGCTTCAACCGCATCACGCGCTTGAAGGCTTAAGAGCCGACGAGTCTCCCAACCATTGGGATCCGTCTCTAGGGTTCGATCAGATTTTGACGCAACACACCCCGCAAGGATCAGGGAAAGGACTGATGTGATTTGGAAAAACCAACGCGCCATAACCGCTCCACCCAACCGCCGAGATCTTGCGGCCGACGTTATCATGTTCGATCATCGGCGCCATCTGTACTTTTGCTTGAATTGTTCCCAGTCTTAAAGTTCGATCAAGTCCGACCTCGAACTTGATTGACCGCGTCGCACTCATTTTCGTCGTGATCGACTGTACACACTTGCATCGAAAAACTTCCTGAGCGTTGTGTCGACAGAGCCGCATCTGCCCATCACAGTTCTTTCACTCCTAGGACCCCGTTGCTAAGGTGAATGGTACTCGCCATTGAATCGAGGGAGCACTGGGCTCAGCCTCGACGACATGGAACAGATCGAAACAAGGAGTCAACCGCGATGCAATACGGAAACTGGTCGCGACGAGGATTCTTACAAGCATCAACCGGAGCGTTGGTTGCTACCGGCTTACCACTTTGGTATGCCAACAAAGTCGTGGCACAGCAAGAAGAGCAGAATGGCAGCGAGCGTAAGTCGTTCGGTCCGAACGACACGATCACGATGGCGGCGATTGGTGTCGGTGGTCGTGGTCGAGGGATCATGAAGAATGCTGCCCGACAGAAAGGGGTCAAGTTCGTCGCCGTCTGTGATGTCGACTCGCGACGCGCCGAGGAAGCGGTCAAAGAGCTGAGCGAATTCGGTGATCATGAGATCCAAACCTACAAGGACTTCCGCGAGATTCTCGAGCGAGGCGATCTTGACGCGGTAACCATTGGAACTCCAGATCACTGGCACACGATTCCGGCCTTGACAGCGATCAAGAAGGGTCTGGATATCTACTGCGAGAAGCCGCTGACCCTCTGGCTTGATGAAGGCAAGGCACTGGTCGAAGCTTGCCGCGAACACGGTACCGTCTTCCAGACCGGAAGCCAGCAACGCTCTGACGCCCGGTTCCGGATGGCCTGCGAATTGGTCCGCAATGGTCGGATCGGTAAGGTCAAGGAAGTCGAAGCACGGATCGGCCGTAACCCTCAAGGAGGACCGTTCAAGATTGCCCAGGTTCCCAAGGAGCTCGATTGGGATTTCTGGCTCGGTCAGACCCCATACGTGGCCTACGTCCCTGAGCGTTGCCACTACGAATTCCGATGGTGGAAAGCATACTCTGGTGGCAAGATGACCGACTGGGGTGCACACCACAACGACATCACTCAGTGGGGCTTGGGTTATGATGGCTCGGGACCCGTGAAGGTCAATGTCGACTACGACGCCTGCAGCGCCTGGCCGGTCTTGCCGTACTGCTACGACATGCCGGAGCGGTTCGTCGTCGAGTGTACCTACGACAACGGAACAGTCCTGAAGACGATGTCCGACGGTGAGAACGGCATCCTCTTCACCGGTGAAGACGGCCGTTGGATCTTCGTCAACCGTGGCAAGATCGAAGCGAGCGATCCCAAGCTCCTCGAGGAACCACTGGGGGACGACGCAGAACGCCTCTATGTCTCGAACAACCACATGGGGAACTTCATGGACTGCATGAGGACCCGTGAACTCCCGATCTGTGACGTCGAAGTCGGTCACCGCTCCGTCTCCGTCTGCCACCTTGAGAACATTGTCTTGAACGTCCGTCGCGAACTGAACTGGGATCCCTCCATCGAGCAGTTCGTTGACGACGACGAAGCCAACGGGTTGCTCCGTCGCGAGATGCGATCGCCTTGGAGCCTCGACGTTTAAGAGTCTTCCGTTTGTCCCACAACCGGACGGCGACCGTTGTTCGTCGTCCGGTCCTCCACCCCAATGACAGCACACCTCAGTGCCCTACGGGGTTACTGTACAACGAAGGGCTCGACTTCATCCTGCCGATCTGATTCGAGGAATCTCATGATCGAAGTCCAGAACTTGAACATTCAAGCTGGCAAGTTCACACTGACTGGCATCGATTTCGAGGTTGCCAGTGGCTCCTATGCAATTTTGATGGGTCGTACCGGTTCCGGCAAAACTACACTCCTGGAATCAATCTGTGGACTGAAACCAGTGACAGGAGGATCTATCAAACTCAATGGTATTGATGTTACTCACGACAAACCAGCATCGCGTGGGATCGGTTACGTCCCCCAGGATGGAGCCCTCTTCCCAACAATGACCGTCTACGAGCAGCTCGCGTTCGCACTCAGATTGCGGCGTTGGCCAACGAAGGCGATCAAAAACCGCGTAAGCGAGTTGTCAGCGTTGCTCGGGATCGGAGACCTCCAGCAACGGATGCCACAGGGACTCAGCGGCGGTGAACGTCAACGCGTTGCCCTTGGTCGTGCCCTCGCCTGTCATCCCGAAGTGCTCTGCCTCGATGAACCACTGAGTGCCCTCGATGAAGAAACTGCAACCAGTCTCTGTGCCTTGTTGAAGACAGTTCAGCGACAAACCGGTGTAACCACACTCCATGTGACGCACCGTCGGGCCGAAGCCGAACTCCTCGCCGACCAAATTTTCCAGCTCAAGGATGGGAAGGCACACCTAAAACCTCTCTAGATAAATCTGACATTTCATTGAAATAAGAGGAACCATTTTATGGTGACAATTACTGTCCAATATGAAGGACAATTGCGGCGCGCTGCCGGCGTTGGATCCGAGACGATCGCAATTGCCACAGCCAACCAAATGGTCGATCTGATCCGCATCATCGCCAACAAACGGTCCGAGACATTGAAGCCGATGCTCCTGGATCCTCATGGGGAGCCTCGTCCCTCAATCTTGCTCTTTTTAGGTGACCGTCAAGTCCGGCTTGAAGACAGTGCGAAGGAACTCACCGAGGGTGTTGAGCTTACCCTCCTCGCGCCAATTTCGGGGGGATGGTGCTGATGGCAACACCTAAGCCACTCTCCGAGGTCGAACGTCAAACCTACGAATGGCAGCTTTGGGTCGACGATTTTGGTGAGGCCGGCCAAGAAATCCTCAAAGGGTCCTCAATCCTCGTCTCCCGTTGTGGTGGACTCGGTAGTGTGGTTGCCTATGAACTCGCAGCGGCAGGTGTTGGTCGGCTCATTCTGGCGCATGCTGGTAACGTCAAACCGAGTGATCTCAACCGACAACTGCTGATGACCCACGACTGGCTCGGCAAACCCCGGGTAGAATCGGCTCGACGGCGATTGCTCGAACTCAACCCTCGTCTCGAGATTCTAGCGGTCCCAGATAACATTAATGAAAACAACGCTTCTTCACTCGTCGGTGAGGCTGACCTTGTGGTTGATTGTGCCCCACTCTTCAGCGAACGCTTCGCGATGAACCGGGCTGCCTTTGAACAGCGTAAACCCCTTATCGAATGTGCGATGTACGATCTGGAAGCGCAGCTAACCACACTGATTCCTGGTCGGACTGGTTGCCTTGCGTGTCTCTATCCCGAACAACCTCCGGACTGGAAGCGCGAGTTCCCCGTCTTCGGTGCAGTCTCAGGGACGATCGGTTGCCTCGGTGCAATGGAGGCCATCAAAGTTCTCGCCAACTTCGGAGACCGTCTCGAAAACCAACTCCTCGCCTGCAATCTTCGAACCATGACCTTCCGAAAGCGAAGACTCTTACCACTTCCCTCCTGCACCATCTGTGGTGATCTTCAACCAGCCTCCTGATCGTTGCCATCAAGCAAGCGATAATCCGATGGTGAGGCCATCAGCAACACCCTTATCATCGATTCATGTCGCCACCAAATCTTGATGCTTCTGTAGTCTCATCACCTCTTTCCCATTGCAACAATCGGACGCTCGTTGTCTAATCGACTTGGACTGCGGTGTGACACAGCCAGCACTTCAACACCTCAATTCAAGACGGATCATCCGTCTCCTTGAGTCAATCAAGACAATCCGTCTTCATCATTGGGCACTGAGAGCTATCGGCATTGGTCGGTCAAGCTCCAAGTTGCAGCCTGCTAGAGCTACACAAAAACAAGACCAAATCTCGCATCAATTGATTCTCTGATTCATCAACCAATTCGAACCAACACAGCAACACGCACTTAATCCGAGGACAAGATCATGGGCCGTCCGTCACGACCTCAAGGACCCAATCGCAATGACCGTCGTCGGATCCACAGCGACAATCGCCCCCGATTCCAACCGGAACAGGTGTTGCTTGAAGAACGAGTGATGCCAGCCTCGATCTCGTTCGAGGCTGGCTTGCTGACCTTTACCGCAGCAGCCGCCGAAACGAACAACATCACCATCGAAACTCGCTCCGGCTCTCTTGCGATCCGAGAAGACGGTACAGATGTCTCGGTATCGATTTCTGGCGACGACATTAGCGCTAATCCTGAAAATCCTCGAGAGGCACTTATTGACGCCGCGCTCGTCAACGAAATCGAGATCACCACGGGCAATGAGGAAGATGCAGGGACGGAGTCGGACGCGGTCACCTTCTTCGACGTCCCTGGGCTGGATAAATCGGTAACATTAAATGGAGGGAATGGGACTGATCAACTCTTTATTGATGGGACCTCTGGAAACGACAACATTTCTTTGAGCCGATTACGGCGCCTCGATGGCCTAAAGGTAGTCGTGGTCGAACACAGTGGGGCACCTTTCCAGTTTCAGTCTTTAGAAGTGATCACGATCGATCTTTCTGAAGATGGCACGGACACAGTGTTCGTTGATCGTCACATCTCCGGAATCGATCGGCCGTTGTCTCTCAATCTGATTGGTGGAGGCCAAGGATCAGACGACTTGCTGGTCGAGAATGATGGTGAGATCTCACAAGATATTCGAGTCACTCCTTCGAATCTTCAATTCGAGGATGTGATCGAAACGGACCACCTGTTCCTCGGCCGTTCTGACAATGTGGCGATCGACCAGCCAAAGGTCGCTGTCGAGGTCATCGAAGAGATCGAAGGGCAAGAGGCAACCAGCTTAGGTCCACAAGCCTTCAACACCTTACTCTTAGACACCGGTGCCACCGGATTGCTCTTCGCTGCTCCACCGACCGGAGAAATGATCCGACTCGGCTACGAGACCGAGGGAACCTATTTCGAACAAGGTGTTGCGGGATTCACCCAGATGGATGTCTCGAAGGAGTACCGGCTCGACTTCGCTGGTGTCTCTGGGATCCGCCAGACGCTCCGTGACCAACGGCTCCTCTCCAGTACCACACTCGAATTTAGCTTCTTCGGACCTTGGGGGATTATTGGGATGCCCGCCATGGCCGGCAGAGTTACCGAGATCGACATGAGCGGCTGGTCTAATATTGAGGATGTTGCAGACCTGTCGATCAAGACCGAGTTTATGGACGAGCTTCCGGAAGACTCGGGGCGTTATCGTACGGTACCTTTAGAATTATTCGACTTCCCGGCCGATGGGCAGAACGGTGATGATCCAATTCCCACTTTCGCTCCACTACCGTTTCTTCCAGTAACCCTCCGCGATGATGGCCACGTGCACAACGGCGAGTTCCTCCTCGATACCGGAGCCCAGCTCTCGATTATCTCCACTCAAGCGGCAATCGATATGGGGCTCGACAAGGACGGCAACGGTTCTCTGGAGGAAGAAGCACTCGACTACATCGAGGTCGGAGGGATCGGTGGTACAGCGACGATACCACTCCTTGCATTCGACCAGATCGCCATCCCAACCTTGGAAGGTGAAGAACTCATCTTCACCGAATTGGTCGCCGGAGTCCTCGACATCGAGGTAGAGGACGGTCCCGAAATCGGGGGAGTCTTCGGGATGGACTTCTTGACGAGCGGTTGGGCAAACAAGGTACTCCCACTCCTCCTCGGCGATACAGAGGCCGCTGAGAAAGATGGTTATTTCTCACACGTTTACTTCGACTTCCGAGATTATGAAAGTGGGCACGGTACGATGGTCCTCAACGTCACTGAGGACCGCGATTTCGTCGGTGATCCTGCAACGAACACCCTAACGATTGCGCATCAGGGACTGGATCAAGTTGAGATCAACAGTGGTGATGGAACCGACAGTTTCGTGGTCAGTCCTTCGACGAGTACCATCTTTGACCTCGACGGTGCCGATCCGACGGATGACTCGTTAGTTCTGTCTCCCTCGGATCTCCCCGCTGACATCGATGTTGTTAACGGGATCATCACTATCGATGGCTTCGAACCGATCCTGTTTGACAACATCGAGAGCTTCTCTGACAGCAATATTGATACGACGCGGCCGACCGTCGCAATCAACGATGTTGCACCAAACCCTCGAGGGAAGTCGGTCCCCGAGATCGAGATCGTTTTCAGCGAAGAAGTAGGATGGCTGACCCTCGACGACTTCACCCTGACGCGTGATGGTGTTGAAGTCCCGCTCGACTCAGCGAAGGTATACAGTCTAGACGATATCGTTTGGACATTAGGACGGCTCGAAACTCTGACCTCCGAACCAGGAGACTACATCCTCACCTTACGCGCTGATGGGTCGGGGATCGAAGACCTTGCCGGTAACCTCCTCAATACAGATGCGACGGTCTCGTGGACCAAGTTTAACGCTCCCGATCCTTCAAAAATCGATGGAGGTGTGGTTCAGGTCGACTCGACGGGTCTTTGGGTAGGAGTCGAGCTGGACTACGACTACCTCCAGCCCGTCGTCATCGCAACACCCTCATACGGGGCGAATGGCCAACCGTTGATCACCCGGATCCGACACGCCGAGGGTGCTCGATTTGAACTCATGGTAAGTCGCGCGGACCATTCAACCACACCAGTCGGACCAATCGAAGTCAACTATCTGGTTGTTGAAGCCGGTCTCTACGATGGATTCGAGGCGGGGACCGTTGTGGTCGACAACCCCGATCGTAAAGGAGATTGGGAAGGTATCTCAATTACCGGTGAGGTTGGCAATTACGACGCCCCGATCGTCGTAGGCCAAGTTCTGACCGCCAACAATACCGACCGACCTGTCACGTTCTGGGCTCGTGGAACAACACCGAACGATCCACCTTCGAGTGATGCGATCTTCGTCGGCACTCATGTCGGGGAACGGCCTCGAGGGAGTATGGTACCTGAAACGGTAGGCTATATCATCTTTGAATCGGGGCAACGATCCGTCGGGGACATCGAACTTGTTGCTGGTCTTGGTGATGATACAATTCAAGGTGTAGACGACAACCCACCCTACACATATGAGTTCACGGGGCTTGATGACGCCACTTTTGCCGTCGTCTCAATCGCCGGGATGGACGGCAATGATGGTGGCTGGACAGTACTCTGGGGTGACGATCCCGTCTCGAACAATGGCCTTCAACTCGCGATCGCAGAAGAGAACTGGCGTGATGACGAACAACGCCACACCACAGAACAAGCCTCTTACATCGTGGTCGATGCAACCGGTAGTTTCCCAATCCTCTTAGGAGGTGGATTCGGGCTTATTGATCAGATCCGAGAGGGATTCAACCCAACTGCACTGAACTGGAGTCGGCTCTTCCACGGAATTGCGGACCTCGAAATCGCCGAGGAAGCGATACCGGCGAAACCAACCAGGAGCGAATCGGTTGGCTCCTCTTCCACCATCACACTTCAAGAGGGAGAATCCGAGGATGAAACAACGATTCTCCCTGTGTCACCCTTCGTTTTCTTGCCGGTAGAAGCCCTTCCCAGGACTCCAGAACTTGGAGTACTCTCCGACGATCAAGTCGTCCGAACTCCAGCAACAATCGCTGAGTTCCTTGTCGTGAAGGCTCGACCTCAACAGTTGGACGATGCAACGAGTCTCGCCGTACCGGCACTTGAGAACTCCAACGCAGATGAAGTAACCGTTCTGACCAAGAGCCAACCCCCGATCACTGATCTCGTATCACTCTTAGCTTCAGAACAACTGGAATACTTCAACATCCAGAAGAGGATTCGATCCGGCCACCAGGCTTAGGGGAACCGAATATTTCCCTGGGCATCACCGCTTCCGAACGATGATACTGAACAAAATCAGGTCAACCTGGTGGTGCTACTTGAATACAGCGCCACCAGAAGAAACCATCGAAAAACAGCAAGAAACTACCCTGCAGTACAACAGCAAGGCCAAACCCTTGAAGGATCGGCATTGAGCGAGTGAGTAGTACGATTCCTACAACGTTGTATAGTACATCGAGTCCCGTATTGAGTTTCAAGAACCAGCACAACTCTTCAAGGGGTGGTGGATCGCCCAGTAACGCGGACCACCCAATCAACCCGTCGATCAGTCCCCAGATTCCAGACATGAACCAGAACGCCTTCCAGAACTCTCTGGGGTTGTTGTAGAGACCAATCGTTGCAGTGCCAAGCGAGAGCAAGGCCCAGAACAAGAGCCCCACAACGAGTTGCTCATGAATAGGATCCGACATGATCAGGCCCTGTCGCTATTTCGTTGGAATTGAACTTTCTGTTGCTGATTCGAATAGGTAGTTGAGCGTAGGCGATCTCAACTCCGGAGGACAGTAGACTCTCCTGATTCCCGACGCTAGCCACCGATGATTTACTCGACCTACAGCCCAGTCCATTGTCCTCTCCTACCGAGCCTAACTTCGAGCTGTCGCTTGTTGGAGTACCTCGGCAATCCTCCTCGAGGCGCCCGGTGTGGAGGAATCTAGGAGACTCTACGAAGGTCCGAAGCGGGTACCTTCGGGCCTCCATCCACCC
>CAZEAN010000094.1:0-22117 GCA_964510225.1 uncultured Isosphaeraceae bacterium
TCGAATTACGAGCGAATCGAGCCCACTCTCGCCCTGGCCGGGACTACGTCGGAGCGAAGCACGAGGCGTACGTGATCCATGCCAAAGCAGCGAATGACTATATCCTGGCTCCAAACCAACTCCGACCTTGACTCCATTCGCATCAGAGAGGATTTCTAGGCTCTACTTCTGGATCTCGCCTTCCCAACCAAGCTTATTCTCGAAAAGATTCTAAGCGCTTACTCTTTCAGAATAAAAATCTATGATGATTTATCATTTACTGAATTAATCTTGCATCGTGAGTCCGCAACGCGCGACCCACACAACTCTGTGACCTTCGAAGAGAGAGGTTAAGCCCACCTCCCTCCTTCCAATGCTAGGACCTGGAAACATGCGCCCACTCACTTCCATGTTCCCCCAATTCGGGGCCACCCTCGGTGCCATATTGCCGATTCATACAAAGCCCAAAGGATCGGAGACAACGGTATTGACGGCCCGGGTGCTGGCGGCGAATCTCGGTACTATCGAGGTCATCATCACCAATCAGCTCAAATAAAATTCATCCATGAAAACCAAATATAATCTATTTACAATAATATTAATGATATCTATCATATCATCTGCTTCACCGACCCAAGGATCGGAGCCGGTAAAGGTCTTCATCCTCGCCGGGCAGTCAAACATGGAGGGGCAGGCTGTCGCTGACCTCAGCGGTGAGCACTACAACGAAGGCAGAGGAACGCTTGAGGCACTCTTTACGGACCCATTGAAGCGGGAACTGGTCAGTCATCTCAAGACCGAGTCGGGGGACTGGACCGTTCGCGAGGACGTCTGGGTTTGGTACCAGCGCGAGAACAGACCCCTGCTCTGCCGACCATTGTCGCTCGGGTTCACCTACTACGGCGACGGGCACCACTTCGGGCCCGAGTTGCAGTTCGGTCATGTGCTGGGAGACCACCTTTCCGAATCCATCTTGCTGATCAAAACCGCCTGGGGCGGCAAGAGTCTGTACAAGGACTTTCGACCGCCAAGCTCAGGCGGTGAGGTTGGCCCGTACTACTCGTTGATGCTAGACCACATCCAGAGAGCGCTCACGGAGATCGTTGAGACGATGCCGGAATTCGAGGATCGTGGTTACGAACTTGCCGGTTTCGTCTGGTACCAGGGCTGGAACGACGGGGTTGATCCCGAGCATGCTGTACCCGAATATGAGCAGAATCTTGTCAACCTCATCAAGGATCTCCGACACGACCTCAAGGCTCCTGATCTCCCTGTCGTGATCGGCGAACTAACCGGCCCCTGGGTAAAGGCCCCTGGTGCTTGGGCTACACTCCGTGAAGCTCAAGCCGCCGCCGCCCGACGTCCCGAGTTTCACGGTAACGTTGTCTTCGTCCCCACCCACGATTTCGTCCGCCGTGCTGAGGACTCGCCGAACCCCGGTCACGGTCACCACGAGTTCGGTAACGCAGAGACCTATCTCCTTGTCGGTAGTGCCCTCGGTAAGGCGATGAAAGGGCTCTGCCAGACCGACTGACTGTCTGCTTCCGACTGTCACACACGAACAGTCATCAACTACGCCGACGGTGCCCCTCCTCCTCAACCTGGCCGTGTTAGCGGTGTCATCGAAGGGAACGGTGATGTGCTCAACGGCTCGGAAGGGTAAGGACTCCGAGGAGGTCGTGAATCCCGCCGTGATGTCGGCATCGCACGCTGCTGATACTCAAGACGAGAATTCGATCAAGACCAGCACTCTAATTCAACTGAAACGACGCATTCAAAGCACAGCCATTCCCGAGACATTCAGATTCGTTGTTCTGTACAACTAGGCATCTCTTAATCATCGAAGGAAATTAAGTCGGTGTGTCTCAAATCGGTCTCAAAGTCGTAGAGATTGTCAAAGTCAGCGCGTGAATCCTCGGGAGATTCTGCCAACGCGCCGGCAGCGATCAAGTGATATACAACGTCCCCGAGATCTGAGGTTGAGCGCAACCCCCAACACTCCAAAATCATCAGGGCAAGCAGTCCATAGTGCTCCAGCGCTAAGTCTCGGGCTGCTTCACAGAGAGTTCGTGCACTTACGTGACCAGGTACCTGGCAGGAATCATCGCCATCCCGATCCTTGTCCATGGCCTCGAATTCGACCCGGGCAGAACGATCTCGCTCTTTAGCGCGATCCAAGGCAACAAAAACGAATTCGTATGCCTCAACGCTGAATCGATGGTCACGCGCAGTCACTTTGGCTAATCGTTCACGCAAACCCATCGTTCATTTCCTCGATAACTTCGGAGCCCATCCCTTGGACTGCCAGACTGCTGAAAGTGAAAGGAATCCCTTACTCGCTCATTTGAAAACTAGGCCAATGCCATAAAGGGAAGTAGACTTTGGTTGATAAAAAGCAACAACCTTGTCGAGAAGATGCTTCCGTCCTCATGCTCTACCATAGGACTCTATATTACGATATCGGAATGAACACGGCGACTCAACGAAGAACACCCGAGCAAAGTGATATGAGTATGGGATCCCCATCAACGACCTCGGACGACAAACCGGCACTCGACCTCGAGAGTATTCGAGCGTGGGTCAACGGTACGGAACATGATCGAGGGAGAACATACCTCCAGAATGGAGCGCTCATTCAGTTACGGCGTCGGGGGTCAATGCTTCTGGCCGATTGTCGAGGAACCTCATCACGCCCATACAAAGTCCAAGCGCTTGTGGGTACCAACGAAGTTGTTGAGGCCAATTGCACCTGCCCAGCGGGATGGTCTGGGCGTTGCAAACATGTCGCGGCACTCCTGCAAGCGTGGATTGATTTTCCAGAATCGTTCGATGAACGAGAAGACTTGGAAACCTTGATTGATCGGCTCTCCAGGTCAGAGTTGGTGAAGGTGCTCAACGCGGTCTTGATGAACAATCCAGAGTTGGAAGAGTTGGTTCGATCGGTCGCAGAACCTGGTGAAATTGCGGCATCCTTACCGTCTCCGAACCCACAGGCATTAGCTCCGACAAAACGGAGCGGTCCATCTGCGATACTTGATCCGACAAACGTACTCCAATCGCTCGATCCAGACTCATTACAGGTGCAAATCCGTCAGATCTTCGCGACTGCTGGCGACGAATGGAGCGCTTGCTACTCGGTCTTGCGTGACCTCCGACCCTTCGTCAGTCTCGCTGAAACCTACCTGAACGGGGGTGACTTGTTAAACGCAGCAACGGTCTTTCGAATCGTCAGCTACGAAACGATGGATTTCCATCGACTCATCGATGATCCCGATTCTTCCCTCGAAGAAATTGTCAATACCTCGGTTGAAGGCTTAGGTCGTTGTCTTTCTGAGCAGTCAGAGACGGCGCGTCGCAACTCCATCTTGCGGACGCTGTTTGAAATCTACCGACGGAACCTGCAACAAGGGCGCCATAGCACGATGGGTGCTGGCGCGATCGGACTGATCCGATCCCTTGCAACTCCCGCTGAACGGCGATCGATCGCTGGCTGGGTTCGGCTTGCGCTTCCAGAAAGTCGAGGCTGGCATCGGGAAGATCTTGGGGCGTTTCTCCTCGAGCTTGAAGGGGAAGAAGTTGACGATGAAGCGTATTTGAAGATTTGCCGCGATACTGGTCGACGGAGTGACCTCATCAAGCGACTTCTCCTTCTCAATCGTCTCGATGAAGCGTCGGCAGAACTCAAGAACTCCAACGCTGACGAGTTTCTTGAGCTCGCTGATCTCTTCGTTGATCAAGGTCATGGAAGATACGCCGAGCAAGTCGTCCGCGAACGCACGATTGAGGGAGATGATCGCACCAGACGCTGGCTCAAAGACCTCGCCATCAAACAAGGAGACACTGATCAAGCTCTTGCGCTCTCCATCGAACTCTTCTGGCGGTTCCCAACCGGCGCTGCGTTTGAAGAAATCAAACACCTCTCCGGCTCGAATGGCCGATGGCCGACAATCCGAGACCAGCTCATTAGTCGTCTCGAAAAAGAAGACAGACGCTCATTGTTGACTGAGATTTACCTCGTTGAAGATCGTATTGACCTCGCCTTATCATCGCTAGAGAGCGTCAAGCGGCCGCCTTGGAGCCTCGGAGTCGGAGGACTACCTCTCGGAGTGAAAGTCGCCAAAGCGGCCGAGCGTCATCATCCTGAGAAAGCGATTCCACTTTACGCTCGGGAAGCAGAGCGGTTGATCGCGACCCGAGGTCGCGGCAACTACGCAAAAGCAATCGACTACCTCAGACAAATCCGAGATCTCTATGAACGGACCGAAAATCATCGCGGTTGGACCACTTTCATCGAAGACTTTCGGAAGCGTTACAAGAAACTCCGAACTCTCCTCGAAGAACTGAAAAATCAAGGAATCTGAGAGGATCGATTGACGGAATCCTCAAATTGTCCTTGATTCCTTGCAAAGGACCGTGAAGTCTCAGGTCGTCTCTCGCTGAATAGGGACATGATGCAGGCTGTAACATGATTCCAATTTCTTGAGACGATCTGCGCTTTCCTTCCAGCGTTTGCTTTCGGATAATAGTCCCCGTTCCAGCAACCGAAGCGACAATCGTAACGCCAGATTGGCTCGACGGATCGGCGCATCCATGATGAACGAAGAATTTCTGAAATTGTTGGTCTGCCCCATCGGGAAGGCTCCGCTGCAACTTGAGGCTGACTCTCTCGTCTGCACTCGTTGTGGTCTCCGGTTCTCGATAAGAGACGAGATTCCTAATATGTTGGTCGAAGAAGCAACTCTTCCCAAAGAATGCGAATCGATTAGTGATCTGGAATGCGTCACATCTGCTCAAACAACGTCCGATTAAGAAGTGTTAAGCGAGACCGATCCAGCTCCGAGGATCTGTCTCCAGAATTCAGTGAAGAAGTCGGAAGAAGGCAACGGGCCGATCACGTTGTTGTTATCTCTGGATTTTGGGGAATTGCCGAATTCTCTTCCATCCAAGCGACCAACGCATCGGCACAATTCACAAGGTCCATTCGTTGTCCGTCAAGAAAATGGACACGAACCAACTTCTGTTCGTTGGTTGGGCCTTCCCTTGAGAGGTCTTTGACCATCGCAACCAAGTCGAAGTTCAGCCAAGAATTACCGACTTTGACAAGATTCATCACTGACTCCCAGACTCTCGGTACGTCGATACAGGTTGGGGATGGCGATCATTTGTCGATTCAAGACATCGTGGCCAGGTCAAGCACAAACGAGAAAGAGCCCTTGAGTTTGATCGTAGAACCACCTTCGGGTGCTCGTTGAACCTGTTGTCGATCGAGGATCGAGAGGCTCGGGACGCAACGATCACCAAAACTCGATCCTTGAACCACCTGGAAGATCTGGCAGGCCAATCGATCTAACTCTTCGAAACGATCGAGTCCGTTATCACCACGAGTGGTGAGGAGGACGACGTAATCTACTGTCCGAACGATTCGGGACGGATCATCGGTCTCGGAATCTCTCGAGGACTCCGGGACAACTAGTGCAACCGGTGCGACCCCAACACTGTCCAGAATTGTCTCTGGGCGCTCGACATTGTCAAAGGTCACCAAGCCGAAGACTCCGGTCGCTTCGAGATCGCTGATCAACTGGCGGAATACGCTGGAGGTCGAGTTGTCCAAAGTTCGGTCTCTCAGACCGGGGAACCCTGTGAGACTGCAGGCCAACCCCCGGAGACAGGCCGCTGTCTGTTTCGATTGGAAAACTCAATGGGGTCAGCGAAGAGCAGAACTGAGGAGTCGGCCGGTAGAAACTCCCCAGCCCCCCAAAAACCCAGTGCACTCGGCGGGAAAACCTTAACGCGTAATCCGAGTCGAAAATCGAGGGGTCCCCGATCGTGTTCCGATCCCTGGTCTCGCTGATTTCCAGTGGAGTGCTAAGCTCGCAATCAGTTCATCCAACTCGGCTTTAATGGTCTGTGCCTTCGCGGCAAACCCTGTGTCCCTTGAACCTTGCCGGGCCACTGCCAAATAACGCTGGTAGAGAACGAGATAAACGTTGGCGTTTCGGATGGCGTCGAAATCCCCGGATTCTAGCGCCGTCGAATGAGCTTCGCCCGGGTAAAGCCCAAGTACCCGATCAAGGTCCCGACTTGCTCGTTCTAGTTGAGGCTGCAGTGTCGAGACCAGAAACTCGACTCCGGTTAATCCGCCTGGAGGCGCGATGGGAGCGCTTTGGTCAGCGGAGAGCCCCGGTCTCCGGAGGGTGATCGATTGGTTTGTCGAAGAGACTACACCACAAAGAACGCCGGGCGCTGGAAACCAATCCGACGGTCTGATCAATCGAACAATGTACCCCTCGCAAACATTGGCAAAGGAGGCCGAGTTGGAGAGCAGGACCATCGGATCGTTGCTTGAGAAACTACCGTCGGTTCCTTTGACAATCACCTGATCGGTAGGACAGATGATCGGGAAGTCGGCGAGGGCTACCAAGGCAACATCTTCATCACTAGCGTATGCGGGGTTTTCTTTGCTCATGTTTAGTGGCTCGTTCGGTCGGTGGCTTCGACTTTGAAGAGCGTCGGGAGTCCGTTAATTCCCGACTCGGTGCGCACGACACCTGGCAAGCACGCTCGAGATCGACAATCATCGCTTCAGCGACCTCGGCGGCAATCGCAAGTTGATCTCGATAGGATCCGGCAGCTTGTAAGATTGCTTGGGCATCGACTTTCCTCGAATGCAAGGCTTGGACGCAGAGGGTAGCAATCGAAGAGAGGTGAGCGATGCGTCCGACCTTCCGAGTGAGTTCCGGTCGCCCAACGCGATTCGCCACCGAGGCGATGTATTCGGGATAGCCAAGAAACTGAAATGCCATCATTTGGACTCCGGCGGTTGAACCAAGGTCGGTGAGGGGGTCTCGGCGGCACGACCGCAACCGGTCATACCACCGAGACCGAAGGCTTAATGAAGACTCAGGTTCAATCGATTTGATCGATTAGGTTGCAGAGAACGCGGAGATTCCTTCAAGCCAGGCGTGATGTGACTCGTTCTCAACCTCGATCGCACCTTCGGCGATCCAGTCTCCTTCAATCGCGTCCCCGCGGCTCCCCCGAGGATTCCAGAATTCGTTACGCTTCATCCGGAGTCGGACTTCCGAGGAGGTCAGGCAGATTGCTGTGAAGGGCTTGAGCAACGGTGCTTCGATGATCGAGACACCACCGAGGAATGGGGCTTCGAAGATGTCGATCGGGACACCGAAAACGTTGACACCAGCATCGATCCGCTGGGCAGCATGTCCCCAGATCGCAAGGCCGGTCATGAAGTTCGTTGAAACGACCAGGACGTCGGGAGCACCACCGTTGGCCCGACAGCGCTCCAAGGTGTCGTGAACGAGATCGCTCGGAGTATAGCTGGTGGCATTGTTCGGCGCGACGGTCCGGTTGGTGACCAAGAGCGACCGAAGTCCCTTCTGCTTCGGACGGCTTGAGTTCGACCCAGTCGGCGCTTCACCGATGCCGTAGTAGGTCGATACTTCCATGTCATCGACCAAGTTTTGCAAGGCATCCATCTTGCTCTGCTCGAACGGCGAACTGATCCCAGGTGTTGTCTGGAATCCTAGGCTCGCTTGGAGAGATCCACCAATCTGGACCGGATGCTGCCATGTCTGGCAATACTGGGCGACGCCAACCGGCTTAATGGCAACTGCAGGTTGATCGACTTCGGCACCTGTCCGGCTGTTGCCAATGAGCATGAGTTCCTGACCACTACTCCCAGTGGCGATCGTTGTCCCTTCAACGCCTCGGATTACCGTTACATTCGTACCGTTGGGCTGTTGTCCTTGCTCTACCTCGACGCGCTCGCCAGAGGGCAATTCGAGGACATCACCGACCATCAGTGAACTCGGGTCTTCGAGTTCGAGCCTCGTCGCCACCAAATCAAGCTCATCGGCGAGCCTGAGGATCCGGGGACGGTGCCCTCGAGTGACCATCGTGAAGGTGGTCGAGGCCACCGGGACCCTCGGAAGTCGTGTTGTCAGCGGACAACGATTCACGAACCAGTTAGTCGAAACAACGCTGATGTCGTTTCGGATTTGGTCGCGGTTATCCGAAGTCAGCTGAATCCCTTGGATGTACTGATCAGCCATGTTGCGTTCACTCTCTAAAAACAAGGATGTGTTGGGTCGGAACAGATAGAGTCAGGCCGGGTCCACACCGGCCGGATTCAGTGTCGAGGTCGACCTAATCCGATCGGAGCCATCGGATCGGCCTTGGACAATTCACGCCAACGGATCAGCGTGGCTTCCCCCAACGTTCTCGGTGGTCTGTTCACCGACGAGGCGGTTGTGGAACGAGCCGGATTAGCGGAACCGCCTCGCGAGGAAGGGCGGCAAAAGTGGGCGTACTCCGGGCGTGCAAGCCATGAGGAGACCGCATCGGCCACTGGCTTGCCCTCTCGGGTGACGACACGGAGTTGGTCGCCCTCATCGATTACTTCCAATTCGTCGCGCCAGAGGGTTACGAGCTGGCTCGCGGCACCGGGAACTATCGGGCGACCCGTCAGCGCAGTGGCCAACTCCTTCTCCTTCAGTGCGACCTTGCAGTCGCGCTCCCACTGGCGGGCGCGTCGGTGTTCTTCAGCGAGTTCTTCGGCATGTCGTTGCCGAGCAATTTCGAGTCGCGCCTCGACTCGTTCTGTAACCGAATTGCTCTGTTGTTCCTCAGGCAATTCCATTGATTCCACCGAAGGAGGTGGCGTTGCCATCTCTGCCGGGCTCACTGCCTCGGGGTCGGCCACCGGCATCACATCGCCGGCGTTCTCCTTGCTGTTCGCGTGTTGAGGAAGCGTCATCGTCCGGTCCTTCAAGGAACTCGCGCCCTTAAGGGCGTCGTTGAAACAGGCCAAGGGTCATCGGCAAAACAACCGAACCGAGGGTCATTACGATGAGGGTGATCACCGCGACGGCCGCTATCAGTTCGGTAATTATTTGAACAATCATAATTTGCCTTTAAGAACGCCTGGAATCGATTGGCCGAAGTAAAGATACAATCGACCGCTTACCGAGCTCTCTGCGCCGTGAATGGCCACGATCCCACCAAGAGATCCTGGACTCCGGCGCAACGTCCGATCGCTAGAGGACATTGATATCTTGAAAGACATCACTCCGATTAAAGCGGTCGTACGGTGGTTGAGGCGTTCCGGCCTCGGACCTAGAACGGTTGGCAAGCATCGTTTCAATTTCTTGTTCACACTCGTGGTACTGCGAATCAGCAAGCCCTGGGAGGCAGAGACGAAGCAGCCTCACGAGCATGAGCCCTTCACAATTGGGCAATGCACCAGCTCGAGCCACAAGTGCCTGGAAGTCGGCTGTTGCACGGGCGACATCAGTCGCGGTGTAGAGGTCGAATTCGGTCGGGTAAACGACTTGGATCGCTTCTAAAAGGTCCGTTGGCGGATCTCCGTCGTGAAGCACCCGAAGCGCGAATTCAGCCGCCATACGTTCGACATGCACCAGGGTCCGGGCAATCTTCGCGAGCCTGTTGTTGCCATCAGTGTGGTCAATGACTTTGGCAATCCCCGACTGTGCTCCACTACTCAATGCCGGGGTTCTCAGGAGTGAGGCATCTCGATCAACGTCGTCACGAAGTTCCGCTTTATTGTTCCGGATCGAGTCGGCACCATCTTTCGGAAACTCAACAATATCGAACCCTTCATAGGTTGTATTGCCTCCCTGCATGTTCTTTTTCTTGGGCAATAACCATCCTGGTCCAATCGGAACAGAACCATCGGGCTGTACATAATCCTCCGGCCCTTGGAGGAGAGGATGCGCCTGGGTGGTGTCGGAGAGGATGAGTTCCGAGTCGCGATTGTAGTATTCCCGCTGACGCTCGGCGATCCCCTCATATCTCGACTGTCCGATGTTACGGCATCGCGGTTTACGTCGGTCGAAGACTCGGACAATTGGAACGATTCCGAACGGATGTGGTGACTCTTCGAGCAGTTCACCCGATAAGCTGTACAGTGAGCTTCCGTCGGAGGTCCAATGACGATAGCAGTCCTCGGGGCCGTCCTCGGTTTCCAGATGCTCCAGAACCAAGCATTCCTTGTAGCGTTGACCGGCGGGGTCAAGCTGCCACCAAAGAACATCTTCTGGAAGGATGACGGAAGCCACACAACGGTCGATACCGAGGCGGATCAGGTCGGCCCGAGTCTCGATTGTCTCGTTGGGTGGTGCGACGGGGTGATCGAATCGGAGGTCAAGCTGCCCGAAGGTTAGCAACAAGGGAGCAACAGTGCTGGACATCCATTGGCCGATCGGTGTTCCACAGCCATCAACATCCTGCCACCAACTGCTAACAGTCGATGGTCCGTCACGCTTGATCTCCCGAGCGAAGATCCTTGAGAGATGAGTTTCGATTGCCTCAGCAAGGAACGTTGGTACTGGTGTCCTGGCACGGCGGAGTTCGTAGTCGTCGTCAGTTGCTAGAGCACCCGAATCAAGCGACTGCCCATCAACCTTTGAAAACGGTTCGAGCCCCAGAGAGAGTGTCGCGAGACCTGGTTCCCGGGGATCAGGATACTCCCGTTTGTGCCGAATCAGGTTTCGGATTGGCAATCCGCGACGGTCGTATCCGTAGATCGCCTGTCGATAGCGCTCCCCTCCTTCAAGGGAGTCAAGGAGCCATTGCCATCGGAGGTGATGTTCGGCCCATTCGGGATGTCGGCGGCGGATCAGAGCGATCGATTCTCGAGTCGGTGGCATCGTCGTGGTGTGGTCGATTCTGTGAGTCTACCAACCGGCTCGTTCCGACGCGTCTGAACCTCACACGGGTGTTCATCCCTTTGGGTGAGGTCCAACAGATTGGATTGCCTTCCGGTGGAGCTAAAAGACTCGACCGGCAGGCATCCGCCTGAGGCCCGGTTTAGGACCTCGACCTTCGGGGTACTGCAGCAGGAGACCGCCACGGAGCGGGTCGATCAGGTCTTCTTGAGGGTGTTGTGGATCTTCGGGTTGGTCGATCCACTGACCGGTTCGCTTTGCGCGTCGGTATTGTTGGAATGCCTTGATCAAGGCTTCACAACGCGGGTGAATCAATAATCGCGTTTCCCCTTCCGCTGGCCTTAGGAACGATTCGATCAGTGCGAGACCGTCGACGACTGAAGTGTTCCGAGGCCAATATCGGAGTTCGCGGATCCCGGCTCGTTCGTACTCACCGATGACCGTAGGGCCAATCGCTGTCCGCGAACCCCCGGCGGGATCAGTCGAGGTCAATCCAATCCGCCCATTACAGCGAGTCCTTGCGATCTCGAGGATCGCCCGAGCATTCGATTCGGCCGATTCTCCCTCGGCGAGATAGTCGGCAAAGAGGTGGACTTCGTCGACGAGACCGGTTCCGGTCGCTCTCGGAATGATCTGGAAGAAAACTGCGCCGGTAACGACACCGGAATCGATCGCGAGATGGACCGGCCAACCTGGTTCGTATTCAGCCTGAAAACTCACGTTGGCGAGTGGATCGAAGGAAGGGAACCAGAGTCCCTCGACTTTCGGACCTCGACAGAGATAGTCGGCTTCGAAGGTCCGTTTACTGACAACTCGGACCTTCTGGATTAAGGCGTCGATCGCGTAGTGCCCGTTTGATCGTTTCGCTTTCGGGCGTCCCAAGGGGTCGGCATCTCGATCTTCGTGGCACCAGGTCACCAACGGACAGGTCGGACAGTATTCCAGATTCGGGCCGCTCCGTTCGGTGGGGCAGCGTTCCAGAATCTCAAAGACACAGAAAGTGAATAGCGGAAACTCCCCGCCTCGAGCCCGATCAATTAGCTGCGACATCGGGCCATCAATCCGGTGCCAAGTCGAAGTCATCAGGACCGAGGCTGGGAGGTCACCTCGATTCATACACATTCCTAACGCGGCATCTCGGCAGTCGGGATCCATCTCATCTACTTCGTCGAGTTTCAGGCTCGGCACGTGCGGTCCCCGGACGCTAGTCTGGGAGGCAGCTAGCACTCGGACTACGGATCCATTATGATATATAGCCTTCGTTTCGGTGAGCTTCCGGAGTGCGGGGTCGTCACTCGCAAGTTCCGCAAGAGCTTGATGAGCTTGTTGCGACTGTGCCAGGCTTCCTCCGAGGAGGATAGTTCGGTGCCCTTTGTGGAACCGACTGGTCATGTGAGTCTCAAGCGCCGAGAGATACGACTTCCCTCCTCCTCGAGGACCGAGCACCAACACAACCGGTGGTCGTTCGAGAAAAAGCTTGGAGAAAAAAGACCAGGGAGCATGATGGCCCTGGCAGACAGGGGTTTGGGGCACCTCGATTCCAGCAAAGGCACGAACCCAGCGTCTCAAGCCACGCTCATTGCGCGGCATCGCTTCGAGACTCGCGTTCAGCCGGTCGGGATGTCCCCGATCGGGAATCAGCATAATGGCACCTCAAAAGCCCTCTGGCAGGCGGATTGTCTGCCACCCGGAGATCATTAGCCGCTTGCTACGGTGTCTTACCTCTGGAATTCACTCAGAATGATGGACACGATTGAACGCAGAACGAAACTGATTGCCAGTAAAGGCTGCGACCAGCCAATCCGATCAAGAGTGCGATGGAGCAACGAATTGCATCGAATGCAACGACGAAATTCAACAAGAAACTCCCAAACGGTTGAAAGACCAATTGATACGTCACTCTCCTTTCGAATCCGGACGATCCCCTGGGGGTTGTCGTACCGTTCCGGTTGAGCTTCGTGACGAGCAACCCGTTCTTCCCAGATCCGGACCAATTCATCGACCGGAACGACCGGCCTTTGTTGAATCTCAGAGTCGACGGAGTTCGGAGGCTTATTGACCGTCGAACTACATCATCGAATCTCAAGAGTCCTGACACCGCGCTTTTTTCCAGATCATTTCGAGCTGCGATCTACTGTGTTCGCCTCTTGACGGCACGAGGCCACCTTTCTAGAACTCCCTGATCGCCCAAGCTAGACCACTCCGAGAGCGTCGTGAGGAGCCTCCGATGAATTGGAACCAATCTCCCACTACCACCCTTATTGGCGCAGCGCTCACCGACGATGCTTCTTCAATTGACCGGCTTTTCAGCCGGTACTGGAATGTTCGGCAAACGACGACCGCACTCTGCGATTCGCTCGAGCCCGAAGACTTCGTCGTCCAATCAATGCCCGACGCAAGTCCAATTAAGTGGCATCTTGCTCATACTACCTGGTTCTTCGAATCGTTCATCCTGAGACCGTATCTGAAGGGTTACAAGCCATATCATGACAACTTCAATTATCTTTTCAACTCTTACTACGATGGAGTCGGAGAGCGAGTCCCACGCCATGAGCGAGGTCTGATGACCCGTCCGACGACTCCTGAAGTATTCTCGTACCGACATCACGTTGATCAAGGGATCGCAGCGATCCTCAAAAATGGATCGTCAACACTTCCCAATACAATCACATCTTTAATCGTAACCGGAATTAATCATGAGCAACAGCACCAAGAATTAATATTAACTGATTTAAAGCACGCTTTCTCAAGAAATCCGTTGCGCCCCGAATACGTTCCCTTGTCTAACGACCGCCTAGATCAGGTCGCCTCAGAAGAAAAAGAGCTTCGATGGACCGCCTACCAAGAGGGTGTTCGCGAGATCGGATACGATGGTACCGGGTTTTCATTCGACAACGAGCGTCCTCGGCATCGCCAATTTGTTGAGCCGTTTCGGTTGGCCTCCAGATTAGCCACAAATCGAGAATGGCTTGAGTTTATGGAAGATGGGGGTTATGAGCGTTCCGAATGCTGGCTCTCTGACGGTTGGGCGGCGCGGACTCGGGAACAGTGGGAGAGTCCACTATACTGGGATAAGCGTGGTAATTCTTGGTGGCAGTTCACACTTTCCGGAATGAAACCCGTTAATCCCGCTGAGCCCGTCTGCCATGTCAGTTATTACGAAGCAGACGCTTTTGCCCGATGGTTTGGTGCTCGATTACCAACCGAAGCCGAATGGGAAACTGCTGCTGACGTCGCTATTGAAGGAAATTTCCTGGAGAATCGCCGTTTTCACCCAGAACCTCCCCCAGTACAGGATTCTATCGAACCTACACAGTTGTTTGGCGATCTCTGGGAGTGGACACTCGATGCTTATCTACCTTTTCCCGGCTTTCGGCCAGAATCTGGAATTCTCGGCGAGTATAATGGCAAATTTATGTGTAACCAACATGTACTTCGGGGAGGATCTTGTGTCACGCCACGTGATCATATTCGATTAACTTATCGAAACTTCTTTCACCCTTGGTCACGCTGGCAATTTTCGGGGGTACGACTCGCCCGTAATTCGCATTGATTTTTAATTACAGGCGATAACTTTACTCTTACGTCATCAACAATCTATTCTATCACTCTTTTCCAACGTTGAACGCGGAAGAGATTCTGATCATCTAACCAAAACGATTCTTCCACTAAACCCACATGTTCGGCCATTGATTGGATCATTTCGGGCGTATACTTGTGTGAGTTTTCTGTGTGGATTGACTCTTCTTTGGAAAAAGAGACAGTAAGATCAATGTCGGAAAACTGGACAATTTGATCAATGACACTGATCAGATACATTTCTACCCGTTGTCGTTCGGGAACAAATTTGGCTACATAGCGAAATTGATCGAGGTCGATTTTCGAACCCAATTCGCGATTCATTCTGGCAAGAATATTTTTATTGAAAGTACGTGTTACACCTTGTGCATCATCATAGGCCGCTTCAAGAATAGCAGGTTCTTTAACAAGATCAGAACCAAAGAGGAAGCGATCCTCAGGATTCATGCTTTGTGAAACTTGCTGGAGAAGATCCATGGCCTCGGTTTCATCAAAATTTCCAAGACTTGAACCGAGAAAAACAATAAGTTTCGGTCCTTCGAACCGAGTGGTAAATTCAGAGAGCGCAGTTCCGTAATCGGTTGCCATCCCAGTAATCTGAAGCTGTTCATATTCTTGTCCCAATGCATGGACTGATTCTTCAAGGATCGTCGGAGAGATGTCCGTAGGGACGTAATGAAGCTGTCCATACATCTTGAGAGCTGCGTCGATCAAACGTCGAGTCTTCGTCGAGCTCCCACTACCTAATTCGAACATGATCGGTGATTCTGACCAACCCGAAACCATCGTCGCGGCGTGGTTATTGAGGATTTCGTCCTCGGTCCGCGTAAGATAGTATTCAGGAAGCTCACAAATTTGCTCGAAAAGCTGCGAACCTACTGCATCGTAGAGGTAGCGTGAAGGAAGCGTTTTCGGTGAACTCGTAAGGCCTTCGCGAACGACCTCCGCAAACGAATCATTACCTGCGTTTCCCGATAGATGAATCATAGAAAGCCTATTGGTATCGATCGAGTCGGTGGTTGGCACGAAGCACCTCGGATGGAGGAAGACTTGCAGCGGAAGTACCCGACGTTGCAGGAGTCAATGAACATTACTTCCGACGACGGATGATGCTGCTTTACGTTGGGTTATGGTGAAAATTTAGGCAACCGGTCCACACATAGCAACCCTTTAGCAATGACTCCTTCACTCATCAGTATTCTTCACAAAACCATATTTTCAAAAAATTAGAATATGACATAATGCAATTGTTTTACTTTTTGAATTCCATCTAAGTAATCTTGGAAACTGAATTATATTCTGTATGAAGACGCACGCTTGGTAATCGAATTGGACTTCGGATTGCCCTATCCTTGAAGTCTGAATCCGTCCATTGATCAAGGAGCGTTTCTCCATGCGACAATTCTCTCCGTTCGGGTCCACGCTGAGACCATCTTTTTTATTATCAGCAGCAATCATTGTTTCATCATTGAATTCGGCAACGAATGCTCAATTTTCGGATCATCCCGGTGGTCAAGATGCAACCGCTCATGCACTTGCCGCTGAGGAGGAAGGCATGATCTTACGGGTACTGAGCTTCAATATTCGTTACGGAACAGCGAGCGATGGTGTTAATCGATGGGAGAACCGTCATGAATTTGTGGCTGACGTGATCAAGTCAAGCAATGCGGATCTGATCGGTCTCCAAGAGGCACTCCGGTTTCAGATTGACCAATTGGTAAAGGACATACCGGACTATCAATTTGTTGGACTGGGTCGGGATGATGGAAAAGACCAGGGGGAGTTTTCAGCAATCCTCTACAACGTCGGTCGATTTGAGCCGATCGATACGGAAACATTCTGGTTTTCAGACACACCAGGAGTTGCAGGTTCAATGTCGTGGGGCAATACACTCCCGAGAATCTGCACCTACGCCCGATTCCGTGACCGCGATTCAGGAGAATTTGTTGATATTTACAATCTTCACCTGGATCACAGGAGTGCTCCATCACGCGAGCGATCGACGGCCCTGCTCTGGGAACGGATTCGCCGGCGATCGTCGGACCGTACACCGATTGTGGTCACTGGAGACTTCAACGCTTCAGAGGAATCTGCGCCGATCCTCTTCCTCAAGGGCGAGCAGCCTGGACCCAACGGTCAATCGCCCCCCCAGCCTGGACTAATTGACTCTTACAGGATTATCCAACCTGAGGAAACCGAGGTCCGCACAGCTCATGGATTCCGAGGTGGTGTTGACGGGCCTAAAATTGACTACGTGTTGGTGCATCCGCACCAGTCTGAGGTAACTGATGCTGAAATCATTCGAGTCAATCGTGCTGGGAGATATCCCTCTGACCATTATCCGGTCTCGGCAACTTTGGTCTTGAGACCCGCACAGCTCTCCGACTGACTTTTCTGGGCAACTCTCTTCGTTAATTGTTACCGATGAAACGGTCTCACAACCGTACTTCCGTCCGTTTCATGAGATCGTTCAAACATATAGCCATCGGCGAATGCTTCGAAAAAATCCTCCTGATGCGAAACAAGGATGATCTTTGCAAGATGCCCCCGGAGCGCATTCAGTTGCTGGATCATGTCATGTCGAGAGTATCGATCAAGGCTTCCGAAGCCTTCGTCGATAATCACTGACTCGATTGTTCCGTGATGTCCACGCGCATACGAGCCAATCCCGATTGCCAAACTTACGGCGACTCGAAATCGTTGACTTCCGCTCAGATTTGCAACTGGAATCGTCTTCGACGAGCCACCGACACGTTCAACGGCATCGAGTTGAAGAGCGGACTCGGGATCAGACTCTCCGCCACCCGCAAATTGGAGGGTTAGTTCTCCATCGGAAAGTGCTTGGAGGATTGGATTGGCACGATTCAGAATGCCTACTTCTGCGTCACGCATCAGATCACGTTGAATGCCATCCCGGCCAAGGAGCCTGCATAAGACCTCGGAGACTCGAAGTGATTGCTCCATGTTCGTGATACGCTCACTTAGCTTCTTCCGATCCTGGAGGGCAGCCTGAAGGCTCCAGCATTCAAACTCATGCTCACGGAGTTCGTTCTCAGCTTCGTCGAGGGAAAGCCTCAGCGAACGTTGGATCGCTTCAATCTCTTCCGGACTGCGCCGAGCACGCATCGGGATCTGATCTTGCTCGTTCCTGATTTGCTCAAGCCGTTGACGAAGAGCTGCGACCTCTGCCCGGGCCTTTGGAAGCGCTTGCAGCGTTGCTTCGACTCCACGTGACTTCAACTCGCTAAGCTCTTGAGTTATCTGATTGAGTGCAGATTCGTCGATCCCGTCAACCCCATCGCCCCATTCCTTCTCAAGCGTTCCAGCAAGCCTTCGAAGTGATTCAGCACGATCTTCCGATCGCGCCCGGTCAAGGGAAGCTCGACGCTCCAGATCACGACAGGATCGTTCCAACTTGAGTGCTTCGTCGTTCGCAAGTTCCTGAACCTTCTCGATCAGTGTTGATTGAACCGACTGTACACGGATGTCTTGATGGAAACCGGCAAGCTTTGACTGAAGTCCTTCCTCCTTCTCTTCAAGGACTCGTAGATCTTCAGTTGACGATAACTCGGCAACAGATTGACGAGCCTGTTCCAGTCTGGCTTCGACGGTTTCGAGACGTTTGATTGTCTTTCTCATCGACCCAAGTTGCGCTTCGAGCGACTTGATTTGACTGACTTGCTCGCGGACCCTCTGAATCGCCTCACGGGTCGGATACTCTGTAACAGCCCAATCGACCGGATCAGATGGACTTATCTCTGATTGGTACACCGGAGGTAGCAGTCGAAAGGCACTTGCACACGATCGTTGATGCAGTTCGTAGTTGATACGTGCCTCGGATAACGCATCCTGATCAACCTGAGCTTTTTGTTCAGCCTCTTCTAGCTCTAATTGGCACTCCGCAAGTCGATTCTCCTGTTCGTGCTCATGTGCAATCGCAACGCGAAGGTTTCCTGTAGCCACTTCGGATTCTTCCAGTGCAACTCTCACTTCGGACTGAAGTCGAGACTGTTCGGAACGAAAGTGTTCGGGATCAAGAATCTGGCCACACCGATCACACCTCGCGGAGTCTCGGAGTCCGTTGAATTGCTCCAACCTCCGACCGAGTTCAATCCAAATGGCTTCGGTCCTTGAGAGTTGATCCCTCGCTTGTTGAGTCTCGTCCAGCGCTCTTCGATGGTCTTGTTCAACAGAGTCGGCACTCTCCTTGAGTTCATCGATCGTTGCACGGTGTAACGTTAGCCTCTTCGTGAGGGTTTTGGCCTGGTCCGACGAACTCATCAAGCCATCACGATGCTCGACGAACTGCTCAAGGAATGGAAGGGCAGTGGAGCACTCAATGCACTTATCGAGACTGTTGGAGCACTCCTCGACTTTGGCCGACAAATCGCTCGGGAAGAGGTGCAGTTCGGTCTCCAATTGCTCGATCTCCAGTCGTTGATGTCGAGCCAACTTGGCCTTGACGATCGGACCAGCCAGCGCCGCGAGGTCAGACGAAATCCGTTCTGCTGCCGACCGACTCTCATCGATCTCCCGATGATAGCACATTTGCTGGATTTTCAGATTATTCACAACTCTGCATATGCGTTTCAATTGTTGTTCTAACGAAAATCGATAATTATCGAGGGATTTAGCATTCTGAATAAGGTTGTCACGATCGGTACGGAAAGCGACGACTTCACGGAGCTTTGGCAGTAGGCGATTCAATTTTTCCAATCGCTGACCATTGATCTCGATTTGGTCCGCGTGTTGAAGCAGCACTTCGGACTCCTGGAGTCGCTCGACTGCTACAAAGCGAGCTGATTCTAGGGAATTCCAGAGTGTTGCCTGGCGACATTGGACATCAAGTTCTCCGAGTTTGGCGGCTAATGTCTGCCGTCGCTCTAAAGATCGCTCTACGGCTTGCTGAGCTTGGTTGAGTTGCTCCTCGGTCGCGGTCGGAAGCTCGGCCACACGGTTTCGGAGAGATCGCACCTCAGCATCAACTGCCCTTCGACCCGACTCCGCAGTCTCGGAGAGTCGCCTGAAACGTTCCAACCCTACAACTCCCTCAAGGATCTCGTAGCGTTTCTTAGGTTGCGGATCGAGTATTGACTCCGCTCTCCCCTGCTGCAGCAAGACCGATGAGGTAAAGCTCTCATATGTGAGGCCGACATAACGTGCGACCCATTTCTTGAACCCAGCATCGCTATTCGTTTCAGGGATCGCGGGCCAGGAATTGCCCTCGCTCCGATCTGGATCGAAGCGGTAGGCCTGCCGCTCCGAGCCACCTGATCGTTTTAACGAGCGCACAAGACGGTATCGCTGCCCTCGAGCCTCAAAGTCGAACTCAACACGCAACTTGTCAGACTGCACATGGATCAAGCTCTCATAACGGCGGGCTCCACCACGATGGTGCCCAAAAAGCACAAACGTAATGGCATCAAAGACTGACGACTTCCCACTACCATTTCGTCCCGCAAAAACCCAGAGATCCGCATCTTCCAAATCGATCGTCTGCTCCTCACGGTACGAGAGAAAGCCTTGGAGGACTATCCGGAGCGGTATCATGGATCCTCCTGATCAAGCAAGTTTCTTGCATTACCTAACACCATCTCTCCTAACTCATGCCCCTCGAGTCGCTTCGAAAGGTATTGGAGTACTGTTTCGCGAAAACTGTCACTGGGGGCAATAATACCTTTACCGTTTGATCCCACCAATTGGCGATCTCTATCGATCGCTCGAAGATCATAACAACGGGGGAAAAGAGATCGGAACTTCCGGATCATGGTGTCGAGATCGTCGGTGCTCTCTCGATACGCAATCCGAGCACGGACAAGGGCTCGGTGGCGAACTTGCTCGTATGCTCTCTCGAATTTCGCCAGTTCGGACTCCAGGTCGCTCACTTCCAGATCAAGAATCGGTGTCGAGTCGATCGGCAGGAACAACGGGGCCCTCAGAGATCCTTGAGCGTCAATCTCAAGCAACACAACACCGTTTCGTTCATGCGCTTCATCTGCTCTAATGCGATCGATGCTACCCGAATACCGTATATGGTCTCTTCCAGCGATCGCCTGAGGTTTATGAATGTGCCCGAGTGCGACATACGACCATTCCGACCCAAGCTTGTTTGTAGGAATAAGGATATCATCCTCTTCTCCGGATGTTCGACCTCCCGGAAGTACAGCACCATTTAGGTGAACATGACCAACCAGTACGGTTGCGATCTCCGTATCCAACCTCGGATGATTTCGGAGTTTTCTGACCGTCTCACCAAACGCGTTCATCAGGATCCGGTTTTTCTCAGAGGGACCACTGTACCGCGTCTTCTGACCATCAAGGTAGCGCGCTGGTGTAGGGTACGGCATCAAGACAAACTGTAGCTCTTCGCCCCTCTGATTTCCGAGACGGCAGGCAGACGGACGATTGATTAAATGGAACCGCCCGGTTGGCCAACGATCGCCAACTTTCGTGGGCCGTGGTTCAACGAGCTCAAGCGCGGAGCGGAGAGTCGCGCAAAAGACCTCTTGGTCATGATTGCCAGTCACTGTCACGATAGTTCCTCCACGATGGAGGAACGCTTCAGCACGATAGCGGAGGTAGTCGATTCCATCACGGATCTCTTCGGACCACGCACCGTGATGGAATAAATCGCCCGCGATAAGCAGAACATCGACCGATTCTTGCTCACAGTAGCCTATCACTTGATCGATAGCACGCTGTAAGTCATCCGAACGCGAAAGCCTACCGAGTCGCGCTCCGAGGTGCCAGTCAGCCGAGTGCAAAATCCTCATCCGTTCTTGCCCGATTCTTTGTGTTAGTAGGCGTGCAATCGCCCGAAGTCTCCCAAGAAGATCAAGAGTCGAACCACACTATGGGCTCCTGCTGCCCGTTGACGCCTTTGGTTCAATCTCGTAGCTTCGGCATACCCAAACCAATGAAACTGAGTGTACTCGATCGGAACTATAGCGATCGATTCTTGACAAGGACCGAGGGATTGCCTGTCACTATGGCGTCTTCGAAGCTAACGACTGCTCCCCAATCAGGGACTCCCATTGCTTATCGATTCCACAAACAGTTACTGACCGTAACTTGTGGTGAGCCATTGCCGCTTGGTGCTCATCGCGTGCCAGGGGGGATCAACTTTGTGTTGATCTGTAGAAACGCGACTTCACTGAGTCTGATCCTCTGTGAACCGTGTAGCAGCGAGATCGTCGTTGAGATCCCCCTCGACCCTGCTGTGAATCGAACCGGAGACCACTGGCACATCGCAATCGCAGGTCTCCCAGAAGATTTTTGCTACGGTTATCGCGCAGACGGTCCTGAGGGAGGTCCGCACCGCTATGACAAAGACGTCCTCCTCATCGACCCAGCGTCGAGGGCCCTCTCCTGTGGAAAACCATGGGGAATGGCTGCAAACCTCCCACGTCGAAGCTTGGTGATCCCCTTGAGTGACCGACGTGAACGTCGGTCGAGGCCTCGAATCCCCCTCGAAGATACAATCATCTACGAACTTCATGTAAGAGGTTACACTGCCGACTCGTCGTCGAATGTTCGACATCGTGGAACATACGCAGGTTTAATGGAGAAGATCGAGTATATCCGGGAGCTAGGTGTAACAGCAGTGGAATTGCTCCCGACCGATGAGTTTGACGAGAATGATTGCTTATTTGTGAACCCGTATACTGGCGAGCGAAACCGTAACTTTTGGGGCTACAATCCGATCGCCTATGGTGTTCCGAAAGCAGCCTACTCCAGTAACCCCGAGCGATTCGGTCCTTCCGACGAGTTTCGGGAGATGGTTGCACGCTTTGGTGAAGCCGGAATCGATGTAATTCTCGACGTTGTCTTCAACCACACCGGAGAAGGGGGTG
>CAZEAN010000095.1:0-21894 GCA_964510225.1 uncultured Isosphaeraceae bacterium
TACTCAAGTGAGTGATTTGAGTCCGTTGTCGGACTTGAGCCAACTCCAATCGCTCGATTGCAGTGAGACTCAAGTGAGTGATTTGAGTCCGTTGTCGGACTTGAGCCAACTCCAATCGCTCTATTGCTGGAATACTCAGGTGGAGGATATCCCGGACGAGGTTGTCTGGTTGGATTCATTGCGTGAACTGACACTCTGGAGCACCAAGATCAGGGAGATCCCGGCGGAAGTCTTGTCACAGGTATCTTCTTCAGATTGCCTTGGAAGCCTGAGGGCGCATCTCAAGGACTTGGCCGCGGGGGCGGAACGACTTGCCGATGTAAAGTTGCTCGTGCTTGGCAATGGGAGGATTGGCAAAACACAGATTTGTCGACGGTTACGCGGTGAGCGGTTCAACCCCACCGTAGACAGCACGCACGGCATTGTGGTGACCTCCACCGCTCTCGATGTCCCGATGAGTTCGAGTGACAACAGCGCGGAGAACTCCTCGACAACGGAACAGTCCAAACTGCACCTCTGGGACTTCGGTGGGCAGGATCTGTACCACGGCACCCATGCCCTGTTCATGAAAACACGCTCCCTCTTCCTCCTCGTCTGGACGCCGGAGTCTGAGAATGAAGAGACCCACGACTACGAGGGGATGACGTTCCAGAACTTCCCACTCCCCTATTGGCTGGAGTATGTCCGGCATCTCAGCGGTGTCGACAGCCCCGTGATCATCGTCCAGAACCAGTGCGAATCTCCTGAAGATGAGGAAGTGCGTGCCCCGGTTGATCCCGAGACCCTGAAGTCGTTCCGTTTGCGCAGGGAGATCCACTACAGTGCGCTGAACAACCGCAACCGGGACCTCCTTGATGGCACCCTTCGGGATGCAATTCAATGGCTCTGGGAGAAACGAGGGCGAGCGCGGATCGGCAAGGGGCGGCTCAAGGTCAAAGAGAAGCTGGAGGAACTGCGCAACAAAGACGCCCCTCGTCCCGATGCCGAAAAGAAGCACCGTACCCTCAGCCAAAAGCAGTTCCGCCGGATCTGTGATCAGGCCAAGAACGTTTCCAACCCCGACGCCCTGCTCGATTACCTCCATGCCACCGGTGTCGTCTTTTACAACCGAGGACTGTTCGACGACCGAATCGTGCTCGACCAAGCCTGGGCGTTAGAGGCCGTTTACGCTGTCTTTCACCGCAAGCACTGCTACACGCAGATCCGTCAGTCAAAGGGCCGGTTTACGCGGTCACTCCTTCAAGGTCTGGTTTGGGGTAAGTACAGTGTCAAGGAACAAGAGCTGTTCCTGGGCATGATGGAGTCGTGTGGAATCTGCTTCGTGTACCGGAAGGCCGACCGAGAAGCCGATGTTGAGGCCGAGTATATTGCCCCCGAGTTGCTCCCCGACCGTGACCAACTGCCCGGTTGGGTTGAGGCCGGTTGGAATGCCGCCAAGGCCGGCGCGGAACGGGTCTTCCACCTGCCTTTCCTTCATCCGGGAATCATCCGAGGGATCATCAGTGAAATCGGCCAAATGGCCGGCGACGACGCCCAGTATTGGCACTCCGGCGTCTACCTCTTCGAAACGACGACGCAGAGCTATGCCCTCATCGAACAAGCGTTGACGCCCGATCGGACCACCTACGGCGGCACCATTACTCTCGCCACACGTGGTGGGCAGTCAACCGATCTGCTCGAACGGCTTCACGAGATCATTGAATGGACCATTAATCGGTATGGGTGCCGCGATTGGACCGTCAGCGAGCCGGACCGCCCTGCCTTGCCTGCCGCAACACCGCGCCGGGCCGTTGTTGAGGAGGATCTCGGCCTGGAACGGGCCCCGAAAGTTCAGACGGCCCCCCTGCCACCCACCGATCACCCCAGCGATCCCAAGTATTACCTCTCCTACGCCCAGAACGACGCCAGCATCGCCGTTGCCGACCGACTCTGTCAGTACGCCGAAGAAGAGCTTCAGATCAAAATTTACCGTGATGTCGTCGACAACAACCTCGGCGGCAGCATCGATCTGTTCATGCGCCAACTCGCTACCGGTAAACGGATCTTCATTATTCTGAGCGATCGATACCTGAAGTCGCCCTACTGCATGTTCGAACTCTTCGAGATCTGGCGTCAGTGTAAATCGAATCTGGAGGCAATGCGGCAGCGGATCCGGGTCTACAGTCTGGAAGATGCGGTGATTAAGACGATTGAAGATCGTGTCCTGCACGCCGTGCATTGGAAGGAACAATTCAAGCGAGTCGACACACTGGTTAAGGAGCACGGTGCCGAACTCTTGGGTGAGGTCGACTTTGGTCGGTACAAATTGATGCTCGACTTTGCGCAACGGGTTGGGGATATTCTTCAGAAAATCGCCGACACCCTTCATCCCCACGACGTCGACCCTGATGCCTTCGACAAGCTCATTGAGTACGGCTTCAGCGATCTCTCGTAGTGTGGGTTTCGTTTCGCAGACCCACACGACATTGACGCTTGGGCGGACGCTGTCCCCTACGTTATCGTCATCTGGGAGAGATGAGAGGTCCAACGAAAAAAGCCCCGAGCCAATCGCGATTGGCTCAGGGCAGGCTGTAACCGAGTTCGACGGCTCGGGGTTCGGCGGCTCAGTCCAGCACGGGCGGTTTCCAGGAAGCTGAAGCAAGTGAGTCAGGCGTGAATTGCCTGTGTCTCATGCTCAGACGATCGGTCGTGCCAGAGCACGGCGTCGGAGTCCGATGCCGCCGACCAGGGCGACCAAGAAGACGGCGATCGATGCCGGCTCTGGGATCTGGAAGGCTTCGATCCGACCTTGGATGCTTGTGCGTCCGCCGTTCGTCGAGAACGGTGCGATGTCGACCGGATCAAGCCCGGTGATGGTGGCAACAAAGTCGCCGACGCGGAAGCTCGGGAGGTTTTCCGTGTTCCAGGTCAAGGTCGCGTTCGACTGGTTCGAACCATTTACAGTGCCGTTGAGTACCCCTTCCAGCTTGACCGGGGTCTCATTGATGACCGGGACTTCTCCGTTAACCAAGGACACGTCGATGGTGAAGGTCACCGGGACGTTGTCGTAGGTGGTCATTCCCGAAGTACTGCCAGAAAGCACCTGAATTTCGCCGAGGCTGAAGTTCGAAGGGGCGATGAAGTCTTCCCCCGAAATCCCCCGGAAGCCAATCACATTCTCGCCATCCACACCGACGCTCAAGTCGAGGTCGCCAATCGTATTGAAGCGAAACAGAGGCGCTCCAATCGCTTGGGCGGTGGCGAGAAGACTTTGTGCTGCAGGATCGACATCGGTCGGCGTCGGGAGGTCGACAGTGAGGTCGACGACGCTGTCCATGTCATCACCGAAGGCCGTTGTGCTGAAACTTACAACGCTGCAGGCCAGGGCCACACATGCCAACCGGAGCCCGGCCCAAACGTGGATCGTTCGCATCCATTCCCTCCTGATCAATCGATGAAGCACCTTGCGGGTGCCTAGCAAAGGACCGGGCCACCCCGCCTCGAATCCGACACGATGCGGTAATGAACCCCGGCTTCGGAATCGCGGACAACTCTCCCAAATTCCCGACGATCGATCGGCTCAATCGTAAGTCTCTCCGATCCGCTCGCCTCTCGTCAGAACACGCCTGACGGTCCACGAACCCGCGCTCGGACCGGAGCGTCACCCGAAGTGAGGACGACCGGACCGTTTGGAGTCGCTACCGATGGGCCATCGGATCCCTAGAGACTAGAGAATTCAGTCTCTTCGGACCGATCAACTCAATCGGCATCCGTAGGCCGAGGACGGAGACGATCCAGACCGTAACACTCGGCAAGAAGCACAACAGGAGGGGATAACATCAGGAGTGCTCAGCGGATCGAACTGCTTACCCACCATTGGCTTCCGTCCGGAAGTTTATGGGGCGGGTCGGCAGATCCGTTCCTTCGTCCATCGGATGGACTTCCGAAACCGACGGGGAAGATACTCCAGCTCGCTGGCCGTGTCTATCCGAAGTTTTCCAATTCTGATCGATTCTATTGAAGTCCGGTCCAGGCCGAGCCGATGATGCTGTCTTCGTTACCATCGGAAATCGCCTCTCCTGGCCGACAACGAGAGCCCAAGGATTCCATCGTGATGGTTTGGCGCCGATCACAAGGGCTATTTTGCGTAGACTTGACCGGGTCGAGAGCCGAGCCCTTGGACCCGATCGAGTCCGACTTCCCGATCATCAACCAGCGACGGTAACGCCGCCTCGGAAACCGCCGTAGGCAATAAAACTGTAGAGGTTGAGGTCTGTAACTGCGTCGATCACGCGGACGTGCGCACCGCCGCCAGGCCCAGCGCCAGTGATGATCTCGTCCTTGCCGTCTCCGTTAATGTCCCGAGCGGCAACGTGGACGCCCCCCCGGAATCCACCGGCATAGGCGAAGAAGCTGTGGATCACCAGGTTGTTGATCCCGCTGTAAACCTTAACGTGCGGTCCGCCGCCTGGTCCGGCACCAGTGATGATGTCGTCATAGCCATCGCCATTGACATCTCCCGCACTTACGTTGACGCCACCTGGGAAACCGCCGTTGTAAGCGAGGAAGCTTCGGATCACTTGATGGTCGACGCCACTGTAAACTTTGACGTGTGGTCCTCCACCCGGACCAGCGCCTGTGATAATGTCATCACGACCATCGCCATTGATGTCTCCGGATCCGACCTTCACGCCCCCGAAGAATCCGCCGGCATAGGCAAAGAAGCTCCGAAGCTCAGTTCCATCCTGGCCACTGATCACGCGGACGTGAGGACCGCCTGTTTCTCCGGCCCCGGTGATGATGTCATCAAACCCATCGCCGTCGATATCTCCCGAGGCAACATGAACCCCGCCCTTAAAACCGCCATTGTAGGCGAAGAAGCTGTAGAGTTCTGATCCATCGACTCCGCTAAAGACCTTCACATGAGGCCCACCACCTGGTCCGGCCCCGGTGATAATGTCCGTCACCCCGTCCCCATTGACGTCACCAGTTGCGACGTTGACACCACCCTTGAAGCCACCATTGTAGGCGAAAAAGCCCATTAAAGCCCGACCATCGGTCCCGCTGAAGGCGCGGACATGAGGACCGCCACCGGGACCCGCCCCGGTTACGAAGTCAGCCACCCCATCACCATTAATGTCGCCTTCGGCGGTGGCGAGTCCTCCATTCAACGTGAGGGTGTAGCGACCGGTTTCGCTGAAGTCATTGTCACGGACCTGGACAAGAAAGATGCCTGTCTCATTGAGTTGGACTTCGCGCGGTTGTCCCGCAAAGAAGCCGGTGATCCGCGCTCCAGAAGGAGCAAAGACATCAACAAAGGCACTAAACCGATCTTGGACCGCAATGCTTGTTAGGGTGAGTTCGACTTCCTGCCCCGAGATGCCTCGGAAGATCCATTGATCCTTTTCGAGGCTGGAATCAATCGTACCTTCGACCGTGTTTCCTGGGATCAGTGCTTGGGCATCGGGGCTTGCGGGTCTCAGACGTTCGAACCCGATTGTGTATCGTCCGGTCTCCGCGAAGTCGTTATCGCGGATTTGGACCATGTAGGTACCCGTCTCATCGAGCCGGAGCCGGCGATTGTCTTTGGCAAAGAATCCGGTCACTCTGCTTCCTGAAGGAGCATAAACGTCGACAAAAGCACTGTAGCGATCCTCTAGTGGTGTGCTTGTCGTGATCAGCTCGATCAGTTGGCCCTCAATTCCCTCGAAGGTCCACTGATCCTTCTCGATGGTGGTTTCGATCTCTCCGGAGACGATTCCGCCTGGAATCAGTGACTCGGCATCGGGGCTGATCGGATTGATCAGCTCAAGCCCGATCGTGTAGTCTCCTGTCTCAACGAAGTTATTGTCACGGATTTGGACCATGTAAGTCCCCGATTCGTCGAGTCTAAGCTGTTTGTTATCAAGCCCAAAGAAGCCGTTGACACGTGATCCTGATGGAGCATAGAGATCAACGAAGGCGGAAAAGCCTGCCTCAAGCGGTGTGCTTGTGGTGATCAATTCGATCCGTTGTCCGGTGATCCCTTCGAAAGTCCACTGATCTTTCTCGGTTATGGTTCCGATCTCTCCGGAGACGATTCCGCCTGGAATCAGTGACTCGGCATCGGGGCTGATCGGATTGATCAGCTCAAGCCCGATCGTGTAGTCTCCTGTCTCAACGAAGTTGTTGTCACGGATTTGGAGGGTGTAGGTTCCTGACTCATCGAGTCGGAGTTGTCTGTCGTCTAGACTAAAGAAACCCGCGACCTTGGTTCCCGACGGAGCGAAGATCTCCGCAAAGGTTAGGAACCCATCCTCGAGCGGTGTGTTCGTGGTGATCAATTGGACGATCTGCCCAGGTTCTCCACGAAAGGTCCATTGATCCTTTTCAATGGTAGAATCGATGGTGCCAGAGACGATCCCGCCTGGAATGAGTGGGGTCGAATTTGGACTTCCGGGGCGGATCCTCTCGAGTCCGATCGTGTAGCTTCCTGTTTGGACCAGGTTGTTGTCACTGATCTGTAGCGTATATGTTCCTGTTTCATCGAGCCGGAGTTGCCGATTCTGCAAGGGGAAGAAGCCGTTGACCTTTGACCCTGACGGAGCGAAAACCTCGGCGAAGGCAAGGAATCCGTCTTCGAGCGGTGTGCTTGTCGTAATCAGTTCGACCAGGTCGCCATCGGAACCAGTAAATGTCCAGGTATCTACTTCCGACGATTCGTTGATCGAACCTGAGACGATCTCGCCCGGGACGAGACTGGTGAGCAGGCTCCGTGCCTCCATCGATTCGAGTTGCGGAGTATGTCGGGAAGAGTTCCTTAGCGAATTCAAGGTCTTTCGGCGCTGTTTCCGCGAAGATCGTGACATCCTGTAGCCTCTCTGGTTGATCAAACGAAAGCCCATGTTGTTCTCGATGTGGCCGACGAACTGGCCGATCTCTGTACTTTTGGCCAATTCCACCTACCGAGGATCACACTCTGGGGATTCTCTCTCGATCGAGGATCCCGCATTACTGAACGAGTCGTGACTAAGAAACTTGCAGTGCTACCCGGAATTCGAGTTCTTTGCCTGACCTCTAAGAGAATATCATTGAGTCTGTGCTCTTCAATAGTTGTTCAACAGAAGAGAGTTTCTCTCGAATGAATCATTCTTTAGCAGCTCGGCCCCGCCCAAGGTCCTCTTTTCGTGCTTGACGCCGGGATCCTTAGGCAACTACCATCCTTCTGTGTTGCATCATCATTGGAAGACTCCCGGCATTCGTTTCTCAGAGTCAAGACTTATGAGATCCGAGATCCTTGTAGCCCTACTTCTCAACAACCTACTACACCCCGGTGGGGTGGGATCTTAGGGCTCAACGTCGCGGAGTAGATTATCGAGACACGACGGAGCCCCGAGACTCACCAAGCCGGGTGGGTCTCGGGGCTTCTTGCATTTCGGGAACGGAACGGCAAGATCGAGCAACTCACCCACCGGCCTCATCAATCCCCTTGTCGAACCGAATGAGAGAGGACGGGTACACCGATGGCTGACGATCAGCGGGTCCGGATTTTTGACACCACCCTCCGCGACGGTGAGCAATCGCCGGGCGCGAGTATGAACCATGCCGAAAAGCTGGAAGTTGCGCGAGCGCTTGCTGGTCTCGGCGTCGACATCATTGAGGCCGGCTTTCCGATCGCCTCTCAAGGTGACTTTGAAGCCGTCCGCGCCATCGCTGCCGAGGTCGCTGGGGTCACGGTCTGTGCCCTCGCTCGATGTAACAATCGGGACATTGATCGTGCCCTCGAGGCGATCGAGCATGCCCAGAGACCTCGGGTCCACGTGTTCCTCGCAACCTCGGCGATCCACCGGGAACACAAGCTTAAAATGACCCCCGAGCAGATTGTTGATCGGGTGGTTGAGAGTGTGACCCGAGCCCGGGCCGACTGCGAGGATGTCGAGTTCAGCCCAGAGGATGCGGCACGGACCGAGGTCGATTTCCTCTGCCAGGTCGTAGAGGCCGCCATCGAAGCGGGCGCGACCACCGTCAACATTCCTGATACCGTCGGCTATGCGACTCCGTCACAGTACGGCAAGGTGATCGAGACCTTGAAGGCCCGGGTTCCGAACATGAATCGTGCGGTGATCAGTGTTCACTGTCACGACGACCTCGGTCTCGCGGTCGCCAACAGCTTGTCGGGGATCGAAGCCGGTGCTCGACAAGTGGAGTGCACGATTAACGGGATCGGTGAGCGTGCTGGTAACGCGGCGCTCGAAGAGATCGTGATGGCCTTGAAAACGCGACGCGACTACTACAAGGTAGAAACATCGATTCGGACCGAACGCCTCCACCCGGTCAGCAAATTGGTCTCGACGGTCACCGGACTCTCAATCCAGCGGAATAAAGCGATCGTTGGTCGCAACGCCTTTGCTCATGAGGCTGGGATTCACCAACATGGGATGCTGAAAGAGCGATCGACCTACGAAATTATGAAGCCAGAAGAGGTCGGAGTCCTCAAAACAGACCTGGTTCTTGGCAAGCATTCCGGTCGCCACGCCCTCAAGGATCGCGCAGAGACGTTGGGCTTTCACTTGAGCGATGAGCAGATCCTCGCTGTCTTCGAAGACTTCAAGACACTTGCAGATAAGAAGAAGGAAGTCTATGACGAAGACCTTGCGATCTTGATCGAGAATCACCTCGGGGATGATCTCCCAAAACCTTGGGAGTTAGTCAGCCTCCAGACCACGACGGGGACGGGACTGCTTCCGACGGCCACGATTCAGATCCGGCGACCCGACGGTGAACTCGTTCAGGACGCCGCGATTGGCGACGGCCCAGTGGATGCGATTTTCAAGGCGGTCGAGCGTGTTACTGGCGTCAGGGCAAATCTCCGCGACTTCACGATCCGGAGCGTTACACATGGGAAGGACGCGCAGGGGGAAGTTTCGCTCGAATTGGAAGTTGAACGGGATGCTCAGACCTACCGCGGTCGAGCGGCATCAACTGATATTATCGAAGCCAGTGCGTCCGCTTACATCGACGCCGTCAATGCGCTCGTGACCCGACTCGAGCGTGGGCGCGTCCGCGACGTCCCGCTCCGCCCGGGTGCAGGAGCCTGATCTGCTCCGATATTCGGGATCGATCCTCGAGAATGAGCAGACTCGGGGATCATTCTTGATTCCAAGACTCCCTTGTTGACGCTGGAGGACCGATCTGCGATGTCCGATCCTGCACTCCCTGAGACGATGCCCGAGCTTCCGCAGGGGAACTTACCTCGGAATCGGACTCGGACCTATGTTGGTCAAATCGTGATCGTCGTATCGGTGATGTTCATGCTTGGTGCCGCCTTGAAGCAGAAGGCGATGATCAGCGCCAATGACATTTCCCGATGGTGCACCGTTTGGGCACTCCTCGAAGAACAGACCTATGCGATTGACGAGTGTCCCTGGCAACTCCAAACACAAGACAAAGTCTTCGTGCCCGATCCGTACCGGACGATTGAGGAGGAACCAGAGCGTCGGTTCATTTCGAGCAAGCCACCTCTGCTCCCCACGATCATCGCCGGAATCCTCTACCCAGTTCGAGCAATTACGGGAGTCGAACTCGATAGCAAAATTGCGGGGCCTCCTCGGACGCAACGGAAGGAGGTCCAGAGCATCGACGACACCCCTCCCGAAGACCCTTCGAAAATCATCGGAGAGGATGAAGAAGCAGGCTATCGGATCATCGACATCACGTCGGAGAACCCTCCGGTATGGCCGATCAATGTGCTTTATTTCAATCCAATTTTGATCTTGCTTAATGTGGTTCCGACTGCAGTGATGCTGATCCTCTTCGCCAGGCTCTTGGACCGTTACGCCAAGAGTGATTGGGCTTGGATTGTCTCACTGGTGGCTGCGGGGCTGGGTACGAATCTTGTCGCGTTCTCAACCACGTTGAATAACCACACCGTCGCTGCCTGGAGCGCCTTCTTTGCCGTCTTTGCGATGCTCGCGATCTGGGATGGCGAAAAGCGAGGTTGGTGGACTTTTGCTTCTGCTGGTTTTTTCGGTGCCTTTGCTGCCTGTAACGAAATCCCTGCGGCAGCGTTTGGTGTTCTCTTATTCCTGATGGTCTTGATCAAGTCGCCCGCCAAGACATTCACCGCCTTCATCCCGGCGGCAGCGATCCCGGTTGCCGGCTTTCTCATCACACTCTATTTCGCCACTGGGGATTGGCGACCTTGGGAACTCTCATACACCAAGTTCAACGAAGAGGGTGACGACTCTCCCTACCGTTATCCGGGAAGCTACTGGCTGACACCGCTCGGTACTGATTGGTTTGATCAAAACCCTGAGCCGTGGCCGACCTATCTTTTCCATCTCCTAGTGGGACACCACGGTATTTTCTCGCTCACACCGATCTTTCTCTTCTCCCTTTGGGGGCTCTTCCGTTCCATGGTTAACTTGGAGAAGCAGCTCCGAATCTTCTCTTGGCTAACCTTTCTCCTTTCGACAGCGATCATCGCGTTTTATGTCTGGAGGACGCACAATTACGGGGGGGCAACTCAAGGGATGCGTTGGCTCTTCTGGCTCTTCCCGTTCTGGCTCATTGCCCTTCCGAACGGCGTTGAAGGAGGTGCTCGCCATTCTTGGCTCCGCTGGCTGATCTTGATCGCTCTCGGATTCTCGGTACTCAATACCGGTTATGCGGTCCAGCAGCCCTGGAGCCATCCCTGGATCCTCGACATGCTGGAACACCTTGGTCTCTACGAGTTAAAGCGCTGAGGTGCAACGATCGAGTCTCAGGCGTCCCCCAGCTCACCAACACTTTAGGGTGTTATCTATCGAGTTGGCTCAGACCTCCACAGGCTGATCTGAGATGGCTGCGTGTTCCAAGGCTTTGGACATCGTCTCGACGATCGGACACTCGCGGAGGGCGGCCAACTCACGTTGAGTGAAGCTCTGGAGTCTTTTTGCGACTTCGGGAGTCGGTTGTGCGAGGATCACCGCGACTCCTCGTGACTTAAGGTCTTCAATCGACTCCTCCAGGATCTCGGCGGCCGTAAAATCGAATACTCGGACCCCTGCCATGTCAAAAATGACGCACCGGCAGTCCTCGAGTTTGGCCACAAGTGACCGGAGGTGAAAGCCCGAGGCGAAGAACATCGGACCGCCGATCTGGAGCTGGATCACCGATGAGGGAGAAGTGGTGCTGCTTCCCTGAAGGCTCTCTTCCACATTGTTCGAGGAGGTTTTTGACTCGACTGGAATGGGGCGGACTTCAACCTGCGACGAGACCTCATAGATCACGTAAACAAAAGCAGCCGCGAGCCCTACCGGGACTCCGACGATGAGGTCGGTCATAATGATGGTGCCGACCGTCACCAGATACACCACCGCTTCGGGCTTACTGCCATGCCAGAGGGTCCGGAAAAGGCGATGCTCGATCATCCGGATCGCGACGGCGATTAAGACCCCGGCAAGCGCGGCGATCGGAATCCGACCGACTATCGGACCAAGGGCGAGCATCATCGCCAGGATAATGAAGGCGTGAATAATCGCCGAGGCTCGCGATCGAGCACCCGATTGGATGTTTGTGGCGGACCGAGCGATCACACCCGTCACCGGGATCCCACCGAAGAAGGCCGAACCGATATTCCCGATCCCTTGTCCGACCAGCTCTTGATCGTTATCAACCTTTGAATCTTTATTCATTGCATTCACAACCGATGCTGATAATAAGCTTTCGATTGATGCTAGAAAATAAATTGTGATCGCGGCGAGAATCAGCTCGTTCCAGTGGCTCCAAGGAATCCTCGGCAACTCCGGCGCGGGAAAGCTCCTCGGAATCGCTCCTAGGATCGCAATCCCTGAAGCGGCCGTGTCGGACTCTCTAGTTTCGCCAGTCTCAGAAACGGCAGCAGTTGCCACTGGTTCGCTCTCGGCGGCCACACGTTCATTGCGAGTCTCCCAGCCAAAGACGATCGGAAGCAGACTGGCGACCACAACAGCGATCAATGGTGTTGGGAGTCTCCGGGAGATCTTCGGCAAGCCGACCATGAATACAATCGCGGTGAGACCGATCAACAACGATCGCCAGTCGGTCTTACTGATCTGACTGACAGTTTCAATAAGGAGACCGATCGCGCCCCCTTCTTCATCATGGGTGACGTCGTAGCCAAGGATCTTAGGGAGCTGGGTGCAAAAGATCGTCAGACCGATTCCCGACAAGAACCCAGCGACCACAGGCCTCGGGATGAACTGCATGATCCGACCGATCCGGAAATAACCGGTCGCGAGCTGAAAGACCCCAGCGAGGAGGGTCGCTGCGACGATCATCGTAATCCCGTAATTGGCGCCGAATCCCTCTTCCTCACCGATCCGATTCCAGTTCTCGATGATCTCGAAGACGAGGAAGGTCATCGCCGCTGCTGGCCCCGAGACTTGCAGTCGACAACCACCAAAGAGCGCGACCGCAATCCCTCCGACGATTGCCGTCACCAAGCCGACTTCAGGCGCGACCCCGGATGCATCGGCGATCGCCAGCGAGAGCGGCAGTGCGACCAAAGACACGGCGATCGCCGCCGTCGCATCGCGGACGATATTTTCCGGACGAATCATCAGACCCCACTCACGGAGGAGATAAGCTCCCTGCGCTCGGAGATCCAATTGAAAACGACCAAACTCCGATTTGGTTGGTGCCGTGTTACTCTTCTCGACCATCTCGACAGCTCATTCCGGCGCCTGGCCAATCAGGGGGTTCCTGGAATCCGCGAATCGCACGTCGTCGTTCTACTCATGAAGCGACTGAACAGGCTAACTTAGCCTGATGTTTACGCCAGGTGAACCCTTGAATTCCTTCCAGAGCAACGAGACATTTACTTGCGTCTATTCGAACTGATCCTTGACCAGGGGTGAGAAGACCGAAAACCGTCTAGTCGTAACCAAGAGTGTTTCATCAACTACCGATTTCTTGATCGACTGTGCTCACCAAGGATTTGACATGCTCTGCCATTTCCGTAGCTGCTTCTGTCAAATCAATTTCACGGACATCGATTGGTTTGATTGAGCTGAGTAGAGCAGGGATATCTTCTTGGCTCGCTCCTGGTAGTAACACAGGGACGACTCGATGCCCTTGGGATTCGGCAGAGGCTAAAGCTCCTCCAATTTCATAGTTTTGCCATTGAGTTCTTGTGCTATTACGAGAAATGAAAATAAGACAACGTGACAATGCTCCTTCAATGCGATCTGCCCAATTCTCACCTGGCAGAACCTCGGCTCGATCTCACCAGACTGAGACTTCTGATTGCCTGAGTCGCTCTACCCATGGTCTCACGGAATTCCAATCGTCGCCTGCATAAGAGAGGAAAACCTGGTCTTCATGCTTGCCCATGGTTGCCCTCTGGGTGATGGACTCTGTTTTGAAGTTGGACGGAATATAACTCGATATCATCAATCGGAAGAAGATGGATTTTTTCCAAGAGGGCAGGGATTCGTTCGTCTGTGGAAATTTCTTTGGGTTCGAGTCCGTAGAGTACAGCAACAATTCTCTTCATACGCAGGCGAAACATTCCGATCTCGATCCAAATGTACGGGCGGTGGATTGACCAAGGTGTTAGAAGTACCAAGAGTTCACTACAAGTATTTGCCGCTTCGCTTAGAAATGTTGTACCACCGCATACAGCGATGTGCAGCGCAATTTGTTTGGCAACCTCTAGTATCGCGGGAGGAGTGAGAAATAAACACGCGTTGCTCCATGTTCACTCTCAATCGCAATAATCAGGGGCAAACATTCGGTAGACGGGTTCACCTCTCGCAATATACCTACGTCTGAGCGAACTGGTAGATCAGATTAGGAGTCTTTCGACGAGTGATCGCTGCTGCCACCTCAGCGCGGATTCGACCAGAAGCTGCCCCCAAGCGTGCGATGACCTGCACGGGATCGACGGCAACGTCACTCGTAAATGGTCCCACCGTCACCAGCAGCCGAGATTCGTCGGGGGCGGGTTCCACGTCGAGGACGTAGAGGCAACGCAGGACGTCGTCGTCAAGCTCACCGAGCAAGACTTGTTCAACCGTCCGACGAACTTGACCACAGAGCTGCTTGACTTTGCGATCTGATTTGGGGGCCGACCGTCCTCGGCCGGGGGCAAAGACACGTCGAGGGTCAACCCGCTCATCCAACGGACCGCGACGATCACCTTTTCGACCACCCTCGGCTCGCTTCTTGTGCGATGACATCAGCGTTTAATACTCTCAATCGGGGTTGCCGGTCAGGGCGGATGAGGCGCTGCAATCATATCGACGCCGAGACGTAATCTCGATGCGATTACTAACCCGAATCTACCGTAGCCGGAATTGATTATTCAAACTCTTTGTCAGAGCGGAAGGATGATCCTGAGGTTCGGAAGTGGGACGGAATGAAGTAGCATCGAAGCTGCTGTTTTGAAGTAGGTTGATTTGATCCTTCTGGAGGCCCGGAGATCATTGTTCGATGCCCTGAGCATTCCCTAAACTGTACGATAGATCAAGTCGTTGAACCGACCGGAGCCCCAACGCATGGCCACAGCTCCCTCGAAATCAACTCAAGCTGAGGCTTCTGAATCATCGCCAGACCCAACGTCATTGCTAGAACCCGGCGATCATCTCATAAGGCCCGAGTTCGAGCCTCGCTACAACGCGATGATCGGAGAGAAGAAGGCGGAGCTGATCGACGGAGTTGTCCACATGCCCTCACCGGTCCGTCACGAACGACATGGACAACCGCATCTTTTCATGATGGGTCGGCTGGCAACATATCAGGCAGGGACCCTGGGGTTCAGGCCAGTGACAATGCAACTATGCGATTAGATTTGGAGAACGAGCCACAGCCTGACGGACTCCTGCTCATCGACACCGCCTGCGGTGGCCAAGCGCGAATTGCCAAAGATGACTATATTGAAGGAGCTTCAGAGTTGGTAGTGGAGATCGCCTCAAGCAACGTGAGTCTCGATCTCCACCTCAAGCGGGACCTCTACCGTCGTTTCGGTGTCCGCGAATACCTGGTCTGGCGCGTTCTCGATCAACGACTCGATTGGTTCGTCAACCACGAGGGACTCTTTGAGCAACTCCCTCAGGATACCGACGGGCTTCTCAAGAGTCAGACGTTTCGAGGGCTCTGGCTTGATCACAGCGCCTTAGTCGCGGGTGATCTCGCCAGAGTGTTGGAACAAGTTCGTCAGGGCCTCAACAATCCTGCACACCAGGCTTTTTTGAGACCGCTCCGTCCGTAGATTATTGAGGAGAGTCTTCGGAATTGACCCAACGGAAGGTCGTCTCCGAATGCTGGACCACGACGAACTCTTGACCTTGTATGTTCCCTTTAAGCTCAAGGAGTTGTTCAACTTCGGACGACGCGAGCATTCCACGCTCGACGTCAAACTGAAAAAGACCGGTCGCTTTGTGTCTGTTCAAAGGGAGGTCAAACCCAGGATTTGGCGTCGCTTCCTTTTCGATCGCGGTCACTAGACCGATTTGCGCGATCGCTCCTTTGGTTCCTTCAAAGGTGTAGGTATTGGTTAACGAGAAGGTACCGACTGGACTGGAGAGCTTATCCGTGGTCTCCCAAGTGTCTCCGTCAACGAGCGGTTTTGTAGGTAATTTTAGCGTCGATTGCCCAAAGAGGGCTTTAACTCCTTCCTTTGTTGTTAGTGATTGTAGCCCTTGAGTAATGGCACCAGCCTGTTGGATCTTCTCCATCATCGAATCAGGAATTTCAACATCAGTAATCTCTCCAGTAGGCGTCATGAGGAGGTTGATCTCGGCATCCGTTAAGATCTCAAAGAAGGGAGCCATCATTGCTCCGACTCCTGCTTGCTCCTGATCGTCATCGGTGTCGATCTGAAACTGCATTTCCGAAGATTCAACCGAGAGTCTAATACGATCAATCTTCTGGCCGAGTCGAGCTGAGCCGTCCGGCTCGGTTGATTTCACGGTCCAGGATCCACTCAAGATCTGCTCGGTCTTGATCTTTCTTTCTTGGCCATTGATCACCGCGTTACTTTCACTGAGTTGCTTAAGCTCGATTAAGCGGACGTCCCCTTCCGTGAATTTCCATTGGAGCGGATCTTGTCCATGGGCACTCGAGGATCCACCGCTGGCAACGAGCAGCCCGAGAACAAGGGTCAAGGTCAAGAGAATGGTACGGCGAAACTCCATAGGATTGGTCTCCGAGACTTCTGGGCGATCAATTACCGCATGCTCTGGAGTGACTCCGATTCCCTCCTCATGAGCACACGGTTGATAGTAACGAATGGCCCTCAGTCTGACTTGAGCAATCGCGTTGAGCAAGCCTTTACTCCAAGATGGCATGATTTGGTCGCATGGATGTTATATTCTAACAAGTCTGATTAAAATTAACTTGAAGCGTATAAAATGGTTATTAGTTTGCTCAATTTCAAGTATCCGTTACTGCTTCTATCGAGTGCTCTCAAGTCGTCGTGTAAGAACTGCGCGGGCTGGGTTGGATCGGCCACCACCGACAAGAAGGAGGGTTGCAGATTCGGGGCCTTGAGGACGGAGTTGTTCGCGGAGGCGTTCAGGGCGGATTTCGATCCCACGGACTTTGATCTCGAGGGTCCCGATCTCTCGTGCTACCAAGGCACGACGGAGCGTCTTAACATCGATTGGGAACTCATCGAGAACTTCGAAGGGTGTGAGGAAGGGGGATGGAACGGGATTGGGGCCAGTCAGGAAATCGACGGCATCATTGATCCGGCCTAACCCGTGAACCTCAGCGAACGAATCCAAAAGTTCCGATCGGAGTATCGCAGGATCGGGGTCAAATGCGTACGCTCCGAGCGGTCGAGATGACACGAGACCACCGGACGGTCCATCCTGATCGGTCCAGGTGGCCCCTTCTGGCAACCGTGTGGCACGTCGGCGGCACGTTGTTAGATCGCCAAACCAGACCGTCGCTTCTTTACATTCGCCACCGAGGCTGATCAATTCAATTTCGTAAGATGGTCCCCGAAAATGTGCATCAAAATCACTGGCAGGACCAAGCTTGATTGCTCCTCCCGGGACCCTCTTGGTGAGATCCTCGAGGAAATGGGGGTTCGGGTGGTAATCAGCGAGCATTTTCGCTGGTCGCGCTCTTCCTGCAACTCTCCGATCGGGATCAATTAAGACACGGGCCTCGTGAGGGATCACCAGCTCGGTGGCGTCCGCCCGGATCGCTTGCACGCGGTTCTCAACCTCATAGACACCCGAATTCCAACGTGCTCGGGCTACGGAAGCTCCATCGAGATCAACGGCGATGACCTGCTTGGCTTCGGCCCCTAGCGTGATCGTATCACCCCCGAGACCGCAACAGAGGTCGACGACCACACCGGAATCTCGGAACCGGATTGCCTTATGTCGTCCAACAGGTTCCGCAGTCGCTTGTTCCACCCCTCTCGGGTCGAGCCACATCTGGTCAGCGCGCTCGAATTTGATCCGTCCCTTGCGTCGAGATTCAGTGAGCCGGATCGCAGCGGCAACAACCTCGGCAGATGCTTTCTGTCGCCATCGCGCTAAGAAACTCGGCCCTGGCTTGATAACAGCTTCTACCTCTTCGAGTAGCAAACGACCTTCTTCGGTCGTCAAGACGGTCCGCTCGGCATCTAGTGGCGTCATCATGTTGGAGTCATCTGCAATCAGCTTCAAGATCTCACTCTATTTTCCTAGAATAACCCTTAAGATGCCCTAGCCAAGGGATCGTCTCTCAGTGCCGGTCGAGGAGTCTTGTTGTGAGCCTGATTGCATCGTCGAGAAGCCCTGAGAGCCGCGTACAACCGACGCTGCCGAAACCACCTCCGATTCTCCGAGAACCGTTAAGCATCGGGCCAGTACCGATCCCGTCCCGGTTTTTCTTGGCACCCTTGGCTGGTTACACGGCGCTCGGTTACCGGCTCACGGTTCGTGAACTCGGCGGACTTGGTCTGGCGACAACCGATCTCGTCAATGCCCGCTCTTTGATTGAAAAGCGGCGCAAGGCGTATGAACTCGCCGCAACCTCTCCAGAAGACCGCCCTGCCTCGATCCAGATCTTCGGAGCCACGGCTTGGGAGATGAGGGATGCGACCAAGATCGTCGCCGACCTTGGGGCTACTCTGATTGACATCAACATGGGGTGCCCGGTTCGGAAGATTGTCCGATCGGGTGGTGGCTCGGCGTTGATGTGTGATTCCGAAGGGGCGAAGCGGCTGGTCAGTACAGTGGTCGAAGCGTCGCCAGTCCCGGTGACAGTCAAGATGAGGCTCGGTTGGGATGCGGCCCACCCAACAGCACCGAGTCTCGCGGCACTCTTCGAGTCGATCGGGGTCGCTGCTGTCATCGTGCACGGGAGAACTCGGGCCCAAGGGTTTAGCGGGACGGTTGACCGACAAGGGATCCGGGATGTGGTCGAGGCTGTCGATCGTATTCCAGTGGTCGGAAACGGTGACATCCGGACGATCCAAGATGCCGAGACGATGTTTCGCGAGACCGGCTGCGCTGCGATCTCAATCGGCCGGGGCTCCCTCTCCAATCCGTTCATCTTCCGGCAGCTCGACCACTGGTCCAAACACGGAACGGCAGGGCCCGAGCCAACCTTTGACGATCGGGTCGACGTGATGCAACACCACTTCCATCAATTGGTCGAAACCCGAGGGGAGTTCAATGCGACCCGACAGATCCGGAAAGTCTTGAAGTGGTACCAATACGCAATCCGCGCTCCCCGGCCACTCTACGTCAAACTGATCGAAGTTGAGAGCGTGACCGCGTTCGACTCAGTGGTCGCTGCCATTCGACGGAGTGGCCCTGCTGCCCGACTGCCGACACAGTTCGAACCCAGAGTCCCCACACCCAAAGGTCCGATCGATAAGTGGTGATTTGGTGGGTCAGCTGCTGATTGACTTCGGATTGACGCCGTTTGTGCGTAGTTGACGAACCGTCGCTCACATCAGTGATCGAACAGGTTGCCAGGGAAGGCGGGATTGAGTCGAACGAGAGGCTCAGCCTCATGAGCGAGGGTGCGAGTGGTCAACCAGATCGGCCCATTTGTCCGAAGTCATTCGATGACCACGACTCAATCGAGGAGTTGGAGCATCTGATCAAGCTGAGCCATCGCCTCCTCACGCCGCCCTGCCACAGAGAGGGCCAATGCTCGGCCGGCGGATGAGATTTTGATGATTGGGTCCATGTTCGTTGGAATGGAAAGCGGATCAGGCGTGGTAGCTAGCCGTCTCCTCAGTGTGGCCGGCTCTGTAATAGGCCAGCCCCAACGTGAGTGATTCCTCGTTGCCTCCCCTACCAGGCCAGAAAACTGAAAACCGCTGAAGGCTTACCTCCGATAACAGTTAGTCCGTGGGGATTAACGAGTCCGGGTGGCTCGACTCCAACCTCCTCACGTCAGGAGACCAGAGTCCTCATCCTCGGCCCCCTATCACCAATGACGACCCCAAGTTGCCCCAAAAACCCTATCCTTCACAATACGGACCCAGTACGATCAGGGAGTCATCCTGCCCTGATTGGACAAACCAGAGCACTTGTTTGCGTCCATCTTTGTGTCGCACGCGCAGCTAATTCTGATGGAGCACCTCCATGATCCGTCGCCGAGAGATCCTCAAACTGATTCCTGCATCCGTGTTCTTGGGAAGCCAGTCCAAGTCTTGGGCTTGCCAGGAAGTGGACTATGTCAAGTTGGATACCCACCTGCACATCCACCAGGAAGCGTCAGAGATCGTGGCGTCCATGCAGAAAACTGGCTGGCGTGGGCTTGATATTGTCACTTGTCCCGCTGTTGGTGGCGAGCCGTTCGACCTGGAGGCCAAACTGGAGGCGACTCAGAAGGTGGCCGCCCAGAGCGGTGGCACCTTCCGTTGGGCGTCGACCTTTGATGCCCGTCGCTTTGAGGCCCCCGACTTTGTGGAGAAGACAATCACTCGACTCCAGCAGTCGTTCCAGGATGGTGCCATCGGGGTGAAGATCTGGAAAACGATCGGGATGGCGATCCAGTCCGAGTCCGGCGACTACCTCCTCCCGGATCATCCTCACTTATTGCCGATCTTCGAAGCAATCCAAGCTGCCGACAAGACTCTCCTGGCTCACCTCGCCGAACCAGATGGCGCCTGGCTTCCGCTCGACAGCAATAACCCGGAATTCAATTACTACTCTCGGAATCCCCAGTGGCACATGCTCGGCAAGCCCGGAGCCCCACCCAAAGAAGCCATTCTCGAAGCGCGCGACCGTGTCTTGGCACGCTACCCAAACCTCCGGGTCGTTGGCTGTCACCTCGGGAGTAATGAGGATGACCTCAACCAGCTCGCCCGACGCCTCGACACCTACCCCAACTTCGTCGTCGACACTGCCGCTCGCGTTCGCTACTTCGTGAGGGGCGATCGTGATCAAGTCATCGGATTTCTCAGGCGTTATCAAGACCGCGTCCTCTACGGAACCGACTTCTCGTTCCGTGGCGGTTCCCAAGAATCCGCCGCACGGTCGTTGAACCAACGCTTCGAACGCGACTGGGCCTATTTCTCCAGCAGTGACTCCGTCGATTACGACGGCTTCACCACACAGGGACTCGGGCTCCCTACTGAGGTCCTCCGCAAACTCTTCCGCGAAAACGCCCTCCGTTGGCTTCCGGGCCTCCAAGCCTGATCAATCCGTTTTAGGTCAAGCATTCCCTCCCTCAATGCGGTAAAATCAGCAGAAGGGTCAGGAGTGCAATCCGAGGTCGATGGATGTCGACCATCGATCGGGAGGTGGGCATGCGAGGCAACGGAACGGGCTTCTCAACAATCCAACCATCACGACGCGAGATCCTCAGGAGCGCGGGGGGTGGATTCGGTGCGCTCGTGTTGTCCTGGTTGCTGGCGAATGATCGCCTCCGTGCTGGCGAACAACTTGGGACCGATCCCCTAGCACCCAAGCCATCTCACTTTCCAGCCAAGGCAAAGCAAGTGATCTACTTGTTCATGCATGGCGGACCGAGTCATCTCGAAACATTTGACCCAAAGCCTGACCTCCAACGCCTCCACGGCGAACCCCTGCCCGAGTGTTTCGGGCCTATCCGGACTCGGCGGAAAGTAGCACAGAATCCACTCCTTGGGACAAAGCGAAGGTTCAAAAAGTGTGGTGCCAGTGGCCTCGAAATCTCTGACTTCTTCCCTCACCTCCGTACCTGCGCTGATGAGCTTGCCGTTATTCGATCCTGTTGGGGCGATAGTGTAAACCACCCTCAGGCTGTCTATCAAATGAACACCGGCTCCAGCATGATGGGGAAGCCCAGCCTGGGGAGTTGGGTCGGCTATGGTCTCGGAACCGAGAATCAAGACCTCCCTTCCTTTGTGGTCCTCCCCGACCCTCGGGGTGGAATCAAAGGGGGACCGCCAGCATTCGGTGCCGGTTTCCTCCCCGCAAGTTATCAAGGGACTCGTGTCCGGAGCGGTCCCGATCCGATCCTCAACCTCCAGCCTCCTGATCGAGTAAGCCGTACACAACAGCGCGAAGTGCTTGACCTCGTTGGACGGCTCAACCGCCGACACCTGCAAGAACGTCTCCATGATGACGAGCTAGAGGCGCGGATCCGGAGCTATGAACTCGCGTACCGGATGCAGCGTGCCGCTCCTGACGCTGTCGATCTTTCCAATGAATCCGCAGAGACCAAGGAACTCTATGGGATCGAACAACCAGAAACTGCAGAGTTCGGAGTCCGTTGCCTACTTGCCCGGCGACTCGTCGAACGTGGTGTCCGGTTCGTTCAACTGTACTCTGGAGACGTTAACGGCTGGGATGCCCACAGCAACGTCGAAAAGAACCACAGGACCATGTGCGGCAAGACAGATCGGCCAATCGCTGGGTTGCTGAAGGATCTCCAACGTCGTGGGCTACTAGATGAAACTCAAGTAAAATGGCGAGGAGAGTTCGGCCGGATGCCGAAGACGGAAGGGGGGACCGGGCGCGATCCCACTCC
>CAZEAN010000096.1:0-21632 GCA_964510225.1 uncultured Isosphaeraceae bacterium
GAGGTCGAGGGCGCGGTCGAGGTCGAGGGCGAAGGCGAGGTCGCGGGCGCGGGCGCGGGCGAATCGCGAGGATTCGATTTTGGCGATGATGATTGAACGTTGGTTGCCCAATTGCCTATCTTTTTCCCAGACAAGCCGCTTCATCACAAGCGCAGACCGCAGGAAGGAGAGAAAAAACTGAGCGCCGATTAACCTTTCGTATTCATATATGCAGACTAATTCATGAGTCTTCCCATGACCCTCAATTGAGCGATGCGTTCTCCTCGACTCGTCCAAGCCCATTTCCGGCCCAGGGAGCAGATGCCTCCACTCGATGAAGCGTTGATCAAGCCACCTACAGTACGCGAACGCATCCTCTGTACGCAGACCCCATACCGGCTTCAACGGATCTTCCACGAACCAGAATTGCGCTTGGTGCCGTGGTACTCTGCCGAGACGTTCTTCCTTAGGTAATTCGTTCAGGAACAATTGATACTCAGCCTGCGTGACCCAGTCACCGAGGAACCGTTGTTGCTCTTCGTCAATTAAGCGATAGCCCGTTTCCATACGCTGCAACAAGAGTGCCTCCGCCGCAGGACGGAACACCTCTTCCTGGGTTGACCGCAACCCTTCCTTCACTGCTTCATCGAGCCGGGCTCGGACTGCTTGATTCAGGCTCGGCTTTTCCAAACTGAGGCAGAGCGCGAGTACGTGTGCCTCAATTGTCGCTGCTTCAATGGCCGCCTCGACCAGCGGGCTGGCATCTTTGGCCCTTGTGGCGAAGAGCAGCAATGTCTCGCGCCACCAGCTCTCGGAGACGATCGGGCTCCAATCGTCGGGAGTGCAGCCTGCTCCCTGCGCCCAATAGTCAGCACATAAGTACTCTTGGAAGGTCAGGTGGGCAAATTCCCAAATCTCCGGCCCTACTTCCAGAACTAAGCCACTCCCTTCCTGGAGTTTGCGGAGGAAATCTAAGGCATCGATCTCATGATCGAGCAACTTCAAGGGTTCTTGGATGACCTCAATGGCCTCCGACTGAGCAATTTGCTTCACCTCACGTCCCATCATTGTCGCCGCGAGCGGTCGGAGGACGCTTAGCTTTTGTTCGCCGCGATACTTATCTTCCATCCCTTTCGCTTGCCGCCACCGTTCCAGTAACACTTGGCAAATCTCACCATAGAGCTGCCCCCGGCTTCCGGGCAGCGCGCCGTGATAGCGGTGCACCATACAAATCATTGTCAACAACAACGGATTCCCTGTCAGCGGGCTCAGCCGAGGATTGTCAGCAAGCTTCTGGCTGAGGTCGCCCGCCGACTGTTGGGCTCGAAAGCGGACCGTTGCGTCGTCTTTGTTGCCGTGGCTGACGACTTCATTGGCGTGGTACCACTGGTTGATGAATTTCCTTGAGTCCGGGTAATCGAACGGCTGAACTTCGAGCACTTGGGCGCGATCCAGCGGCGCCGACTTATACCCCGCTGGTCGCGCTGAGACCGCCGTCAACGTGCCGGTCTCCGCTAACTCGCCGAGTTTGTCATCAAGCCACTTCGAGACCTTCACCCGCTCTGCGGGGTCGGCCACTTCATCAAGCCCATCCCAAAGTACGAGCGCCTTTCCAGAGTCTAGCTGTTGCTTGACCCACTCTTTGGGAAACTCTTTCTTGAGCGCCCTGAGGTTCTCCTTGAGGACAAACTCGATCATCTTGTCCAACGTTGGTGGCGTTTTCTGCCGGAGCTTGGGCAAGCACTTTCGCAGCTCGATGAAGAACGGCACCCGAGCCTTCATCTTCTTCCGCCGATGCTGCTTCCGTGCATAGGTGAGCAAGAGATGCTGCAAGAGGGTTGTCTTACCACTCCCCGGCGGACCGATGATGACCATCGCGAAGCCATCCCGGATCGTCTTCAGATGTTCCCAGCAGGAACTCGATCCTCTGACCTCCCGATTCACCGCGCTCGTTCCCGGCCGATTTAGATTCACATCGCCCGACGTCTTCAATTCCACATAAACCCGCTCCAGATCAAGCCGGTTGGCATTGATGAGCCCCAAGCCTTTGTCATTGAAGAGGCCGTATACACGGATCAACTCACGGCGATAGCGGTCAGTGAAGGCACGCGTTTTTGATCCTGCGCGGATCGTCGCGCCTAACTCGGTGACCATCTCCCATGATTTGCTGGGAATCCGGCGGAGGATATTCGCCGCCCCTTCGACCGCCTCCTCCTCCACCTTTTTCCAGACCCTCAAGAAGAAGTAGAGTACGCAACTGACCACGGAGCAGATGATATTGCCGGTTGGTGGTAACGCCGACGCCTCTTGCGTTGCCTGGTATCCAAAGAAGGCGGCGACGGCTAAGGGAGTTGAGCGTGCAAGTTCGGGAATCCACTTCTTCCACGCTGGGTCAATCGATGACGGATCTTCACTCATTGCTCGATCGATCCTCTACTATTGGGAATCGCACACACGAATTCAGAAACAGGCTCGTCAACCCGACGCAGGAGAGTCAAACGCATCACCCGCGGCCTCTTCATCTTTGGTGGTATTAACGCCCAACGCAATTGCCGTGGCGGTGGCATAAGTTCGGCAGTGTGAAATTGAAATCAGAATCTCCCCGATGCCGCGATCGAGGGCGGCATCGCGGGCACCACCGGCCACAAAGACTTTCGGGCCTTTGTTGCCTTCGCGGCGGATCTCCATGTCGGTCCAAGCAATCCCACGCACCCAGCCAGTTCCAATTGCTTTGAGGATCGCTTCTTTGGCCGCCCAGCGGCCGGCAAAGTGCTCGAAGGCGTGTTTCCGGCCTTGGCAGTAGTCGATCTCACGCTCGGTGTAAACTCGGCGCAAAAAGATCTCCCCGTGGTCCTCAATCATCTTGCCAATCCGAGGCACTTCAATAATATCTGTTCCAAGACCAAGAATGTTCATTCCCACAATCCATTCATGACTTCGGGGCCCTCCAGTCATTTCATCGCTTCGGGCATCCATTAGATCAGAGATCGACTCTCCGATCATCTAGAACGCCGATCTGTGCTATACTCGACGTCATCGAGACGTGCCGCTTACATGGCTCCGAACGTCTCACGATTTCATCCGAGCGACGCCACTCTGGGGATCTCGGCCGCTCTCGGAGCCAAGGAAATAAATCGACGATGGATCTGCTCGACGATCTCACGGATGCGCAACGCCAGGCGGTCTCGCATCGCAACGGTCCCCTCTTGGTACTTGCCGGCGCCGGATCGGGTAAAACCCGCGTCGTGACTCGTCGGATCGCCGCCCTTCTTGGTCAGGGGATCCCCGGTCCGAACATCCTCGCCTTAACCTTCACCAACAAAGCCGCTGGTGAGATGCGGGAACGGGTTGAAGCCTTGGTCCCCGGGTCGAAAGTCTGGATCGGGACCTTCCACGCCCTCTGTGCTCGGCTCCTCCGCGAGTTCGGGCCCCGGATTGGTCTCGATCGCGGATTCACGATCTATGATCAGGCCGATCGTCTCCGAATTATCAAGAGGGCGATGGAGGCGCTTGATCTTGACTCCGCCGGTGTCGCTCCCGAGAAGGTCGAAGCCGCGATCAGCCGCGCGAAGAATGATCTCCAAGAGCCCGAGGCTTATCTTGCGCGACGTGGTGACGGTTCGGATCACGTCTCCGCAGTCGTCGGCCGTGTTTACAAAGCGTATCAGGAACGTTTAATCGAGCTATCAGCGGTCGACTTCGATGATTTACTCGTTCATGTCGTCACCTTACTCCGCGATGACCGGGAATTACGAGGTCGCCTCGATGCCCGATATCGCTATGTTCTTGTCGACGAGTATCAAGATACGAATCTTGCCCAGTACGCCATCGTCCGCGCGCTTTCGGTCGATTACCCCAACCTCTGCGTTACCGGCGACCCCGACCAATCCATCTACGGTTGGCGGGGTGCCAATCTCAACAACATCCTCGAATTCGAAAACGACTATCCAAAGTGCCAGGTCGTCCGTCTGGAGCAGAACTATCGGAGTACCAAGAATATTCTCCGGGTCGCTGATCATCTGATCCAGCACAACCGACGACGGAAGCCGAAAGGTCTGACCACCGAGAATCCCGAGGGTGATCCGGTCGATCTCTCCTGCTTCGCGACCGAAACTGAAGAAGCCAAGGCGGTTGCGAGTACGATTGCCGACCTCGTCCGAGAGTCGGGGCTAAACTATCGGGATATCGGAGTCTTTGTCCGGACCACCGCCTTGACGCGTGGCCTCGAAAGTGCACTCCGGTCCTTCTCGATTCCCTACCAAGTCGTCGGTGGTTTTTCCTTTTACGAACGACAAGAAGTGAAGGACATCTTGGCTTACCTGAACTTGCTCGCTAACCCCAAAGATGACCTCGCCTTTCTCCGCGCTGTGAACGTGCCACCGCGGGGGATCGGCAAGGTTAGCCTTGATCGCCTCCAGAAGTTCGCCTCGGATCGTGGTTGGCCATTACTCGCTGCGACCCGAAATGATGCAGAGATTCCCGGACTCACGAAGAAAGCCCGCGCAGGGTTACGCGACCTCGGACTCCTCATGGCCGAACTCAACTCAATCCGAGATCGGTCGGCCGAAGAGGTGACACGGACCTTGATCGGAAGCAGTGGCTATCGGGACTTTCTCAGCAAACAACCGAAGTCCGATACCGAGGACCGCGTCGCGAATCTCGATGAGCTGGTCTCTGGAGCACGCCAATTTGATCTGGAACACCCAGAATCGACGATTCTCGACTTTCTTGCCGACATCGCTTTGAGTTCCGCTGTCGACCGCTGGAACGATGATGTCGGCGTCGTCACGCTCATGACCTTGCACGCAGCTAAAGGTCTTGAGTTTCCTGCGGTCTTCATTGTTGGATTGGAACAAGGTCTGCTCCCCCATTCGAGAGCGATCGACAGCGAATCCGACCTCGAAGAAGAACGTCGCCTCTTCTTTGTGGGGATCACCCGAGCACAACAGCAGCTACGACTCAGCTATTGCAACGTCCGGGAGTACCGTGGACAACGATCTGTCACGATTCCATCGCCTTTTCTCCGGGAACTACCAGCCGAATCACTCCTATTTCGAGACCACTCTGACGTAGATTCGGACCGATTCCTTCATCGAAGTGGTCAGGGAGGCAACGTTCGTCGGACGGCTCCAAGTCAATCGCAAGCCCATCGAGTCATGAATGAAGGGTCTCGGGAGGATCGAGGACGCTTTACGACCGCTGCGGCACTCCAAGGAGCCTCGGAGAATTCGGTTAAAGAAGGAGATGCCGTCGATCCTGCAGAATTTAGGGCTGGGATGCTGGTAATTCATTCGAACTACGGCCTCGGGAAACTCGTAGCTATCGAGGGTGTAGGAGTGAACCGTAAAGGCCGTGTTTCGTTTGCTGTCGGTAAAGAGCGAACATTCATTCTTTCCAAGTCGCCAATTAGACCTGTAAAACGTAATCTGTAAAATGTAGTTGACTAACCACTCATAAGAACCTTGACGCCCAGCGATAATATTGGCGATTGAGACGAATCAGATCGGGATCGGAATTATAAACGCATGAGAGGCGTTGCAGGATGATCCGGCTTGGCGTCAACATTGATCACGTCGCGACCATTCGGCAAGCCCGCGGCGGCCGTCAACCTGATCCCGTTTGGGCAGCGGCACTCGCAGAACTTGGCGGCGCTGATGGAATCACCGTCCACCTCCGTGAAGATCGACGCCACATTCAAGATAGAGACTTGCGTCTTCTTCGTGAGACCGTCAGTACGCGACTCAACCTAGAGGCTGCTCCATCTCCAGAGATTGTCCAGATTGCACTTGAAATCAGGCCAGAGCAGTTGACTTTCGTTCCAGAGCGACGTGATGAAGTGACGACTGAGGGTGGTCTTGATGTTGTCCGACACCGCGACCGGCTCGCTGATGCGGTCGAACGCTGCCGCGACAAGGGGATCGAAGTAAGCCTCTTTCTCGATCCCGATTTGGAACAAATTGAGGCGGGTTCAAAACTGGACGTGCACTCCGTTGAGCTTCACACGGGGCGCTACGCAAACGCACAAGAGCCTCAAGCGAACGCCCGAGAATTAACCGCCCTACGTGATGCTGGCCGCCTGGTTCGTCAGCTCGGAATGTCGTTGCACGCGGGCCACGGTCTTAATGATCAAAATGTGTCAAACATCTGCCGGATCCCCGAAATTATTGAGTTGAACATTGGTCACAGCATCATCTCTCGGGCAGTAATGGTAGGAATGACCGAAGCAGTCCGGACCATGAAAACCACCATTCTTGCCGCCACTCCGAATCACTGATCCACTCATCGCTCATGCATTTCCCACTCGACTACGCCAGTCCCTTGAGGATCATCCGATGCCGCTGAAGGGAGAGCTATTTCAGGGCTGTACCGTTGCGTTGGTCACCCCGTTCCGGAACGGTGCTGTCGACTACGACGGTTTGAAACAGTTGGTTGAATGGCACATCAGCCAGGGGACGCCAACGATCAGTCCCGTGGGAACAACGGGAGAATCACCAACCCTCTCACACGACGAACACGAGCGTGTTATTGCAACGGTTGTCGAGCAAGTTAACGGCCGCGCGAAGGTCATGGCCGGAACAGGTTCGAACTCGACTCTTGAGGCAGTACGCTTGACGAAATTTGCCACCAAAGTTGGCGCTGACGGTGCTTTACTCGTTAGTCCGTATTATAATAAACCAGGACAACATGGTCTTTATGCCCACTATGCCGCAATCGTGGAATCGGTGGATCTCCCGTTGGTACTTTACAATGTGCCAGGTCGAACAGCACGAAACCTTGAACCCTCAACCGTTGAGCGACTCGCACAATTAGGTCCAATTGTCGCGATAAAAGAAGCAAGCGGTTCGCTGGACCAAGTCAGTGAGATCAGAATCCGTACAGAATTGACTATACTCTCTGGTGACGACAGCTTGACGCTTCCGATGCTTGCTGTCGGTGCTCAAGGTGTTGTGTCCGTGGCAGCTAACCTGATTCCTCGTGATGTCATCGCGATGATCGATGCATTTCAAGGTGGTGACTTGGTCGAGGCGCGGCGCCGTCATCTTGCGATGTATCCGCTCTTTCGCGACCTCCTCACCTTGGGTGCCAATCCCGAACCAGTTAAAGCACTGATGGCAACCCTTGGTCGCGATACAGGCGAACTCCGCCTCCCCCTCCAAACATTAGATCCCACCATCCAACAACAGTTAAACGATTCAATGCGCCATTATCAACAAAACTAAAAGGCGAAATCGGGGGCACCTTTACAGTTCTCGGATCATCGCGCAAACGACTTACTTGATTTGATCGCATGAACTTCCTATAATATGGTTGAGGGGTCTTTGTATCGATTGAGACCTCTCCATCCCCTGTAACGATTCGCACCTATCCTCCAGGTCTTTTCCACTTTTCAGGGTTCGACAATGGCCCTGTAGCGTTCCGGAACCTGGAGGAACGCCCATAGGTACTGCCCTCAGCACTTCAAACGGACCCCACGCGTGTCTTGATTGGATTGACGACGGCTAGAACCAAGCGATTGGAACCACGCCAGCAATTCGATCACTCCCATTCACGGATTCTTCAGGTTCTGAACAGATAACCATCTAATGGATTCCGAAGCCATGGCCAAGAAAACCACAATCCCCGCCAAGACTACCGAACGAAACGGAGAGTCCAGCGTTATTCCTCAAGTTTCGGATCAGTCCGTCCGTGAACTCGCTCAAGTCTTCAAGTTGATGAGCGACGAAACACGGCTCCGAATTTTGCTCTATCTCGCTCGGAGTGGTGAACTCCATGTCACTGAACTCTGCAATCGTCTTGGCCAGAGCCAGCCTGCCGTGAGTCATCACCTCGCGCTGCTCCGCGTCTCTGGTCTAATCGAGTCTCGACGTTCCGGTAAGCACAATTACTACAGCGTTCGAGCCGATCAGTTCGGCGAGCTCCTGACCCAACTCTTCTCTGCGACGGGCGAGATGCCGTCCAAGATCAAGTTCCATCGCTTCCAATTGACCACCGTCTAAGACTTAGGACGCTGTTGTTGAGCTTTCCGTTGGTTGACTACTTTAATTGCCATGCGGCGGTTCGACTTGACCGTCGCATGGATCCTGTGCATTATCACCAACCAGTTGTCGTTCCACTCTCAGCGTCAACCTCATCATTCTTGTGTTGACGCTGCGATCCTGGACCGTGACTTGACTCACCTGCGTAGGGATTCGCAGGGACGATGCCGAGTGTAGGAGGGTCTAGACTACCCCATTCGACGCATCCTGCGACGGGTTGGGTTGATGGTGGTCGGTGAACCCCTGCTCATTCAATCAATGGCGAGTAATGGAAGGAGCCGTACCGATGAAGATGACGACTCGAGCGGCAGCTGCCGTGGGTATCGGTCTTGCTCTCGCGCTGGTAGTAGGCCTGATCACTCGGTCATCCACCGCGCAGCAGACTGATCGTGCCGTCCAACGGACTGACACCGGGCAAACTGCGAATGGCACATCCACGAACTCGATGGCTGTGCTCAACCTGGAGCAAGTGATCAATCAATATGATCGCTACAACGAATCAAGTGATCGATTCAAAGCCGAAGCGCAAAAGAAGCAAGCTGAACTGAATCTGATGCTTGAGGAAGTAAAGCGGATTGCCGAAGAACAATCGGCAATGAAGGTCGGCACCCCGGATTTTCAGCGACTCAGTGACCAATTCACCGACGCTAAAGCGCGTTATGAAGCTGAGCAACAAAAGGCCTATTCCGACCTCTCGATCCGAGAATCGAGCACTGTGGCGGAAATCTACAATGACATCCGTTATGTCGTGGATTGGCTCGCAAAGCGCCGGGGCCTCTCGATGGTCATTCAGGCAGGGTCCAACGATCGGATCACGGGTGAAGATCCTGACTCAGTCGCAGTCGCCGTCTCACGGAATGTCATCTGGCACGATGCTCAGATTGACATCACCAACGACGTCATCGACGTCCTGAATCGGATGTATACGCAAGCCAAGCAAGGGAACGCTAATCCAGCCCCCCCTGCTGGCAACTAAGCACTTGATTCCCTTTGCCTCCCGCTCCCGTCCTGCGCTCTTTCTGGCGATCGAGACACTGGCGCCAGCATCCGCCAGTGTCAATCTGAGGTGGGATACCTTCTCTGTCTATTGAGGATCGATCGCAGTGTGCTTAGTTGAGACTGGTCGGTAAGGGCTGGATCCGAGTACTGGGCGTTTTCAAGAGAGTGACCCTCGGCCGATTCGACGAAGACCGGGCTGAGTCGTTTGTTGACTTCAGAATCAGGGAAGATCAAGTCGGCATGACCACGATTGAACCTCGAGCGCAGCGGACTCTGGCTGGAGCGGCAGTAGTCCGGGGAATTGGTTATCTCTTCGGCTCCGACGTCCACGTCCGGTTCCTTCCGGCACCAGCAGATTCCGGAATCCACTTCGTCCGGACCGACTTACCAGGGTCTCCCGCTGTTCCTGCCTCGATCCAGTTCGTGGTTCCTCGTGAGCGTCGGACGGCATTACAGCGTGGTGAAGCGGTCGTCGAAATGGTCGAGCATGTGATGGCCGCGCTCGCCGGTTTGCAGATTGATAACTGCATCGTGGAGATCAATGCTCCCGAAACACCGGGGATGGACGGTTCCTCCCTTGCCTTCGCCGACGCCCTCCGGAATGCCGGTTCAGACTCACAGGACCGGCCGCGTGATACGCTGGTGATCGAGAAACCGGTCGCTGTCCGCAATGGTCGGTCTTCGGTCGCCGCTTATCCAGGCGCTCCCGGCGAGTACGTGCTCTCTTACCAGCTTGATTACGGACCAACCGCTCCGATCCCGCCCCAAGGCTACTTCCTTGAACTCTCCCCCAATCGCTTCCAAGAGGAGCTTGCACCGGCACGGACCTTCTTGCTTGCCTCCGAGGCCGAAGCGCTCAAGGCAGCGGGGATTGGCTCGAAGACGACCGTCGCCGACCTCCTGATTTTTGGTGCAGACGGTCCGATCGACAATACACTCCGATTTCCCGACGAGTGCGCTCGTCACAAACTACTCGACGTCGTCGGTGATCTCGGACTTCTGGGGAAAGACATTATCGGGCATGTCGTCGCTCATCGGTCCGGCCACACCTTGAATGCCGAACTTGTCCGAGCTTTGCTTGAAGGTAATCAAGGGGAAGCAATTCCTGATCTCTCTGAGGATCCCTGCAAGATCAACACCGGACGAGCCAAGCCAGACACCTGCGCGACCCCCAACCCTCCTGCAATGGACATCGCGGCGATCATGGAGTTAATGCCGCATCGCTACCCCTTGCTCCTCCTTGATCGTGTCCTCGACGTCGATCCCGGTCATTCACTCAAGGCACTTAAGAACGTCACATGCAACGAGCCGTTCTTCCCCGGTCATTGGCCAGCACGACCCGTGATGCCCGGTGTGATGATCCTAGAAGCGCTTGCTCAAGCAGCAGGAATCTTGATAAGTCACCGCTTTGATATTAGCAAACATCTAGCAATGATCGCCTCGATTGACAACGTCAAGCTCCGACGCCAAGTGGTCCCTGGAGACCAGCTGATTCTTGAAGTCGACCGTCTCCGGGTCCGTTCTCGGATGGCTGAAGCGCACGGCATTGCCAGAGTCGGTGATCAAGTCGCGGCCGAGGCGAAGCTCCGATTTGCTGTCCTTCCTACCAAACAAGCCGCAGCTTAAAAGTCTCTCGGAGGAGCGCACCAATGGCAGTTCGTATCGCTGACACCGCTGTTGTCGACCCTACAGTGGTCTTGGAAGATGGCGTAGCAATTGGGCCGTATTGTGTGGTGGAGTCGGGAGCCGTCTTGGGACGCAACGTCCGCTTGATTGCCCACGTTTGTGTTATCGGGAAGGTCAAGATCGGCACCGGTTCTGTCATCGGCCCGTTCTCCATCGTCGGTGCTGGTGACTCCGGTGGGAGCGTGATTATCGGAGACGACTCCACTGTTCGAGAAGGTGCATCGATCGAACAGGGGCGGATCCAAGGCGAACCGACTCGTATCGGTTCTCGAGTCACCCTCGAGCCCCATGTCTCGATCGGTCCGAGTGTACAGATTCCAGATGGCGGCCTTATTGAGTCAGGTCATCGTGTCGTCCAGGAGTCGGCAGCTGACAAGCTCATAACAGCCTCCTCGTTGAGTAATCCTGAGGCGGCTTAGGGTGCTTCGCCATCGAGAGACGTCTTGTCGAAACCGGAGGAAGTCGTGGAACGACTGAAAGTCGCGGTCGTCGGAGTGGGCCATCTTGGTCGTCATCACGCTCGGATCCTCAATGGTCTCGAGGGTGTGGAACTGGTGGGTGTTGCCGATCTTCGGCTCGACCAAGCGCGTCGAGTCGCTGAGCCCCTCGGAGTCCCGGCGTTCGACGATTACCGTGCCCTCCTTGATCGAGTCGACGCTGTCTCCATCGCTGTCCCAACGTCGATGCATCACCAGATCGCATCCCCATTCCTCGATCGAGGCGTGGCCACGATGATCGAGAAGCCTCTCGCCAATGCTTCGGACGAAGGCCGAGATCTCGTTGAACGTGCAAAACGAAACGGACTCGTCCTCGCCGTCGGTCACATCGAAGAGTTCAACCCCGCATGGGAAGCTGCTCGATCTTGCTGTCCAAAGCCTCGGTACATCGACGTGGAACGACAGGGAATCTACACATTCCGGTCCACCGACATTGGCGTCGTACTCGACTTGATGATCCATGATATTGAGCTAGTTCTTAGACTCGTTGATTCAACGGTCAGCTCAATCACAAGTTTGGGTGGGTCGGTCTTTGGTGGACATGAGGATTTAGCTCAAGCAAGGATCGAGTTTCGGAATGGCTGCATCGTCGATCTCTCGGCAAGCCGTGCTAGTTATGAACCGGTCCGCAAGATGCGGGTCTGGGGAACCGAAGGCTACGCATCCATCGACTTTGGGGCGAAGTCGGCCACCGTTGTCCGACCGTCCGAAGAACTCCGACGCGGGGTCCTTGATCTGGAACAGGTTGACCTCTCCCGGACTGACGCCATCCGCGATCATCTCTTCGGGACAGTCCTTCAAGTCGAACGCATCGAGCCGGTCGCGGAAGAGGATCAGCTCACCGCCGAACTCCGAGACTTCGTTGACGCTGTCCAGAGCCATCGGGCTCCCCGAGTTTCTGGAGAGGCTGCCTTAGCTGCGCTACAGGTCGCTGAACAGATCCTTGGGTCGCTCCAGAACACGCGATTCGATGCTGGAGAAACACTACCCGCCGCACCACACTTCCGCCCCACGGTCCCAACGGAGCGTGGTGCGACACCTCATAGCAACAAATTTCGGATCCACCGCCAGAATCTCACTCACGCTCAATCGCCGGATCACTCCTGAGGAGAGTTCCTTCAGAGCGTGAGGAGCAAGGACCGTCATCTCGCGGACCAATCCTATTCGACTGCGAGCATCTCGTAAGTAACCTGGATGCTGATCTGTAATTCCTGCTGGCCGGGTGCAACCGGGACTTCAGCAGAGGACGTCATGGCCAAGGACCGGCTGAAGACTGGCTGTGGCGTTCCTCTGCTCGACTCACTGATTTGAGTCGGCAATCCAAGCCGTAAGCCGGATCCCTCTGTGAGCTGGCTCGCTTTGTCCTTGGCGTCGGCAAGGGCACTCTGTCGGGCTTCGTCCAAGAGCTTCTTCGACTCCTCGATCCGGAACGTGATGCCGTTCATCTGATTCGCACCAGCAGATACGACTGAGTCGAGTATTTCACCGAGTCCCTCGATTTCGCGGACAGTTACCCGGACAGAGTTGGTGACCGTGTAGCCGATGATCTTCCGACCTGTTTCTTGATCAACCCCGACGCGATTTCGTTGCACAGAGTAGCGCGGTGTCAGCACAATCTGGGTTGTCTGAATGTCCTTCTCGGCAACCCTCCGTCTCTTGAGTTCCTCCTGAAGATCTGCCATCGCCTTGTTATTTGCCGACAGTGCTCCTCGTGCTGTGCTGTCCTGGGAGACTACACCGAGGTTGATTTCAGCGACGTCCGGCTTCGCTGTGACCGTCCCGGTACCAGTGACACTGACCGTCCGGGTTACTTGACCAATTGCGGGGTTTGGGCTCATGGCATGGAAGAATCCGGTCCCGATGAGACCGAAAGTAAAAATCATCAGGGCTTTCATCTTGAGTACTCCTGGTCTAGTCGAAAGTTGAGTCGTTAAACCGACGGTCTCGGAACGCCCTCTCTGTTGCCTGGAACTGGAAGGATGCTCTGCTGAGCGATTGCTTGTCGACGTCCGAGCGTCTGGAATCTTCACGACTAAGAGCGGTCTGATCTTAGTCGCATTCGATTCCAATCCTAGGTGACTCCCGGTCGTCGGAAACGGTCTAAGGTGACGGCAGCAACGATAATTGCGCCAACAATCACGTCTTGGATTGCGTTCGGAATCCCACAGTGAACGCAACCGTTTTCGAGGACCGCAATGATCAGAACGCCGAGGAGCGTCCCAAGGACACGTCCTTCACCGCCACGGAGACTCCCACCTCCGATCACAACCGCTGCGATCACCTCGAGTTCCATCCCTTCGGCGGTTGTGGGATCGCCTGCTCCATCGAGATAGACAAAAGCAGAGAGGCCGGCGATCCCGGTCAGGAGTCCTCCTAAGCCATACACAGCTAACTTCGTCCCCGGGACGTTGAGCCCGCAGAGTTTGGCTGTCGCCTCGTTCGAACCGACGGCGTAGAAATGTCGACCGAGGAGAGTCCGATTGAGGAGGAGGCTGATCAGGATACTGAGACCGAAGAGGACCCAGACCGCCGGCGCAAGTCGACCAATCTCGCCGAGCCAGGCAGAGAGTGGCTCCGGGAGCCAGGAGTCAGTCGACATCAGACCACGGAACCAAGGAGCCTTGGCTTTACGATCAATGTAGACCGTCGTGTTCCCCGCCGACCATTGGGCTAACCCTCGGAAGATCTTCATCGTGCCGAGCGTAACAATGAAGGGAACGATCCGGAGCCTCGTGACCAAGAGTCCATTCACGAGGCCACAACAACCGCCCAACAAGACTCCGCCGAGCATCGCAAGGGCTAAAGGGAGCGCGGGTATCCGTGGCGTTTCTGAGAGGGCTCCACCAGTAAGTTCGACCAAAACACCTGGAATCGGAATCTCGAACCCAGAGTTTAGGAGGACGACGAAGACGGTCACGAGAGCCACTACAGAACCGACGGAGAGATCAATCCCGCCGGCGATCATGATCATCGTCATCCCGAGCGCAGCGATCCCGACTCCGATTGACTGGACTCCAATCGTCCGCCAATTGGCAGCCGTCATGAACGTTCCGACGTCTCGGGTTAACCACGCAAACAGCAGGATCGTGAGCACCAAGCCCAGAAAAGGACCTCCGGCCTGGAGAAACCACCGGACTATCGGCCGGAACAAGTCCGTTCGACTCGAGACCAAGGACCACCTCCGGAATCAATGCCGCACAATCAACTTGGCACTTATTCTAGGAGGCATAAATCCTTGATCACAAGACCTCCGGCTAGCTCTTCCCGTTTTCGACTCGTTTCAAGAAGAACTCTCTGCGGTCATTAGGCCACAGAAAGCAGCCGAAGGGAGCGCACTCGATCAAGTCGATTGGGGAGCTTTTCGGGAAGCCCCTAGGTTTCTCCGCCCCTTCTTCGATCGCCCCTTCCTCCATTGCTGGGCCGTCACGGCTGCGGCGAGCGCTCCCAAGCCTAAACCATGACCGAGCTGGAACGAATTGCGACTTTCAGTCTCTTGATCGTCTTCGTCAGGTTGTGTTGTCGTGATGTCAACGAGTCCTTGATCATAAGAGTCAAGAAGATAGTCGATCGCCTCAACCTGCAATGTCGTTGCAACCTCCGTCGAGGGCGAATCAGGCTGATCGACGGAAACTCTTTCCATCAGATCCGCCGTACTCGTTTCTCCAGCGAACTCCTCCGCTTCGGAAATCTGAGATTCTTCAGGATCTTTAGTGACGTCTGTCGAGGGTTCTGAGGGGCCTGTTTCTTCCGGTAGCTCAGGAGAGTCTCCGAGGCCCCTTGAGGGAGTCTCTTGAGGCGATCCTAAGGACTGTCCCGAACCAACTGGAACAACGAGTCCTAGAAGTTCAGCCCCTTCAGCCGTCGATGCCGTCACTCCGATTGTATTGCCCGATCCTGGATTGACAGCAGCGACACGGAACGATGCGATTGCTGGGAATCCAATCGACTCTGTCCTCGGAGCGAGGGTTGGGGTACTCGGCTCATCCGAGGAGACGACCTGCCCAAGAGAATCCGTCAACGATTCACTGGCATTGGATTCTTGGGCAGGAAAAATGGCCGCCACCCCGAAGGTTCCAGCCGAATTTTCGTTGGCCAAATCCTCCGATCCCGATCCAGACGCGGAGTCCACTGTGCTGGTGGTAATAGGGGCGATGAGTCGGAGATCCAAGGCAGGCCCTTGACCAAGTCCGCCCCGAACGAGTGACTCAAAGGCAACCTGGATGAGACGGAAGCCGAAAGTAGCCGACGTTGGCTCTTGGAGTTGGCTACCGTCGATCCGGACTTCGTAGATCCCAGGCTGGAGCTGAACGGTTGCCCCATTGAGAGATCGTGGATCTGTTCCAAGGTCCAGCACCCCATCCGGGCCGATCACCTCAATCCCTAGGTCACCTTCGAAGTCGCCGAGGGAGAGCTTGTAGCTGGCCTCGAAGGTGACAACGAACCGGACAAACTTGGTCTCGCCTGGCTCGATGTCGAGCGTCTGCTCGATTCCATAGAGCGATTCTTCCGGAAGAACAGCACCGATATCCTCTGGGGATCGGACGGTCGCTACTTGCTCAATGCTGAATTGGGCTAGAAGTCCGTCCTCAAGGTCGGCAGCAATCGGGGCACGACCGGTGAGATCAAGAAGGGTTCCCTCGGGTCCGAGCCGGACATCGAAGGAGCCTACTGGCGGTTCTCCGACGAAGAGGAAGGAGAGCTTCGCTTCGGATTCATCAAATGAGAGTGCTGTCACCGGCCATTCTTGACCAGAATCATCGACGACAACCAGGTCTTCCGGAAGCGGGTCCGTGCCAGCCGGAAGCCCGAGACGCTCGACGTTCACTGGTCCGGAAAACTGAATCGTGAATCCGGTGGGGGTTGTGCTTCGGAGATCCCCGTAGTCGAGCTTAAAGTCGATGACTTCTGTCGGTGGTACATCGGCATCGGCGACCAAGTGGAGCTGAAACTCGCCATTCTCCTGGTCACCAAACGCTGAGCCGACAAAACCATCGACCGGGCTGTATCCGTTGGTGCTCGGATCATTCGAGCTTCCAGCGATCCCGAGATAGTAAACGCCGCCCTGCAAGCCTCCGTAGTAGAAAGGATCGCTCGGCGCATCGGACCGGCCAAGGTCTGCCGAGCCGATTAAGTTGCCGCTGCTGTCAAAGAGATCCAGCCTCGTGTCAATCGGAGAACCAATCCGTTCAGCATGAATCTCAGACCCGAGCCGCCAGAAGTGTCCTTCAGCAAGCTCAAAGCGGTACAGTCGCACATCTGTCGAATCTTCTCCGAGTCTCAATTCACCCGAAACTTGGATGAGGTCTCCGCTCTCAAGGATCCCTAGGTTTTCCGCATCATCAAGTGTTGCTCCCACAAAAAGATGATCCGGTTCGGTGGGCTCAGGTTCATCCCGATCATCGGGAGGTGGAGGATCAACTGCGGGACCAGTGTCGGGGCGATCAGGAGTCTCCTCATCAACCTCTGCTTCCTCTGCTTCGATCATAAACTCCGAGAGTATTTGATCGTTACCGTCGCCGAGGATCTCCGTCCCGTCTTCGAAGACGATTCGGGCATTGCCGTCGAGTCTGAGCTGGTAGGCACCAGGTTCTAATGGCTCACGGACAGCCAGGAGGATCTCAGCACCGTCCTCACTCAGGCGGAAGGAGGGTGGATTCGCCGGACTGAAGATGACCGAGACTTCCCCGTTGGCTCCGATCCGGTTGAGGTGAAACTCGCTTGAAATCAGCATAGCTGGATCAATTGGACGATCGAATGTCACTCGGAACGTCTGTCGTTGGTCGACTGTCAATGTCGCGCCATCTGCTGGGGACACAGTGACAAGTTCTGGATCCGCAACTGGGAAGAGGTCAGGAACAGTCGGGTCTTCTGGAGGTTCAAGGTCTCCGGGATCAATCGGTCCAGGGGGTTGAGACGGACCGTCGGACGGATCTGGGACTGGAAACGGAGATGGTTCGGGAGGAATTGGAACCTCATCAACGGGCCCTGGTCCCGGTTCCGGTGTGGGAAACGGGATTGGATCGGAAGGAGTAGGTACCTCAAGGTCCGGGTCCGGAACTGGGAATTCAGGTGGTTCTGGGGAATCTGGTGGCTCGATGTCCGGATCTACGTTTGGAGGTTCAAAATCACCGGGATCAATTGGATCGGGAGGTTCCGGGACTTCGTCGACTGGTCCTGGCTCGGGGAACGGGAATGGATCAGGAGGGGTTGGAACCTCAGCGCCGGGATCAGGAACCGGGAAGCCTGGATCGCTTGGCTCGACGGGATCCGGAGGCACTGGAGTTTCGTCGGCTGGATCAGGAACTGGAAACGGGGTTGGGTCCGGTGGTGTCGGCACCTCAACATCAGGGTCTGGAATCGGGAACGGCGGTATGGTCGGCTCGTCTGGATCCTCAATTTCGGGGTCGGGGTCCAAGGGATCAAGCTCACCAGGATCGAGAGGATCCGGTGGCGGAGGCAGTTCGTCGACTGGGTCTGGGACTGGAAACGGAGTTTGGTCCGGTGGTGTCGGGACTTCTAAGTCGGGATCAGGGACTGGGGGATCAAGCTCACCAGGATCGACTGGGGCTGGCGGCGCTGGAAACTCATCGAGCGGGTCCGGATCTGGGAATGGCGGTCCGAGTTCTGGGGAATCAGCGGGATCAGGTATAAGCCCCGGATCCTCGGAGACCGGAGGGAGCGGTATAGGAAGATCCTCCGGCGGATTGGGTATTGTGTCGTCGATCGGAGGAGTCAAACCAGGACCCTCGGGATCGATCGGTGGAGTGGTCGAATCAAACGAGTCCGGCGGAGTCGGGTTGAAGACTGGTCCGCCCTGATTCGGATCAGTCTCAGCTCCTGGAAACAGCGTGACTTCCTCCATCCCATTCGATGATCCCGGAAGTTCGGTGACCCCGCCGACGTCAGTGATAAGAACAGGGAGTTCTTCAATGGCGGGCACGTCGAGGGTTGATGGACTCGACAAGACGATTCTTGGCTCAAGCGGATCGATTTTGGGTCGATCGCGTTGACGAACTCGCTGGTAAGGTTGTATCAGTTTCATTGGAGTCACCTCTCAAATCGCCGACAAGTGCGGTCGGCGATCGACGTACTGACCGTCGGACCCAAATTACTTAGAAGCGTAGGTTACGAATTGGACTTTGGGCCACCGATCCACCTCAGCCCAAAGTCCGATCATGAGCTATTTAAGTCAGCAGGTTCGCTTCAGTTGGCAGTGTCACGCTGAGAAAGTCCCGTGGACCGGGATGATCACCCTCATCGGTCGAGCGGACCTCAATAAAGCGTTGGAACCACTGCTCCATTCCAGCGAAGACTAACATCCTAATATCAACGCTTTCTCCGATCCCTCGATAGAAGGTTCGGAATGCACTGAACGTAGGCTGCGTAAACTCAAGCTCGCCGTAAGAGGCGCTGGTATCGACAACATCAACCCAGTCAACGCCTTGTAACTCTGAAGGATCAAACTGACCTGGGTCGGCAGCGACGAGTTCGAAGAATCCTTCGGTTCCGACATTCAATTCACCGGCGATTTCGGAAAGCAATCCTAGGTTGCTTGTACCACCACCCTGGTCAGGTTGCTCGGCGACGGTGGTATTTGGTGGCGAGACGATCGAAGCCGGTGCTCCTGCACCAGAGAAGTCCGCTTGCAACGCATAGGATCCAATCCCATTGACACCACTACTGGAGCCGTTCCACCCCATCGCCTTGATGTAAACTCCGGTCCCAGGCCCGACCCCGCTAAACGTCAGCGAGATCGTTCCGCCGAAAGCTTGGCTTGGGTTTGGAACATAGGTCCAGCCGGCAAGTTGCAAGGCGCTGTTGTACACCTGGAATCGAGGGCTTAACGAGCTGAGTTCCGACGACTGCATCGTAATCGTCATTGTTCCGCTCGCGGTGCTCGGTGCTTGGACATAGAACCAGTCAGAGTCGGCGTTGGATGTGATATCAAGGTCAGCAAGAGTCACCTTGTCATTGCTCATCAAACTGCTGACGTTGATCGCCGACCAGACGGTATCGTTGGACTGGTATTGATCCAGCCAATCCTCAGGTCGAGTACCATAGATCGAACGGATCCCAGCAATATCATCTGAGGTCAGCGTTTGCTTGATCCCGTTGTAAGTGCCGTACATCACGGCTGAGGACTGGGTGCTGTGATCCAGTCCTAGCGAGTGGCCAAATTCATGGATTCCGACGGTCTGAAGGTCGTAAGTTGCATTGACGTTCCAGCTGACATTAGAATTAAGAACGATATCACCGGCACGAGTACCCCCGTTAAATGGTGGCGGGAGGTATGCATAGCCGAGAGTCCCTGCAGCCGCTGGGATGGAGGTAAACCGGACATCACCGAATCGCGAGTCATTCTGCTGGTTCCCTGAAATCCCAATGGCATGACCGGAATCGCTGACCTCAACGACATTGATGTCGGCAACTGACTGCCAAAGCGCTGCTGCTTGACGAAGTTCATCTTTCCAGACTGACTCCGAGATCCCTTGGCTCTGCAATTCGCTAAACAGCGCGCTTGAGACTCCGCCAACGTCGGTATTGTCAGGAGCGAAGCTGTACGTAATCCGTTCTCCAAATGCCCATTCGCCGCCGAAAGTCGAGTATAAAAGCATCCGTTCCTCAAGCCCTTCCACCTCCGGACGTCTTACAGACGAAATGCGTCCACGGCCAGGCTTGGTATTTCTTGTACGTTTGAACATCGGTTCCTCCGGTGCCATTCGGCGATGCGAGGCACGGCTTCTCTAGGCATCGAGCCTCTAGGGGAAAGCAAACCACAACAGTTGAACGAATTCCCTCTATCGTCAGACTATTTCAGTTCTTCCCACATGTCCGAGCATGTTGTCATCAATCAACACCTTGATGTTGATAGCGAGTGAATTTCCAGGAATGACTTAACATCAAGCACAAGCGATCGAATTGGGACCTATAATCGGGTGAGTTGGCAACACAACAATCACTGCAGACTTGCAATAATCGTTGATGATTGGAATACTTTAAGAGATCCCAAACTTGCCTCTATGTTCGAGTCGTGCGTCCCTGATTCGTCTTTATTGATCCAGAGCGAATTCAGGTCAGAATAGTCGCTCACGGATGCGGAGAGTTCAAGCACTGAACATCCTTTTGACCTGTAGCATCGTACGTACTCGTTCCCGGTTAATTGAGGTCTCTAACCGTGAACTTTTCTCAACGCATCGCACCCTATCCTATCGCAGCGGTCTCGAAACTCACCGGGATCAATTGTCACACGCTTCGGGTCTGGGAACGGCGCTACGGTTTCCCGAATCCGGTCCGGACCGATTCCGGCCATAGGCGCTATCTCGCAGACCAAGTTTGCCGACTCCAAGAAGTCGCCCAGCGGATCCGTAATGGTGAGTCGCTAGGGAAAGTAATCGTCGAGGTCCGCGACTCGCCATGTCGATCGGCAACATCAAGAACTTCGGTGGTGACCACCCGCCTTGAAGTCGCTGAACGCGTGATTCGGGCACTCCGTCAGGCCGATTTTCGCGAGGCCGAGCTGGTCTTCCAAGAGGCGCTAGACTGTGGGACCCCGGAGTCCGTAGCTGCCTCGATTCTCGTCCCTGCGTTAACCGAAACGGGTGAACTCTGGTTCCGTGGCGATTCCAATCTCTGCGAAACCCGGTCTCTCTCGGTGTTCTTGCTCAGGAAACTCGGAACACTTCTCGACCTCGTCCAAAGTTCGAACCAAGATCCTCGAGGGAACGTCCTCACGTTGGCGGTTCAAGGCGATGCCCACGAGGGCGGAGTAGCGCTCTTGAGTCTTGCCTTGGAACTACGGGGCTGGCGCGCCATTAACCTGGGAGCGGATGTTCCGGTTGAGGCAATCCAGTGTGCGATCGATCTCTGGCAACCGATTGCCGTCGGAGTCTCACTCTCCCTTTCTCGGAATATCACCAAACGATTCCAGGAACTCGGAGAAGTCCGGGGCGCTCCCGTGATTGTTGGTGGCCGGAGCGTCATTAACTACCAGTCGATGGGACGAAAATACGGTCTTCAGATCGTCCCGGGCGATGTACTGGAAGTGATCGGTCCTGTCATGGAATCGCTTCTAAAGAAGCAGCGCTCAAACTAAGAAATCCCCCGAAACTGTGCCGTCGGGCGAACAGTCTCGGGGGATTTCAGATTCTTAGGGCAACCCAAGCAAAACTCAGAAGAGTTCTGGGTGGATTACGAAGCACCCAACCAGACTCTGATGACTTGAGATCCACTGCACTGAGGTCAATTAATTCACCTAGCTATGCGAATCAATGACCGTGTCCGCCCTTAGTCGGTTGTTGAGGGTGGCTTAGGACCACCTTCTTGGACGGCGTTTGTGGCATTGACTTCACAGGTACATGCTTCTTAGGCACCTGTGGTGTTGACTTCGCAGGTGCGTGTATTACCCGCACGTGCTTCTTCGGCGAGACCGGAGGAA